>NZ_JBQFMM010000036.1:0-756 GCF_056531845.1 Ruegeria sp. K3 | reverse complement strand
TCGTAGCGGGTTGCCACACGCCGCCAATCCTTCAACCTGCCGAACATGATCTCGATCCGGTTAGGCCGTTTGTAACGACGCTTGTCGTACTTAGCCGGTTTCTTCCGCTGTTTCCGGCCAGGGATGCAGGCGCGTATCCCTTTGTCTTTCAACGCTTCCCGGAACCAATCGGCGTCATAGCCACGATCCCCGAGCAGCCAATCGACATCCGGCAGGCCGCTCAGCAGTGCCCGCGCACCAATATAATCGCTGACCTGACCGGCGGAGATGAACAGGTTGAGCGGACGTCCCCGGCTGTCGCAGATGGCATGCAACTTGGTGTTCATGCCGCCCTTGGTGCGCCCGATCAGGCGCCCACGCCCCCTTTTTTGACGCCCAAACTGGTCGCGGTACGCTGAGCCTTCAGGTAGTTAGCATCAATCATCACGGTCTTCTCTTCGCCGTGTTCGGCAGCCAGACCGGCCATCATCCGGGCGAAGATGCCCTTGTCGATCCACCGCTTCCAACGGTTATAGAGCGTCTTGTGTGGGCCATACGCCGAAGGGGCATCGCGCCATCTCAACCCATTGCGATTAATGAAGATAATGCCGCTCAACACACGACGATCATCAACGCGTGGCATGTCGTGGGACTTGGGGAAGAAAGGTTCAAGACGCGCCATCTGCGCATCCGTCAGCTAGAAAAGATTAGACATGGTCACCGCTCGATTTTCGAACCGTGAATCACGCAGCCAAGCGGAAATCAATGGGTCCTGAC
>NZ_JBQFMM010000035.1:0-1177 GCF_056531845.1 Ruegeria sp. K3 | reverse complement strand
ATTACTCGATGATTTTCGAGACGACGCCGGCGCCGACGGTGCGGCCGCCTTCGCGGATCGCAAAGCGCAGGCCGTCTTCCATCGCGATCGGGGCGATCAGCTCGACGGTGAAGCCTACGTTGTCGCCGGGCATAACCATCTCGGTGCCAGCCGCCAGGGTCACGGTGCCGGTCACGTCAGTTGTACGGAAGTAGAACTGCGGACGGTAGTTCGCGAAGAACGGGGTATGACGACCGCCTTCTTCCTTGGTCAGGATGTAGGCTTCGGCTTCGAACTTGGTGTGCGGTGTAACCGAACCCGGCTTACACAGAACCTGGCCACGCTCAACGCCGTCACGGTCGATACCGCGCAGCAGGGCGCCGATGTTGTCGCCCGCTTCACCGCGATCCAGCAGCTTGCGGAACATTTCAACACCGGTACAGGTGGTTTTCTGAGTGTCACGGATGCCGACGATTTCGATCTCGTCGCCAACATTGATCACGCCACGCTCGACACGGCCGGTCACAACAGTACCACGGCCCGAGATCGAGAACACGTCTTCGACCGGCATCAGGAACGGCTTGTCAACTTCACGCTCAGGGGTGTCGATGTAGTCATCAACAGCCGCCATCAGTTCCTTGATCTTCTCTTCGCCGATTTCCGGGTTGTTGCCTTCCATCGCGGCCAGAGCCGAACCTGCGATGATCGGAATATCGTCGCCGGGGTATTCGTAGCTGGACAGCAGTTCGCGAACTTCCATCTCAACCAGTTCCAGCAGCTCTTCGTCGTCAACCTGGTCAACTTTGTTCATGAACACGACCATCTTCGGGATGCCAACCTGGCGGCCCAGCAGGATGTGCTCGCGGGTCTGCGGCATCGGGCCGTCAGCTGCGTTCACAACCAGGATCGCGCCGTCCATCTGAGCGGCACCGGTGATCATGTTCTTGACATAGTCGGCGTGGCCGGGGCAGTCGACATGCGCATAGTGGCGGTTGTCGGTCTCGTACTCCACGTGGGCGGTCGAGATGGTGATGCCACGTGCTTTTTCTTCAGGCGCGCCGTCAATCTGGTCATACGCTTTGAAGTCACCGAAATACTTGGTGATTGCTGCGGTCAGCGTGGTCTTGCCGTGGTCAACGTGGCCAATCGTGCCGATGTTGACGTGCGGCTTATTACGCTCAAACTTTTCCTTTGCCAT
>NZ_JBQFMM010000034.1:0-1473 GCF_056531845.1 Ruegeria sp. K3 | reverse complement strand
ATCGAACTGGAAGACAAGTTCGAAAACATGGGCGCGCAGATGGTGAAAGAAGTCGCCAGCCGCACCAATGACGAAGCCGGCGACGGCACCACCACCGCAACCGTTCTAGCCCAAGCCATCGTTCGCGAAGGTCTGAAGCAGGTTGCTGCTGGCCTGAACCCGATGGACCTGAAGCGCGGCATCGACCTGGCAACTGCCAAGGTTGTCGAAGGCATCAAAGACGCTTCGCGTGAAGTCAAAGACTCGGCAGAAGTTGCTCAGGTTGGCACCATCTCGGCCAACGGCGAAGCCGAAATCGGCCAGCAGATCGCAGACGCGATGCAGAAGGTTGGCAACGAAGGCGTTATCACCGTCGAAGAAAACAAAGGTCTGGAAACCGAGACCGATGTTGTCGAAGGTATGCAGTTCGACCGTGGCTACCTGTCGCCTTACTTCGTCACCAACGCAGACAAGATGATCGCAGAACTCGACGACTGCATGATCCTGCTGCACGAAAAGAAATTGTCCTCGCTGCAGCCGATGGTTCCGCTGCTCGAGCAGGTGATCCAGTCGCAGAAGCCGCTGCTGATCATCGCGGAAGATGTTGAAGGCGAAGCGCTGGCGACCCTCGTGGTCAACAAACTGCGCGGCGGCCTGAAAATTGCTGCTGTCAAAGCACCGGGCTTCGGCGACCGCCGCAAAGCCATGCTGCAGGACATCGCCATCCTGACCGGCGGTCAGGTCATCAGCGAAGATCTGGGCATGAAGCTCGAGTCCGTCACCATGGACATGCTGGGCACCGCCAAGAAAATCGAAATCACCAAAGACGAAACCACCATCGTCGACGGTGCTGGCGAGAAAGCCGAGATCGAAGCACGTGTTGCTCAGATCCGCACTCAGATCGAAGAAACCTCGTCGGATTACGACCGTGAGAAGCTGCAAGAGCGCGTTGCCAAACTGGCAGGCGGTGTTGCCGTTATCCGCGTTGGCGGCATGACCGAAGTTGAAGTGAAAGAGCGTAAGGACCGTGTGGACGATGCTCTGAACGCAACCCGCGCTGCCGTTCAGGAAGGCGTTGTTGTGGGCGGTGGTGTTGCTCTGGTTCAGGCCGGTAAAGCACTGGAAACTCTGGAAGGTGCAAACGCTGACCAGAACGCAGGTATCAACATCGTTCGTAAGGCAATCGAAGCGCCTCTGCGCCAGATCGCCGAGAACGCTGGTGTCGACGGTGCGGTTGTTGCTGGCAAAGTTCGCGAAAGCGACGACGCAGCATTCGGCTTCAACGCTCAGACCGAAGAATATGGCGACATGTTCTCGTTTGGTGTGATCGACCCGGCCAAAGTTGTCCGTACCGCTCTGGAAGATGCGGCATCGGTTGCGGGCCTGCTGGTCACCACCGAAGCAATGGTTGCCGATAAGCCCGCCAAAGAAGGCGCGGCACCTGCCGGCGGCATGCCCGACATGGGCGGCATGGGCGGCATGATGTAAGCTGCT
>NZ_JBQFMM010000033.1:0-1879 GCF_056531845.1 Ruegeria sp. K3 | reverse complement strand
TAAAGTGTCGCGGGATGGAGCAGCCCGGTAGCTCGTCAGGCTCATAACCTGAAGGTCGCAGGTTCAAATCCTGCTCCCGCAACCAACTTTAAGGTCGGAAAACAAACACTTAGCGCCCCAACGGGCGCTTTCTGCGTTTTAGGCCACTGCACAACTGGAAGCACTGTGGAAGCAACAGGATGCAGTTCAGTAGTGTGTCGCTAAGGGGCGCGGGACCGTTTCGCCCGCGCCCCTACAGAGCCATTCCGGCCCCAAAATCCCGCACAGCGCTGCCAACCCCGTGCGGGCAAAACTCAGACTTGCGAGGTGTTACGGCGGCGGCGACCTTCGGCCCAAACACGCAGATCGCGGCGGCGGTATACGTAGACGCCCTTCGTAGTGTAGCACGTCTATGTATATGTTTAGGGGTTGGTCACGCTGAGCGCTTTACCTAACTAGACGCAGCCCATGGTTAGGTTCCTGCGCGCCTACGATTGTATTGAGGCGTGCGGCGTTTTCTTCTGCTGCCTGCCGTACCGGATCATCGGCCAGATGGGCATACCGCATCGTGGTCTGAATCTGACTGTGCCCCAGCAATCGCCCGACCATCTGAATGGGCATTCCCGACGACACGGCATTTGATGCATAGGTATGGCGCAGGTCGTGAATACGGACATCGTTCAGACCAGCCCGCTTACGTACACGACGCCAAGGCTTCTGTAGGTCGGTGGCATAGTGGCCGCCAACAGCGCCAGCTATGACGTAAGGGTTGTCAGGAAGCCGTGGCAGGGCACTCAGAATGGCTCGGGCCGCTTGGGGCAGGGGAATGCGTCGCGCGCCTGTTTTGGTGTCTGGTAGCTCCATTCCAGCGTCTGTGACGAATGACCATTGCAGGGTTTGGATTTCACCAAGGCGACACCCGGTTAAGATCAGTAACCTGAAGGCGGCGATGACAAAGGGCGACTCCGAGCCATCCCGTTCCGCTTCTGTCAAAGCTTTCCCGAGTCTTTGCAACTCGTCTTGGCTCAGAAACCGCTCCCGTTTCTCTTCGCGGTATTTCGGGACATGGCGACAGGGGTTTGATCCGTCAGGCCGCAAACCCCAGATTTCCGCCAGATTGAACATCTTGGACAAAACGCCCAACGTCCGGTTGGCTTGATAGGGTTTGTCCCGAAACTTGTAGTGCAGTTCGGCAATATCTTTACGTTCCACGTCGACCACTTTGAAGCTGCCAATGGCTGGACAGATAAACAGGTCGATTGCCCTGCGATACTCCCCTTGTGTGGACGGCTTGCAGCGCTCCTTGACGTGTGTGTCAAAGAACCGCTCACACAAAGCCGAGACCGTGGGCGCGCGCCGATGCTGCGCAATCTCTTCGGCCGGGTTCCCACCCTTTGCCACTTGCCCCATGAGTTCCGTTGCCAGCTTCCGCGCCTCGTCGACGGTGATCTTGCCATGTCGTCCGATGGAAACGCGTCTTGTCCTTCCACCTCTGCGATACTGCGCCTGATAGGTCTTGGCCCCGGAAGGCATCACGCGGACACCAAACCCGGCAATCTGGCTATCCCAGACAAAGTAGTCTTTTGCGTCAACAGGCAGGGCTTCTATGGCGCGTTTGGTCAGTTTGGGCATCGCTCATCCTTTCTTTGTCATCGCTCCGTGGAAGCATTGTGGAAGCAACTGGAAGCGGTCTATGGCGTAAGAGGTAGGAACGGAGCGCGCCAGTCGTCAATAATAAAATAACGATTCCAATAAGATAGGGTAATGCAGCGTTTCCCAGCGTAGTTGGTGCAGGTGGGCGTAAGCTATCTCATAACCTGAAGGTCGCAGGTTCAAATCCTGCTCCCGCAACCAACTTTAGAAAATCCCAGAGCAGCCCGCGCAGACTACAAACAGTCCA
>NZ_JBQFMM010000032.1:0-2019 GCF_056531845.1 Ruegeria sp. K3 | reverse complement strand
CGGCACGACGCCTGTTGCCAACCTCTCCGTGACCCCATCGGTCGGTTCTGAAGATGACGGTACGCAGGTGACGATCACGGTGACTACCTCACTCGCCGTGATTGGCGATCAGACCTTCGATCTTGGTCTGAGCGGCAATGGGATTACGGCCTCGGACTTCACGACGGCAGTCCCTGCCTCAATAACCATTCAGGACGGGAACAACTCGGCCAGCGTCGTACTCAATGTGGCGGATGACGCGGATATCGAGGGGCTCGAGACGGCCACCTTCACAATATCGAACCCGTCTGCGGGGGTTGCACTCGGGGCCACGGTATCGGGTACGCTCGACATCATCGACAACGATACACCCCCCAATCAGGCGCCTAGCTTTACTTCGTCTTCGACTTTTGGCGTTATCGAGAATACGACCGCCGTTGGCACGGTCAGCGCGACCGATCCAGAGGATGATGCAATCCAGTTCGCCATTGCAGGTGGCGCGGATGCCGGTCTCTTTATAATCGACCCGACGTCCGGAGCGCTTAGCTTTCTGACGGCTCCGGATTTCGAAGCCCCCACCGATGTTGGTGACGACAACGTCTATAACGTGACCATCAGCGCGTTCGACGGCACAAACACAGTCACGCAAGACATTGCGGTGACCGTTGCGGATGATCCGAGCGAGACGAATAACGGTGCAGCCACACTGTCAGTCAATGCTGGGGCTAACAACGTCCAGATTTCCAACTATGGAAATAACTCGTTTGTCCTGACAAATGTCGGATCAAAAACAATTTCGTCCATTGAGATTGATGTAACAAATGCGCTTTATCCGGATAGCGTATTTGACCCGTTCGGCCTCGCAGGTGACACGATCTCCAAAGCGCTTCAAATCAATACCAATGGAAACACCGGCGTACAGGCTCCGACAAATGCATCTTACATCGGAGCCGGAGGAACGGCTGGGTATTCCGGGATAGTGCTCACCTTTGATCCGCTAGTAAATGGCGGATTTGAGAGCGGAGAGACGCTTGGCTTTTCCGTTGATATGGACCCGAATTCCGTTGCCGGATCTCAAAAATCGACGCTTGACGGCGGTTCTTCGCCCTCGTGGGATGTGGGTGGCGTATCCGGCGCGGAGCTCATCGGGTCTTCGTTCACAATCACCTTCGCCGATGGCACTACCGCGACAGGTCAACTTCAGAGTGATGGATCCCAGGGTGGCTCGATTGGCCTGGCAGATCAGGCTGCTCCAAACACGGCCGTCCAGCTCAGTGTAAATGGCCTCTCCGAAGGAGAGATTGGCACATATGACGTCACCGGCCCGACAGTTGTTGTCAGCGGACCTGCCGGTGCCACCGCGCGGATCGTTCTGACCAAAGGTTTCATTCAACCAGTAGCCAACAACTTCGCCGAACCTTACAAATCACAACTTGATGCGCAGCTTGCGGCTCTTGGGGCTGAAGATTTTCCGGCAAACAACGCCGTCGAATTCCAGACTGTGGATGTCCTGCTTGATGGTACAAATCAGGATATTACCAGCCTGTTTGATTTTGCTGATATCGCCCTTTACGACTTTGTCGGAGAAGATCAGCTTCCGCTGGGATTTGTGGCCAGTGTCATTGATACAAGCAACAACGACCTTCCGCTGGGTGCAGTTACGGCTCCGATCTATCTGGAATACAGCGCCGGCACGACGCCTGTTGCCAACCTCTCCGTGACCCCATCGGTCGGTTCTGAAGATGACGGTACGCAGGTGACGATCACGGTGACTACCTCACTCGCCGTGATTGGCGATCAGACCTTCGATCTTGGTCTGAGCGGCAATGGGATTACGGCCTCGGACTTCACGACGGCAGTCCCTGCCTCAATAACCATTCAGGACGGGAACAACTCGGCCAGCGTCGTACTCAATGTGGCGGATGACGCGGATATCGAGGGGCTCGAGACGGCCACCTTCACAATATCGAACCCGTCTGCGGGGGTTGCACTCGGGGCCACGGTATCGGGTACGCTCGACATCATCGACAACGATACACC
>NZ_JBQFMM010000031.1:0-2781 GCF_056531845.1 Ruegeria sp. K3 | reverse complement strand
TGGCCGGGAAGCGATTGAAGCGACGAATGAGGGCACTGGCGACCTGACGGTTTTTGCAAGCAACGCGGATAACGATGTGTCGGTATCGGGCGAGACCCATGGCATCAATGCCAGAAACTTCAACGGCGGTGATGTCATCATCACGGCTGACAATGTCGCAAGCGTGTCCAACAGTGCAGTTTATGCTTTTAACGACTCAAATGGCAGAGACCTGACAGTTACGACCCATGGGTTGATCTTTAGTTATGAAAGCCCGCCTGTCACCGCTTACGGAGAGCACAATGGTATCGAGGCGATCAACCACGGCAGTGGTGATCTGGTGATCAATGCGACAAACTCCAACGGCCGGGCCATCGACGCCTACTATCACGCTGTCGATGCCAAAAACTACAATGGCGGGGCCTTGAATATCACCGTTGGGGAAACGTTCGGATACTACAGGGCAGTCGTTGCTGACAACTTCGTGGGTGCGTCCTCTTTAACATTTACGGCTACGGGTAATGTGGGAAGTAGTGCGGCGGATGGCATATTGCTGCGCAACAGAGGCACTGGTGATCTGGTTGTGCAGGCAGCAAACGCGGCAGGAGATCTGACCATCTATGGCGAACGAACCGGTTTGTTGGCGGTCAATAGCAATGGCGGCGCCATTTCCATCAGCGTCAACAATGTCAACTCTGGCGGTGACAGAAGCTCGCCCGCTATTTTGGCGCGCAACGATGCCAACAGTACGTCGATTTCGATCACGGCGACGGGTTCGGTCACGGGGGGCGATAGTGCTGGGATCCTCGCAAACAACTTTGGTAGTGCGGACGTGATGGTCAACGCCACGAACAATGACGGTACCGCCTATGTTAACGCTGACTACACGGCAATTCTGGTCAGGAACTACAATGGCGGTAATGTGTTTGTTATTGCTGACAGTGTTGTTGGCACGGCCACGGATGGTATCTACACTTACAACGATGCGAATGGCGGCATAACGCAGATAGTTACCTATGGCGCCGTCGCAGGTGGCCGTTATGGTGTCTATTCAAAGAACCTTGGCGGTTCTGGGACAGAAATAGACATCAGCGGCAGCGTTTATGGCGTGGACGGTGGTATCAAGATCAATGGTGGAACAGCAGGTAGCTTCACGAACGTGTTTGTTCGCGATGGAGCAGAGGTGTCCGCGGGTTCGGGTTCTGCTGCGATTGAGCAAATCGAAACCAGCACGTCAAATACGGTAGTTTCCCTGGCCCCGAATACGTCCTTCACCGGGGATATCTTACTGGGCGCTGGTGATGACATATTGGCCATCGGTGATCTGGCGTCGTTTGACGAAACCGCCGTTCTGAACGGTCGGGACGGGGCGGATGAGCTGATCTTCTTTGGCACTCAGGAAACCGTTACAGTCTCGAACCTGCAGAACTGGGAATCCATCTCGCTCCAAAGCTATGGGCCATACATTAGCCAGATCACCATGCTTGGAACGGATACGCTGGAGACAAATCTGCTGCGGGTCACGTCTGGTTCCACTCTGTCGTTGTCGGATGATGCGGCTGATGATGCGTTGACCCTGACAGGTGATTTTGCGGGTGGCGGTACCGTTGTTCTCGATGTGAACCTGGCTACCGACACGGCTGACACATTGAGCGTTGCCGGTGACGTCACCGGCCAAACGCTCATCAGTGTCAACGAACTAAGTGGTGGTGCACCACGGTCCGGCAATGATGTGACGCTGATCACGGTGGATGGCGACGCAAGTGCGGATGCTTTCCTCCTTGACGGTGGCCAGATCGAGGGGCCCATCTTCACCTATGTTTTGGATCAGGACACCAATGGTGATTTTCTTCTGACAGCGCTATCGACCCTCACGCCAAATGGCACGGTCTATCAGGTCGCGCCCACGGCCCTTTTGGGTGGTCTGACGGAGCTTACAGGTTTCCTTGATCGGTATCAGCTCCGCGAAGGCAATGACGAGAACGAGCCACTCCTGGCGTTCCGTTCGGATTTGTCAGATACCTGGGACGGTGGCACATGGGTTCGCTTTCATGCCGAAAACGGAGACCTGGAATTTGCCTCCAACGACTTCAGCAGCCTCTTGAGTACAAACATCTCGAAAGCGCAATTCGGTGCCGACTTTGTTCGGGATTATGCCACCGGCACTTTTGTCTTTGGTGCCAATGCGTACCAGGCTGAGGCCTCCAGCACGGTGCGTGGAGAAAATGGTGGGGGATCCATCTCAAGTGAAGGGTTTGGCCTCGGCGCGACTTTCGCATGGTTACGAGATGACGGGCTTTACGTCGATACGCAGCTCGAATTGGGCCTTATCAAGTCCGACTTCAGCTCTGATGACAATGCCGACCTCGCTTCAGGTATCAAAACGTCAACGGTGGCAGCCAGCCTCGAGGTCGGTCACATGATAGACCTCGGCAACGGTGCAACGCTGGTACCGCAACTCCAGATCCAGCGCGGGCAGATCCGGACCGGAGACTTCACAGATGACACTGGTCAGGAGGTTGCGTTTGGGGAAGACTTTTCGACGCTTGGTCGGGTCGGTTTAACCTACGAACAGACAAGTGAAAAAATCAACTACTTCGTGGTTGCGAATGTCATACACGACTTCTCAGGTGAACAGGATGTCGATATCGACGGGGTCACCATCGGTATCGATCCCGACACGCTTTGGGGCGAGATCGGGGTCGGCGGTTCTTATGCCGTAAACAAAAACAGCCGCATCTTCGGGTCCGTCGACTATCGCTCAACCTTCGGAACAGGCGACAAAGGTAAAGCCCTGAACAT
>NZ_JBQFMM010000030.1:0-4026 GCF_056531845.1 Ruegeria sp. K3 | reverse complement strand
CTGACATTCGAGCATCTTAAGGCGCAGATTTCTGCCGGGGAAATCGACACCGTATTGGTATGCATGGTCGATATGCAGGGCCGTTTGATGGGCAAGCGGTTTCATGCGGGTCATTTTGTTGCGGGGGCGTGGGAAGAGACGCATTGCTGCAATTATCTGCTGGCGACGGATCTCGAGATGGGGACGCCGGATGGGTATGCGTCGACCAGTTGGGAGCGGGGCTATGGCGATTATGTGATGAAGCCGGATCTGAGCACGCTGCGCCCTGTACCGTGGCTGGAAGGCACGGCGATGGTGATGTGCGATGTGCTGGATCATCACACGCATGAAGAAGTGCCACACGCGCCGCGCTCGATCCTGAAACGTCAGGTGAACCGGCTGAAGGCGATGGGCTATGACGCGATGTGCGCCACCGAGCTGGAGTTTTTCCTGTTCGAGAAAAGCTTTGATCAGATCCGCAAGGAAGGCTTTCGCGACCTTGAGCCGATCTCGGGGTACAACGAAGACTATCACATCCTTCAGACCACCAAGGAAGAGCATGTGATGCGCCCGATCCGCAACCATCTGTGGGATGCGGGGATACCGGTCGAGAACACGAAAGGTGAGGCCGAGACCGGGCAGGAAGAACTGAACATCAAATACGCGCCTGCGATGGAGACGGCCGAGTATCACTCGATCGCCAAGAACGCGGTGAAAGAGATTGCCTGGCAGCATGGGCATGCCGCGACCTTCCTGCCGAAATGGCATCATGAGAAGGTGGGCAGTTCCAGCCACGTGCATCAGTCGCTCTGGTCCGAGGGGCGGCCGATCTTTTTCGACGAAAAAGATCCGCTCGGCATGTCGGATGTGATGAAAAGCTACATGGCGGGTCTTTTGAAATACGCCGCCGATTACACCTGTTTCATGGCGCCCTACATCAACAGCTACAAGCGGTTCATGAAGGGGACCTTTGCGCCGACGCGGATCATCTGGTCGGTGGACAACCGCACCGCCGGGTTCCGCCTGTGCGGTGACGGCACCAAGGCGGTGCGGGTGGAATGCCGTATCCCGGGCTCGGATATGAACCCCTATCTGGCGATGGCTGGGATGCTGGCGGCGGGGATCGCTGGGATCGAAGAAGGGCTGGAGTTGCAGCCGCCGACCACGGGCGACGTCTATCAGGGAGAGACGGGGATGATCCCGGGCAATCTGCGCGCGGCGCGGGATGCGCTGCATGGCTCGGCGATGTTGCGGGCTGCGATGGGAGATGACGTTGTCGATCACTATGCGCGCGCGGCCGAGGTTGAGATCGAAGAGTTTGAGCGCGTGGTGACCGATTGGGAAATTGCCCGCGGGTTTGAGCGGGCTTGAGAGGGTGAAAGCGAGGGGCCAGCCCCGCCGCCATTGGCGCTCGAACCAATGGCGCACCAATGGCGGCCCCCGAGATATTTATGGCCAGATGAAGCAGGGATCCTGCTCTCTTTAGAGATGGAGTGACTATGGGGCAGATGTTGCAATGTGTCTCGCCGATTGATGGGTCGGTTTTTGCCGAGCGCGAGGTGTTGTCGCGGGAGGCCGCGTTTGAGGTTGCGGGCCGGGCGCGGGCCGCACAGGCGGCTTGGGCGGCGCGGCCCTTGCGGGAACGCATTGATCTCGTGATGGCGGGTGTGGCTGCTGTCGGCGCGATGAATGAGGAAATCGTGCCCGAGTTGGCGCATATGATGGGTCGCCCGGTGCGCTATGGCGGTGAGTTCGGCGGCTTCAACGAGCGCGCAAGCCATATGGCCGGGATTGCCGAAAGCGCGTTGGCTGATATCGCGGTGGGCGAAGATGAGACGTTCAAACGCTATATCAAGCGCATCCCGCATGGGGTGGTGTTTGTGGTGGCGCCGTGGAACTACCCCTACATGACGGCGATCAACACGGTGGCCCCGGCGCTGATCGCGGGTAATACGGTGATCCTGAAACACGCCACGCAGACCCTGCTGGTGGGCGAGCGTATGGCGCAGGCCTTCCATGCAGCGGGTGTGCCCGAAGACGTGTTCCAGAATGTCTTTCTGAGCCATGACGTGACCAACGATCTGATCGCGGGCAATGCGTTCGACTTCGTGAACTTCACCGGATCGGTCGGCGGCGGCCAGGCGATGGAGCGCGCGGCGGCGGGCACCTTTACCGGTGTCGGGACTGAGTTGGGCGGCAAGGATCCGGGTTATGTGATGGACGATGCCGATCTGGAGGCGGCGGTTGAGACGCTGATCGACGGGGCAATGTTCAACGCGGGCCAGTGCTGCTGCGGGATCGAGCGGATCTATGTGCACGAAAGCCTGTATGACGACTTCGTCGTCAGGGCGGTGGAGATCGTGAAGGGCTATAAGCTGGGCAATCCGCTGGACGCTGAAACCACCATTGGCCCGATGGCCAATGTGCGCTTTGCCGATGAGGTGCGGGCGCAGATTGCCGAGGCGGTCGAGGCTGGTGCGGTGGCCCATATCGACATTTTCCCCGAGGATGATGGCGGCGCATATCTGACGCCGCAGATCCTGACCAATGTCACCCATGACATGCGGGTGATGCGGGATGAAAGCTTTGGTCCGGTAGTGGGCATCATGAAAGTGTCCTCGGATGACGAGGCCACCCGGCTGATGAATGACAGCGCGTTTGGCCTGACGGCGAGCCTCTGGACCCGCGATCTGGATCGCGCGGCCCGCGTGGGTGACCAGATTGAGACGGGCACCGTCTTCATGAACCGGGCCGATTATCTGGATCCCGGCCTGTGCTGGACCGGCTGCAAGAATACCGGGCGCGGCGGCGGTCTCTCGGTCATTGGCTATCACAACCTGACACGTCCCAAATCCTATCACCTGAAAAAGGTCACGGGCTAAGGACGCCGGCCTGCCTCGGAATGACCCCCTCGCCGGGGCAGGCCTTTTGACACGAAGGAAAGCAAACATGTCACTTGTTGGAAACTGGTCTTATCCAACCGCAATCAAATTCGGGGCCGGGCGGATCAATGAATTACCCGAAGCCTGTGCTGCGGCCGGCATGAAGAAGCCGCTGCTGGTCACCGACAAGGGGCTGGCCGACCTGCCGATCACCACCGCGACGCTGGATATCATGGAGACCGCCGGTCTGGGCCGGGGTCTGTTCGCGGATGTGGACCCGAACCCCAATGAACAGAACCTCGAGGCCGGTGTTGCGGCCTATAACGCGGGCGGCCATGACGGGGTGATCGCTTTTGGCGGCGGCTCGGGGCTGGATCTGGGCAAGATGGTCGCCTTCATGTGTGGTCAGACGCGCCCGGTCTGGGACTTTGAGGACATCGGCGATTGGTGGACCCGAGCGGATGCCGATGCCATCGCGCCGATCATCGCCGTGCCCACAACCGCCGGGACCGGGTCCGAAGTGGGGCGCGCCAGCGTCATCACCAACTCGGAAACCCACGCCAAGAAGATCATCTTCCACCCCAAGGTGCTGCCCACGGTCGTGATCTGCGACCCCGAGCTGACGGTGGGCATGCCCAGGTTCATCACCGCAGGCACCGGTCTGGATGCGTTCGCGCATTGTGTCGAGGCGTTTAGCAGCCCGCATTACCACCCGATGTCTCAGGGCATCGCGCTGGAAGGGATGCGGCTGGTCAAGGACTACCTGCCACGTGCCTATGCGGACGGCACCGACATCGAAGCCCGCGCCCAGATGATGAGCGCGGCGGCGATGGGGGCCACCGCTTTCCAGAAAGGCCTGGGCGCCATCCACGCCATGAGCCACCCCGTCGGCGCGGTGTTCAACACCCACCACGGCACCACCAACGCGGTCTGCATGCCCGCCGTACTCGAGTTCAACGCGCCAGTCATCGCCGACCGCTTCCAGCAAGCCGCCGCCTATCTGGGCATCGACGGCGGCTTCGACGGCTTCCGCAGCTTCGTGCAAGAGTTCAACGACAGCCTCGCCATCCCCCGCAATCTCTCCGACCTCGGCGTCACCAAAGCCGCCATCCCCGAACTGGTCCAGGGCGCAATCATCGACCCCTCATGCGGAGGGAATCCGATC
>NZ_JBQFMM010000029.1:0-4455 GCF_056531845.1 Ruegeria sp. K3 | reverse complement strand
AAACCCCCGCCAGTTGGCGGGGGTTTATTGATTGAGGTTTATTCAGCTGCGTCCATGTATTCGGTCATTGGCGGGCATGTGCAGATGAGGTTTCTGTCGCCGTATGCGTTGTCGACGCGGTTGACGGGGGACCAGTATTTGTCGACGCCCATGGAGCCTGGGGGGAAGCAGGCCTGTTCACGGGTGTAGGGACGGTCCCAGTCGCCGACCAGATCGCGCACCGTGTGGGGAGCGTTTTTCAGCGGGTTGTTTTCCGCGTCGATCTTGCCGTCGATGATGTCCTGTGCCTCGGAGCGGATGGACAGCATGGCGTCGCAGAAGCGGTCCAGCTCGTCCATGGGTTCCGATTCCGTGGGCTCGACCATCAGGGTGCCGGCCACCGGCCAGGACATGGTGGGCGCGTGGAAGCCGCTGTCCACCAGACGCTTGGCAATGTCATCGACGCTGACATGGGCCGCCTCGTCCAGCGGGCGGGTGTCGAGGATGCATTCATGCGCCACACGACCCGTTTCCGAGGTGTAGAGGATCGGGTAGGCATCCTTGAGCCGCGCCGCGATGTAGTTAGCGTTCAGGATCGCCACTTTCGTGGCCTGGGTCAGACCCGCGCCGCCCATCAGCAGCACATAAGCCCAGCTAACCGGCAGGATCGAGGGCGACCCAAAGGGCGCCGCCGAGACCGGACCCACGGCAGTGCCGTATTCCGGGTGGCCGGGCAGATGCTCGGTCAGATGCGCTTTGACGCCGATCGGACCCATGCCGGGGCCGCCGCCGCCATGGGGGATGCAGAAGGTCTTGTGCAGGTTCAGGTGGCTGACGTCACCGCCGATGTCTCCGGGACGCGACAGGCCGACCATGGCGTTCATGTTGGCGCCGTCGATATAGACCTGACCGCCGTGATCATGGGTGATCTGGCAGACCTCCTGCACGGTGGTCTCGAACACGCCATGGGTCGAGGGGTAGGTGATCATGCAGGCGGCCAGATGATCGGAGTGCTTTTCAGCCTTGGCGCGGAAGTCATTCAGATCAATGTTGCCATTCTCATCCGCCTGCACCGGCACAACCTGCCAGCCCACCATCTGCGCCGAGGCCGGGTTGGTCCCATGCGCCGAGGTCGGGATCAGGCAGACATTGCGCTGCCCTTCGCCCCGGGCGAAGTGATAGTTGCGGATGGTCAAGAGGCCTGCGTACTCACCCTGCGCGCCCGAGTTGGGCTGCTGGCTGATCGCGTCATAGCCGGTGATCTGGCACAGCTTGTCGTTCAGATCATCGATCATCTCATGATAGCCCTGCGCCTGATCTTCGGGGCAGAACGGGTGCAGGTTGCCGAACTCGGGCCAGGTGACCGGGATCATCTCGATCGTGGCGTTCAGCTTCATGGTGCACGAGCCCAGCGGGATCATCGCCCGGTCCAGCGCCAGGTCGCGGTCGGCCAGACGGCGCATGTAGCGCGTGATCTCGGCCTCGGCCCGGTTCTTGTGGAAGATCGGGTGGGTCAGGTACTCGCTTTCGCGCAGCGCGTAATCCGGCAGGCGATAGGCCACGTTCGAGCTGTCATCCTTGCGGTCGATGCCAAAGGCCCCCCAGACCGCCTCGATGGTCTCGGGGCGGGTCTGTTCGTCCAGGCTGATGCCCACTTTCGTGTCGCCGACCTTACGCAGGTTGACGCCCCGGGCCACAGCGGCCTCCATGACCGTTTTCTGCAGATGGCCAACCTCAACCGTGATCGTGTCGAAGAACACTTCCGGCTCCACAGCAAAGCCTGCCTCTTCCAGACCGGCAGCCATACGCGAGGTCTTGCGGTGCACCGATTGCGCGATGGCCTTGATGCCGTCGGGGCCGTGATACACGGCATACATCGAGGCAATCACCGCCAGCAGCGCCTGCGCGGTGCAGACATTCGAGTTGGCTTTCTCACGCCGGATGTGCTGTTCGCGGGTCTGCAGCGCCAGGCGGTAAGCCTTGTTGCCCCGGCTGTCGATGCTGACACCGATGATCCGGCCCGGCATCGAGCGCTTCAGCTTGTCGGTGGTCGCCATATACGCGGCGTGCGGGCCACCATAGCCCATCGGCACACCAAAGCGCTGGGTCGAGCCGATGGCGATATCCGCGCCCATCTCGCCGGGCGACTTCAGCAGCGCCAGCGACAGGATATCGGCGGCGACGATGGCAATCGCCTTGTGTTCATGCAGGGCCGCAATCTCGGCGGTGAAGTCGCGCACATGGCCATGGGTGCCGGGGTACTGGAAGATGGCGCCAAAGACCGCGCCCGCATCCAGCGTGTCCGGATCAGCCACCTGCACCTCGATGCCCAGAGGCTCGGCGCGCGTTTTAATCACCGCGATGGTCTGCGGGTGGCAGTTCTTGTCGACAAAGAAGGCTGCGTTGTTGGCCTTGGACCGGCCACCGCGCTTGGCCATCGCCATGGCTTCCGCCGCCGCAGTCGCTTCGTCCAGCAGGGATGCGTTGGCCACGTCCAGCCCGGTCAGGTCGCTGACCATGGTCTGGAAGTTCAAGAGCGCCTCAAGACGACCCTGGCTGATCTCGGGCTGATAGGGCGTATAGGCCGTGTACCAGGCCGGGTTTTCCAGAATGTTGCGCAGGATCGGCGCCGGCGTGGTGGTGCCATAATAGCCCTGACCGATCAGCGAGGTCAGAACCTTGTTCTTGCTCGCCACTTCTTTCATGTAGAACAGCGCATCGCGCTCGGTCATCGCCGGACCCCAGTCAAGCGGCTCTTTCTGCCGGATCGCGGGCGGGACGGTGGCGTCGATCAGCTCGTCCAGCGTCTTGAAGCCGATCACCTTGAGCATGTCGCGCATCTCGGTCGGGCTGGGCCCGATATGGCGGCGGTTGGCGAAGTCATAGGCTTCGTAATCGGTCAGTTTGAAGGCCATGTGTGCGCTCCTCAAGGATAGGTCAGGCCCGGCGGAGACGGCAGGAGCCTCCGGCGGAAGTATTTGGAAACAGATGAAGGGGCGGGGCCGCGCACGGACCCGCCGCCTGAGTTAACCGATGAAGGCCTTGTAGCCGGCCTCGTCCATCAGGTCTTCGAGCTGCGACGCATCCGCGATCTTGATCTTGTAGATCCAGGCCTCGCCTTCGGGGTCTTCGTTCAGCGCGCCGGGATTGTCGGCCAGCGCCTCGTTCACCTCGGTGATCTCGCCGTCGACCGGTGCGTAAAGCTCGGACGCCGCCTTGACGGATTCGATCACGCCGATCTCGCCGCCTTTTTCGAACTCGTCGCCTGCTTCCTGCTGTTCCACGAACACCACGTCACCCAATTGCTCGGCGGCGTGTTTGGTGATGCCCAGCGTGGCGGTGTCGCCGTCAACGCTCAGCCATTCATGCTCTTCGGAATAATAGGTTGCCATGTCTCTCTCTCCTGACTTCAACGCTTGTAATTCTGTTTGACGAAGGGCAGCGCCACGATCTCAGCCGGTTGCGGCTTGCCCCGGATGATCAGGTTCACCTTCTCGCCCGGCTCGCCATGGCCTTTGCTCACATAGCCCATCGCCACCGGTCCACCCACCGTGGGGCCAAACACGCCCGAGGTGATCTGACCGATGCTGTTGCCCTCAAGGCACTGGATCTCAACGCCCTGACGCGCTGGCGCACGGCCTTCGGGCTTGATGCCCACCAGCTTTTTGGCGGGACCTTCGGCCAGTTCCTTCTGCACGCGAGCCGCGCCCGGGAAACCGCCCTCTTCCTTGCGGCGCTTTTGCATCGCCCAGCCCAGCGAGGCCTCGACCGGCGAGGTGCTCTGGTCGATGTCATTGCCATAAAGGCACAGACCTGCCTCAAGCCGCAGGCTGTCGCGCGCGCCCAGACCGGCCGCTTCGCAATCCTCATGCGCCAGGAAGGCTTTGGTGATCTCGATCGCCTTGTCCTCGGGGATCGAGATCTCGTAGCCATCCTCGCCGGTATAGCCCAGCCGCGAGATACGGCACTCAACACCGTTGATATCGGCCACCGTGGTTTCCATGAACTTTAGATCACGCGCGGCGGGGCACAGTTCGCCCACAACGTTTTCCGCCGCAGGGCCCTGAACCGCCACCAGCGCGCGGTCGAAAATCTCGATCACTTCAACGCCTTCGAGGTGCTCACGCATATGCGGAATGTCCTGATGCCGCAGCGCCGCGTTCACCACCACAAAGTAATGATCCCCCGCGTTCGACACGATCAGGTCATCCATGATCCCGCCTTCTGCGTTCGTAAAGAACCCGTACCGCGCCTTGCCTTCCTTCAGCGTCGCATAAGCCTGCGGGCAAAGCGCTTCCAGCTTCTCACCCACATTCTCGCCCCGCAAAATCACCTGACCCATATGGCTCACATCAAACACCGCCGCCTTCTCACGGCACTGCTTATGCTCCCCCATAATCCCCAAAGGATACTGAACAGGCATCTCCCATCCCGCAAAATCAACCAACTTACCCCCCAACTCAACATGCAAAGCGT
>NZ_JBQFMM010000028.1:0-4823 GCF_056531845.1 Ruegeria sp. K3 | reverse complement strand
TCCGCTTTGCGATATGCACGGATTGCGAGTATGTCGCGAGCCGGGCAGGCATCGATCGTGACATAGCGACGGCCGGGTGCGGGTGAGATCTTCACCTCCGCAAATGCTGCCCTTCCTGCACTCCAGCACTTCATGGTTGCGTCGACCTCATCCGGGCCAACGCCAATTGGCTGCATGAAGTAAGCGTCGTGCTGAACTTTGTTCCAATAATCCAACTGCTGCTCGGCAACCTTCCCATGCGTCGTGGCAAAAAAGGTGGTGACGTCGGAATGACTGGTTGCACTATTGGACTGGAACTCTGGTTGGGTTTTTTGTGAGTGGTAAGTGGGATTGGACATTACTTAGACAGGGTTACTAACTTAGGCTTGCGGTCTTGAATGACTCCGGCCCAACTGGATGCGCTGGAGGCAGGCGCGCCTGAAAACTTCGAGTGGGGGTTCGTTTACCAAACGCGCGTCAAGCCGATTTTGTCCCGTCCGTCTAAAACTCCATGTCACTTCTCTCAATTGCATTCTGTCTCAACTTTTTTGTGCCTCTGTCTCAATCCATTGTGTGCCACCGTCATGAACCTAGGGTGCCCAGTTGAATTGCAGCGGTACGTTGTAACGGGGTCTCGATTGGTCACTCATTCTGTTACAAAGGGCGCGGCAAGGGTGGGTAGTTTCCATGCTGATCGTAGCGCTTGGGAAGGCCGCGCTGAATTGACATAAAAGCGCAGTCACTCTCTTCAATTTGTGGCAGTTTGAAGCAACGCAGAAGTGTGATTTCGGGCGAAAATAGCCTGCTGGCTTAGCTGCCAGGACCAACGATGCAGCTGCGCAACAAATGCGAGGTATGCTCGCCACTGTAAAATAGTGTGCAGGTGGCTGATGCCGTAGTCATTTGAATTCAGAAAAAATTGCGCATATCATCATACTGTACGGTAGAGCTTTTTGTAGTGCCGCGACGGGATTGGTGTGATGGATCTGGACAATTCGGCAGGTTTGAAATCGCCGGGGCCAACGCCAGACGTTGATATCCGGGAGCTTCCTCAAGAGCTCCGACGTGACGCTTGGCGCGACTTCATGTCAGACTTCTGGCGCGATGGGCGACCACTGGTTGCCAATCAAGACTTGGAGTTGAGCGTCGCGTCCCGGCAATTGGACAATGCGGTGTTTTGCCAGCTAAGCATGTCGCCGGCCGAACTTGTCGGTAATCACTACGATTTCGACTGCTTTGTCGTTCGGTATCAAAGTGAAGGGAAATCGACAGCGATTGTTAACGGTGAACAGACGGAAATTCGCCCCGGAACACTCACG
The DNA here is from genome assembly GCF_056531845.1 of Ruegeria sp. K3. Classification (NCBI taxonomy): domain Bacteria; kingdom Pseudomonadati; phylum Pseudomonadota; class Alphaproteobacteria; order Rhodobacterales; family Roseobacteraceae; genus Ruegeria; species Ruegeria sp. K3. Next base: position 3,525 of record NZ_JBQFMM010000028.1, on the reverse strand, counting down.
GTCATGGACCTTTCAGCGACACGCTACTCCTTTAGTGATTGGTCGAAAATCACCTATCTCGCCTTTAAGAAGTCGGCCTTGCAGTCGGAAGGCCGTCAACTGAGATCAATGACGCACTTCGACGGTCGAACACCCATCGGACGACTGATGATTGCGAATTTTCAGCATTTGGCTAAAGAGGTTATGCGGCAGAAAAACGGGGACGTTTCGGACGCAGTAGATTTGTTCTCTTCGCTTGTTGTGAATTCCACGAGTGACGTAATAGCGCTTCAGTCGAACGATACAAATACACTCAAAGCTAAGCGCATCCGTGCAGAGCGAGTTATTCTTGCGCATCCGATGTCTCAACCTTTGAATGTCGAGCAACTATGTACCGAGGTTGGCATGTCGCGGGCCACCCTGTACCGACTGTTTCGTGAAGAAGGCGGACTGAAGGCCTATATAACCAAACGTCGTCTGGACCGAGCCTACCGGCAGCTTGCAATCTGCAAGCCCGGCCGAGGAGTCGTCACATTGGTCGCCGGTCAGGCTGGCTTTCAGGATGTATCGAGATTTAGTCGAGATTTTCGGCGCGAATATGGATGTACGCCCAGCGAAATTGTTGGTTCAGCCGTCAATAGAAGTAGCACTGAATTTGAAACACCCGCTCCCCTTCCTAAGGACCAACCGAGAAAAGCAAATCCCTCTGCTCAAATGCATAACCCTTTTTATAATGACCTTGATACACTCGCGAAAAGAGGGGAACGGCAATTGCACGGCATTGCCCGATGACGATTGTGCTTTGTGCTTTTGCCGGTTTTTAACAGCAGGTTCTGTCGCAATTTTTTTCAAAGGCTACGTGGACAGAGCAGGCTAGTCGATTATCCCGCCAGTTGGATGAACTGCTGAAACGGACGGAGTCCGGGCGTGAATTGACCTTTGCGGATCATGTTGACCAATTCTATGCCTGCCAGGACAGATGCGGCTGACGCGAAAGATTTGAAACCCAGCATAGGTCTGATCCTTCGTTTGATAAAACGATGATCCTGTTCAATGATGTTATTGAGGTATTTCTGCCTCACCATCTCGATCGGTATCAGGCAACCAAAGATCTTGAGCATCTTGTTGATCGCCTTGATGCCGGCCGTGTTAGCACCACTTTTGTCGATGACAATCTTGCGAGGCAATCCGTTCACCTCGAGAGCGCGGGCGAAGAACCTCGTCGCTGCGGCCTTGTTCCGGCGCTCGGACAACATGAAATCCAGGGTCTTGCCGTGTTTGTCGATCGCTCGATAGAGATAAACCCATTCGCCTTTCACTTTCACATATGTCTCATCCATGCGCCACGAACGATCTGCGGGTCGCTTTCTATACGGCGCTGCTTCAGAAATGAGACCTGCATATCGGCTAACCCAGCGGTTTAGCGTTGCATGATCTAGATCGACCCCGCGTTCCGCCATAATTTCCTCCAGATCCCGGTATGAAACACCGTAGCGCAGATAGAAGAAAACCGCATGCAAGATAACGTCCTTTGGAAAAATGCGCGCCCTTAAATGAGATCGTCATGGCCTGCTCCTGTCATGTTCTAGTGCGCGCTACCAGAAATGCACTCGAACGGACAGGTAGGGGCGAAATTTGCGACAGAACCTTTCGAGGCTTGGATGGATGTTAACTCGCATACATACTGGCTGGATCTCGATCAAGGGGCGTCAGTAGGGGTTAAAGTCCGCGCGCGGAACCAGGTGCCAGACGAGTGACCCTGACACCTTCTGAGATTGACGGTGGCAGCATGACCACAGTTCGGACCGGAAAAGAATGACTTTCGAACCCTGAGGCACTATTCATCAGGGTCGGACTGCGGACTCAACGACTGAGATAGCGAGCGACAAGCTGTTTCAGACCCGAACCAGCGACGTCTTTTTGCTTGATCTCAATTGCCTCATGACGTTGCAGAAATCACTTCTGGCTTATGTTCACGTGTGTAATCCATTCGAGGAAATCAGTTTTGCTTCATTGCGTCATAGCTTCCATTGAAACTGAAACGCGGCACAGTGCTTGCCGACATGCTGGCAACTGTGACGGATCCCTGTCAGATACGGGATTGAGTTCGGAGATGAAGGAATAGCATGCATTCGCGAATGCCTGAGGCGCATTCAATCTGCCGTGCTTTTAGGCAAACAGTCTGAACCGGTTGCAAAAATAGCTTTCGAAGCAGCACGGTGGGACATCCTGCTCCGGTTGATCGACGAGAACCTGCACGATCCCAATCTATCGGTCCAAGACATATGTAGACCCTGCGGCGTTTCACGTTCAACGCGCTATCGGGATTTGAGCATTCTGGGGGAGTGCCCACACATATTTTTATCCAAAGACCGGAAATGGCAAGAAGAGAGCATGTGGTGTATCCGGGTTTGCGCGCAATTGCTCCTGCAACCCCTTCTTGTTGGGGATATGACGACTGCAGTCAGTTCAGCCGCCCCTTCCATTAAGTTTTTTTTCCCGCTTAGCGACTCGGTGGGCAGTTGACTGCAGGGCTGGGCTTAGTTCCGCAAGAAAGTGTTACCAATACCGTAATTCGCGCGACCGCATCGGCAGTGTTACAATGGTGGCGACGCCCACATCGCGGTTTCTCGGTGGGCTCTTAACGACTTTACCGGCCATCGGTACATCTAACCCACCAGATTACAGTTGTCAGAAATCATGCCGCTGCGTCGTGTAAGAGTGAGTCAAAATGAAAGTGCAAACCTGGTGAGGTTCGTCCGACGTCTGGAGGCCAGCTTCTGCAGAGCAGCCAGATCATAGATCGGAGCGAAGTAAGTTCGGATTTCTATCTCATCTCAGCAGTGAGGCGCGAATGTGCCTATCTGTAAGGCAGAATGGATGACGGCAGTTTTGATGTGCAACCAAGACCAGCGCTTGCCGCTAAACTATTCGCTTCTGTAACCCTCGGGGCCTTTGCCGCGAATTGAGACACCGGGACATGTAAGTTGAGACAGCATGCAATTGAGAGAGTTGACGTGGGGTCATAGAAAGGAACCCTGAGAAATTGTTCGACGTATCTTTGGTCACCGGAATGCCGCTCACGTTTTCCAGTGCTTCAGATGTTCCGGCGATACCGTAAGATTGCGATCAACTAAAACCGCAAACTTAACTCATCAATCCCAGCGGTTGGTCGCCGCCAAATTGCTCGTAAACTCGGTTCAGGTTAATGCTAAATTCCAAGCACCATCTACAAAAACATCACTCCCAGAAACAACCTGATGTTGCAACCAATCATACCGACGTCACCACTTTTTATGCCACGACGCATGGGAAGGTTGCCGAGCAGCAGTTGGATTATTGGAACAAAGTTCAGCACGATGCTTACTTCACGCAGCCTATCGACAACGGCCCGGATGAGGTCAACGCAACCATGAAGTGCTGGAGTGCAGGAAGGGCAGCATTTGCGGAGGTGAAGTTCTCACCCGCACCCGGCCGTCGCTATGTCACGATCGATGCCTGCCCGGCTCGCGACATACTCGCAATCCGTGCATATCGCAAAGCGGG
>NZ_JBQFMM010000027.1:0-4893 GCF_056531845.1 Ruegeria sp. K3 | reverse complement strand
GCATCCGTCAGCTAGAAAAGATTAGACATGGTCACCGCTCGATTTTCGAACCGTGAATCACGCAGCCAAGCGGAAATCAATGGGTCCTGACTCTAGCTTAGCCTGCTTGACAGCGAAGTTTTTGTCGCCGCGGTAAAACGCAGAGCGAATAAATTCAGCAGTAATCTGTTCATGCCGTCGAGTACGGCGTTCAGTTTGTTCCAGTCAAAAGTCACGCCAATTCCCGGCGCAGAAGGTGCAAAAGCAAGGTTGTCCCGAATCACCAGTGGACGATGAGTGTATGCGTCGATCGGAAAGGAATGGGCTTCGATCCAGCCTGCATTCGGCTGCGCCCAGACCAGGCTAACATGCAGCTCTTGCATGCCATGCGAACAAACGGGAATGATATGGGCTTAGCTGAGTTTTGCAACTTGCAACCAGCCCGTAATGCCACCGCAATTTGACGCGTCAGGTTGAAAGAAGCTCAGCTTGGCATCGTCAAACGCATACTCGAATTCGTGAATGGTATGCAGGTTCTCACCCATCGCAAGTGGCATACCTGTCGCATCCGCTATCCGGCCAAAGCCTTTATTGTCATCGGGAATGATCGGCTCTTCAAACCAGGTGATATCAAACGGTTTAAATGCTTCAGCAACAGCGATGGCTTCGTCAACGCTAATCGAGTAATTTGCGTCCACCCTAAAAGTCACATCGGGGCCGATCAATTCGCGATCCGTTTGGACACGCTTGATATCTTCGTCCAACGTGGGCTGACCCACCTTGATTTTCACAGCGTTGTAGCCGCGATCAAGATAGGATCGAAAGGCGGTCATTCATGATCTTTGTGACGGCCCATTTGAAGCGGACCTTCGCATCTTAGTCGGACCCAATGACTTGGGCGACTTTGTTCTGGAGAGAAGGGCTGATCCTTCTGCGCGGAGGCTTGAACACGTGATCGAAAACGACGGCGATAACTGAGATGCGGTTCTGTGCAACACACCGGCCTGTCGACTGTGCGCTTCGGCCGATCGCTGATGAACTGTAGCCCGCTGAAATCCCTGATTCTATTCGTCAAAACAATTGAGACGCTCGAACAACGACGGCGGTTAGTTTCACTGATATTGGTCCGTTGTGTGTGCCGTTTTCGCGCCGCGCCCGCTGACGCTCCGCGTACCTAAAGGGACGTTTGGTGACAATTCACCGGTTCACTGTTCCGGTGCATTTCGGTTGTCGGGAGTTTTGAGACAAGCAGGGACGAAGCAATGTGTGTAATGTGTGGGTGCGTAAATTGTGGTGCAGATGGTACCATTACATCTGGCTCTGCAGAATTCAATCTCCTCGAAACGACGGCTAACGATGGCGCCGTTGCCAACATGAAATGGGGCGAAACCTTCCGCAGGACACCAAGCGGTGAAATCACGTGGGCAATGAATCTCGCCGGGCTTCAGATGGTTGCAGGCTACAGTATACTGGTATTTGAGGATTTGGTGTTTGAGGCATTCGACGCATGGACCGCCATCGCCGGGGTGACTTTCCGATACATCTCAGAATCTGACGACCCCGATATCAGTTTCAACGACGCCGATATCAGATTCAACATCGAACCCCTAAGCGGAGGCGCAGTCGGCAAGGCGGAATACAACTTTTCTACGACCGACAAGAACGATGAAGGCCTCGTCGAAATGCTGCGCTCCAATATCTCATTAGAGGCGGACGTAACCTGGCGGCCGGAGACAGACGGTGACACGATGAGCTTCGTACAGGTGCTCTTGCACGAAATTGGCCACTCACTTGGTCTTGACCACTACAACGTCCTTAACGAGAACAACGAATCTGAATCGATCATGCACCGCTTAGCAAATAAAAGTGCGCACAAGCTGGGTGAAGACGATATCGCAGGAATCCAAGAACTGTATGGCGAGCGTAGCTGGGACAACAGTGACGAAGAGGTCAATTTTAAGCATATCGCGGTAGCGCAAACCGCCTATGCCAAAGGCGGGAATGATGTGCTGGACGGTACGGCGCTTGACGACAGCTTCTATGGCGGTGCGGGGAATGATGAAATCAATGGCCAGGAGGGGAACGACCTTCTGGTTGATACGCGCGGGAACAACACCCTGTCCGGCAATGCAGGGAACGACACCATTATCGGCGGTGGTGGGACGCTGAATGCACAAGGCAACAGTGGCAACGATACGCTGGTTGGCGGGATCGGGGATGATGTGCTGGACGGCGGTACCGGCGACGACACATTGCGCGGCGATCCAACAGGCAGCTTTATCTCAGGCGATGACATATTGATCGCCGGGTCCGGCAACGACGTGTTGGAAGGTGGCGGCGGTGCCGACACCTTTGTCTTTGATCAGACCACAGGCGACAATCTGATTCTCGATTTTGAACCGGGCATTGATCTCATCGAGCTTCAGGGGTTCTCCGTCGATCAAGGAGACTTAAGCACTTCTGACGGCGATACGATCTTCACGTTCGACCAGAACGGCGTTGAATTCTCGATCACCTTCGAAAACGTGACAGTAACTGAATTGGATTTCATGTGATGCCCAAAATGTACTTCCAATGGATGTCTTGCTTCATCATGGCGCTCGCGCTGGCGGCCTGTGGCGGTGGAGGTGGCGGTGGCGGCGAGGAACCGTCCGAGACACCAGCACTAACTGATCCTGACCCTGCGCTAACTGATCCTGACCCTGCGCTAACTGATCCTGACCCTGCGCTAACTGATCCCGGCTATGTCGCACTCAGCGATCGCGATACCATTGGCCTGGGCAACATGGCTTATGTGCTGTTAAATCGGCAAGGTCCAACCGGTAGCGATGCAGTCAGCCTCACATATAGTAGTGGTGCCATTGCAGGCGGTCTGCTGGATGGAACAAATATCGACGGAGCCGAATACATCAATCCCGCAAATGGGGACTATTCGCGTGTTGTCTGGATCAACGGCGAAAGCATCTTTGGTGCCGTCGGCCTTGATGTCCAGGCGGGTGACCTGCCGACAACAGATACCGCAACCTATAATGAAGGTTGGGTTGGAATGGTCACTGTGGTCGAAAACGGTACATATGTGCTTGAAGGCGATGCTCAATTCACGGCCAATTGGGCCGAAGGTCACGTGGATGGCGAGTTCTCCAATCTCGCGGGAACGTTCAACGGTACCGACGTGGGAGACCAGGGAACGATCACATTGACCGAGGCAGACATCGTGGGCGACAACTTCATTGATGGTAGCGTTACAGGAACGGGCATCTTTGCCCCATTGGATGAATCAAGTTCAACAAGCGGCACAAACGGCACCTTCTTTGGTCCCGCAGCCGACGAATTGGGCGGTGTGCTGTCAATCGATGATAGCGACGCGGACATTCGCGTTCTGGGTGCGTTTCAGGCTGATTGAGACGAGGTCAAAACGCGTATTGCACTCCAACTCGAGATATTCCCTCACTGAAGTGGTCCACCGTTGTTTTAGGAATGGAAGACTAAGTGTTCAGATCCGGCATCTGGTGGATCGGATCGACAATGAGTCGATCTGGTTCTGAAGTCCAGATTTTGCAGATTTATTCGTATGGCGTGAGACCGGTTAGCGTTTTCAAGCGGCGCGCGTAGTTTTAGGCATCCAGGCAGTCGGTGAGATGTCTGTAAGGCTGATCGAGGCCGTCGTAGTGGTATCGCTTGATCATGGCCTCTTTGATCGTGCGGTTTGTGCGTTCGACTTGACCGTTGGTCCACGGATGGTTCGGCTTTGTAAGCCGGTGTTCAATCCCGTTGGCTTCGCAAATCATGTCAAACCGAAATGTCATGAAACAGACAGTGTTCCGGTTCCCGGGCTGTTTAACGAACTGGATGCCGTCGCCAATGGTCGCTCGAACCAATGGCGCAACAATTGGCAACTCTGTCAGGATGGTGTGATTGCGACAAGGCACAGCTTCGAGCAGGTTTTCGAAGAATTCCCACGCCGTTTTGCTTTAGGCCTTCTCTACCAACTGTGCCGCCGCGAACTTGCTGGTTCGATCAATGGCAACAAAAAGATGGAGTTTTCCTTCTTCAGTTCTGACCTCAGCGATATCCCCTCTCGTCGTTTGCTTTGCAAAAGACTGCCGGGCGGTGGATGTGGAAGGAGCCGATCGGATAGCGCTTGAACTTTTGCCGCTTGGGTTTTTCACCCGTAACGTCCCGCAATCGAGGTAACCCGCGCCGTTTCAAGCAACGATGCAAAGAAGAGCGCGTCAGATACGGGATCTTTGGCTGTTTGGCTGTAGAGCATAAAGGCAGTCAGCCAGCGGCAGGAGGGTGTGCCGACCGAAAGAAATGATATGTCCTCCTCTTCTTCGCTGAACACGGTTGAACGAGGCTCTCTGGGACCGGTCTTCTGATTCTGAACAGTCTGCCGTTTCCGCCAATTCGCGACCGTCTTTTGGCTGACGCCAAGCTCTCGGCTCAGCTCCGCGGTCGAGATTTACGATCGCTGTATTGCTGCTCCGAAGGCGAGCGTGCCCTCTCGGCAGATTTGATATGGAAATCGCCTGCCGGGTAATAGTACGTGGCGCAGTCGTGATGTATAACTCCAATAGGTTATGCTTCCATTCCATCGAATGGGTCGCACTATCAATTCGTGGGATCAAACACCAAATGCCGGAAGAATGAGATTTCGGATTTCAGGTTGGCAACCGATTGAAGGTCTCATACATGCTTTCCTGCAGGCCATACCCCAGGCCATATTCTGACAGGACAAACCCATGGACAATGAATGGCCAAAAACCATTCCGAGTGATTTTGAATCACTTCTCTCAATCGCATCCGAAACTGGCTACCAATCTGCCCTTCGAAGCTGGTTGAGAACCCACCTTCTTGACCGGTTTGAAGAGTGGATTCCACTGCTCAAAATCCGACTTGAAGCGGCCTTTGTAA
>NZ_JBQFMM010000026.1:2500-5969 GCF_056531845.1 Ruegeria sp. K3 | reverse complement strand
TAAAGTTGGTTGCGGGAGCAGGATTTGAACCTGCGACCTTCAGGTTATGAGCCTGACGAGCTACCGGGCTGCTCCATCCCGCGACACTTTAAGTGACCTATCGCTTACGCTACTTGAGGTCTTGTGTTGGTCTAGCGCCTATTCGGCTACTTGAGACCGGGTAGTGTTCTTTTCATCGTGTTTGAGAGACTGTGGGCTTTTTCTAGGTTTGGCGGTGACCTACTCTCCCGGGGCTTAAGCCCAAGTACCATTGGCGCGGCAGTGCTTAACTTCCGGGTTCGGGATGGGACCGGGTGTTTCACTTGCGCTATGACCACCAAACCGAGGAAAAGCCCATGTCGACTTTCTTGCTTTGCAAGAAAGCGACGAGGTGGCAGGCAGCGTCTTTTGCTTGCAAAAGGCGCGTTGCCACTCGGTTATATAATCAACCAACATCGCGGCTTGGCGCTGCGACGTTATCCAACTCAAGGTCAGTGTATGCTTTGGTCTTGTCTTTCCATTACTGGATCAAATCAAGCCTATCGGGCGATTAGTACCGGTCAACTGAACGCATTACTGCGCTTACATCTCCGGCCTATTGACGTGGTGGTCTTCCACGGCCCTCAGGGAGACCTTGTTTTGAGGGGGGCTTCCCGCTTAGATGCCTTCAGCGGTTATCCTGTCCGATCATAGCTACCCAGCACTGCCGTTGGCACGACAACTGGTCCACCAGTGGATCGTTCACCCCGGTCCTCTCGTACTAGGGGCAACTCCTCTCAAGTCTCCTACACCCACGGCAGATAGGGACCGAACTGTCTCACGACGTTCTAAACCCAGCTCACGTACCTCTTTAAACGGCGAACAGCCGTACCCTTGGGACCTGCTCCAGCCCCAGGATGAGATGAGCCGACATCGAGGTGCCAAACACTGCCGTCGATATGGACTCTTGGGCAGTATCAGCCTGTTATCCCCGGCGTACCTTTTATCCGTTGAGCGATGGCCCTTCCACTCGGGACCACCGGATCACTATGGCCGTCTTTCGACTCTGCTCGACTTGTCAGTCTTGCAGTCAGGCTGGCTTCTGCCATTGCACTCAACGAGCGATTTCCGACCGCTCTGAGCCAACCTTCGCGCGCCTCCGTTACGCTTTAGGAGGCGACCGCCCCAGTCAAACTACCCGCCACGCAGGGTCCCGGATCCGGATAACGGACCGCGGTTAGACATCAAGAGTGCGAAGGGTGGTATCTCAAGGGAGGCTCCACGGATACTTGCGTTTCCGCTTCAAAGCCTACCACCTATCCTGCACATCACAATCCTGATGCCAGTGCGAAGCTGTAGTAAAGGTGCACGGGGTCTTTCCGTCTAACCGCGGGAAGCCTGCATCTTGACAGGCAATTCAATTTCGCTGAGTCGATGTTGGAGACAGCGGGGAAGTCGTTACGCCATTCGTGCAGGTCGGAACTTACCCGACAAGGAATTTCGCTACCTTAGGACCGTTATAGTTACGGCCGCCGTTTACCTGGGCTTCAATTCAAGGCTCTCACCTCTCCTTTTAACCTTCAGGCACCGGGCAGGCGTCAGACCCTATACGTCGTCTTGCGACTTCGCAGAGCCCTGTGTTTTTAATAAACAGTCGCCACCCCCTGGTTTGTGCCCCCAGCCCCTAGTTGCCTAGGAACCGGGCCTCCTTCTCGCGAACTTACGGAGGTATTTTGCCGAGTTCCTTCAACATCGTTCTCTCAAGCGCCTTGGTATGCTCTACCAGTCCACCTGTGTCGGTTTAGGGTACGGTCTGATGGAGGGCTATTTCCAGGAACCACTCAGCAGCCCAATCAATCCGATAAGATTGAACTACACCTGTGATCCGTCACATCCTCCTGGCCTAGGAATATTAACCTAGTTCCCATCGCCTACGCCTTTCGGCCTCGGCTTAGGGGCCGGCTTACCCTGCTCAGATTAGCTTTAAGCAGGAACCCTTGGACTTTCGGCGAGAGTGTCTCTCACACTCTTTGTCGCTACTCATGTCATCATTCTCACTAGTGATCTCTCCACCGGATGGCTCACGCCCCGGCTTCATCGAAAGCCTCTCTCCTCCAATCTGCCCGAAGGCATGAAGGAGGAATGAGACTATGTCACACTACGCTCTGCTACCGATGCTTACGCATCCCTAGACTTCGGCTCATGGCTTGAGCCCCGTTACATCTTCGCCGCAGGACAACTTATTTAGACCAGTGAGCTGTTACGCTATCTTTAAAGGATGGCTGCTTCTAAGCCAACCTCCTGGTTGTTTTGGTCGTCCCACCTGCTTTCCCACTTAGCCATGAATTGGGGGCCTTAGTCGTAGGTCAGGGTTGTTTCCCTCTCCACTACGGACGTTAGCATCCGCAGTGTGTCTGCCATCTAGTACTCCCGGGTATTCGGAGTTTGGTTAGGATCAGTAAGCCTGTGGGGCCCCATTACCCATCCAGTGCTCTACCCCCCGGGGTATTCGGATGACGCTCTACCTAAATAGATTTCGCAGAGAACCAGCTATCTCCGAGTTTGATTGGCCTTTCACCCCTAGGCACAGCTCATCCCGATCCTTTTCAACGGATGTGGGTTCGGTCCTCCAGTAAGTGTTACCTTACCTTCAACCTGGCCATGCCTAGATCACTCGGTTTCGGGTCTGATCCCACGAACTCATTCGCCCTATTAAGACTCGCTTTCGCTACGCCTACACCTAACGGCTTAAGCTTGCTCGTGAGACCAAGTCGATGACCCATTATACAAAAGGTACGCCGTCAGATCTCGAGGATCCTCCGACTGATTGTAGGCGTTCGGTTTCAGGTACTGTTTCACTCCCCTCGTCGGGGTGCTTTTCACCTTTCCCTCACGGTACTGGTTCGCTATCGGTCAGCAAGGAGTACTTAGCCTTCGAAGGTGGTCCTCCGATCTTCAGACAGAATTTCACGTGTTCCGCCCTACTTAATACGTCCATCAAAGCTTCCTATACGGGGCTGTCACCCGCTATGGCCACGCTTCCCAACGTGTTCTAGTCACTTATCTGGCTCGGCTGGTCCCCGTTCGCTCGCCGCTACTAGGGGAGTATCAATTGATTTCCTTTCCTCCGGGTACTTAGATGTTTCAGTTCCCCGGGTTTGCTCTTAAAACCCTATGTATTCAGGTCTTAAGTACCTGTTTAAACCCCATATTGAGTATCAAAGATAACAATATGAAGCTTTCAGGTGGGTTGCCCCATTCAGAGATCCATGGATCAAAGCTTATTCTCAGCTCCCCATGGCTTATCGCAGAGTATCACGTCTTTCATCGCCTCTTGCTGCCAAGGCATTCACCAAACGCCCTTCTCGCGCTTGATTTGATCCAGAAAGAGAAAGACAGACGTCCTTCACGGCAGACCCAGCTGGTAACTAAAGGCCGCCTCTGTTTCTGAACCAAAAGCATACTTTCCCGCCTTCTATCCTGGAACCCATGCTGCCGATGTCGGTCGGCC
>NZ_JBQFMM010000025.1:0-8563 GCF_056531845.1 Ruegeria sp. K3 | reverse complement strand
GCCCGATACCGACACATCGTTATCCGCGTTGCTTGCAAAAACCGTCAGGTCGCCAGTGCCCTCATTCGTCGCTTCAATCGCTTCCCGGCCACCCGAAACGTCACCAAAGGCATAGACCGTCAGATCAGTAGCAGCTGTCGCACCAGTTGAGGCCTCGTTGATGGCGTAAATCGCCTGATCGGCAGTTGCTGTCGCGCTGTCGACTTTGATCTCGACCGCGCCACCATTCGTATTGCGGGCGTGAATAGCGCGTTCATAGCCAAACACATAAGCCGTGCCAGTGGAATTCGTGGCATTAATTGTGATTCCGCCAGTGCTGGATGAATAAGCCGCAATCCCACGAGTGGCATTCCCACGAACATCGCCGGTCACTCCAACATCAACGTCGCCCGTGCCATCCAAATTCGCCGCGACGATCCCCGATGTGCCCCCAGTAACGTCCACAACATCGATATCGATGTTCCCACCGCCGAAGCTACGGGCATCAACTCCGAACAAGTTTCCTGAAATCGTATCGGTCCCAAGGGTCTGGGTCGCGGTGATTTTCAGATCCCCTGTCCCCCGGTTGGACGCGTATATTCCACGCGTGCCGCCAGAGATGTTGCCGTAAGTGTAGATCGTCAGGTCGGTCGCAGGCGTCGCGCCCGTTGAGGTCACATTGGCCGCGTAAATGGCCTCATATTGTGTGGCCGTGGCGTTGTCGACTTTGATCTCTACTGCGCCGCCATTGGTATTGCGGGCAAAAATTGCGCGTTCATAGCCAAACACATAGGCGGTGCCATTGGTATTCGTGGCATTGATCGTTATGTTGCCGCTGCTCGCGGAATAAGTCGCAATCCCGTGAGAGGCATTCCCAAACACATTGCCAGCTACGTCGACGTCAATGTAACCTGTGCCACCCAAATTCACCGCGATGATACCTGTCTCGCCAGCAGTGACGTCCACCGCATCGATATCGATGTTCCCATCGGTTTGGTTAATGGCGTAAATCCCCGTTTCCTTAGCCGAAATCACCTCGGTCCCCAGGGGCTGAGTCGCCGTGATGGTGATACCGCCTGTGCTGTCGCTTTTTGCATAGATGCCGTAGTAGTCTGTGCCACTTACGTTACCCGCGACAATATCAATTTGCCCGGTTCCACCGGTGATAGTGGCGTGTATCCCTGTGGTCGCAGCTGTGATGGAGCCATTGGTCTGCGTGGCATGGCCAATTGAGATATTTCCACCAGAGGTCGTCGCGTAGACACCGTTGCCAAGATCACTGGTAATGTAACCGTTTGCGGTTTCATCACCAATGTTGATGTCCCCGCAGGTATTGACATAGATGCCATCGCCCGTGCGTGTGCTGATACCAGTGCCACCCCCAACGCCTTGGATCGAAACATCACCGCAGGTGGTGGCGTTGCTGTTTTGGGCGATGACTTCTATCGCATGATAGTCCTCAGCGTTTCCTGCACTCGGCGGGTCGGTGGACTGGACCCCGTCAATATCTCGGAGCGTCACGTCACCGCCGGTCGTCGTGATCGATATGCCCTCCCTGAATTGGCCAGTGACGGTCCCGGAGTTTTCGACTGTGACATCGCCGGTTTCGGCGACCAGAAAAATGCCGACGGATCCGAGCACATCACCAATCCGGTCTTCGGCCGCGGCTCCTCCGATATTGATGGAACCGCCACCGTCTGTTGAAGCGGTAATTCCCGCAGATAACCCAGTACCGAAAGCGAGGCCAGTGTCACGGGATGGTGCATCTGAATTGACGTTACCTATCCCGGCGATATCAACATTGCCACCACCTTCGGCCTTGGCAGAAATACCGGCGCCACCTCCCGTGGTCACAAATAGATCAATGTCTTCAATATTCTGTATAAGAATACTGCCTCCGTTGACGGTTTCAGCAGTAACGCCGCTGAGGTCGATGTTGACACCATCACGCAGGTAAACTTCGCCGAAGTCTTGTATGGTGACATCATTCCCGTCGGAGCTTCCAAAAATAGCAACACTTTCATCACGCGTCACAGAAGATGAAGCATCAGACAGCGTTACGACGGCATTGTCACCCGCTACATTGTAGCCACTGATGATGACAGCTCCGCCGCCGTCGGCTATACCAGAGATACCTGTTGTCCACGCGGTCACAGTTCCGGCAACCGAGATGCCCAGATCGCCCGTGCCAGAATGCTCAGCCACAATACCAGCACCTGATGAACTCGTTACACTGGCCGCACCGTCCACCAGCGCGCTCACATCCCCGTTCGCTGTGATCGTAGATGTTGATGTATTGCTGCCGGTTGTACTTTCGATACCAACGCGAACAGCGGTCACCGGACCATTGGTGGTGATCGATGAATAGCCGGATCCGTTATTTGTGGCGACGATCCCGGAACGGGGACTGGAGACTGCCCCATGCGTAACGACTACGAGGTCGGTATTCGCCGCCGATGCGTTCGCTACGGCAAGGGCGTTGAAGTTTGTATCTGTTCCGATCACATTGTCAGCGGCAACCTCTGTTCGGCCACCAACGTCATTTGTGACAATGATACCGACCCTTCCCGATGTAGACGCGGTGCCGTTTGTGTTGGTTGCTCTTATAGTGACATTACCGGTGGATTGGCTGTTGGCCACAATGCCCGCAAACCCGCCATCAACGGTACCAGTGGTGGTGACACTGATGTTTCCATCGCCACCGTTGGCATAAGCGGCGACCCCACGACCATCGCCGCCGTTGGTCAATTCGATGTTGCCAGCGTTGATATTGATATTGCCGCCATTGGCGTTGGCCTGGATACCGTTGAAGTTCTCCGAAGTTGTTGTTAAGTCGCCGCGCGCCTCGATGTTGACATCGCCTGTGCCGCTGTTCCGCCCACGGAGGATGCCGCTGCCTGCAGAAACTGCGTTGGTGACAATATCGATATCTTGGGTCGCGCTTGCATCTGAAATCAGCGCTTCCACACCGCGCCGACCGGCTGTGATGTTGCCCACAGGCGATGGGTTTCCCCCGTCTACGCCGATGCTGATCTGGCCGGTTGTGGTCGACACGTTGATACCATCGCCACGGGCGCTGTTGATCCCTCCAACCTCGCCAACACCAAACACATGAACTGATCCGGTACCCCCATCAATATCGATTGCATGGGTGACAGCGGCAGTGTTGGTCGTTGTGACTGTTCCAACGTCAGAGACAGATACATCGCCGTCTGCCGTGGTGATACCGATCGCGGTTCCTGCGTCAGACGACACCTCCTCGAGTGTGCTTATCGTGACCTGCCCGCTTTGCGTATCTGCCCGGACCCCGTACGCACCGCCCCGGACGATACCGACCAAATCACCGTCGGTATCGACTGAGCCACTCACATCAACCAAAGAAAGTGTCGAGTTACCCGACGTTCTTGCATTGATCCCGGCACCGTTTGTGCCGACAATTGTGTTTGTTACATCAATGTCGATATTGCCGGTACCGGTGTTGTTTGCATTAATCCCGTTTTGGTCACCCGTGGTCCGGCCGGCTGTGATCCGGATATTTCCGGTCCCACCGGAAATATAGCTGTAAATCGCGTCCGCTGCCCGGCTGAGAACGACGCCATTGGCGGATATGTTGCCCATGAATATGTTGCCGCCCGCAGTAACAGCATTGATACCATTGCCATCGACGCTGCGAACACCAAATACACCACTGTTCCCGGTGTCTTGAATGGATATGCTTCCATTGCCACCTGTCTGAACCTCAATCGCGTTACTTCCACCGGCCACCGAAGCGACCCTCTGGACACTGTCGATTAGGATGTCTCCGGATTGAGAGGTCAAAACGAGAGCTCGATTGTTGCCGCCAATGTAGCGAAAATCTTCGACCGTGACCTGGCCCGAAACGGTGGAGATCACGGCAGCGTCGGTGAGACCACGAATGCTGTTGCTGGTCGAGTCGCCCGTGACCGTGATATTCGCGCCGGACGTTATGTTGGCCAGCAAACCCTCGTAGCGATTGCTGCCGACTGCGAAGCCATCAACATCGATATCAACATCACCACTGCCGGAGTGGTTTATGACGATGCCCCGATTGCCGACAATGAAATCTTCTTCATCGAGACCGGCCTGAATATCCAGCGCGGTACCGGTTGATGTGACATTAATAGCAACACCCGTTCGAGAACGGATCATGCCCGCTGTGATAGTTGTGGCCCCGCCGCCTTGATTGTTAATCTGTATACCATCTTCGTCGACATTGATGTCGCCAGCGGATGTATCCACGGTGACCGCGTTCGCCGTCCCGTCAATGGCGGCGTCAGCAAGCACCTCTATCAGAACGCCGTATTGGGTCGGCGTCGGCTCAGGGTCGATCAATGTGCCGTTATCGATGATGTTGATCTCGGTGCCAATTGAGCCGGTCGTCACCGACACATCCCCACCCGCGCCCTGCAAAATCCGAACGCCCGTACCACTGACAACAACCCGGCCCGGACCAATTATATCGTCCGCACCACTTATATCGACTGTTGTATCGCCATGATCCGTCCCCGGTGCACCGGGAACCCAGTTTGCGATTTCAACTAAGTCACTGTCGACATCACTCCCAATGCTTTCGGGGGACACCCTGCCGCTGAGTGTGACCGTCACATCGCTATTGGCACCTTCATTTGATATGTTGACTGCGTCAGCGTCATTGCCGAACTGGATTCCTTCATCGACGCTAACTTCGACCTCATTGTCTCCGGCAACGCTAGTGATCGTGACGCCGGTGCCGCGGATCGCTGTCAATTCGTTCGCCGTCACAGAAATATCTCCGGACGGGCTCTGATTGTCGATCCGAATGGCTGTCCCAAACTGGCTGGAGATGCGCTGTTCGGCTTCGATTGTGATGGCCTGATCAGATCGGATGTTCCTACCAACTATGTTGATTGTATCGCCATCCGCCAAGAGGAAACCGGCGGTTCTGACAGTTATGCCCCCTCCGAAACTTCCACCAGCGTACTGTTCGATATCAAACACGTTGGTCAGGTTCGCTCCTTCAGCAAACGCGATTATCTGATCGAAGTAGTAGGTGTCAGGGGGGGTTGGAAGAGGATTTGTCTCGATAATCTCAATTCCGTTGTAAGCCCCAACTCGCACAATTGGACTGTAGTTTGGGTCCGGTGGCGCTGGTGTATTCCCGTTGAGCGTGATCGAGACATCCCGACGATCCAGGTAGCCATCCCCAAAGCCGCTGTAGACGTTGATAATTCCGTCAAATACGTAGGGGGCGGTTGTCGTTATCGCGTCAGTACAATCGATAACGACACGTTCGATGATTGAGCCGGTGTTAATCGAAGATGTACAATCCGCCGCCGCAGAGGTGGCTAAGCCAGCCGAAATTGCTGCGACTATTGCCGTCGTGGCCACCGCTCCCCATAGGTTCAACCCGGCTTCGGATGCGTGGCTCGCTGCCCGCCCTGCGACTTTGGTCATCCGACCACCGCGCAGATTGGATGAGCGCTCTCGCGGCGATTGCGCGATGCACTTCTTGCCTTTCACTACACCTTCATCCCTTCGAATGTGATCAGTCCCCTGACCTCGTCCGAGTTTGGTGCGACCGCCATGGGGCAAACTGTGTTCGGAATGACCTCAACATCATAGACTTCGCTCACAGCGCCATCGATGCGGAACCAATCGACGCAAGAGCCTTTGTTCAGGTCGATGATTTGCACGCCGCACCAGGGCTCTGAATCCGTTTCGCGCAGCCGACTATCCAGCTCCAAACCCTCAAACCGCTTGTAGCGCGGCTTGGACAGACCAACGAACGCCATGCTATCGACAAAACTCAAGCCGCGCAGAAAGCCAGGGCAAAAGACCCGTGGTGCAAACTTGCCTTTGCCCTTCCTATCAAATTTGATAACGCCAAGCTCACCAGTACCTGAGTTCAGCAACCAAAGTTCGCCATTATGTATACGTGGCGAATGTGGCATTGACAGTCCTTCGCAGACGATCCTGTTCTTGGCCACATCAATCACGACACCGCCATCGCCACGGCGGTCGCGCCAGCCGTCGATTGTATTCGATTTTGAGACGGCGGTGACATATCGTGGTTTACCGTCCTCCATCGCCAAGCCATTCAAATGGCAGCGATCCTCATCGACAGTGTCGGTGATAAAGGGGGGGCGCCAGATCTCCTCAAAAGAATGCTTGTCAGACGGGACGGCAAGACAGTTGAAACGCGTATTAACAAAGATGGGACGGCCAGCATCATCAAGGCCGACATCATGCGCATCAAGTGCGCCGGTCACATGTGTGATCCGCGGCGCGAAGCACTTATCAAAAAGGCCGTTTGCCAGTTGTTCAGATGAAAGTACATTTTCAAACCGCATGACTTGAAAGCCTGCGGTCATGGTCATCCCACTGCCCAAGTCGCCCGTCTGCTTGACCGACAAACCCATAGGGCGAGGCATGAATGATTGGTGGACGTTGATACCGCCCTGGCGGTTTCGCCCAACAAGATACAAAATATTGGACTGATACGACGTCAGGCCAAATGAGGCGTTCAACGCGGAAAGCCGCGCAAGCAAGCCGCCTGAGACCGAATATTCGACCTTTGGAGCACTACCCCCTTGCGGTGCGGCCATCGGTTTTGATGCCACATCGCCTTCTATCTTTTCTAAAGCCCCGGTCATGAACAACCTTCTCCCATCTGCATCCAAAAACTCTTCACGTATGAACTAAACTGACTCTCGAGCTTCCAGCGTTCTGTTACGGTGTTGGGGCAAACAACCTATCAGTTTTTGGGTCATCAACTCAGACCGAGGTTTCCCGGTACAATTGGGATAACTCTTACGACCACGATTTACCGACCACCGTCTGATTTCTACTTATCGCGGGGCACACCTGTCTTTAGCGCTCTGTCTCAATGTTGTTTGCATAACGTCTCAGATCGCGAGGGGGCCGCACAAAATCCCGCTGAGTGCATTTCGTTGGGCGAGGCTTGAGTCTGAAATGCGCGCGGCTTTGGCCGGGCAGGCACGCTCAACATCAGACGGTTTCCGCGGTGGATCGCTTTCGCAAACAACATTCGCATCTTTTGGCTACGGTTTGGCCAATGACGCCATGTGTGGGAACATAAGCCTTTGAACACGAGGAGGTTGTCAAATCGGATGAAGTGCCTGCAAGCGCACGATGCCAATGTTATTCGCCTGCGTTCGAACTCAGGACTGACCCGATGAGCTGGGTCGCCACGACCTCAAACGACTGAGGGCGGTTCATCGCCCTTACCGTAACCAGTGCACCGCAGAGCCCTGCCAAAATCGCTTCTGGTCGGCCTGTATCAGGCTCGCAGTCGAAGGCCGTTTCGATCCATTCGGTAACAACCGAATAGTATTCCCGGGTGACGGTAGCGACTTCATCCGGAAGAGCAAGGATCTCAGATCCGTAGAGCACGCAAAGGCACATCTGGTCGTCGGTTCTGGCCGCTTCTCCCCAAACCTCCAAAATCCTTTTGAGTGGATCTGGAGCATCTGGCGGGCCCAACGCTTCGATCAAAGCGGTAATGTAGCGTTTGAGAAGCGCGACGGCGAGTGCCTGCTTGTCTTCGAAGTGCGACCGCAAGACATCGCTCGGCAGGCCGGCACTGGCGGCGATATCGTCTAACTGAAAGCAAAAATAACCCCCTTGGCGCGCCACATGTTCAGCAGTGTCAAGAATCTGCGTTACCTGTTGAGCCTCAGAAGTGGGTACGAGCGTTTCCGTTGCCAATTGATAAATCACCTGTCAGACAGTTCATGACACCATCGTCAACTCACAACCCACAGGCTACGCTATCCGCGAATTTTTACCAACGATACCCATCGGTTATAGGCCTTCAGCGAGCCAGCTGTCAAATGTTGTATTGTGCTGGATGAGTTCAAAACAAGCAGCTGTTTGGCCACTTGGGATGTCTGTCACAGGCTTCACCACAAATGAACTGGGAGACGCCCCGAACTCACGCCGAAAAGCGTGGGAGAAACTGCTGACGTCAGCGAAGGCATACTTCTCGGCCATTTCGGCGACGATGCCTCTGCTCCCCTGTGACAGCGATAGATCGAGCATCGCACGGTGAAGCCGGTTGCGTTGTATATATTTTGCGATACCACCGTCGCGTTCGAACTCGCGGTACACCGTCGCACGTGAAGCGCCAAAGGCGTTGCAGACCCGTTCTGTCGACAGCTGCGGATCACGAAGATTTTCGCGAATGAACGACCTCAGAGCAATACCGCGCGCTCGCGCAAAAATATCCCGGTCGGAACAGGGGGGGTAGACACTTTCAATAAGGCTTTTGACGAAACTGGAGATGGATCCGCTGACAACCAGACTGTCATCTTGCAGTTGTTGTGCGAAACCAAGCATGGAAGTCTTCAAAACAGAAGACAGCAGGTTCGCAATTGGAGATCCGGCGGCCAGAACGATGTTGTTTGGGACTCTGCCGGCATCAAAATCAAGCGCTTCAAAAGGGATGTAGGCCGTCACAAACTCGAGATCAGAGGCGATGTACTGTTGTTCCTGCCCGTATGAAAAGATGTGGACGTCACCCGATCCAAAGCTCAAGAGTTCGCCTTGGAAAACACCACGAATC
>NZ_JBQFMM010000024.1:0-8735 GCF_056531845.1 Ruegeria sp. K3 | reverse complement strand
CGGCGCCGGGCCCAACCAGAGGAGATGTCTCACAAGAGACATTGACGATGGGCGGGAGCCTCACACTTCGAGCGTCTTAATCACCCAGCTTGGCGTGAATCTCATCTAGATCGATCTCACCCGTCGGCATTTTGTTGGCGGGATTTTCGAAATCATACTTGAACAGTTCAAAATCCTGTTTGTAGATCTCGTAGACCAGATGCATCGACAAATCGTCAAAGTAATCCTCGACCGGATGCACGCGTTTTGGCCCATGGCCTTCGGATTCGTTAAAGCGCGGGATCTCGGACAGAGTCACAGGATGCGAGGTTTCAAGATTGTCCAACACACCCTGCATCCCATCGTTGAACTTCTCGGTCCAAAAAATACGATCATATCGCCCGCCATTAGCGATCAGCGTCGAGACATGGCCAGACATGGCCGACCAGTGAATGTCGGGGTCCATCGGACGCCGCCAACGAATCGTGTCGCGTGCGAATAAAAGGAACCGGCGGAAACTGGCAATTTGGTCAAACTCGCCCTTGCCGTCGTCACCCCCGACTTCGATTCCATAGTTGTAAATCAGCGTTGGCACCAGATTGCCGCGATAGCGTTTGCCGTTGCGCTGGATGCCGCAGATCTTGTCAAAAAAGGAACTGAGAATGCGTGTGTAGGGATTACGCACGCAGGTAAACGTATAGGACTGGTGCGATCGAACATTTCTGGCAATCGGATCCTGACTGGCACCAAAGGCCCACTTGTGCATTCCGTCCTTGGCATCGTGAATGTCACCATCAAAGAAGCTGCCATGATCCGAGAAATACATGATTTGCCCGATCGTCGAGCAGGCGCATTTCGGCACAACACGGTAGACCATGCTTTGACTTTCGGTCATCCATGTTCCGGGAAAACCCATCTACTGCGCCTCCTTAGCCAGTTATCGTATTGATACTCCGGCATTTTGACCCAAAGAACCAAAAATATTCTGTTTATTCAATCGCTCATCCTCAGTATCACGGTTGCAAATGGGCAGAAACGGGGAATTACGAAACGCAAATGGCAAAGATTGCCTATATCTTGCTGTGTCACAAAGACCCTGACGCAATCATTGCGCAGGCCAGTCAGCTGACGGCTGCCGGCGATTGTATGGCGATCCATTTTGACGCCCGCGCCAACGATACGGATTATGCGCAGATACGCGACGCCCTGAAAGATAACCGCAATGTCACATTTGCAACGAAGCGGATCAAATGCGGATGGGGCGAATGGTCACTGGTTCAGGCCACGCTCCATGCATTACAGGCGGCGGTGGATCAGTTCCCAAGGGTCACCCATTTTTACATGCTGTCCGGCGATTGCATGGCAATTAAAACCGCCGAGTATGTGCACAGCTTTCTTGATGAACGCGACATGGATTTCATCGAAAGCCATGACTTCTTCGAAAGCAATTGGATTAAGACCGGAATGAAAGAAGACCGGCTGATCTATCGTCACTATTTCAACGAACGCAATCAGCCGCGCCTGTTCTATGCCGCATACGAAATGCAAAAGCGTTTCGGTCTGACCCGCGGCATACCTGCAGACCTGCAGGTCAAGATCGGTAGCCAGTGGTGGTGCCTGCGCCGTCGCACAGTCGAGATGATTCTGGACTTCCTGCGCCAACGCCGCGATGTGGTCCGGTTTTTCTCGACCACCTGGATTCCGGACGAGACGTTCTTTCAGACGCTTGTTCGCCACCTCGTCCCGAAGCAGGAAATCGAAAACCGTACACTGACATTTTTGATGTTTTCCGACTATGGCATGCCTGTCACCTTCTACAATGATCACTATGACATGCTGTTGGGGCAGAACTACCTGTTCGCTCGCAAGATCAGCCCCGAGGCCCATGAGTTGAAGGAACGGTTGGGTCAGCTTTATGCCAGCGAAGGGGTCACGTTCCACATCTCGAACGAAGGGCGTAATCTGTATCACTTCCTTGCCGGTCGCGGTCGGGTAGGACGACGTTTCGCTCAGCGCTTTTGGGAGGTCGGCAATACGTTAGGCCCCGAGCGGCAGGCGTTTCTGATTGTTTGCAAGAAGTGGCATGTCGCCAAACGGCTTGTTGACCAGATCGCGTCGGAAACCCCCATTCCCTGCATCGAATACATCTATGATGAGCAGGATACGCCATTGCCCGATTTGGGTGGAATCGAGACGACCCTGATTAAGCGGTCGCGCCATCGGCGGGCCGTTGCACGTATGTTGTTCGATTATTTCCAAAGCGACAGGCTGGTACTCTGCGTAGATCCGGCCAATCTGGACGTCATTCAGGATTTCTGTGCAGATCAGGCCCAAACACGTGTTCTGGAAATCGAATGTGCCTATTCAGATGAATATCTGACGGGTCATGCCCATCGTGTCGGTCTTGCGGGCCAGAACAGCTCACAGGATTCTCTTGCACGCCTGCTACCGACCCTTCGCAATGCGCTGGCTTACGAATCCGAATTGATCCGCAGTACCCAGAATGATGGGCTGTTCCATTTGCGTGAGGCGGCGGAACGTTCGGAGAATGAGGTGATTATTGCGGAATTTCTGGGGATCAGTGCCGATCAGGCCAAAGCGATCATGCAACTGGATTACCTGTTCGCTGATTGAATCCGGCGGCACGATCAGGTGCCGCCGGACATTCGCGTTCAGATGTCGAATTTGACACCCTGCGCCAATGGCAACTCGGCTGAATAGTTTACCGTGTTGGTCTGACGGCGCATGTAGGCTTTCCAGGCATCTGATCCGCTTTCGCGCCCGCCTCCGGTCTCCTTCTCGCCACCAAATGCGCCACCGATCTCGGCCCCGGACGGGCCGATGTTCACATTGGCAATCCCGCAATCCGACCCGGCCGCTGTCAGGAATTGCTCGGCTTCGCGCATGTTCAGTGTAAAAACGCAGGACGACAAGCCCTGTGGCACGTCGTTCTGAATCTCGATCGCCTCGGCAAAATCGTCATAGCCCATGACGTAAAGGATCGGAGCAAAGGTCTCGGCCTTCACAGTCGCGGTCTGGCCCGGCATCTCAACGATGGCCGGTTGCATATAAACACCGCCCGGTACATTTTCGGTCACGCGCTGACCTCCGAACACGGCACCACCCTCGGCCTTTGCTGATTCAAGCGCTGCGGTCATCGCATTGCCCGAAGCTTCATCCACCAACGGCCCAATCAACGTACCCTCGGTCAACGGATTACCGATGGGTAGACCTGCATAGGCTTTCTTCAGACGCCCAACCAGTTCCTCGCGGATCGAGTTGTGTACAATCAACCGCCGCAGTGTCGTACAGCGCTGCCCTGCTGTCCCGACAGCCGAGAATACGATCGCGCGCACCGCCATTTCCAGATCAGCCGACGCCCCAACGATCATCGCGTTATTGCCGCCGAGTTCCAGAATACACTTTCCAAAGCGCTGCGCCACAATCGGCGCCACCGCGCGGCCCATCCGGGTCGAGCCGGTGGCTGAAATGATCGGCACATCCTCGCTGGCAACCAGCGCCTCACCCAGATCGGCACCACCGATCAGGGTCTGCAAAAGCCCCTCGGGGGCGTCACCAAACCGGGCCAATGCCCGCTCAAAGATTTTCTGGCAAGCCAACGCGGTCAGTGGCGTTTTCTCGGACGGTTTCCAAACTACCGGATCACCACAGACCAGGGCCAGCGCAGCATTCCACGACCATACCGCCACGGGGAAATTAAAGGCCGAGATCACTCCGACCGGTCCCGCCGGATGCCACGTTTCCATCATCCGGTGACCCGGGCGTTCCGAAGCAATGGTCAGACCATAAAGCTGCCGCGACAGACCAACAGCAAAATCGCAGATGTCGATCATCTCCTGCACTTCGCCCAGACCTTCCGAGGTGATCTTGCCTGCCTCCCAACTGACAAGCGCGCCAAGGTCGTCCTTGGCGGCCCGCAGCTCTTCGCCCAGCAGGCGGATCAACTCACCCCGGCGCGGAGCCGGCACAACGCGCCATTCCTTGAACGCCGCTTTCGAGCGGGCAAAGATGGCCCCCATCTCGGAAACCGGAGTTTCGTGAACCTCGGCCAAC
Source organism: Ruegeria sp. K3 (assembly GCF_056531845.1). Classification (NCBI taxonomy): domain Bacteria; kingdom Pseudomonadati; phylum Pseudomonadota; class Alphaproteobacteria; order Rhodobacterales; family Roseobacteraceae; genus Ruegeria; species Ruegeria sp. K3. Next base: position 4,682 of record NZ_JBQFMM010000024.1, on the reverse strand, counting down.
AGGCCGCCATCTATCGGAGAGGTCACCCGCAGCGACCCGCCGCTAAGCTCAGCTGCAGTCAGGTCCAAATTCGCAAGCGTGGTTTCAGCAGTCATTATAATGTCTTTCATATCTCAAGCCGCCTTGTTTTGTTCGGTAACGTCACCGGCGCGATAAAGCCGGCCAAATTCGGTGTTCAGGAAATCGGCAAGCTTTACCTGCTCTTGCCGAACAAAGCCTTTCGAGGGCAGAACCCCTGTCCGCATCAGATCGACGACACCCAATACGCCTGCCGCAGTGGTTACTTGGATCGCACTCCAGACTTGTCCATCGATGGTGCGCGCAAAGGATTTGTTGATCAGGGATTTCTCACGCAACGTGCCGTCAACGATGCCCTTTGCAGTGCAATAGACCAACACGACGTCTTGATCCGTACGCGGCAAGGCCGTTTCAAAAATCTCTTTCAGCAGATCGCGGCGACGCTCTAGTCCCAGGTCACTGAGCAACAAGCGCAAGATATCCCGATGGCCCGGATAGCGGATCGAGCGATAGGATACCGCCTTCGCCTTACCGTCTAGCGTCTCGGGCAAAGTGCCCAGCCCGCCCGATGTATTGAAGCACTCGTACTCGACTCCGTCATGGCCGATCAGCTCATAATCTTCGAGGGGGGCGGTCTTGACCCTCTCGCCATTCACAATGGCATCACATGGATTGCAGTATTCGTTGATTAGCCCATCAGTTGACCAAGTCAGGTTATATTTCAACGCGTTGGTCGGATAGAGCGGTAACGCCCCGACCCGCATATGCAGGCTGTCGATTTCATCGAACTCGGCCGCCAGCGCAGCGCCCGCAATCCCGACAAACCCGGGGGCCAACCCGCATTGCGGCATAAATGCCGTCTCGCTGTTCTGCGCCAGCTCGCGCACCGCGTTGGTGGCGGCGACATCTTCGGTCAGGTCAAAGTAATGCGCCCCAACAGTTTTGGCCGCGCTCGCAATCGCCGGTGTCAGAAAGAACGGCGCGGCAGAGATCACCGCATCAAACCCTTTAAGGCCTTTCTCCAAGCCCGCGCTATCGCTGGCATCAATCTGCCGCGTAGAAATGCCCCGTTTCTTGAATGCTGACAGGGCCGCAAGATCGTGATCGGCAACAGTCACCGTGTAATGTGCCGAGGTTTTCAGCAAAGTCGCGATCATCTGACCGATCTTCCCCGCCCCGACTACGCAAATATTCGAGCTCAAAACGCGCCTCCATTCTGTGTTTCTTTTGATTATGAAGGGCGACTTGTTCGGATTGCAGATCGTATCTTGACGAAATGAGGTAATATTCCGTCATTTTGCCATATTGTACGTCACTTTGCTAAATAGCTTACTCGAATATGACTTCGAACATGGTCGAATTCACAATCGTTTCAGCGCTCCTTTGAAGTGATTGTACTATCAGGTATGAGAGGACCATTGTCGGCTATACAACGCGGGCAATCGCGGTTCGCCCAAGCATATAGGTGCCTTCAATGAGATCTCTCCGTGTCCTGCTTACCTGTTTCGCATGCCTGCTTCCTTTTGCAGCTCTGGCCCAATCCGCTGAGGCGCCTGCCGCTGAGATTTCGTTAGAGCTCAATGCCTTGGAAGACGTTGGTAGTGCCTGCAGATTGACCTTTCTGGTGACCAACCAATCCGGAGCCACTATCGATGAAGCCGTATTCGAGACGGTGATATTTGACACCGAAGGCAGTGTCGTTACGCTCTCGCTTTTTGATTTTCGCGACTTACCTTTGGATCGCCCACGTGTCCGTCAGTTCGATCTGCCAGAGATGTCTTGCACGACTGTTGGGCGCGCATTGATCAATGGCGCGAGTTCATGCGTGGTAAAAGGCTCCCAGAGCGACATCTGTCAATCGACCCTAACGCTCAGCAGCCGGATTGAAGTGGAGTTGCTTGGATGAATATTCTCTCTTCTCTTCGAGAGATCCTGACCCTTGGCGGACCCGTTGTGGCTATCCTTATTGTCATGTCGGTCCTGACCGTAGCAGTTAGTCTTTACAAGCTTTGGCAGTTCGCAGCCTGTGGCGTAGGGCGACACAAGATTCTGTCACAAGCGCTGCAAGCCTGGGATGCTGGAGATCGAGCCACTGCACGCGCGCGCCTCGCAAAGAGCAGCAGCTATCTTGCACCGCTTGTCGAAGCCGCGATGGACGCGCCGGACACTCCTGATCTGGACGCTCGACTGGATGCCGAAGCTGGATTGGCCCTGGCCGGGCTGGAGCGCGGATTTCGGCTTTTGGATACGGTCGCCCAGCTTGCACCCCTGCTTGGATTGTTCGGAACAGTTTTGGGAATGATCAATGCATTCCAAAGCCTTCAGTCTGCCGGGTCTTCTGTCGATCCCTCATTGTTGGCAGGTGGCATCTGGGTTGCTCTGGTAACAACAGCCGTTGGCCTTGCGGTGGCAATGCCGACTTCAATGGTCTTGTCTTGGTTTGAAAGCCGAACTGCCCGGGAACGGGTGTTTGCGGACAAAGCACTGCGCACGGTTCTGGTCCCGAACAACTCGAACCAGGCCGCCTCAGGCAGGACCGAGATTCTGAACGCTGAACATGCGTAACACGGAACCCTTTGTCAGACGACCGATGTCGATGACCCCGCTCATCGATGTCATCTTTTTGCTGTTGCTGTTTTTCATGTTGTCTTCAACTTTCTCAAAGTTCGCGGAGATCCAAATCAGCAGCGCAACCTCAGGCGCATCAGAATCGGCTGAACCCGTCGAGCGAATATTCATCCAGATCGGTACCGAGCGCGTGACTTTGAATGGCGAAACACTGGCGCTGGATGAACTGTCTACGCGGATCGGGGCCGGTCAGGCACTGGTAAGCCTTGATGCGGATACGTCCGCCCAACGACTTGTGGATTTGCTGGTTGTTTTGCGTGGCCGCGATGGCTTGACCGTCACGGTGTTGGAGTAGACCGATGATCCGCTTTGGTCGCCCAAGCCGCAAACGAGACTCGACCATCCCTCTGATCAACGTCGTCTTTCTGATGCTGATCTTCTTTCTGATTGCAGGCACCCTGGCACCACCGCTTGATCCAGAGCTGCAGCTTGTCGACACCTCGGAACTGGAAGGCCGCGACCCTCCCGATGCGCTTGTCTTGAACGCTGATGGCATCCTCAGTTTTCGTGGGGTGCAAACCGACCCTGAGGCTTTCATGTCCAGCCATGATGACGGACCGGTCAGGATTGTCCCCGACCGCAATGTTTCAGGCCAACGGTTGATGGAGGTAACCGGTGCCCTTCGACGGTATGGCGCGCCGTCTGTGTTCCTCGTGACCCAGCAGGCTTTGAAATGATCCGGAAGTCAGCGGCCATCGCTGCGTTGGCGGGTGTGCTTTCGCTTGTCCTGCATATCTTTGGGATCAGTTTCTACGGTTCCAGTCTGCCAGAACTGCGGGCCAGTGAGGAATCGGTCAGTTTGATCGAGCTTGGCAACACATTCGAGGAATTCACCGAAGACACGACGGACCCGGTGCAGCCGGACTCTGCTGAAGCCCCCGAGCCTCCGGTTGAAGACACTATTAAGCCCGATACTGCCGACATCCCGATCAGCGATACACTCGTCGCTTCCCCCAATCCTCAGCAGGTATCTTCACCCGATGTCGGAGCGCCCGTCGCCCCACGATCAGAGCTGCAAGAAGAGGTGCCGACCAAACCGGTCGCCCCGTCCAATCCGGAACCAGCCACAGACGCAGATACCTCCGTAACGTCAGCGGTCGACCCGGAACCCGAGCGCTTGGCAGCTTTACCGCCCACAGACGCCTCAACTGCGCCGGTCCCTCCACTAGAGAGTACGGCAGTCGAACCAGAAATCCCAAGTTCGGTCGATGAGCCAACAAACGAGCCACCAGAAGAACAAGCCGCGCCTTCCGATCAGGCCGTATCTGTTTCCAAACGCCCCCGCCTCCCGGACAGAAGGCCCGCAACGGATACGCCAAAATCACTTGATGGGTTCAGTAACTTCGATAACTTGCGCAACCCTACGCAGACATTGGAGTCGCCGCTTAGCCTTTATCAAAAGGAAGGGGCTGACCCGTTCCGAGCCAGCAGTGGCCGAAATCAAACCTCGGGTCGCGGCGTTGGAAACTCCGATACCACGAACTATGCCGGACAAGTCCTGGTCCACCTCAATCAAACGCCCGTCGTCTATGTCCCGGTCCGCGGGTTTGCGCAGGTATTCTTCGAAATTAATCCTGATGGATCACTGGCTTGGGTTGATATCGTCGATAGCTCTGGCTCACCTGAAATCGAACGCGCCGCCAGAGATCAAGTTATCCGCGCCGCTCCATTTCCCAGCCCACCAAGCGGGTCAAGCCGCAGGCTATCGTTTTATTACCAAAATAGTTGATACCAAAGACGGCAGTTCGCCGAACCAGTTGATCGTTCCCTGAATGCTTCAACACGCTCCAGCGAGAGGATTTCGATCGGTCGTCACGGCAAGATCACCTTGGGCGAAGCGCAGAAATTGGCAAAAAAGAGCTGAGGGGTAAGTGGCTAGTTACGAAAAGAAGTTTCCTATCGTTGCTTCCACAGTGCTTCTAGAAGTGTTGGCGCAAATAGGAACACCGCCCTAGGGCGGTGCGTAAACATCTGATGTTGCACGGTGTTTTGTTTTCAGCATTAGGAATTGAACCTACGGCCTTCATGTTATGAGC
>NZ_JBQFMM010000023.1:0-9339 GCF_056531845.1 Ruegeria sp. K3 | reverse complement strand
GACGCCGGTGCCGCGGATCGCTGTCAATTCGTTCGCCGTCACAGAAATATCTCCGGACGGGCTCTGATTGTCGATCCGAATGGCTGTCCCAGACTGGCTGGAGATGCGCTGTTCGGCTTCGATTGTGATGGCCTGATCGGATGGGATGTTCCGGCCAACTACGTTGATTGTATCGCCATCCGACGCGAGGAAACCAACAGTTTGTACCATGATGCTTCCCCCGATGGTCACACCAGAAAACTGTTCGATATCAATCACGTTGGTCACGGTCACCCCCTTCGTAATTGACGGAATTATCAACGGCCACAACGGGTTTGGGGATGGCTATCTCGATCGTCGGGATGTCTCGATCACGCTCAACGGGAATACACCAGCGCCACCGACGCCCAACTAGAGACCATTCGTGCGGATCGGGATCTACAGCGGAATTGAGATTACCGAGACAAATCCAATCCCTAACTGCCCAAACGCTGTCTGACATCAGCAGCAGTGGAACGATTCAGGTCGATTTGATAAGAGAGAGCTTCTGGCTCATCGCGTCCGCTAAGGAGTGGAGATGAGAAAGGAACCTGAAACCAACCAGAGCCAAAGTGGAAGGATGGCTCTTGTCACAACGGACACAGTCACAACCGGCTCGTTTCCAGAATAGACTTCTCACAACGCAATTGTTGTGGTGATTTCGACCATCATAAAGTCTGACAACCAGAGCCGCATCTCGTCAGTAGGCGTGTCGATGACATTGATCGCACTTCTGGGAGGATGCTAATGTCATTCCACAACACGCTGAATGGCTTGGTGATTTCGTAAGAGAGATCCGGTTCTCAAAGGTGGTCTTGCCCTGACAGGCTTTCTGTTCTGGCTGTCAAGGTTCGATCAGAGTTTTTGAGGTCTGCGCGAGGCGTGAAATGAGATCTTCGATCTGTCGCCTTTGTGAGATCACTAAGCGCGCCGGCGGCAAGGCTTGCGAGTCTGATCTGAGCTGAGGAAATAAGCTCATGATCTCCTTCCGGGCGGTCGGTGCCAACGCCAACAAGGCCTGCGGTCCGGTATAGAAGCTTTCGGTGGGCGTATCGTTTGAGAAAACAATCTCATGACGATCAAAGAGGATATGATAGTAGGTCACTCTCGCATTTGTCATCTTCAAGGCAATCCCGGGTGCTGACGTTAGTTTCCCGGCCGGGATAAGTGCTTCGGGGCTGTTGAACATGCGCTGTGCAACAGGCGAGTTGACTAGCAATCTGAGCTGTTGGCTGACATATAAATCCTGGCTGGGTACGTTCGGCGCAAGCTCACCAGCCAAAATTTTGATTGGGCGAAGTCTGGGGTTCAGAAACAGCTCTGCCGTTGAAACTTCTCTGCGTCCAACCCAACGAACGGGCTGCGAGCCGTGGTCCATGGTTCGAACTAGCGAACCGACACGCAACTCTTCGACTGGCACACCGCCTTTTGAAGTTGTGATTTTGGTGCCTTCAACGAAGCAGACTGGCTCACTGTCTACTCGGTCGACTGCCAGATTGTAGCCCGCTCCGACGCGTCCGTTGGCCCAAACTGGATCGGTCAGCTCAATTGAGACAATGTTGGCAGATTTTATGTCGTCTTGATTGCCGCTTTCGTCGATCTCAGGCACCCAGTACATGCGACCTTCAGTATCCTGAACGATCACTGCACTTGTCTTAGAGGTTGCCCCGTTTCTATGGATGATGGTTGCATCAAATGTCATCGAGGCGTCGAATCTCTGCATTGTGATGCCACCGTCAACGCTAAACTGATCGTTTGCACAATTGTTGTCGATGTCGGGTCTAGTCGACCAGCATGGGTCAATGGTGTCGAAGCTATCGGATTCTGTCCCCGCAGGTTGCCATGTCATTTGGCTGCCCCAAAGTGGCTCGGTGACGCTGCCATAAGTCCTTAACGCATCTTCGACCGCGCTTGTCGACAAAAGACTATTGTCTTGAGCTTGAACCCAGACGGTCGAGGTGCCGAGGGAAAACACGGAAATAGTAGTCGCCATCTACGCCTCTTGAGTAGTCGATTGAGTACTCGCGCGGTCGAAACGCTGGAATGCACGTTGCACTGGCGCGCGATGCTCTCGCCGGAGTGAAATCTGAGTTCGTTAAAAACACCGGTGGCAACACTGGCCGCCGCATGAGATTTCAGCATCCAGACGAGCCAAATGGCCATGCGTGGATGTCTCAAAGTTGTTGACGCGCTATCATCAGTGCGGCCGAGTTTTTGGAAATGAACCCGGAGCAGTATTTGTACTGCTTGCTTTCTTAAGGCTATTTCAGTGTTCCGTTGAAAGCTGTTCATGAACCGATGTGTAACCCCCAATTGACGACCACAGCAGCGAGACATGACACTGCGCAACAGATTTCAAACTACCTTGTTTTTCAAGTTTTTTCGTCGGTTAGGTCTCCGTAGGAGCTTGGCCCGATGATTGCTGTTGGTGCGCGATCAACTGTCTTTCAACTTTGTATGATTGGCGTGAGACAGAAAGTACCCAGCATTGAGACGGATGAGCAACGACAGCCCTGGCCTGAATTCGCTACAACGACTTCGTCAGCGTGTCATACGTTCAAGCCCTTGTTTCAAGCTTTGTCTGGCTGGGTATCCCTTAATTGGAATAAGCCATGGCAAAAAAGAGGCTGAGGTTTGGATGCATCATGATGTGTGATCAAAAAACACGCTTGTGGAGTAGCCAGGTAACGAGGTTCGCTGATGCAACGAAAATCCAAGTGGCCTTTTAGAAAGGCGACAAGGCAATTGCATCACTTCAGTGATGGCAAGCTGGGCAGAGGCGTCAGGATCGGACCTGATCAGCCAGGCCAAAAAATAAGTCAAACTATCAACGGTCATTTTACGAAGTGCTGAGTTTTCATGAATAACAAGCGTTCGAGCCCGCTAAGGAACATACGTGGAGGTCGTATGACCAAGGTGGCAGGTCAGGCTGCAAGCTATGCATCTGAGGCTGGCTTGAACCTTTGGGGCGGCGTTTCAGCCGCTACCTTGGCGGTTGTAATTGGATCTGTTTTTGCGTCCCGTGCACAAGCTCTTTGTACAGAAACCCTCATATCCGGAAGTCCGGAACAGTTGTATGTTGAGTGTACTGATGACGCGCCCATCAATCGGACGAACCTCATTTTTCCCGACTCAGCTGATCCGAATTCCTGGGATGTTGAGCTTCAACTATTCGGCGACACGAATAGTGTTACAGGCACCGATCGCGTCTCAATCCAGGCGGCGAACAGTATTACCGTCACTCAGTCAGGAACCGGCAGTATTAGCGCGACAGGTGGACTGGATGATTTTAGTATCATCGACATCGACCAAACCAACACCGGCGACTATGGTGGTAGCATTCGTGTTATCACCAACGGTGATCTCACATCTGATGGTGACGTCATCAATGTACGTGGGCAAAATATTGACTCCAGCGAAGCCATAACCATTCAGACAAGAGGTGATATCGAAAGTACTGACGGAAGCGGCGTATTCGTTCGCAACGAGCTTTTTAGCCAGGGTGACCTCGTTATCCAAACGGGCAGCAGAAATGGCAGCGCAACAGGCGGGACGATTACCTCCGACGACTTCGGCGTGTTCGCTACGACATATTCCGATAATGCAACAGCCTCCGTGACGGTTCAAGGCGACGTAACGACCAACGCTTTTGCCGGCGTCCGGGTCAACGCGCGTGGTTGGAACACGGATGCCAGCGTGACAGTGTCAAACGGGGCTACGGTCACGGTTACGGGTGACCCGACTGCCGACCCGCAGGACGCCGGACATGCGGTACATATTGAAAACTATGACTTCGGCATAACCGACCACGGAGACTCCACAGTAAACACTGTCGGCGCAACACTGTTGGGTTATGACTCGGGCGTTCGCATATCCCAAGGCAGCGGTGGCAATGTCTCTGTCACAACAGGCGACATTGGTGCTCCTGTGACTAAAACATCAGGCTTCCCAATCGCGGATAGTAGTAACACTGCAAGGGGTATCCACATTGACGTGCTTAACAATGCGAGTGTCTCAAACCAAAATGACGAAGTATTCGTTGATGCCACCGCTGGATCCATAAACGTTAATGAGCACGGCATCTCTGTCAACAATCGGGGCGGCGGTAGCACCACGATCAGCACAGCAACGGTTTTCACCTATGGTGATTTTACAACTGGTCCCTGGAGCGCGATCCGTACGCGGACGAATGGGTCAACAGTGGATATCACGGCAGGTGTCGACGACACAGATACAATTATTGGCGACCGCGGCATTGATCTGGTCCATTCGGGTTCTGGCGATGCCACAATTACCATAAACGCTAAGACTGTTTTCGGTCGGAACAGCGAAGCCATTCTTGCGGAGGTCAGATCGTCAGCAAACCTATCGATTACCGGTGACCCGACCGCCACAACTATCATTGGGACCGGAAACGGTGTCGTCATGACATCAACATCTGGAGACATCTCCTTTCAGGATGTCGAAGATGTGAGTAGTAGCTTAAAGGCGTTCGGCCTGGCGTCCAACTCGGGCAATATCACGATCAGCAATGTAGGTGGGGTAACGACACTACCAGGGCCTCTGGGCAGCCACACGATTGAAGTCAGCACCAACTACGGTGATATCTCTATTCAAGGGGTTGGCACGGTTACCGGGATCACTAGCGGCAATGGAGATGGTATCAATGCAAGCACGATTGACGGCAACATAGACATTGGAAATGTCACAGCGATTGGTGATATTTCCAGCCCGAATGGAGATGGTATCAATGCTTTGAGAAGCCTCGGCGGGGCTGATACAGGCGGTATTGATATAACGACCAGCGCTGTAAGCGCCTATGGCTACGGTGTTTTGGCTAGAGACTTGGGCTCGTTCAGCAGTGGCGTGACTGTTCGTACCAACGGCGCTGTCGAGTCGACCGGGAGTAACACATCCGGAGGTGGTAGTGGTATCAGTGCGACGTCTCGAAGGGGTCCTGTTTTCATTCAGGCCAATGGTGATGTAACTACAGCCAGTACTCACAGTGCTATTCTCGCTATGGCAACCGGCGGAACCGGTAATGTCGTGGTTCAGGCGCGCGGCGAAGTCGAAGGTGGAGAAACGGGAATTTCCGCCCTGAATTCAGGGACTGGAAGCGTATTTGTTGGGGCCTACACTGCTGATCCAAACGGAACGAGTCGGGTAACGGGCGACATCGGTATTCGCGCACGTAATTATTACGATGGTAGTGTGTCTGTTGCGGCCACAAATGTGACCGGTACAACATATGACGCGATCTATGCTCTCAATGATACAGGTGCTGGAGGTGTTAGGGCAGACGTCACTGGTCGAGCAGTCGGGCGAACCAACGCTGTCCGGATCGTGAACGGAGGTACCGGTCGTACGACAGTCGGAGCCTTTGGGAGTCTCATTGGTACCACCGGCGCAGGGATCGACGTATCTTCAACAGCTTCGGCTGCAGCGGATGTCGATATTTATGGCGCCGTTCTCAATTCATCTGCGACCGGCACTGTGGCCGGTGCTACTGCGGGGATCACCATCGAGTCGGCAGGTGCCGGCGTCAATATCAGGGATTTTTTGTCTGTTTCTTCTACTCAGGGGCCGGCCATTGAGATTAGCGAGACTGGCGGAGCCCCTGGTGTAAATGAAGATATCCAGATCAACGACATCGGCACCATAAGGGCAGAAAGCACGACCTCCGGTGCAGCGGCAATTGATATTACAACAACGTCTTTGGACGTTCGTATTTTTGATGTTGGCGGATCGGGTGGTATTAACAGCGACTCGGGGGCGGGCATCGCTGTCGAAGTTCGCAACGATGATGTGACTATTGGTCGAGACGCCTCTGGTGCCTCCGCACCGGTGGGCGACATTACCGCGGCGGCGACGGGCATTAACGTTGAAACAACAGCCGACGGCAGTGGCAATATCATCATCGAGACGTCTGCCATTGACGCCGGTGAATATGGTGTTCGGGCTTATAATTCGGGCGTTGGAACCACAACCGTCGTGACAAACGACGATGTTAATTCTGTCGACAGTGGCATACGGGTTGTGAACTCTGGTGGCGATGTTTCGATCACAACAGGCAATGTGAGCGCGACCGGTTCAAGCAGTGTTGGTATTCTGGCCGCTGTCAGCAATGGCGATGGTGACGTACGCATTACGTCCACTGGCGCCGTTTCGGGAACTGGAAGCTACGGGGTTCTCGCACAGTTGGGAAACTTTAGTACCGGCAACTCGTACGTGAATATTACAAACGCGAGCGGCACAGCCTCTGCAACAGGGTCTACCGGTATTTCTTCATCTGTAAACAGTTCGGCATCGGGTTCGGTTTTCATTGCCGCGGACAATGCCACCGGCACGACGGGCTCAGGTATCTCAGCAAGGCGGGCTAGCACCTCAGCCGGGAGTGTTTCGGTCGAAACACCCGGAACGGTCTTGGGCGCGCTGAGCGGGATCCGGGCCTTAAATTACGGCAATGGCTATGTTAAAATTCAGGCGTCAGGTTCGACGACAGGTACATCGTCAGTTGGTATCTACGCGAGATCAACGCGTGGAGTAGACAGCTACATAGCAATAAGCGGGGCAGATAGCGACGGCGATGCCACCGGCTCGGTCACTGGCGCCACTTTCGGTGTCTACGCCCGCTCGAACGGTGCAGAAGTTACCGTTCAGGATTTCGCATCCGTGACAAGCACTGGCGGGAGCGGCATTCATACACGTTCCAGAAGTGCGGACATCACGATCAGCAACATTGGTACCGTGGATGCAAACGGGACCGACGCGTTGGATCATGCCATTTATGCGCTCGCTCCAAATGCCGTCGTTGGTGTTTGTGGTAATGCTTCCATCCAAGGTGTCGGCACCACAGGTGGCATAACCTCGGCAGGCGGGAACGGCATCTATGTCAATACCTGCGGGGACATCAACATTGGTGATGAAACCGCAAACGGGTACATCACTGCGGAAAATGGCGATGGTATTCAGGCAATAACCTCTGGCGGCAACATCACGATTGGCGATGCGACGCTGACAAACGGGGCGATCACCGGTGACGGTGGAGACGGGATCAACGCAAGCATCACCGGAGGTGACGGTTCGATTGGCATTGACGTCGACACAGCACTGGGCACCGACGATGCGGTTTACGCGGTAAACTCTGGGACCGGGGATGTCACCGTGAACACTAACGCCGCAACCGGCGACACAAACAATGACGGATCGGGCGATGGCGTTGGTGCGACTATCGACAATGCTGCGAGCAATGCGAACGTGTCTGTCACCACCAGAGGCACGATAACAGGCAGTGGATACGGCATTATTGCGCAGAACCTTGGTTCAGGTCAGATCAGCATTTCTGGCAGCAACACAAGTACCGTAACCGCAGACTCTGTGGGCATTAGGGCTCAGTCTTCAGGTGGCGATGTCTTGGTAGGGAACTTTGCCTCTGTGCGCGCCGATGGCGGCGATGCTTTGACACTACAATCAAATGGTGGCGAGATCACAGTCAGCTACATCGGTACAGTCGATGCGAACGGTACCGATGCCGCAGATCATGCTATCTATGCGCTGGCTCGGAATAGCGGTGGCACATCTTGCGGGAATGTTTCCGTTCAAGGTGTCGGCGTTACGGGCGGGATAACCTCGGCAGGTGGGGACGGCATCCATGTCGATACTTGCGGCGACATCAATATCGGTGATCAAACCGCGAACGGCCATATTACTGCTGCAAATGGCGATGGCATTGATGCAACGACCTCTGCCGGCAGTATCACGATTGGGGAAATCTCCCTGACGAATGGGGATATTAACGCTGCACAGTCGGGGATAAATGCCACTATCACTGGCGGAAGCGGGCAAATTGATATCATCGCAGAATACGTGACTGCCTTGGGGAATTTTGGCATTTACGCGAAAAGCGACAGCACAGGTGACATCATTATCACCACCACCAACACCTCTGGAACCGATAGCGTCTTTGGCACGCAAGCCGCGACTTACACGCGTAATGATGTTGGTGGAGCGACGACGATCAAAGCTTATGGCGATTTGATTGGTGACATCGGGATTAATGCAGCCAACAACAGCTCGGCCAACACATCGCTTTACATCAAGGCAGCCGGAGAAACGTTGGGATTTGGTGCGTACGGAATCGTTGCAGCGAACAACGGCACCGGCGATCTGACGATTGATGCGACCAACGCAAGTAATAGCGCAGTGGTAGAAGGCGGACTTGGCGTCGGTATTGCAGCACACAACTATAATGGTGGTGCCGTTAATATCTATACGGACTACGTATACGGCTATGGCGGCGACGCAATCTCTGCAACGAACGAGGCTTCGGCGGGGGCAACCGACGCCACCAGCATGTCGATTACGGTCAACCGTTTGGTCCAAGGCTCCGATGACGGGATCAATGCCAAAAACTACGGCACCGGTGATTTGACCATCACCGCGACCAATGGCAATATGGCAAATCCTGTGTCTGTCACTGCCGTTGAGCGCGGAATATTCGCCGACAACCAAAATGGCGGTGCCGTCACGATTACGGCAGACAATGTCACCGCGACGAACAATGGTGCGATCGTAGCCCAAAATGACGACAACGGCACGTCGTTGAGCATTACGGCATTTGGGAACATCATCAGTTATGGCCCGCATAGCGGTGTATTTAATGCCCCGACAGGCAATGGTATCCTGGCGATCCACAAGGGCAGTGGCGACCTGTCAATCACGACCTATGGCTCGGTCTACGGCTACGAAAGGGGGATACGCCTGCGCAACTATGGCGCTGGTGACATCGTCGTCCAGTCCTCCAAAACGTTTGATACAGATGTGATCCGTTCAGAAGGTAGCGGGCTCGATATCGTGCATTATGGCTCGGGTGGCATTGACATTGATGTCGTCGACGTCGTGTCAGGCGCAAATGGTATCGCTGCGCAACAACTTGGATCAGTCACTGGCGACGTCGACGTCAATGTCACGGGAACTGTATTTTCAAACAGTGTCGGAATGTTCGTGGAAAACACAGGAACCGGCGGCGTTACAATCGACGTCACAAATGCGGCAGGCGACGCAGATGTCTATGGTTACCACCATGGCGTCATGGGTCAGAATGAGACGGGCGGGTCGTTGGTTATCACCGTCGACAATGTGACTTCTGAGCGATACAAAGCCATTCGGGCCCGGGGCTTAGCGAACACTACAGATGTGTCTGTCACTGTGAATGGGTCCGTCTCAACAAATGGCCGGGAAGCGATTGAAGCGACGAATGAGGGCACTGGCGACCTGACGGTTTTTGCAAGCAACGCGGATAACGATGTGTCGGTATCGGGC
>NZ_JBQFMM010000022.1:0-9399 GCF_056531845.1 Ruegeria sp. K3 | reverse complement strand
GCATCCGTCAGCTAGAAAAGATTAGACATGGTCACCGCTCGATTTTCGAACCGTGAATCACGCAGCCAAGCGGAAATCAATGGGTCCTGACCCTAGCGCCCCCTGCGTCTGAATGAATTACGGACGTCAGGACCTGTCCCGAGCCAACCAGAAATAACTGCGGATACATGACGGATGATCCGAACACGCTGGGTTTCGCCTCTGGCAACAGCCGAGACAGCCTCGTCACCCACATAAGCACGAAGGTCTGCCTGAACATCGTCTTCCGACGCCAGAACTTCGTGAGTGCTGGCGTCGATGACCTGGATTGAAAACCCAATGTTGTGTACACCAGACGCATTGAGTTGTTCACGGGCTTTTCTACTTAACGCGTGAAAGCTGTTTACCGTCAATCGGATACGAACCCCACGTCCTTTCCCCGACAGAGATGAAGCGCCTTGTTCCAAAGCTTCCGTCATGATGCGTTCAACTTGGGCATGACGATCGCCAAATGGTTCTTCTTGCCAAACGATGTCAGCATTTGGCGCAAAAGCATACTTCTCTGATACCGTTAAGGTACGCGGCACAATTACATCCGCTCCACTGAGACGCCATTTGATTGACTCCTCTATACCCGGCTGTTCGTCATAGGAAGTATACCAGACCTGGCCGCACGCTGTTAAAAGCGGTACGGCAGAAATCAGGAAGAGAAGTCTTTGGATCATGTTTTTCACCTTAAAAAGTGTCAGTATTTGAGAGCAACTGCGGTCGTTTCACTGGCGAATGAGCGATAGTCTTAACGACGATCCGAGCGAACCATTAGTGGCTCCGGATTCACTCTTGTCATTCCTCAAAAAAACCAAGAAATTGTAATGTATTTCTTACTCAACGTCGTTGTGCGTCAGTCTCAAAAAAGCCTGTGCCCAGAGAAATGACTATTCCCATTGGGGTTCTAGCTTCAGGATCAGTTAATTGTGGAATTCGGCGGTGTTCCTTTGAAGGATTCAAGAATCTGTCCGCTCTGATTGCCTGGGGGCGATCGTGCTGTAACGGGTTTCAAACGGCCGAGCAATGTATTGCCTCGAAACGAGCTCCCGGCAGATCTGGTGACCCTCGCAGATCGTTCGCCCCGTCGTCCTCTCTCGAAATACCGCCCACGGATCAGCTCTCCGGTTCACCGCCGGCACATGATTTCTATGTCATCTCAGACTCAAACAAGCGCCGGATGTATTCACGCATTTCCTGCGTTGATGCTATCGTGAAAAACATCTTGCGCAGGGTCGTCCGTCGATCCACTCCTCAGCGGTTACGAGGAGCCAAAAACACTCGGTTTTTCAAATCGACCGAAACCGCGCAATTGCTGCTGACGTCAGAAAGCAACATAAACTGAGACACTTAGACATCGAAAATGAAAGAATATCGGATTACTCTCACTGGTGTCCGCACAGTACAAAACACTAAATCTAAAGCAGTGACCCAAACAGCAAAGGTAAGATTTCAAATATTTTTTTGAGAGCGCTTAAGACCGTGCCTTGTAGCGCTTCTTATTCTCTTTGCTGTTCATGGGCATCCTTACGCACTGGTGGCGTAGAAACAAACAGGCGATGATACCGGAGCGCCGTCACTCACTCGCAAAGGCCCCCTTGATTGGATGCTCTGGAATTTAGCCGCCCCTCAGGGGGCGGCTAAATCATTTGAACAAACGCATTTAGAGTTTTAGGACGCTCGTTTTGGGCGAAGGCGCGGTTATCATTCTACTCGGATACAAGCAAAAAAAGAGCATGGAACCGCATAAGCTGCTGCAATATGTGCCCCCCTTACGCATTCAACAAGCTCGGGTTACAACCCAACTGTATGCAAGAAAAAACGTGAATACTTGCTGTTGAATGACGTAAGTGGATGTTGGCCGCGGATGCGCTAGGATCGAACGAAAGACCATTAAAATCAGGAGCTTGCTAAAAAAGCTGCAAAATCTAAGCCGCAACAGGAACAGACTCCTCGGGTTCTCGTGCAACCCGGGTCAAAAAGAGGCCTCAGGTATTCGCGGCATGAAACGATATTCCGCCAGCGTGCCCCGGGTTCCATCCCGCTACGACGGCTCATCAAGGAACCATTTCAAGCTCTGGGATACTCATAGTGCTTGTTTCGGTAAGCTGATCAATACTTTTCACTGCTGTCCACCATCCATTTAGGTATTGGGAGCTTAGTTTGGGCAGTCTGTATCACACCGCGGAAAACTCCTCTTTCATTGCAGGCACCCCGGCAAATTCAACTACGATGAACTGCGGGCAGCAGAAAAGCTTGGCCTGACCTGCTCAAGAAGGAGGAGGCTTCAATACTGGTATCGCAGTCGGGCACACATTGTCACCCGTGTTACCCCCCCCCTCCCAAATTCCACCAAATTATCCTAACAACTACTCTTTGATTCCGAGGCCTCCGAGTTGACCTGACATACCATCGGGAAGTGCAATGTCTGCTCTGATGGCCAAAAAACGGTCAGAGTTACCACCACTGAGCAGCCACCCGGTCGCGTCCGTTGTGCTCAAGTCTCGGACCTCTCCGTTTGATTTGGTAATTGATCCGTCAAGGTAGCCCTCAAAATTCGATGGATCGTCTGCCCCATTGTCGTTCAATGAATCGAAAACCAGATCAACCGATCCTTTGATCGAGATAGGCTCAATGTCTCCCGGAAGCTGCGTTGGGCTGTTTTGAGTTTCATAGAAATTATCGATTTTACCCGTTATCGGTATGCTGGAGCTGAAATCTGCCACCGCAACAAATTCGCCGTCTGCAGTATAAACATCGCCTTCACCGCCGAAGTCTTCGACATAACTGATTGTACCCGCATAGGTTGCGGTTCCTGTCGCAGGTATGTCTACTGCTTCAATACCGCTACCGAAATTACTTGCGTCAAGAAACCTATCATCGATTTCTTCGCGCCTGGCAATCAGTTCATCGTACGTCGCGTTTGACGATGGATTATCAATAGCTTCACTATCCGCTAAAGGATCAAACGAAGGAACATCTTCCGTTGAAGTGCCCCCTCCCCCGCAGCCAGTCAGAAACAGCACGCCAACACATAATGTCATGGCTTTCATATCTTATCTCCAAAAATTGGGCCGGCCTCTTTAGTAGTGATTGCGCTGATCCCAAAAGCGCTGGTCGCACTCAAGAATTGCCAACGAAAGAAGCGCGTCAAACTCAGGTCAAACTTCGTTGATCGAACTGTAATTGCCAGGTATCTTTTCATTCAATGTTCTGCCGTCGCAATTTGCCTGTCCTCAACTCGCACGCAAAAATTGCACTATGGGGCGATCGTCTTTTCAGAAACTTCTCGCCGGCAAGACCGTTGGAGAGGCATAAAAAAATTTGAACCGCGCATATCTTGTTCCAGTTTTTTTTGACTACTTCGAGAGCAGGGCATGCTTCTCAGTCGCAGCACCGGGTGAATTGAGCTTACATCGGACTTTTACTGGGTCTGGAGCTAGCCGCCCGTGGCCAGAGCAGGTGAATGTCGCCTCGACCAATTTGCAAGTCAGGAAGTTACGTGGGTCGTGGTTATGCTTTTGAGACGGAGCGCCAATGACCTTGAAGGCATCGGGCTTTCTTTGAGCCCACACATACCCTTTCCAATAGACAAATACATCCAAATTGTGGATTGTATTCGGTGCATGGGTTTTTGAGACGTTTGGCCATTGTTTGTAACAATCTTCTAACTAATTTGGAACGCGGGTGGCTATGTGTCGTTCCCCGATACGACCGAACCCAATGCCAACCCGCGTCCGGCCCGCGTGGTCGGGCGCTTTTTTTTGTGGCCTCTTTATTTCGTAGTGGTTTCGGGTGGCGATTACACAGCAGGACGAAGTTATTGGGTGGGCGTAGTTGGTTGAAGGATTGGAAAACAACAATTGTCTGGGGTCAGGATGTATTGATTTCCTTTGCTTGGCGTGACCTACGGCTCCAAAAACGGGGCAGGAACACAATCGACTTTTTATGACTAACCGACACGCAGATGATGCGAAATAAACTCTTCCTTACGAGACCGCGTGGCAAGCCTCGGGTTGATGACAGGCGGGTGTTGAACGGGATTATCTTCATCAACCGCAATGGGTTAAGATGGCGCGATGACCCTGCAGCCTGACGCCCGCACAAAACATGGTGTGAATGCAGCGGTCGCTCTCCGGGGGCAAGCGAGGTCCGGTATGTTGGCCTAATGGATAAAATCCGTCAGGAGAACGACTCATGAAACACTATGCGGGTTTAAATGTTTCGCTGAAAGAGGTTTTGATCTGCATTGTGGATCTTGAACATTCAACCCGATTCAGGACATGTTCACTGTCATCTTTTGATGCTCCTAATTCCACAGTTTTCAGTTGGATCAAAGCCGCTCACCGCTTCCTTGGAAAGGATTTCAGAAAGCGCTTCGCATATGACCTTCTTGCTGTCTCTCAAAGTGTTTCCTCTGGAATCAAGTAATAGCGAAGTGAATCCCTCGAAGAGAGCCCTGTCGTTCTGGTCAGAAATGCCAAATTCTAAAATAGATGCGATTCTAAAGGACTGAGCCATGTCAAAAATTTCCAATAGATTGCAGTCTTGTCTTCTCAACGCCAATCTGGTGGCTGCTTCCGATTGCGCAATTACGCTCAAGTATTCGCCTTCAAGAACATAACTATACCCCCACAACAATCTGAATATGGGTTCGTTAATTAGTTGAGGATTTTCTTTTAGATAGCCTTCGATCGTGTTGCGAAAAGCTACTGCAAGACTTCCACTTTATTAGAGAGTAAAACCTGTGAAATCTCAATAACCACGTCTCTGGTTGGTTCACTGACCCACTTGGTACAATCGTCGGATGCGTGAGCAGACGACCCGGCTGTGATAAAAACTATCAATATCAGAATTCTTTTCCATTCATGTTTCATCATTCGGTTTCCCATATTGATTTTGCCGAAAGCACTAATTGGCACAGACTGAAGCTAATTCTGAATCTGAACACGCCCTAAAAACGGCGTAGTATAGTCGATGTGACACCTTTTGAGTGATCAGTCGGCGCCAAAGGCTCCGACATGGGACACTCCGCCAGCACCAGTCGCCTGGAATGTGCCGCCGACCTCTTCGGCGTTGCGGCCGTAAAAGATACCATCTGCCGTACCGCTTGTGCCCGTGCCTGCAATATTGGCGCGAAAGGTATTGCCGGAAACGTTACCCGACCCGGAAAAGCCCAACTCGGGCGCATTTACAACTGTTCCATCAGACAACCTGCTTGCGGTTGTACCAGAGCTTCTGATCGTCGCGTTTCGGAAGTTTGTTGTTACCTCAATTTCCGAAGCTGTGAGATACCCGTTGCCATCGGCAAGAAGTGCAATACCCGTGCTGGCGCCTTCGTAAATCGCATTCCGGCCCGTCGGGACATCACTGGAATCAGTGCGGTATCCATAAGAACCAGCACCCACAACGGCGACCGGTCTGTTACGATCCTCAAGCCAGACGCCGAAGGTCTGATGCTCGAACCTCGTTTGGGACGGATCAATGAGCACGGCGCTGTCATTCAGATCCACCGAGTCGAATGCCAAGAGAACACCGCTGGAACTGCGCACAAGCGAATCTCCAGAACGGGAATCCAATGAAACACCTGACGCGGGCGCCCTGAAGCTGGCCGCAACAATATCACCGTCTTCAGTCGTCATTCTCAGTGTCGATGTTTGCCTTGTGGCGATGTTCGACACGGTTGTACCGGCCACCTCGGCGGTAATCGCCTGCCCATCCAGTTCCAGCGTTCCGTTCTGCGGCAGCGTAATCTCGCTGGTCGCGTTGCTTCTCCCGTCTGATGAACCACTGCTACTTGAACTACATGCGCTTAATGAAATTCCGGCAACCAATGCAATTGCACAAAAACCAAAATTAGTCGTCATATCCCCTCCAATTTGATTTCCGACATTTTCTGTGGCATCCCCTTTTTTGCGACGCTGGCTTGTTTTGCGGGTCTTGGCGGTGGATTAAGGTTTCATATCGCGCAAAGGATCTAACCCAAAAATAGGCCGTATTCTTAAACGACAGCCGTTAATGCCGAGTTGTTTGGGGATGCACTGGCGGGCCAAAACTCTCCCACTCGCAGGCGAAAGGCGTTAGTGTGTCAACTCAGCTTTCTTTGCCATGTTGCTTACGCATGCGCGTCTAAGCACCTTCAAAATCAAAGTGCTACGCCGGGCCACTGGCTATACCTTCATCAATTGCACTCTGGATCGCAACAGCGGCTTTCATACGTGCCGGACCGGCGCATTTCAGATGGTAAACGTTATCACTGCAGGTGCCGAACTTCTCATCGGAAACCAATTATTCTACATAGTCTTTAATCTATTCATGCAAAGACACATTCATTGATGCCATAGCATAACCTATCCCCCGAACTGGACTTACGCCCTTTGTTCACAAGGGTTCAAAGAGCGATCTATTTGCATTTTTTCAGGCTGTTAACCAATCCGATGGCAAGCGCTATTGCCGCCAACATCAGACCGAACACAACAACGCCTTCACCGATAGACATCATTCCCGGATTTGCATTTGCAGCACCCATTCCAGCTGTTGCCGTAACTCCGCCAGCGATAATTAGACTATCGGTAGACTTGGCAACTTTGTTCACAAGGTTCGGTTTCATACGACTGTCCTTTATGTGGTGAAGTGGTGGCCGGAACTCGCCTGATCTATCCGCCCTCGTTTTGGTTTGAATCGATGGTTCAGGAAAAGATCCATTGATAGCGACACCAATCCGCGTTTCCTCTGGAAAGGAGCGGGTCGAAGGAAAAGACTCGGATGTGGTCAGGGCGGGCTCGTCAGGTTGAAAACCGGAAAGCTCGTTCGCTTGCCGTTGAAAGCCGTTTTTCTGCTTGAGGCGCATAAAATAAATCATCTGATCCGCGACCTAGCGCTGGTTTTCTCTGTGGTCTCTATATCTTACCACGGATCTGGCGTTAATAATTGTTCCAGCTTCTCAATTTGATTGTGTGTCGCCATCATTAGCCTCTCGCAACAGGTATGCGGCCCCTATATGGGACTGCACGATGGTTTCAGTCTGCGTTTTTCAGGTTGTTCGCCGTTCCAATGAAAAAGGCTATTGCCGCCGGAATAATACCGAGCAGCGCAACGCTGTTCACACCGACCTTCTCGAGCCAACTCTGGGTTGCCCGTGAAGAGAACTCTGGGCCATTATCGCTTCGAACGAAATCAGGCTTTCCGTGGCGCAGGAACAACCCGTAGAGAACCTCCAGCACATCTTCAGAACCCATGCGGGTCCGAACTTCCACTGCAAGCGCCTGGCGGGTGTATTCATCCAGAACCGTCAGCATCTTATAGTTCCGCCTATTGCTCAGCTTGTCGTGAACAAAATCAACGCTCCAGACATGGTTGGGATGCGTCGGTTGGAGCCGAATGATCGAGCTGTCCTTGTGGTAGAGGCGACGCTTCTTCTTGTGCCGCTGCGGTAGTTGCAGACCTTCCTCCCGCCACAGCTGTTCTACCTTCTTGTGATTGACACGCCAGCCCTCGACCCGAAGCAACTGCGCCACCTTACGGTAGCCATACCGGCCATAGCTCTTGGCCAGACGGATCATGGCCAGTCGAAGAGCATCATCGTTCTTCTCTACGGCCTGATATTGCATGGAACTACGTGCAAGGCCGACCACCTTGCAGGTGCGGCGCTCTGATGTGCCGAGCCTCTGGCGAGCATGAATGACGGCCTGACTAAGTTGGCTCGTCGTCAGGCCCTCGGTTTTAGGTAGTTCAGACTTTCCTTGAGGATCAGTTTGTCCAGTTCCAATTCGGCCACGATCTTCTTCAGTCGGGTATTTTCTTTCTCCAGGCTGCGCAACTCCGACAGTTGCGACTTGCCCATGCCACCGAACCGACGCCGCCAATTGTAGTAGGTCGCATCGCTGACACCGACACCACGACAGGCCGTCCGAACATCGTCGCCATCTGCCAGCTTCAGTTCAACCTCACGCAGCAGCTTCAGAATGTCTTCGTCCGAGTATCGCTTCCGAGCCATCTCTTGTTCCCCTTCTCGGCCAAAGTAGTGGCCCAATTTTAGGGGGCAAAGACAACCGGCCGACCCGCCAAACCAGCGCAAAAAGTTCCACAAGTTTATTCATCGATGCCGAGACCTATGATCTGACCGTTCCCACCATCAGGAAGTGCAAGATCTGCATTGATTGTCAAATAGGTGTCAGAGTTGTCGCCCCCTGAGGAGCCACCCGCTCGCGTCCGTTGTGCTCAAATCACTCACATTTCCGTTTGATTTCGTGATTGAACCCCCAAGGTTGCCTGTCAAATACGAGAGGTCGTCTGGCCCATTGTCCTCCAACATCTCGAGAACCAGATCAGCCGTTCCTTCGATCGGTATAGGCTCAACTTCTCCTGGAAGCTGCGTGGGGTCGTTGGATGCAATCAGTGCAACCAAAAGTACGAGCTCTTTGGCTCCACAGTATGATCCAGCCTGCGCAATCGATGCTGGGCTGATCACTTCGTCTGAGCCAAAAGAGCGAATAAGGTCATACAACCTGAACTTACGCCAATCAGCGCTCTTTCGAGGCCTGGAGAAATACGTTTAGGTGTAATGATCACTTTGTTTGCCATTTTGACAGCCATGAGGAGCTTGATGGCGTAATATATCAGGCAAGATTACAGCAGAAAAAATTGGGTTCTCACGAAACTTCTGGCTTCATCAAACACTTTTTGGAACTAAGATCCTCGCTGGGGTTCAAAGCAGCTGAATGACTACCGACTTACTATATCAGCAAATGCAGCCGAAAAACCTGTCAAAGAAAACGGAATGCCCAAGGCTGAAGCTCCGTCCAATTGGTACAAAGTCGCATTCAAAACTGTACCGCGCTGCAAAAGCGCAACAACATCTGCACCAAGATTCAGACTTACAACGCATCCAAATTGTCGACACGTCCGAAAAGGTAGGTTGAAACGCTGCCCGCCGTCCACGTTTATGGAGACTCCCTTTGTGATATCCAGGCCAAAAGGAGTTATCAGTATTCCTGACGCAGTTCCGTTTGGCCCCGCAACGATCTCCAGTCTCATCTGGACCCCACTTTCGCCAATGCTCAGACGCTGCGCCATTGCGCAGTTCTGATCTGGCTCAATGCCAGCGCAACTAACCGTCCAATCGCTATATGTTTTGATTGCCGCATCGGTGGCCTGCGAAAAAGCATAAGTTGCCATACCAAAGGTAGCCGCTATCGCGAGTGCGAAGGACACCGCAGCTTTTGTATTTTTGTGTTTGTTGGTCATTTTTTTTGCCTTACCACTGAGATGCCAGGCCGAACGTAATGTTCAGGGCTTTACCTTTGTCGCCTGTTCCGAAGGTTGAGCGATAGTCGACGGACCCGAAGATGCGGCTGTTTTTGTTTACGGCATAAG
>NZ_JBQFMM010000021.1:0-14790 GCF_056531845.1 Ruegeria sp. K3 | reverse complement strand
AGTACGACAAGCGTCGTTACAAACGGCCTAACCGGATCGAGATCATGTTCGGCAGGTTGAAGGATTGGCGGCGTGTGGCAACCCGCTACGATAGGTGCCCGAACCACAATTGACCTCTCCAGGTTTCCAAACCATCGACTCCTGTATATCCTCGTCCGTATGTTCCTCGATCAAGGTTTCTGGCATCCGTTCTCGGCAAGGAAGTTTGCAGGCCGAGTACTCAGCTTTGGAAAGGAAACTGGATGTCAAGATCGCCAAACCATCAAAGCGTGCAGAGAAGGAGAAATTTTCTTCGGAGATTCACGTCCGAGAGTGGAGACAAGAATGGATCAAACGGATGTAGAGTATGGATCTTGAGACTATCTTTGATAACAATTTTAAAATCGAGAATACTTCGACTGCTGAAATGCATGGGAAACCCGAGTTGCCGACAGAGTATTCCAACCAGATAGGGTTCTTGAGAGTCTTGTATCAGCGGTCAGTCTTACCTTTAGCCTGAGACGGAAATGGCGCGCCTGCTACTTAGAATACCGTCGTTGAGATTCTGGCGCGCTGTTTTCTGATCATCCCGATAATCTGTACTTCGAAAAAAGCTACTTCGTTTCTAATTGCTGCGTCGAAAGGTTAAGCAAACTCTACATCAGATCGATGGACGTATCGGGCAGCAGATCAGAACCCATTTGACGGATAATGCGCAGCGAGCAAGTCTATTGCAGTCTCTGAACCGCTACTGTACCCGTCTCAATTCAGTTATCTACCAACTGCGATGCGTTGCAATCAGCAAAATTTTGCGGAGCGGAATCGCACAATACACTTTTGTTCTTTGGACGCTCTAAACTTCGCCGAACTATACATGCACACTACATACAGAGTTGCTGATAACCAACGGCCTTTGAAGCATATCGCCGGAGGAACTCGAATTGCAGTCCCACGATCCAGTTGGCTCTGAGCTCATTGAGCCAACAAAACTCCCTGGCGTAGTTCCAATATGTCTACGGAAAGTGCGGTTGAACTGAGACATGTCATAGAAACCGTACTGCTTTGCCACGCGCCGAATTAAGCCCCGACGCGGGGACATTCGCGCAAGGTCGGCTTTGATAAATTGCGTCTTCCGTCTTGCAATATACGCCTGCACTCCCTCCTCTTCCTTAAACAGCCGGTACAAGGTTGCGCGTGAAACATCGAATTTCGAACAAAGATCGTCCAAACTAAACTTCTGATTTTTAATGTTTTGATCGATGTAGTGCCGGATCGCTGCGCTACGTAAGTCGCCACCCGAATTGGAGAGCAGATCCGGCTTTTCGCGGAGGATTGGTCTGAGAAATGCACAAATACCATCCGCAAGCACGCCAGCGTCCGGAGTTTGGTAATCGTTAACGGACTTGATAAGGCTTTCGAGAAGAGAGCGCAAAAGCGCGCCTACCGGAGTTTTCACGTCAAACGTTCGGTTTACAACGGCTCTACCTGGTACCAGTTCAAGTCGGCTTGCATGCACGTAAAGTATGATGATTTCGCTGTTGTCTTTGCAAAACCGTGCAGTTTGTTCGCCGTGGTTGCAAACGTGAATTGCGTTGGAAGACTGGCTTATCTCATCGGCTCCCAGAAGGTAGTTTTGATTCCCACTTTTTAAGAGTGAGATAGAGACCAGAGACTCTTCATCTGGCGGTGGCGGCCGGGAGCATGTCATCGGGGCCGCGAAAGAGTGCACCAGAGTGCAATCGTTGACCCACCAGACGTTTGATCGCAAAAAGAACGAATTCCTCGCTTCGGCCGGCAAACTGAAACTAAGGTAGTTGCGCCAAAGATCTGCCGTGGCGTCCAAGCGATCGTTCGGCGCAAAATCTGCGGTATCAAACTTCAGTCTAGGCAAGGTTTCCATTGCCCTAATATATTGTTCAAGCGGTCCTTTTCGCAAGGTTTAAGTGCTCGAACGAAGAGCACGGATATGCGGACGAATTTGCTCTGATAGTGCGGTTTTCCCGATTGGTGCGTAATTGATTCCTGTGCGACACTCGCCACATTATTTCCCGCTGTTTGCCAGGATGTTTTGGGTGCGCTCTTGGGACGAAGCCTCTGGTTGATAATCTTCGGAATGGCATAGCTTTCCAAAGAAAGAGGTGCCGCTAAAACCGAGACACCAGTGTAGCTGACATCGAGATCTCGCTGCGATCATAGATGTCAACGCTTGACCAAACCTTGCGCCCTTCAAGCGAGGCCTGAGGGACGAAACCATAGATACTCGCTTCTGGCAGCACTACGTCCAGTCTCCCTGTCAATGTTTCGTCACGTCGTCCATCAAACAAAACCCACTTTTGATAGTCGCTCGTTTCGAAGGAAACCGAAATGCTGGGCAGAAACTTTCCAACCGTCCCAAAACTATGTGATCCAAATATGCGGTAGGACATACTATCAATTGTCGCTGAGTCAGAATCGAAATTGGAGATGCCAATTCCAATACTGGTTCTTCTTCCGTTCTTGAAACGGACCCACTCACCCGTGGCACCAACCCTAAGAGAATCGCTAAACGAATCTTCATAGCGGGACTCATTTCGGACGGTCGCGCCGAATCGAAATAGTTGCTGCTTGGATAGCCTGACGATCTGCGATGCGCGAAGCTCTGTCCAAAGGGTGTGCCTATGACCGCCAATCCAGTTTTGCCCAAGAAACGCAGATAACTGAGTCGCCCCCAATTCCGGCCAGATCAATCGTGTGTCACGAACCCCTAAAACGATTGCCCCATAGTCGAATTCCGCGCCCCGGGCTTCAGGGGCAAGTCTCTTTGCCTTTGAATTTAGCCAGACCTTTTTGCCAAACAATTCGGCGGTTAGTTCCGTGCGATGTACTTTGCTTTCCAAAATCCGATAGCTCGATGACAGACCGATCGTTGCCTCGTAACCGCCCAATTTCTGCGCATTGTCAGCTATTGAAAACGGTAATCCTCCGATAAATATAGTCGTGGTTTCAGCGCCGTTGTTCACATTGTCTGAAGGTGTCAAACCAAATTTCAACCGAAATGAAAACGGGTTACGATCGGAGACGTGCCGAAAAGCCCGCGCTATATGTGGTTTTGCAGACTTTGGGGCAAGCTGATCTGCACGACGCAACCAAACCTGTGCTGCCGTGTAACGCTTCTGTTGTATTGCCACGTGAGAGGCAATTGTCGCTGCATCAAATCGAAACTTTCGAACGTCAGCTGAACGATAGGCCAACCTCGCTGACCGCCTTGCTGCCTCCCATTTCCCTAAAGCTCGGGCCGTAACGGCGCGGATCAACAATGCCTCTGCATCCGTAGGATCTACTGCCAAAAGCGCCGTTGCTGCCTGATCCGCAATCGAGAAGTCGCCTGTTTGAACTCCGACCCAAGCTGTTCGGCGAACCTGATCCGGGCTCAATACTTGTGCCACAACTGGCAACGCCAGGATCCATATCGCCAGAGATAGTGCAAAAAGTTGCCTCATTTTGCCATTTGTTCCCTTGCACCACTTTCCTTTTTCGCAATGGGAACCAAATCGATTGTATCGCTAACAAATGTCAGGAGGCATATCGTCTTTCGCAGGATTCAAGGTGCGAGCTCAAAAAGAACGCGTAATCCAAAATCATATTTAGCGACATGTTGATTTGCCATTTGTAAGGCTCCCAAGCCTGCCGTTTCTCTAAGCACGCTATTGCCTTGTGTCGTTGTTCCACCATCTCAATTTGATTGTCCTGTTGTCTGCCATTCGCGAATTATCCAGCGGATAAATCTTCGCATTGTTTTCATTCTTATTTGAGGAGCCTAATTGGATGGGCGGCGGATTCATCCGCACTGATGGAGTCCGATTTCGTCATCATCGCGCGCCAAGATCAGCTCCGGACGAAATTACAGAGGCTTGATGAAACGACCGCGGACAGAACGCGGCAACGTCACTACGATAGTACGCCAGAAACTTAGAGACATTGAGGCATGGCCTATCGAGTCTCGTGAGTGCTGAAATCAAAGGCAAAGACCGGTTGGCACACAGCCGTTCGATGAACTTGCGCTTCTCAACAGTCGTTTCACTAGAGGTGCTGCGGATCACAGGCCGCAACTGGTCCGCCGAGTTGGCAGACATGACATGCTGATCCTGTTACTGATGTTCAGTCAGACATTGCGACCGATCAATATCTGGGCTTGCACGCCCGTACCGGACATTCCGAGTAAGGCACTCTATTTTGACAGCCTAAGCTGAATTCTTGTCAACTCTCCTGTTGCAAGGCGGATAATCAACAGTCCTGATGCAATGGTTACAGCGGGGAGACTGACTTTAGCGCCAAGAATTATCCTTATCAGGTCGAGCGGATTGCCAGTATACAATCAACTATTGTTCGATTTCCATGCAATTGTGGTCTCAAAAGACGCGCCGTCAATCCCGTTGCCATTGGCCGAAAGAACTGAATGTTCTCAGGTTCAGAACGAGGCGGCAACCGGATGAAGCGTGACCTCGAGATTCGGGTGAGAGAAACGGCCATCGCTTTTGCGCACCCCAACCAAGGCTCGCATTCACCAATCTGACTGCGGCAGTCAATACAGCTCTCGTGACCATTAGAAGATAGTGAATGCCAGAAAGTAATGCGCCAGCATGGATTCCCGGCGCTCATGGGCGGAACGTGCAAAAGCTACGACAAAGTGGCTGTCGAAACAGTCTTCGAAACCATCAAAGATGAACTGCTCAGGCAGGAATGCTCACGTTCGGGCCGCGATGCTGGTACGGCCATTTTCGAAAAGATCTGTGACTTATGCGAGCCACGTCAGGGACGCTCAGCCTGTGGCTGAACAATCCGTTGGACTGCGTATGAAAGGTCGCATAGTTGGGCAATCGGAGCGGCATTGGGCCGGGGCGGGTCCACGCCAGCAACACACCGCACAAGTACGCCACCGAGCATGCAGTGCCAGTGAGTATCCTCATCCGTTAGACTGTTGCATCCGCACAATCGCTGACTTTCCTTCCCTTTGGTCAGTGCGACTCCGAAAATCTCTCAGGCGTTGTCATGTATGGACAAATGATCTATCTCGTTGCCTGCGATTTTGTGCTGAGGGTTTGCTTCCGAAAGCGTTTACCAAGTGCTTGAATTGTAAACAGCCTGAGTCTTCAATTCGTCTCAGCACCACCTAAGAGCACTCTCACCGTTCCCTCTTCTGAACCAGCCGGGGTGGTCGTGGTGGCCGTAAAGTCGGCTTGACCCCAGATCAACAAGGTGTCGTCGCCCTCACGTTTACCAAACCCACCGCCCATCACTGTTTCTTCTGGAACCGCAAATCCCCCATCGCCCGACAATTCGCCCGTCAACAAAGCGTTAAATCCGGTACCGCTAGTGAGCCCTTCGGTGATCGAAAGTGTGCCCTCCATGCCCTCCAGCGCCGAAACGGGGGTCAGGCCGCATGAAGGGATTTCGACACAGTGGTCTTCGGTAGTGGACAAGATGAAATTGTCTGCAGTGCCTGAAACAACCCCAGAGCTGAAAGAATATGAAACCATCGCATCGCCGATCGCAACATCCCGATTGCTGGTGTTGCCATCAACGTCCATACTGTAAATTGCGCTAACAGTACCAGCAAAGGTCACGTCGTCGGTCGGAGCGATGGCAACAATACCTGGCACGAGGGGCGTTTCAAAGTCTGCCACGTTTTGGCCTGCAAAGACCTCACCCATAATATCAGTTTCGGTAACAACGTCACCAATATTTTGATCAACCAAGGACACGTCCTGTTCAACCGGCGCGGCACCATTGCCCCCGCTGCCGCCACCGCCGCAACCGGCCAGAATCGAGATTGCAACCACGTTGCCTGCCATGTAAAAAAGGTTCTTAAGCATCTCTAATCCTCTGGTTTTTTTGTATTCTGGAGCTTCAGGCGAAAATAAATTCGGCCTCGGTCAGTGACGTGGCTTCGACCCCGAGAAGAAGAATTTGATCGCCTGCATCTGAGTAGCTGATCAATGCACTCCGCCCGTCCGCAGCGGCTTCAATGGTCAGGTTACTTGCGGCCATGACGCCGGCCCGCGACAGATCGACAACGTCTTCGCCGGACGCAAAATCAGTGATAATATCATATCCATATCCAGTATTGAAAATGAATACATCGGTCCCGAGGCCACCAAAGAGAACGTCGTTTCCAGCGCCGGCATCCATATGATCTTCATGAATCGAGCCGAAGACGATATTGTCTTCACCCAAAGCATCGGCTGCGATGGGCATGGTTACACCGGCATCGAGCACAGAGAAAGTGACTTCGACGGGTGTACTGGCGTTCCCAGCCTCATCGCTGGCCGAAATCGAAAGCGTGAAGCTATTTTCGCCTGTTTCATAGTCGTTAGCAGCTGACGACAGGCCCGCATCCGTGAGCGTGATCTCGCCCTGATCGTTGACCGAAAACCATGGAAACGCCCCGCCCGGGTCGCCAGACACGATTTCATAATCTGTAACACCAACATTGTCCGTCGCGGTCACGGTCGCCAGAACGTCGGCCGCATTCTGGTTTTCACTATAGGTTGCAGATTGCGTATCTGTGTCAAAACGAGGCACCTCGTCAACAACGACACTGACCGTCAGGGTGCCCTTATCCGACAGGAAGCCGAGCGTTGCATCCGATACTGTGTAGGTAATCGTCGCGTCGCCAAGGAAGCCAGCAGCGGGTGTAAAGGTGATTGCAGCTCCGACAACACTGACCGTTCCTTGCTCCGGCGGTACAGTGACACTGATTGTCATAGCGTCGCCGTCGACCTCGGTGATCAGTGGCGCCACGTCGATAACAACAGCGGTATCCTCCATCGTCGTTGCGGTGCTATCTGCTGCTACGGGGGCGTCATTAGCCGGGTCAACGGTCACGGTCACCGTACCCTCGTCGAACAACCCCACCCCGGTATCATCGGTCACTTTGTAGGTGATCGTTGCCTCACCGTTGAAATCTGCGGCAGGTGTGAACGTCACCAAAGTCCCAGCCACATCGACTGTGCCCTGTTCAGCTAGAACTCCGGCTGTCACGGTGACCATATCACCATCCAACTCGGTGATCAGCGGTGCAACATCAATGACAACGGCTGTATCTTCGGGCGTCGTATCGGTCCCTTCCGCGGCCACAGGGGCGTCATCCACGTTCGCGTAGTCGATGTAGACTGTGGCGGTTGACTGATCACCGTCCTCGTCTTCAATGATGTAGTCGAAGCTTGCTTCACCGACGAAATTTTCATCGGGCTCAAACCAGATCATGTCCTCAAATTGCCTGACCTGGCCATTGACCGCATTTTCGGTACCTATGATCGTAAAACTCTCGTCGTCGAATACATTGTAATCATTGGCCAACAACTCCGAGAAGTTCCACAATTCGAAGTTGCCTTCGGTGCCGGAAAACCGGTCATCAACAGCAAACAATTCAATAATTTCAATGGTCACCGTCGCGATGTTTGACCTCTCAGTGTGCAAGTCACTTTCAAAATCAAGTATGATCAAACGGTATTGAAAAGTGTCAGTTCCGGATTTTCCGTCAGCGGGGTAGTAGTTGACCGATTGGTTTTGATTTAGTGAGATTGAGCCTTTCGTCGGAAGGCTTATGAACCTTTGAATACTTAGCCCTTCGGTCGGCAAATAAGAGCTTCCGCCATTGGTATCGTTGGCGAAGATGTTTATTCTGATCCGCTCACCGCCAGTCGTTGTCACAAAGTCATCGTTGGCCACATACGGTATCGGTAGCCCTCCTGACTCTGTGGCACCAAGATCGGTGATGCTTTCCCCGTTGTTCGCGATGTCGGTCGCATCAATGCGTTTTGTGTCATTGATATCCGTTCCCGGTCCGAAACCTTCATCTGCAGCATCCAGGGCCGGATTCACCGGATCTGCGAGCAGAGGTATGTCGTGGATGTATTCGTTCTCATCAACCTGACCCGAAGTCAGGCCATCGACGATTTTGGTCGTCGTGAAAATGTCTTCGATATTCAATCCAGTATTGGTGATGGTGCTACCGGTATAGAAGGACCCGCCAATAATATTGTTGCCCTGATAGATGATTGCACCTGAGCCAGAAATCAGATTGTCGAGGCTGTTGCCAATGACGATGCTGTTGGTAACCGTCACCCCGCCATCTCCGGCGGCGACGCCGCCCACTGTTGTGCCATCAGATGCGGTGTTTCCGGTCAACGTGCTGGCCTCGATGGTTAGTTGACCGCCTGCATAGACTGCACTGCCATTTGATGACTGGCCGCCGGTCCCGTTGTCGGCCAGGATCACGTTCGTCAAAGTCACGTCCCCAGCGCCAAAAACTGCGCCGCCGTGACTGGCATTACCGTTCGTGGAGTTGCCCGTCAGCGTCGAATTCTGAATGGTAAGATCGCCACCAGCATAGACCGCACCACCATGGGCGCCATCACCGCTAGCGTTGTTGCCACTGATGATACTTCCCTTGATGACCAACTCGCCGGCAGTCTGCACTGCCGCGCCGCCCTCATTGTCGGTCAGATTACCACCGGTGAGTTTCAGGTTTCTGATTTCCGTGTAGGCCTCCGGGTCAGTCGTCACAAAAATAGGTGCATTCGCAGTCGGGTCTGCCACGATCTCAACCTGTCCGACGGGGTTATCATCGCCGTCAGCCAAACCGATTGAATATGCTTCGATAATGACATCTTTCGGAAGCCAAAGGTGACCTTGTGAGAGTTCGATTACGCCGCTAAGGTTGTGCGAAAGCCTTATCTGAGACGTTTCGTCGTTAGCGATTTCGTGAAGTTCGGCCAGCCATAGCGCTTCCCTCAGGGTGAGCCCGTCGCCATCCGAACTGTCAAGGTCAACGACCCTAGAGACAGTTCCATCGGGCCCATCGGTCTGTTCAATGCGGCTTTCAAG
Source organism: Ruegeria sp. K3 (assembly GCF_056531845.1). Taxonomy (NCBI): domain Bacteria; kingdom Pseudomonadati; phylum Pseudomonadota; class Alphaproteobacteria; order Rhodobacterales; family Roseobacteraceae; genus Ruegeria; species Ruegeria sp. K3. The sequence goes on along the minus strand of NZ_JBQFMM010000021.1, from coordinate 5,943 downwards.
AGTAGCGTCGTCTTTGAGCGAAGTTACGGTGAAAGTGTGGTCGGGGTTGAATGTCGGCATCTATGCGTCCTGTGCTTCAGGGCACGTCAGTATCTTGAGTTTCGGATGGCAGGCTGACCCTCACAAAGATCGCGGAAGAAACGCGACGATGTCGGAGCAGGGTTCCGCTCTAAACATGCTGCAGTACTCAAGTGTCCCTTGTTTTGATTGTCCTAGTCAGAAAAGAGCACCCAAGTGTTCACTTATGGAATCCTATCTCATCTGAACCGATGCTGTCGTTGGCGGTGAGTCTCAAGATCATTTGCGTTATGCATCAATTTGTTCGTCGCCATGTATGAAAACATCTGAGTGTTTTCCGAATGGCAGACATTTGTTTCCGAATACCGCAGAGGCAGTTCACCAGAATACACATTGGAGACAGACTAAATCAGTGGCCTAAAGCCAGCGAGCTGGACACCTGAGCTGGCAATGCAGACGACAAGACCAAAGAGGATGTGTCGCAAACTTTGGGCCTGGATTGAGGAGCACATAGATTTCGACTCTTGGTGCCTGCGTATTGTTCTCCAACAGGTTTCAGCATGATTTCCTTGAAAGGCTGCCATTTCCCCAGGGATGCGGTTTTCTACGCCGTTTACTTCTATCTGTGGTACACGGTTTCGAATCTCTTGCGAAGTTTCGGTTGGATGAAGAGAACGCGCTGTAGCAGCAGGTCTAAGCGGCGAGTTCGGCGAATTGGCGAAACGGGCAGAGTCCAGACGTGATTTGACCTTTGCGGATCGCCGTTTGCAGCGACGCTCTACCTCAGTGATTACACCAGAATACCGTGTTACCCATCGGTTTAGCGTAGTGTGGTCCACTGAAACACCGCGCTCGGCCATGTTTTCTTCAAAATCCCGGTAAGACACACTGTATCGGACATAGAAAAACACCGCGAACAGGATCACATCCTTCGGATATTGTGCGCCTTTGAAGGAAATCATGAACTGACTTTCGACTGATTCTACCGAAAGTCATTCACCCGCAGCATCTGACCTCGTCAACAGCCAAAAGTTTGCAACAGATCCCCATCGTCTCGGCTCGGATGCCGGATGTTCTGGTAGCCAAGTCCGACGGCAAGGATTTGCTGTTCACCAAGCGCGTTGTCGGAATGCCAGGAGATCCTGTCAACAATGGCAACAGCGTTTGCATCAACGCCGACTGCGTTACAGCACAAATGAAAGACGGTCAGGCTGTATCAACGGTTTGGACCGCTTCCAGCGTTCCCGCAGGCCATGTCGCGCTCTTTGGAGAAACGCAGGACAGCCTGGACAGTCGCTACGCGGTGATCGGCTCGATCCCCATTGAAGATATCGAAGCCGTTGGCGTGCAGATCCCGTTTCCCCCATTGGAAAAAGCTGGCGGAGTTATTGGAATGAAGCTTTACAGCCCCAGCGCATCCCTCAAGAGCGCATTGGCGCGGGTTTGCCAGCCTTTGCCGTCTGCTTTGAGGCTGCGTAAGACATCCTGGTCCAGCATAATACTGACCCGCTTCTTCTTTTCTGCTTCTGGAAGAGGGGGGCGGCCGCGCGTGGCGGTTTTGAAGAAATGCTCATCAAGTTCCAGCGCGTCTCCGTTCTCGTCGATATATGATCTACGTTCCGACATAGAATTTCACCTCGCGTTTGTTGGCTTTCCGCAGGCTGATCAGCCGGCGATCGCTGTTCCTTTCTGTCCAGACCAGCACATAGTGACGATCTCCTATAACCCCGATCGAAACATACCTGTCTTCACCATAATCGTTTCTGTTGTCTTCTCGCGTGATCGCGGTTTCCCAATTGAAGCCCTCAGCAATAGAAAAATCACATCCGTGTTTCTCAAGGTTACGTGTCCGCTTCGCAGAGTCCCAAGTAAAGTTCATTGAATTTACGTATATATAATAAATAGGTCGTACAAGCCAAAAATACAAGGACTGCGCTTCGCTGCTGTCTTGGCTGGCCTCCTGCTTTCAAACGGCGTCGCGACGGCCAAGGACCTGGGTGTTCATGGACCTCTCTTTGAAGTCAACGAACCTTCCATCCTGGACACCATAAAAGCACGTCTCAGAGAAATGGATGCGTCTGGTGAACTGGATACCATAAAGCAGGAAATGAAGAACACGACGCGCGCATATGTAAACAGGTCTCGCCCTGTCACTGGTCTCGGCAAAACGGAGGAATATGCAAGCTGGGAGGTGGATCTCAGCATAACACTCAAACAGGATCTGGCTGACCACAACGGGCCGGTCGTCGCAAGGGCGGGCACTGTGGTTAACCCAATGGCCTACACCCCGAGAACTCAAAGCCTGGTCCCGCGCGAAGTGGAAGTCATACGAATAGAAGTTCGGCCGCGACGTCAAAAAGGGACCGCGCTACACGCTCGCCGGCATCTCCTTCCCGCCCAATGCCGTTGAGGCCCAGATCGGCATAACCGGAACCGTTGGTGTCACGCAACCAGCGACGAATGCTTTCTGCGCCTTTGAACGATCACGCGTCACAGGGAGCTATTTGAAGCAAAAAGGCACCCAAACTTGAGACGCTCAGCAATTCCACAGCAGTCAAAGTGAATCAAAACTGCGGGCAACTAAAGAAATGTCGATCATGACAATGATGTTAAATGGGTTGCTTGTTATGGATGGTTTGAAGCCCGGCGATCCCGCCCTGGTCCAGTTTTCTGGTGTTTTGAAATGGTTTTCTACCAAACACGGATACGGATTTGTCGCATGCGACGAGACTGGCAAAGATACACTGCTCCATCAGAACACGATCAACGAGTTTGGGCAAACATCCATAGCACCCGGATGTGAAATCAAAGCGCTCACACGCCGCACATCCAAGGGCACACAAATCGTCGAGATCCTGGAGCTGCAGGCTGAACCGGTACCTGATTTTCTGCTTGACGAAACCAGCGAACGGGAAGGTAGAACTTACCTCCCCGCACGGGTCAAATGGTTCAGCATGAAAAAGCAATACGGGTTCGTAAATGTGTTTGGTGACCCGCGCGATTGTTTATTGCACTGGAACACTCTGGCAAAAGCAGGACTTGGGATGGTGAGTGTCGGCGAAGCGCTTGGCGTGGAACTGGATGACGGCCCAGACGGCAGAGTTGTCGTCTCTTCTGTCAAATCCTGGAGCTAGGGTAAGGATGCATTGATTTTTGCTTCGCTGCGTGATTCACGGCTCCCAAAACGGAGCTGTGACATGAGCGACAAGCGCAACGCGGACGGCACGTGCTTTAAGTGGTTCGATATCAGGCCGTTTCCGAAGGATCCGCCGCTTGTGGTGGCAAGTGGGTAAAAGTGGAACCGCCTATCGAACCGGGTAGCTCTATTCTTTTGAATGACCGGTCTGAGCCCAGAGCCGCGGCGGACATTCCCTGCGGATATTGCATTGACGGCACGTTCAATCCCGGGTCTGTTGAAGGTCCAACTCTCGACAATACATAGACGGCCCGATCCATGCTCAAAATCACCGGCCTTAGCCACATCTGCATCAACGTGGTCGACATTAACGCCGCCCTGGACTATTATTCAATTCTCTTGGGCGCTGAACCCTTTCAGATATTTCCTCGTCTGAGGAACGAAGGATTCGCCAGAAGCGCTGGCTTCGGTGATGCGTGGCCCGATGTCGATGTCTCGATTGCATTCATGAACCTACCGAGTGGTGCGATGACATTGGAGTTGATGGAGTATCACAGCCCCGCCGGGCAGATTCTGGACTATGAACTCGCGACAACGGACCAACGGCGGGTCGGCCATGTAGCACTAAAGGTCTCAGGTATCGACGGAGCGTTTGAACACGTAAAGTCCCAACCTGACACCAAGATGATCTCCACAGCGCCAGACTATCGCCCAACTCTGATCAGTTCGATCAAGCACAGTGATCTACGCTTCTTTGATCCTGAATTAGAGGCGAACCTGGACGAGAAGCAGACTACCGCGGACATCATTGGCGGCATTCGCTATTTCTACTTTGTCGATCGCTACGGCATCCAATGGGAGTGTGAAGAAGGGCACCATGATATTGGCGATCCAACGATCGAATAACCGGGACTGTTTCACTGACTGAGACGTTAACGCGCAATTCCCCCATCACCGAGCCACTTACTGCGAGCCTGCCTTAGCTCACCCGACGGACATCCTTGCGACCAAAGCCGACGTTAGTACCAATGCAGCGAGTTGGCGCTTTGTCCGCGTATCAGGCATTCCTTGAATTCTGCCGAACGGCGGCTTCGAGCCCTTCTCTAGTATACTATTCGATGTGTGAACTTCGATGGCTGTAGAACCTGGCGGCGAATGAGCGTAAGTTTTGTCCTGAAGACAGTGAGTTCGAGAAAGCCACGCCTTTTTGCAGATCTATATGTCGGCCAGGTTTCTATGAGGTTACAGGGTTTTGTATCCGGGCATTTGAAACGAGAGGCCTGCAGCTTGCTGCGTGGGGTGTGGACCTTCCATGAGGCCCATCGGGCCGAAATGGCACTTCTCTTGCCGTTCGCCCTCCGGAACGGGCTCTCCCAGCCCGCTTTCGGAACGGCGCAAGGCGCTTCTTCAACGCCCTCTGGCGTCCTTCGCAGCGCTAAATTTGGCGCTGCTCTATCGACCTGCTGTCTCGTCTCTCTGGGGTCTCTCTCAGCCTCCGCTGAAACCTCGTCCGGGGGCTGGTCGAACTCCGGCTCGTTCAGCGACACAGAGGCCCGCCAGATGCGCCAAAAGCTCGCCAAGGCACCCAATGCCAACAGCGACGGTTGGGGCTCTCAGATCGCGTCTGAGGGCGTCGTGAGCGAGTGGGTTGCGCTCGACAAATTCGAGCGTGGTACTCCCGGTAAGAACCCGCCTCGGCTCGCCAGCTTCCGCCTGCCCAAAGGGACCGAGGTTGACCAGCTCTATGCGCTCATTGAATTCGCGGAATCTCCGAGGGCTGGCTATGACGCGATCCATCACAGCGCGAAGAAACTCACGGCCAAGCGTCCGACCCAGATGACCCTGGGCGAGATCAAAACCTGGATCAAAGCAACACCCGGCCAGCACCACGCCATAGGCCGGTTCCAAGTGATACCGTCAACCTTGGCCAGTCTCCAACGACGCCTCCGGTTGCCAGACTCGTCAGTGTTCAACAAGACCACTCAGAACATGATGGCCGGTGTGCTGCTTTATGATGCTGGCTATCAGGATTTCTTAGCGGGCGACCTTACCCACTCTGGCTTTATGGACAACCTCGCTTTGATCTGGGCGGGCTTCCCAAATGCCAATAGCAAATCCCACTACCATGGATATGCAGGCAACCGGGCCACGGTGACGCGGGCTTTCTTTGAAAAGCAGATGGTCAAGATATTCGGTGCCGATGATGACAAAGCGTCGTGATCTTCAGGCGCCACAGATGACCTCGATGTGTTCAACACTCAACGCTACTTCTTCTCGCGGCACTTGTCCTCGGTCCGCTGATTTTCAGCCAAGCAACCTAAAGGCGAGTTTGGGCCAGAGGACATGGCACTTCAACCCGGAACACTGTTGCAGACCATCTCGGATCATATCGTGTTCATCTCGTGTCGGTCATGTGGGCATTCTGCCGTTTTGACTGTTGCCTCGATCCTGTCGCAGTGCAGCCCGGGCGTGACTGTCGCGGATGTCAGGCCAAAGCTCAAATGCACCAAATGCCGGAAGAAACAGATTTCTGAATTTAGGTTGGCAACCGAGTGAACGTCTCTTACATGCTGTCCTGTAGGCCATCCCCTAGGCCAAAATCTGACAGGACAAACCCATGGACATTGAATGGCCAAAATCCATTCCGAGTGGTCTTGAATCACATCTTGCAGTGGCATCTGAAACGGGCTGGTAATCCGCCCTTCGAAGCTGGTTGAGAACCCACCTTCTTGACCGGTTTGAAGAGTGGATTCCACTGCTCAAAATCCGACTTGAAGCGGCCTTTGTAA
>NZ_JBQFMM010000020.1:0-19891 GCF_056531845.1 Ruegeria sp. K3 | reverse complement strand
TGGTGCCGTCGCCGGCTTCGTCATTGGTGCGGCTGGCGACTTCTTTCACCATCTGCGCGCCCATGTTTTCGAACTTGTCTTCCAGTTCGATGTCTTTGGCAACGGTTACGCCATCCTTGGTGATGCGCGGCGCGCCGAAGGATTTGTCCAGAACCACGTTGCGGCCTTTGGGGCCCAGCGTCACTTTAACGGCATCAGCCAAAATATTTACACCGCGCAACATGCGATTGCGGGCATCGGTCGTAAACTTGACGTCTTTAGCAGCCATGTGACTTGCTCCTTAGTATGTTGTTTGTTGTTACCTGGTGAACCTGAGGCGTCAGGCGGCTTTTGCCGCGGCAGAATCCTCGATGATCCCCATGATGTCGCTTTCTTTCATGATCAGCAGTTCTTCACCGCCGATGTTGACTTCGGTGCCCGACCATTTGCCGAACAGGATCCGGTCACCTACGGAAACGGCCATTGCGATCAGCTCGCCGTTGTCCTTGCGTGCGCCTTCGCCGATTGCAACAACTTCGCCTTCGCTGGGCTTTTCTTTTGCGCTGTCTGGAATGAGCAGGCCGCCAGCGGTTTTTTCTTCGCTCTCAACGCGACGAACCAGCACACGGTCATGTAGAGGTTTGAAGGCCATTCTGAATTCTCCTCAATTGGCGATTCATCCTATTAGCGCTCCCTGTTGAAGAGTGCTAACAAGCGGGATTTTGGAAAGAAACAGCACCGTTTCAAGAGGTATAAAGAAAAAAATCTTTACGCGAAGTCAAAAGAGAATTGTTGTGTTTGTTTTCAGAGCATTACCGTTGATGAAGTGTCTCGATATTCGGTCATCAATTTCGAAACAACCTCGTTATCACATCAGCGGTCGAGCAGGGTAAAATCTCTTGTCGATCGGTGGGGCTATTCCCAGGTGCCAAAAAGGTAAAGAATCCTTACCTTACAATTGATCTCGCAAAGTCATTGGACAGGATGGCTGAGTTCACCGACAATCGCGTCATGAAACTGACGGCAACCACACCTGTCCACCTGATCCATGTGGACCCGGACGTCAACATGGCGCGGTTCTATGGAATTGAGTTGCAGCCGACATTATTTGGGGAAGTGTCCGTCCTTCGTACCTGGGGACGAATTGGCACGAACGGACAGGCCATGATGGTGACATATGACAACGAAGCCCAGGCTGCTGATGCACTCCAGAAACTCGAAAAGCAAAAGCGCCGACGAGGCTACGTCCCGGTCGGTGAGTGACTTCGGGTGGCAATCTGTTTCCTTAGCAAATCCCGAGCCTTTTGGCTCGTGACCGGGCTCTAGGTTTCAGCCGGCATGCCGGCTTCCACCCAGAACACCCCAGCATGATCTCCCTGTCCCAGTAGCCCCTGATCCGTCTCTTGCGAGCCGGGGCAGGGGGCTTTGGGTCATGGTCGCTCCATGCCGTTGTGATCTGCCCGTTCGGGTTTCGATCCCATTTGCACTTCCGCAGGATCGAAGATCCTTTGGCTTCTTTTGTTGGTCAGGCGGGATTTGGTCAAGCCAAACGCCCCCCGACGTCAGGGGGAAGGCGCGGCCTCCCCCCTCGGACAAGACAAATAGACAAGACCGTGTCCTCGCGCGTTGCGCTGCGGGCCGCACCACTCTTGTCGATTTGTCCTGTCTCGCCCCTCTCCGCGTTCGCCACGGGGCAGGTTTTAGAGACGACGCCCTTTCAGGGCTCGGCTCAAAACCAGCACCAAAAAGGGATCACCCCCGGAGGTCGCATGACAAAGGAGAGATGGTTTTGAACAGTGAAGCAATAAAAGACATCGAGAATGACACGAGCCTTCAGGCGGCAGAGATCGCGGCGCAGAATGATCTGTTTCGGAAAGCCCTGATCGATCCGACTGCGGCGATTGAGATGCACTCCAAAGGCATTCAGGGGCAGGTGTTTGTCACGCCGGGCGTGTCGGGCGAAGGGATGGAGTTCCAGACTGCAGCTTTGGCGTCAGTGGCGTCAGATGACCAGTTTGACGAAGGCAATGACCCTTATGGCGATCACACATTCGGAACGGTGACAATCAGCGACCAAAAGCTGTTCTGGAAAATCGATCTTTACGATGCGGATTACAAATACGGGTCCGACCGCCCGTTTGATCCCGCAGTGACGCGTCGCGTCCTGACCATCATGTGCCCCAGCGAATACTGAGACCAGCCCTGTCCTAACGGGGCAGGGTCTGCATGCGCAACCAGCGCAGGAAAGGAGGTGAAATCATGCCTGCAAAGATCATCGAACAGCGAACACGTGAAGCTGTGGAATTGCTCAAGAAGGGAGGCCTGTCTGCAAACATCGCGCTCCGCTTCTTGAAACAACACGCAGCCGTCTAAGCGGCCCAGCTCTACCCCGGAAGGGGTAGGGCACCCTTAACACGAAGCTAAACACTCAAACAAGGATTTGCCCCATGAGCAAAGTCGAAACATTCACCGCACCGGAAGCCATCGAAACCATCTCGCTCTCCAATCTCTACCTGTCCGATCTGAACCCACGGCAGGAGGCCGCCGAAGAAGGCATCGCCCTCTTGGCCGACAGTCTGGTCATGTGCGGCCTGATCCAGAACCTCAATGGTCTGCGTGATACGGATGGAAAGGTCGCCATCGTTGCCGGTGGTCGCCGCCTGCGGGCTCTGAACCTTGCCGTGACCGAGCGGGCCGATCTGGCTCAGGTCCCCGTGAAGGTCACGGATAATCCGTTTGTGGCCGAACAATGGGCCAATGCGGAAAACACCGCGCGTGAGGAACTGGACCCGGTGGACGAGGTCCGCGCCTATGGCAAGATGGCTGAGAAATCCCTGTCTGTTGCCAAGATCAGCAATGCGTTTGGCGTGACCGAGGCGCATGTGCGCCGTCGCCTCGCACTGGCAGGTTTGCCCGCCGCCGTTCTGGACGCGCTCAAGGCTGGTGAGATCAGCATGGGGCTGGCCAAGGCCATGACCGTCAGCACCGAGGAAGAGAAAATTCTGGAGGTGCTGGAACAGGCCAAGGAGTGCCGGTGGTTCAGTGAGCATGATGTGAAACAGGCGCTGACGTCTGAGGCAGTCAGCAGCGCCAACCGCAAGGCCGTGTTTGTGGGGCAGGAGGCTTATGTTGAAGCAGGCGGCACGGTCACCGCTGATCTCTTCGCTGATGAAACCCTGTTCAATCAAGGCGCGCTACTGGATCATCTGTTTGCTGAGAAACTGGCGGCAGAAGCAGCAAAGCTACGCGAAGCAGAAGGCTGGGACTGGGTGGACACCCATGAAGACAGCTACATTCCGTATGGGTTTTCGGGCATCGAAGGCATGCACCGTCTGGAGATGGTGAGCCGGGAGTTCACCAAAGAACAGGCCGAGCGGTATGACGAACTTGTCGAACTCTATGAGGCAGAGGCGTGCTGACAAATCCGTGATCGGGAAGGGTTTTAAATTGGTTTGAATAGGTTGGATTGAGTAGCTTGTGGTGCGTAACATCTGATGGATTGCAGATTGCGGAAATGTGGTTGGTGCGTCTGATACCGGTCTTGGCCACATTCTCTCTTCGGTGTAGCACCACATGCATCGAAGAGAAGTCATCTCGGAGGTTGCCGTGTGACGGCATGAGACCGTTGTCGGGGAATAGGTCAGAATATTTACCATAAAACGGATTACGCGGGACGCGATTGCGACGCTTGCAGGCGTCTGACAGCCTGCAGGCTATTAGATCCACGAACGGTTCAATAACCAGCCAGAGCTGAGGTCTCTCGGTCGAAGTCATTTTGATTGACTCCGCCGCGGTGCTGTCCTTTTTAGGAACAGCATCGAGGTTTGCTGTTTTCTTCATCGTTACGGTTTTCTCTTGATGCGCGAGAATTGCCCCGGATGGCTTTGGGGCGTCTCTGGCCCTGTCAGTTGTTGGCGCAACCGACAGGGCCGTTAACTGCTCGATCTAGTTTTCTTCCTCCTGCATTATTTTTGTTTTCAATCTTTCAGTTGACGGGCACCAAGACAGGCGTTTGCCGCCCCAGTATTCGCGTGCGAGACCCTCAGAAATCAGAGTCGTCCCAACATCCCACCCATCCACACGGCCGACCGCCAGGAAGCGGCCATGCCTGTCGATTTTGTTTTCGATTTCAAGGTCGATGTATCCAGCCGTTTGGATGAGTTCCGTGAGCCGTTTCGTGGCTTTCAGACCCAAAGCTTTTTCGGCGTCACATTGGAGTCGGTAAGTTTCGGGGGTATCGAAACCAACAAGCCGGTAGCTGTCACCGCCGTGATCAATGGTGTCGCCGTCTATGACGATCACTTCGGCGGCTGACACTTTCAATGTCGATTTCCGATACCCGACCAGATCTGCGAGCAACGCTGCACTGAGGAGTATTGCCGTGAGTGAAAGAAGCTTTTTCACCTGGCTTGCCCTCCCACTGGAATTGCAATGCCTGAGCGATGCGTGACTTGATGCAAAACACCGATTAGTGGAAACTGCTTACTGCGCCTTTCGGACCGTCCCGAAAGCGGCGCGACCCTAGTCCTCGTCTTCTTCCTTGTCGAAATCCAGGTTGATCTGCCCCCGCACACCATCTGTCGTGATGGTGAGATCATTGTGCAGAGTAATGTCGCTGCCCTGCCTGAAGCGGCTGTGAAAATTGAAGAGACCCGGAAACAATGACAGCCTTCGGGGAACAACCCCTTGGGACGTTGCCCTCTCAGAGATGAGGACGTTGTCCTTGCCGTCATAGCGGTAAATGCAAATGTATTGCGGACGTCCATTTTGCCCCAGCTCGACTAGGTCATACCGAAACTCATAGTCCTTACCAGATGCATCAAGGTCTCGTGCTTCACCTTGGGTGATCAATGGAAAGTTCTTTCTGTGTGGCATGGTCGTCCCCCTATAGGACGACTTCTTGCATTCTTTCGAATTCTCCGAAAGTTCTGATCTGGTAATTTCAATACTGCAGAATTTTAAATTTGCAAATCAGAAAATATGATGATCTAACTTTTTGCAGAAATCTGCGCAAACGATCCACGAAATCACGTTGCTCGAAAGGACAACACCATGTTTCGACTGAAGCTACTGGGATTCACATCTGCTATCGCTCTTGGATGCACCGCTCCGGCTTACGCCTACCCAATCGACTGTGCGATCTTCTTATGCCTTGCAGGAGGGTGGCCGAGTTCACCAGATTGCAATGCCGCTCGGGCCGAGTTCATCCGGCGTATCACCCCCCTGCCGATTGAACCGCCGCTTCAGCTCTGGCGATGCCCAATGGGCGCAAACTCGGGTTCTTCCGACGTGTCACCCATGCAGCGTCTCGATGCCATCAAATCATTGAGTGCCAACCCCCTTCCTGAATTTCCCGAGACGTATGACAAGACCCCGCAAGTTGTAGATGTCATTTACTCTCGGGACTCTTGGTCAATGCTCGATGTCTCCGATGCCTTGAAATGGGCGCCGCTTGGAACAAGGGAAACACCGTTGGCAACTATCGGCGCGGGGTCACCTACCCTTCCTGAACCCATTCTGGCAAACGTGAATCTATCATCTACCGATTTCGACGTAGTCCGATCTATACGTGTGTGGCACGTCCGTCACTACAGCTACAAAGTTCGGGAACGCGAAGGGCCTTGCGAAACGCGTTTGGATATGGATGTCGGATCGTACGACGAAAACGCGAGTTTCAGTTGGTCTGATCACGCGCCTGGCCCGCGTCCTGCGTGGCTACCCTTGCGTCGGCAATGTCCAAGCTATTTCCGCGGCGGTTATGACTATCATCGTGCTTTTTGACACAGCGCTGCCACTTGGCGCTCACCCTTGGTGGTCTCAGAAAACCTTGCTCATCGGCACACCGATTGGCTTGATCATGGCTGCATTTGCCCTCCGTTCATTTGACGCAATCTCTTGTCTAATCGTGTTTTCACTGTTGTTTATTGCCGCTTTCTCAACAGCCAAGTTCGGTCAAACCCAGTTCGCAGCCTCTTATGCTGAGGATGTACTCGCTGGAAAACTCTGGTACTATGGATGGATATTAGTAGGTGCGACCTTCGCAGCCGCGATTGCATCACTATTTCGAGCAGTCTTAGGTGTTTTACCAGTGGGTAAAAACCTCGGCTAAAATTGAAAGCAATCCAAACCTTCGACAGGTTAAAAACCTGGTTGATAGAACTTTTTTTGGATGGTCGAAGGTACTTCTGCACTAAGGTGTGCTTGTGAAAGAAAAGACTCGAAATATCAACATAGACAGTCGTCGCAAGTGATGTTTCTTGATGCCCGATAGATCACTAGCCTCAGTATCGCCAAAACGACAAAAAGTCATTTTGCCGACAGTCTTGCTATTCTTACTGTGGACCCAGATGACGCTGTCCCAAACGGGAGAGCAGGACACTCCACTCGTAGATTTGCAGCTTTTGCTAGCGGTGGATGTCTCCGGTAGTATTGATATGATGGACTTTGAATTGCAGCGCGATGGTATCGCTTCTGCGCTACGGGATGTCGAAATCATTTCGGCTATACGGCAAGGCACTCACGGCCAGATTGCTATAAGCCTTGTTCTTTGGTCAGGTCCTGAGAGGCCAAAATATGCAACCCCGTGGTTTGTCGAATCTGATATTGCCTCCGCTGATAGGTTTGCTAGTGTCATTGACCAGCTTGAGAGACGCGGCAGTGGCGGTACCGGTATTGGCCGAGCACTTAAATTCTCAATAGATCATTTTGACAACAGCGGAGCAAAAGGTGGACGTCGCGTGATCGATATATCCGGTGATGGACCTGAAAACCTGTTTGGGCCCAATAGCTTTTTGCCGAAGGATGCGCGCGAACTCGCTCAAATGAAGGGCATCACAATCAACGGCCTCGTCATACTAACAGACCACCCGGACCTCGAGTCTTACTACCGCGAAGAAGTAATTGTCGGCGACAATGCTTTTGTCATGAGCGTTGAAAGCCTTTCGTCTTTCAAAGAGGCAATGCAAAAGAAGCTGCTAAGGGAAATACTACCACGCGTCTCACGAACTGCCCCAGCTGCTAACACGTCCAATCACAGGCGTCCTTTGCGGCTCCAATAGTACGTTTGAACCAGATGTGTCGCAAACTTTTGTAACGGCCAGCACGAGCGACCTGCCGGGCACACTTATCTTGCGATCTCAGCAAACATCCGAAAACCGGAAGTCGTATGGCTAGAGAATTGCTGCTTCCGGATCATGTTGGCGACCTCGATGCTGTCCAAAGTGGCTGAAGCGGATTCGAACTGGTCAACATGATCCGCAAAAGTCAATTTACACCCGGACTCTTTCCACTTTAACAGTTTGCTCGACTGGCAGGGTAATAGACTCGCCTGCACCATCTCCTCGGCCTTCAAGGGAATTTGCGATAGAGCCTCCCCTGCCCTTATCTAGAACGATCAAATCTAGATTACGCGCGAAATTGGGATCTGTTGCAAAGTTTCTTACTGAACGAAGAGTCGGTCCCGAACCCTCGGCTTATGCCGCCAATTCCGCAAATTGACGAAACGGACAGACTCCGGGCGTAAGCTGACCTTTGCGGATCATGTGCGTCACTTCGATTCCATCGAGGGTAGCCGCCGCTGAAGCAAAGGCCTTGAACCCTAGCATCGGCCGAGTGCGTCTCTTGATGAAGCGATGGTCCTGTTCCACGATGTTATTCAAATACTTCCGCCTGACCATTTCGATTGGGATCGGGCATCCAAAGCCCTTCAGCATCTTGTTGATGGCTTTGATGCCGGCTGTGTTCGCACCGTTCTTGTCGCTGACGATCTTTCTTGGAAGGCCATTGCATTCAAGCATTCGAGCGAAGAATTTCGTAGCGGCAGGTTTGTTCCGACGCCCTGAAAGCATGAAATCTAACGTCTTGCCGTGTTTATCGACGGCTCGGTAGAGATAGACCCACGCACCTTTCACCCTTATGTATGTTTCATCCATTCGCCAGGAGCGATCACACGGTCCCTTGCGCCTGCGCGCGACTTCGGCAATTACACTAGCGTATTTTGTCACCCAACGGTTCAGCGTCGTGTGATCCACCGCAACGCCACGCTCAGACATGATTTCTTCAAGATCCCGATACGACACGCCGTATCGAACGTAGAAGAACACAGCAAAAAGGATCACATCCTTGGGGTATTGCGCGCCTTTGAAGGAGATCATGAGCTGGCTTTCAATTAGTCGGGACCGAAAGCTATCCACACGTTAAACTCAAGCGCGTCAACAGCCAAAACTTTGCAACAGAGCCACTTCAACCTCACTGAAAGATCGGTTTATTATTTTTGCAATGTCGTTGAACAAGTGTCTTCATCAAGCGACCTTTCTCGGGAATGAGGCGGGCCGGAACAGGATCAAAGCGCGGTTCAAATACTTCAGGGAAGATCGCTTTGATTTCGGCTCTGCCCTCTTTTGACAATCCCTTGAGAGCTTCAGGACCAGGCAACATGCTTTCGGTTGCCGCACCTTCGGACCAAATGATTTCATGTTGGTCAAACATAATGTGAAAATACTCGACACCTTCATTTTCACAATCAAGGATTGAGACTCCGGGTAAGATCAGGAGTTTTTTGGCTGGAACTAACACCTCACCTACGCTGAACATGCGCTCTGCAATGGGAGAGCGGACCAGGATGCGATGCTGCGGAGATACCACGAGATCTCGCCTTGGGCAACCAGGACCAATTGCATGGGCTTCTATTCGAATTGGAAGTAGATTGGGACACTGCCGTAGATCGGTGGGCTCGACCTTGCGCGAACCAATCCATCGGATCGCTTGGTGTCCTTGGTCCATCGTAAAAAGTTGATCACCTACTTTTAGATCTTCGATGGCATGCTCGCCGCTAGTTGTCTCGATCAACGTCCCGCGCACGAAGCATGGAATAAAGAGATCTGAGAACAAGGTATCATTACTTGCAAAGTCGATACCGCTAAAGGAAATAGTGTCTCCCGGATTAATCTCGATTGTAGACGCAATGGCAAATGATTGATTGACAAGCGCGCTCTGTGAAATGAGTGCATACGTGCCTGTTTCGACAGTACCATCCTCACGTGTTACTGAAATAGTACCTTCGCCGACATTGTATATCGTTCCAACAACAGGATTTCCGTCGCCATCGAGGATAGGCTCACCAAGGTTGTCAAGAGCAACTGTTTCTGGGCCGGCGAGAAGGTTTCCGTTGATAATTATGTCTCGTAACAGGACCTGGCCCGTGGGATCAGTGGTCCCGAGACCTCCAACTCTATCTTGGAAGAATTCATCATCATCATCAACCAATACCTGCTCTCTCGCCGTCGAAGGCGGCGCCACGACATTATTGAAACCCGTTAGGAAACTTCCATTTATTGTACTAGCCCCAGTCTGAAGCCCGATCTCGAGGACCACTTGACCACTACCAAGTCCATCAATAATTCCAAGATCAAAAAGCCCAAAGACGGTGAATGAATGTTCTGCCATGGTTTTCCTGTCTTTTTGATACTTCTAAGTCCCAAGAGGCTCTCGCCTGCCAGCGTCCTTTCGCGACTGTAGTTTTGCTTCAACCGCGCCGCCGAAGAGCCATTCGCAGGACGAATACAGCGTCAATGCTGACTGCGTTTGCTAGAACCCGTTCGCAAAAAGCAACAGCCCAACGGGTTACCAGATCACCTGCATCTCTCACGGCGAGCCCTGATCAGTCCATGGCCCCGAGTCTCATTTTTGTTTGTGCGGAGCCTCATCTTGATAATGTCCAACCCCAGCAATGCTCTCCTCGCCTTGCAGGCGGTCCAGCACGATCCTGATCTTCTCTTCTGCGGAATACTGTTTGCGGGTCGCTCGGCGAATGTCCTATACGACCTTCTCACCGTGGGGCATTGCCAAGTTGTCTGTGCGTTGTGAACAGGTTACGGTTCACGCATGAA
This sequence comes from Ruegeria sp. K3, assembly GCF_056531845.1. Taxonomy (NCBI): domain Bacteria; kingdom Pseudomonadati; phylum Pseudomonadota; class Alphaproteobacteria; order Rhodobacterales; family Roseobacteraceae; genus Ruegeria; species Ruegeria sp. K3. The sequence continues at coordinate 10,025 of NZ_JBQFMM010000020.1, read as the reverse complement.
GATACCGCCCACAATGCCGCGAATGAAAGGCTTTCGTTTTCCGCGTGAGATCATCACCTATGCGGTCTGGGTCTGGCGGCAGTCCAAACGGCGCTGTTGGCAAAGCCTGAATACCTGCAAAGCCTGTTTGCATTCGCGATGTCCCCGGCATCGGGCCACTACAGCGGCATCTTTGGCCTTGGCTACAACGCAACCGAGCGGAACTGCCCTGAGTTTGACGATCAGTATTGCCTTGATCCGCGTCTGGGTGGTGAGCACGACGGCCAGTCTGAAAAAGACTATAACGCTGTGTCGAAGCTGGCCAAGAAAGGCAAAGTGAATGCGTTCAAAGCCTATCGGGAGTTGGTCAAGAAGTTGCGCAATGGTCAGATGACAGCGTTTCTGTCCCGTGCCTTCACGATGCAGGATGAGAAGTTCATGGCCGACATCGAGGTAGAAATCGGGGCCGATACCGGATTGCAGCGTCCTCAGCGCGGCCACCGTGGCGACCATCCGACCACCGCCGTCATTGTGGCGCTGAACAACCGCGCAGCGGTTCTCAGGCGACAGGCTGATGACATCCCGACTGGTGGCAATTGGAACGCGATGAAAAGCGGGGAAAAATCGCCCTGAATATCGTTATGAATTGCTTGAATATCCCTGATCGGATATACATATAGGCAGCAAGAGGATATGCAAATGCCGCTCTATATTCGCGACGAAGATGTGAACGCTCTGGCCGATAAGGTGACCAAAATCACCGGAGCACAAAACAAAACTGAGGCCGTTCGCGCTGCATTGCAAGCGCAGCTTGACGCTGTTGAGAAAAAGAAACCGCTCATCGAGCGCGTTCACGAGCTACAGGCGAAGGCTGACAAGATTGGCAAGGTCGATCCAAACTTCGACATGAAGAAGTTCTCCGACGAAATCTGGGGTGATAGCTGATGTTCATCGATGCCTCTGCAATCGTTGCAATCCTCAATGGCGAAGACGGATACGAAGAAATCCTCAAGCGTATCGAAGACCACAAACGCGGGTTCTTTGTCTCTGAAATGGCGCGGTTTGAGGCGACGGTTGCCGTTGCCCGGGCACGCTCTGGTAAGACACGGCCAGACTTCGAACAAAGCGAGGCCGCAGAGACGCTGGTCAATGAATTTTGCGATGACCTCAAGGCGCGAAACATCGACATCACGCGAGCGATTGGTCAGCGAGCTATTCTCGCGGCACGGACCTACGGAAAATTCGTCGGTCACGAGGCAGATTTGAACCTCGGAGACTGTTTCGCTTACGCCTGTGCCAAGGCCTACAATATGCGCATCATCTACAAAGGCGACGACTTTGCCAGAACGGATTTAGCATGACCACGCAACGCACGCCCGCAAAGATCAAGAAAACCACGCGCCGGGTTTGGAAATCCGCGCAGATGTATATCGGGTTTCGTAAGGACCAGAGCGGGCAGGACCGCGCGCAGCCAAAGTTCTGGCCCCCCAAGAATGGCAGCGCGACGATCAACCCTGATCCGAGTGAGCAGGAGGCGATTGTCGTGGTGAAGGCGGTGAACCCGAACGACACGAAGGACGCTCAGGTAAAGCTGCACCCGAACCGGATCGTCGTGCGTCGGGATGCTGAAATGTGGTGGCAGGGCGTTGCGGTCGATGATGATTCCGCCACTATTCGGATGGCAGACGGGACCATGATCACCGTCCGTCATGATGGATCGGTGAAACGCCGTTCAGCAGCGGACGAAACCCATGTGGAAGCAGATGGCAGCATCTTCAAATGGAGTGAGTACGCCGAAGCTCACATGAGCGGCGACGGGGTTGAGATGTCACGCCGAACAAACGAAGGAATTGCAGCAATCCGGGCGAACGGCGTCATCAGCAAGGCGCGGTAACGTTGGTGATCAATTCGTGCCTCATCTGATAACTTTTCTCGTGGTGAGAACAACTGGCCCGCTTCGGCGGGTTTTTTCTTGTCTGGACGCGGGATGTGGTTTCAGGGCCAGTGTGTTAGCAGTTGTGCCCGCCCCTGGTCCGACGGAGACCGGCCCAGGGGCGGGCAGTCACAAGATAATGATACCTTTTTGGCTGACTCATGCGATTAGCGCCGGCGTCTTAGTCATTGAAATGCGGGCAAACCCCGAGCCTTAGGCTCGCAGCCGGGCTCTGGTCCGCCGCCAGACCGGAACCAGACTGACCCATATTCCCTGCGGTCAAGTGCGGTGAAACTTGTCTCATCCGAGCCAGTTTCGAGGACACAATCCCGGAGGAGGATCGCCGGGTTGATGAATTCGACAATCACCCGCCTGCAAACCAGCGCGAGGCATTCGTGGGGTTCTCCGATTACTCGGGCAGCGATCAGCTCGATGCCTATGAACCTCTCGAACTGGAGGCTTCGGACTCAGGGAAGGTCGAAAGCCCTCAATAAATCGTGGATGCTCATGAGTACGAGAATGAGGAGAGTTGTCCTGCAAGTGTTGGCGAGCATCCACCGTTTTTCGTTTCCTAAACATAACGGTGGACCAGTTCAGATGAGGAGGCTCACAAGATCACACGCCTCGACGAGCTCCTCCCTTGGCGTTACGCTGCCCAAGCAGCGTAACACGCTCTGCCGCGCATCAATAGGTCAGGTTCACCGGACGGGCACGGTCCAAATAGGGCTGTTTGCTAAGAGAGTGTTTGTTGCTCATCGTAACCACCGAGGAGTGGAAGATGAGAAAGACAACGAAGGGCCCAGTCCAGAAGATCGTCAAAGACATCAAGCGCGCCACACGCAAGCAGTATTCCAGCGAAGAGAAGATCCGGATCGTGCTGGATGGGCTGCGCGGCGAGGACAGTATCGCGGAGCTATGCCGTCGCGAATGCATCCGCTTGGTGTCTCGGAGATGGCGGGGAGCGCTGAATTGGAGCGCTCCTTTCTTCTGCGATCAAACGAAAAGAAAATCGTCAGCTGTCAGGGATTGAGCCATGATCCCATCGAGCGTGATAGTGTTACCTAACCCGTCATCAATAATGGCATCCGGACCGACTTGTGTCAGATGGTTTGTCACAAGATCATCGAAGTCGCGGATCTCAGTCGCGTATGCCAGGTCGATCAGATCGCCATCTTGCTGAGAAAAGTCAGTTATGTTGTCTGAGCCGAAGCCGAATGCACCGTCTTGGAAGCGGAAGATGTCTGCACCCGCACCACCAGTGAGTTGATCATCGTCAGAACCACCATTGAGGAAATCGTCGCCAGAACCACCGGTAAGCACATCGTCGCCTGCAAGTGAGTGAATGATCTGATCGATTTGCGATGTTGCGTCGCCAAGGGTCTCGCCCGCTGAGGTTCCGCCCGTCACCTTTCTGGACAGTGTCCCGCCTTCAATTACCCAGCCATAGTCCGTCTCGAGAACATCTAGGGATGTCAAATCTGTGTAGCTCAGACGCTGGATGCCGAAACTGACATTCGAGTTGATTGCCATCTCTCCTGCATCTGCATCCAGAGTGCTCCATCCTGCGAGCAAGCTGTCAAGATTGTCCGAGCTCATGCCTGATCTTCCCAGCATATAGACGGCATTCGTCAAAGACGAGATATCCCACCCTCCGAGGTCCTGATCGAAAGCAGTCGCGTTCCAAAACATTTGCCCCATGAATTGAACGTTACTTGTGTCCCAATCTGAGATGTCGCTATTGAAACTCGTCGCATCTCGGAACGCGATGTTCATGGCGACGACGTTGCCTGTATCCCAGCTGGAGAGGTCGCTTTCTGCCTCGGAGGCTCCATTGAACAAACTACGGATTGTCGTCACACTGCTCGTGTCCCAATCGTAGAGCATGTCATAGCTTGGATCGGTAACAGACACCCCGTTCGGGTCAGTTCCATCCATGAAGTACCTGTTGAGTTTGGTGGTCGGAACAGCGACTTCGCTGATATTCCCCAACCTGAGAGCCACGTCGATATCGGTAATTTCACTGCCCGCTGCATCGATTGCGGCAACGGAGAGTGTGAACGTGTTTGCACCCATATCAAAGTCGTTGGCCGCGGAAGCCACACCTGTCGCGGTCAAGGTGATCTCTCCGTTCGCGTTGATCTCAAACCAGCCGTCCTCATTGCCTGAGGTAATCAGATAGTCTGCCACGCCCGCATTGTCTGTGACTGCAACAGTCGTCAGCACATCGGTCTCAGTCCGGTTCTCGTCATAGGAGGCTTGATGAGCATCCGCCAACGTGAGAGTTACAGACGCCGGGGCGCTCAAGGCACCCACCTTGTCAGTCGCCGTCACCTTCAACGTAAAGGTGTTTTCGCCTGTCTCAATGTCATTGGCCGCGCTACGACGACCGGCACTCGTCAACGTGATCTCACCAGCCGCATTGATCTCAAACCATGGGTCATCCGGGGCGCCGGGATCACCGTCGGTGATCTCATAGCTTGCGATACCGTTCCGAGCATCCGTGGCGACGACCGTCGCAATCACATCTGAGGCGATGCGACTATCGTAGTAGTCTACTGCCAGCTCCGTCTCATTGAATTCAGGCCGATCGCCAAACTTTGCGCCCTTGATGGTCCAGCCATATTGGTTGACCAGAACATCGTAAGACGCCCGATCGAGGTAATGGAGGCCGCTCGCTCCAAGTTTGATTTCGGTTGGGATATCGTCGATGCCATCGCCGGCAATGCCCGAACTGTCAGTCGACCAACCGAGCAAGAGCTTGTCAAAGTTCTCCGTACTCAGGCCAGAGCCATCGAGCATTTCAGCGGCGCTGCCAGACCAAGAATGGGGAGCAAGCGAAGAGATATCCCAATCTCCGATGTCCTGGTTGAAATCGTGCGCATCCCGGAACATTCCCCCCATGTCAGTGACGTTGCTCGTATCCCAATCCCCGATGTCCTGGTTGAACGACCCGGCTTTGTCGAACATGAACATCATGTCCTGGACATGGCCGGTATCCCACCCCCCAATATCCTGGTTGAAGGAGATGGCATACCTGAACATCCCAGCCATGTCGGTGACATTACCGGTATCCCAATCCCCGATGTCCTGGTTGAAAGACGTCGCTAAACTGAACATCGTCCTCATGTCAGTGACGTTGCCCGTATCCCAATCCCCGATGTCCTGGTTGAAGGATCGGGCTTCGTAGAACATGTCTTGCATGTTGGTGACGCTGCGCGTGTTCCACGTGGAGAGGTCAAAGGTGTCTAGGTTAAAGCCCCACTGGAAGAAGCCCTCTAAATTATCTTGAGGAGCACTCTGCGTGCCGCCGGTTAAGGTAAGTGTGATGTTCTGAGACGCGCTTACATTGCCTGCCGCATCCGTTGCCGTGACGCCCAAGGTATAGTCTGTGTCTCCATCCCCTGGCGCAAAATCGTTGGCCACCGAGACCTGACCTGCAGCTGTAAGCGTCACCTCGCCATCGGCGTTGATCTCAAACCAGGGCGTCGCGCCGCCCGGGACCGCGCCCGTCAACTGGAAACCGGTCACCGCTACATTGTCGCTGGCATCAACCTTCGCCAAGACCGCCTCGTCGTTCCGGCCTGCATCGTAGACGAAGGGACCTGTCGGAGCCGTGATGTTCGGCGCCCTGGTGTCAATGACATCGACATTGACTGTTCCTAAGTCCACTGTGAGCTCGGCATCAGACAGAGCGACGGCAATGCCTGTCGCGTTATCGCCGACGACTCCCACTGCGGGTGTGAACTCAACGACGTCGCTCTTGGCGAGGAAAGTGTTCAAGGCACTGACTGTCCCCGTGACTTCCACCAGACCCGGTTGGCTGCTGACTATTACATTAGGAAAAGAACTCGCAACCAGGTCACCGGCTGCGGTGTCCCAACTCAGAGACAGCGTTACAATGTCACCTTCTTCTTCGCTGACCACCAGACCGGACAGATCCACAGCGCCTTCGGTTTCCATCAGGATGGCCACATCGCTGGGAAGGCCGATCCCAACAGGCGCCTCTGGCAGATCGTTGATCGCGATCGTGAAAGTCTGCGTGGTCGAGAACTGACCAGCACTATCGTCGGTGGCGCGGACCGTCACATCAATGGTGCCGCTTGGGTAGTCCTCATAGTTGAGAGGAGCCTTCAAAAACAAAGTGGCAAGATTACCGGGCTGAAGCTCGAATACCGTTTCCGCAGGTGCCAAGACTTCTCCCGTAGTCGGGTCCACAATCTCAAACGAAATTGCGTCGCCATCGGAATCGATTGCGTGCAGCGTCCCGACAGCGCCAGATTCATTCTCGTCGATATCGGTAGGACTGAGCGTGATGTTAGAAGGCGCCTCGGGCACATCTGTGACGTCAATCGTCAGGCCCGCGCTGTCGTTGGGGCCTGGGGCGAGCGTGGGGTCATTGACTGACACCATGACGTTAAGCGCGGGCCGCGTTTCAAAGTCCAGAGCCGCACCGGTAACCAGGTGAAGCTCGGTGCCGTCAATCGTCTCAACAATCTCAAACAGACCGGCATCAGTGCCAGACAGGGTCAACGTATTGGTGCCGAGCGCATCATCGGCCACCTCAATATCGGCCACCTTGATCGGGGATGAAGTGTCAGCATCCTCCGCAAGCTCGGTCAGCACGTTCTCTAACGTGACGGTCGGTGCTTCGTTCACGTCTCTGACGGTGATGGTGAAGGTCTCGCTCGAAGACAGCTGTTCTCCACTGTCGTCCGTGGCGGTCACGGTGACATCCAGCGTGCCATTGGTCAGCGCCGAATCCTCATGGTCGAGGCTCACACCGTTCTTCAGCTTAAGCACGGAGCCCACGACCTCGAAGCGGCTGTCACTCGCGGTGTAGGTGATGCTGTCCCCGTCCTGATCGGTTGCACTCAGGACCCCGATTACAGCCCCCGCCACGCTCTCGTCCACCGAGCTGTTGTCCAGGGCGAGGCCTTCGGGCGCCTTGGGCACATCTATGACTGAAAGATTGACAGTGGCTTCGTTGCTCACATTGCCCGCTGCGTCACTGGCCGTCACCTTCAGGGCGAAACTGTTGGCACCGGTCTCAAAATCATTGGCAGCAGCAGCCACACCGGCATCTGTGAGCGTGATCTGACCAAGGTTATCAATTGCAAACCATCCAGCATCATTGCCAGCAGTAATCGCAAAATTGGCAACTGCGTTATTGTCGGTGGCCGCAACACTCGCCAGAATGGCACCCGCGTTTTGGTTTTCATCATAGCCGAAGGACTGCGGTGAAACAACGATCGGAGCCGCGTCATCTTCATTCACAACAATGGTAAACCTGACACTCGAAGACAACGCATTGGTTGCGTCATCACTCGCCGTCACTGTGACCGAGACCAGTTGATCTGTCACATGATCCAGTGCCTCACCATCCTTCAGCTTCAACGTTCCGTTGACAACCTCAAAGCGATCATCATCAACCGTGAAGCTGATCGCGTCGCCGTCGGGATCCATGGCATTCAACGTTGCGATCGCAGCGCCGGGGGCATTTTCAAAAACTTGTTGAAAGATTGAGTTCGCAATCCCCAGATCAATGATGCCATCTGTCACGCCGTCAGCCGCATCAATGACGGTCAGGTCTGCCCCGCTGATCAGGTAAGTCTCGCCGGCCCAGCGTAAGCCATTGTTGATGCCGCTGGCACCAGTAGCCCCGATGAGCAAGTCATCCAGACCATCGCCATCCACGTCGCCCGCGGAGGACACCGAATGACTTCCAATGCCACCGTACCTTGCGTCCCCGGAACCTGCGCCAACAAAGCGATAGGACTTGGCCTGGCCCGCGACATTGTCCAGATCAATGATCCCATCTGTGGTGCCATCAGCTGCATCCATGCCGGCCAGATCAGCGCCGCTGATCAGGTAAGTCTCGCCGGCCCCATTTGAGGCATTGCCGATGCCATCGGCTGTAGCCCCGATGAGCAGGTCATCCAATCCATCGCCATCCACATCGCCTGCAGACGATACGGAACGCCCCGACAGGTCCCCGTCATCCACCCCGACAAAGCGATAGGATTTTGCCTGACCCGCGACGTTGTCCAGATCAATGACCCCATCTGTGGTGCCATCAGCGGCGTCCATGCCGGCCAGATCAGCGCCGCTGATTAGATAGGCCTCACCAGAACCACCTTTTGCATTGCCAGTGCCATCGGCCAGAGACGCCCCGATGAGCAAGTCATCCAATCCATCGCCATCCAAATCTCCTGCAGACGATATGGAACGCCCCGCCTGATCGTCGCTATCCACCCCGACAAAGCGATAGGATTTTGCCTGACCCGCGACGTTGTCCAGATCAATGATCCCATCCGTGGCGCCATCAGCGGCATCCATGCCCGCCAGATCGGCGCCGCTTATCAGATAAGCCTCACCCGCCGAACTCGAGCCATTGCCGAGGCCATCAGCATAACGAGCTCCGATGAGCAGGTCATCCAATCCATCACCATCCATGTCGCCCCCAGAAGACACCGCATATCCCGCATCGTCCCCGGAATCTGCGCCAACAAAGCGGTAGGACTTGGCCTGGCCCGCGACATTGTCCAGATCAATGATCCCATCTGTGGTGCCATCAGCGGCATCCAGTCCCGCCAGATCGGCGCCGCTGATCAGATAAGCCTCACCCGCCGAACTCGAGCTATTGCCGAGGCCATCAGCATAACGAGCTCCGATAAGCAAGTCATCCAGCCCATCATTATCCACATCGCCTGCCGATGATACGGAATACCCCGCCTGATCGTCGCTATCCACCCCGACAAAGCGATAGGATTTTGCCTGGCCTGCGACGTTACCCAGATCAATGATCCCATCTGTGGTGCCATCAGCGGCATCCAGTCCGGCCAGATCAGCGCCGCTGATCAGGTAAGCCTCACCGGCATTGTCTGTGGCATTGCCGGTGCCATCGGCGTCATAAGCCCCGATGAGCAAGTCACCCAGACCATCGCCATCCACGTCGCCTGCAGACGACACCTTATTTCCCGCATTGTCCCCGGAATCTGCGCCAACAAAGCGATAGGACTTGGCCTGGCCCGCGACATTGACCAGATCAATGACCCCATCTGTGGTGCCATCAGCGGCGTCCATTCCGGCCAGATCGGCGCCGCTGATCAGGTAAGTCTCGCCGGCCCCATTTGAGGCATTGCCGATGCCACTGGCCTGATACGCCCCGATGAGCAGATCATCCAGCCCATCATTATCCACATCGCCTGCCGAGGACACGGAAACACCCGCCCGGTCGATGCGATCCGCCCCGACAAAGCGGTACAAATTTGACCCGCCCGGGCGCATGACTGGTGCCGCATTCACATCAGCAATGTCGACCTCGGCGCTGCCCAAGACGCTGGTCGTCCCGTCACTCACAGTGAAATACAGCGCAAGATCCTGACCGGTCAGATTGGCAACTGGAGTGAAGGTCCAGGTGTCATCCTCATTGTCGGTGATTGTCCCCACCGCCGGGTCCACTGAGACAGAGGTAATTGTTAATGGATCGTTGTCGGCATCCGTTACAGAAGCCAGCAGCTCTGCAGCGGTGATGATCCGCGTTTCGTTCTCAGTGATCGCGCCAAGATCGGCTGGGGAGGCTATTAAAGGGGCGGTATTGCTCATGTGAAATCCAGTTTTGGGTCAAATTCAGCCGAAGACCCAGAAACACGGGCTTCGACAGCACAACCGTACTGAATAGCGTGGTCGCGGCCATGGCGTGTCGTCTCAGTTTTGTTGGACGTGTGTCTATCGCACACAGCACGGCACAGTTAGGTCGGGTTCATCGGACGCTCACGCTTGAGCGGGGCCCCTGATCGGTCGCGCATCATACAGCCGCTGGCAGGCCCTGCCTGCCCGCAATTGGAGACGGGGCAGCTCTCGCGAATTTCCGTCTCGCTTGTGAATTGCTGTGAAGAGCTAAAGCTCTTGATGGCAGAAGGACAGGGAAGCGAAGACCTCATCGATCACAAAAAACCTAGATTACGGGAATCCCCCAATTGGAAACGTGTGATCGCTTGATACAACCAAGCCTAGAACACTGGTGCGTGGATAGACCCCCTCTCTAATGCGCCGATAACGTTAGGGGATCAGTCATCCTCCTTTCTGATCCCCTCATGCGTTCCCTTCAATC
>NZ_JBQFMM010000019.1:0-24835 GCF_056531845.1 Ruegeria sp. K3 | reverse complement strand
CTTATGCCGTAAACAAAAACAGCCGCATCTTCGGGTCCGTCGACTATCGCTCAACCTTCGGAACAGGCGACAAAGGTAAAGCCCTGAACATCACGTTCGGCCTGGCATCTCAGTGGTAAGGCAAAAAAAATGACCAACAAACACAAAAATTCAAAAGCTGTTTAATGCCACAAAGCCCTTAGCTGCAGCGATCCCTGTCGGGTCTTACAATGACAACCCGCGCCCATTCAAAATAGTAGACCACGGAAGCATGAGCTAATGATTGGATTGTGCTCTGCACCGAAGCTGAGAAAAGTCGCAACGGTGTAACGTTAGTGAAGCTCACACATAGAAAAGGCCAGAGATGGCTACAGTGCGACCCGGTGCGTCACGCAAGTCACGCATACTTTCTTTTGCAAGGTCGCTAAGACCCCTTACAATGGCTTTCACTGTGGCTATTGTAGTGCCCTGGTCAGCGGCTTCTTTCTGCTAGCTCCCCGACGGCAGCGGAGGAAGCGTCCGCAAGTAAAGAACAATCGCATCCAAGTCGTCATCAGTCATCTGCGACAGATGGTTGTAAGGCATAGGTGGTAACATGCGGGTTCCATCCGGGCGTTCACCACGAACAATCATGGTCTCGATTTCTGTGTCGGTATAGGATGCCAAGCCATCTTCATGACTCGTGATGTTGGACGCTATTGAGACGCCCCAAGGGCCGTTAAATGTGAGGCCACCGGCTCCAAGATGCGTATCCAGCATTGGCCCGTGATCATTAAAGGGGGTATGACACTCCATGCAATGGGCGATGGGTCCTGCCAGATAGGCTCCATACTCGGCCGACACTGTACGTGGTGGCGCTGTCACCTTGCCGACCGGCGGCCCATACGCGGGTGGGAGGGGAATACGGTATACGGATTTCCCGGGATCGTTCTGTACCGGGGGCAGTGTGCGAAGGAAGGCTACAATGCTATCCAAATCTTCATCGCTTATGCCACGATACACCGCATAGGGCATTGGGGGTCCAATCACCGAGCCATCTGGACGCAGGCCCTCTCGGATTGCCACCTTGAGTTCCTCGTCGGTCCATGTGGCGATCGGTCCCGCTGGCGTCAGATTTGGTGCCACTGCGGTGAACGCATCGTTATCCTCGACCAGGCGACCGGCAAGTTCCATTCCTCTAACAGGTCCATCAGAGCCAATCGGCGTATGACAGTTTCCACAACCTGCAATCCCACGAACGAGATACTCGCCGCGGTCAACGAGAGACTCGGCATAAGGCGTCGTGGCGACCAACATCAAGGCAATGATCAGCAGAGGTTTCATACTCGCATTTCCAATGTAAATCAGGTTAAAGGGCATAGTGCGCATAAGAACATTGTTCGCGGCTCAGCCGTGCAATAAGTACCAACGAAGCTCGATGTAAGAGCCTGAAAACCAAAAGGAGTCCGGCAACTGCAACCATTGTATGCACCTGGATAGCGGCGCGTCTCATGGCAGTTCTTCATTGTTGGCTGACACAACGGCTGTATCTTAAAAAGCGCTATTGAATCTCTAACACTTCTCGCTTGTTCTTGATAAGACGTGACACGAGGTTTTTAGCCTTCTTCTTGTCCGCAAAGGGTAAAGCGGGAGTTGGGACTTCTCCTGCCTCCTCAAACATTTCTGGAAAAATTAGACGCAACTCTTCGGCCGTGTCTTTGTCCAAAGCTTCTAACGCGTGCCGTCCGAAATAGAAGCTTTCAGTCGGCGCGTCGTTGGCAAGAATAATCTCGTGTTTGTCAAAAATAAGATGGAAGTACTCGAAGGAAGTAAGGTTTTCCTCAATGCCTATGCCTGGCAAGCTTGTGAGCTTAATCGCGGGCATCAGAACCTCCCCATTCCCGAACATTCGCTCCGCAATCGGTGAACGGACAACCATTCGGTGTTGACGCGATACAAGGAGATCAGAGGATGGTAGGTTTGCTCCAAGCGCTCCTTTTGAGATTCTCACTGGTCTCAGTTTCATACTTTCGGAAATTGCTTCAGCATCAACCTGTCGCTTGAGTATCGCCCGTATGCGCGCGAAGCCACCGACGTGGAGTTGAACAAGGTCGTCAACTTTGAGATCTTCAACTGGTGTTTTTCCGGAACTCGCTGAAATCTTTGTACCAGTGACAAAACATGCCTGCAAAACGGTGACATCGAATTGATCATCTGTGAAATGGATCCCGTTGGTACTTGGCGGAGAGTTGGTGACAGACCAATTCCCAGGATCAGTCCTGGTTTGACTACCTGTATTTAAGATGCTTTCCAGTATTTCCGCTTGTGTCCACAGATTGTCGGGATCATTGAAAATTCGATTGCCGTCATCCACCCACTCCATTTTGTCGAAATTGAAATAAATTGTAGCGTTGATCGCTGTGTCATCACTTGGATCATTGGGATTTGCCGTTCCATCGAAAGTCACATTGGGATCGGTTGAAATTATCGAGATAAACCGGTCTATCTCGAAAATCATGTCATCGTCGGGGTCCACATTTCCTTGAAACATGAATATGGAGTCATTCAGCTGAATGTTCCCCGGGTCCGTTGTGATTATGCTATCCGAGGTTTGCAATTCGTCGTTGATCGTGACGATAATAAATTCGTTCCCATCGGGATCGGGGTTTGTGTTTTCATTGTCTGGATCGTTGAGATCATCACCCATATCAAAAGTGACGGTGTCGCCAGGTTTGAGACCGCCATTGGGTACTGTCCAGGTAAAAACGTTTTCACCTTGATTAAAGGTTTTCGTTGAGGAATCCCATTCACGATCGGTGAACGCAATCACCTCTCCGGCCTGGATGTACGTTGTTGCCAGAAGTTCGAAGTTGTCATTATCTGCGTCCAAGCCGACAAATACTAGATCGCCATCATTCACAGCCATTTGTTAAGCTCCAGTAGTAAGCTCGACGAATTTGCCTTGCTGAAAGTGGGGAACAGCAAATGGGCTTGTCTACCGAAACACCGGTCAAACCCATAAGACTTCTTGCCCAACGCCTTCCCTCAACTCCGACAATGCGGTAGATGTGCGCACAACCAACTTCGCCGACATTGATTGAAATGGTACACTTATGGAGTTGGGGCGTTTATGTTTGGCTGTCTCAAAATCGCAAGCATTGCGTCTCTTGCATTTGGTGGGCAAGGCCTCATTCCAGTGATTACCGTTCCACTTCTGTGCTGACACTCAAAAAACCAAATCCTCAAAGCCGTCGGAGCTCCACTTCAGGAACACAGCAGGCCCGAAAAACCCATCATGCATAACACATGCCTAAGAACACTATCGTGAGGCCCGCAGATAGATTGCGCCGAAACAACGATCACCTCCGGCGCAAAGAGTGATGCGGTAGCTGAACGACCCTTGAAGCAGGCTTGAGGCAGAGAACGTGTCAGCGCCGCCCAAATCGACCTCGCCCCAAGTCGCTTCAGGATCGATCGACAGGATAAGACTGCCGACATTTGCGTCGGACGGCGGACAGCGGACAGATCTTGGATCGCATTGGCTGGGGCAAAAGGTGAAAGTGTTATTGGCATGCTCATAAAGAATGCCCAGCCGCGCCACCGTTGACGGGCTTTCATCCAAGGAAATCACCGTCCCAAGGGTGTCTGCGAAGACCCCAGTCGCGATCCATACCGGTTTCAACTGGAACTGCGGGGTGAGGGAGCTGTTGGAAATAAAATCGAATGCATGAACAACCTACGCGCCAGCGGAACGGGCCTCGGTTTCCACGCCCATCGCAAACGACCCGATGAAGCTGGACGTGGTGTCAGATTTCATTCGGCCGAATTCCAACTGGGCGACCATGTAGAAACCGTTGTCCCGAATCCACGTCGCGCTTGCGCCCATGCCTTAGCCGTCTCTCGAGACGGAGCCATGGCCAAGTTTGAACGTGGCATCACTCTGCATCGACAGAAAGTAACCGTGTTCCACAACAACCCGTTGACCAGTTGCGTCCGCTGATCATAGTCGGCACAGATCCGCATCTCAGATATGCGACTGATGACCTCCGGGCCATAATTGGTTGAGATATGCTCCAAGATCTGCAAATCTCTGTAAGGCCGCATCCACGCACCGCCAGCCAGGTTGCCAAATGCCCTGAGCGCTTCTCTGGCTCTGCCTTGTTGCGGGTCTCTTTCTCATTTCCACTCTTCAGCGGTTAAGACGAGCCGGAAAAACTAGGTTTTTTATCGACCTGACCTGTGCAATTGGTGCTGACGCCAAAAAGCAACATAAACTGAGACACTTAAACATCGAAAATGAATGAATATCAGATTACCTTCACTGGTGTTCGCGTAGCACAAAACACTAAATCAAAAGCAGTGGCCCCAACAGCAAAGGTAAGACTTTAAATAATTTTATGAGAGCGCTTAATACCGTGCCTTGCAGCGCTTCTTATTCTTCTGCTGTTTACGAGCGTCCTTACGCACTGGTGGCGTAAGAACAAACAGGCGATAAAATCGGAGCGCCGTTACTCACTCTCAAAGACCCCCTCAATTGGATGCTCTGGAACTTAGCCGCCCCTCTAGGGGCGGCTAAGTTATTTGAACCAATACTACAATACTTAGGGGCTCTCTTCAGGAAATACCCGATGGTATGTATGGATCAAAACGGCAAGTTCGAAGTCGGACACCGGCTTGGTGATGCGAACGGCACCCGCATAGCAAGATGTCTTCCCAAAAGTTTGAAATGATGTCGCGGCAGCGCGTGCCGAACCCTTCGCAGTCTTTCGGCCGAAGTTCAGGTTTTAGCATTTCGAACACTGGCCCCGATCTGAGGTCATCGCCACGCCTGGAAAACGGAGCGCACTCGGGCAAAATTTTGCTAAAGCGGCCGAACGAAGATGAAAGAATGTCATATCTTGCGTAAGCATCGGACGCAAAAACGGCCCCTGGTTTACCAGGCCGCGAATTGGCATAAATTCCGTCGCCAGCTCGATGCCTTTCCAGATGGTAAACACCAACAGATCCGACAGGAAGTGGATGGCGCCCCTACCCCGCCGACCCAAACTTCTGCCGGAGCGTTTTAAACAGCAACAGTCAGGGCCGGACCGATCTGATGCACTCTCCTTTTCCACTATCTCGCACGAACCCCAACGTGCAACCTTTTGCAGGCCGCCACGCGACCAACCGCCAACTGCAAGCTGTCGGCGTAAAAATCGAATACCGCGCCCGGGCAAATCAAAACCACAAATTCGCTGCCCAGCTATTTCCGCGCTTGGGAGAACTGGATGAACGCCATCCAGCTTGATGTTACAGCCTGAGCGCATCCCGTCCTCGCCGTTGCGTAGCGGTACATACGTTGTTCGTCGCGTTCCGCGATGAAGACGCGAGTATTGAACGAGAAGGTAACCATTGGAGAAATTATCAATAGGACGAGGCGATCGTAGTCTTCCTGAGGCCGAGACTGTCACCCAGGTCATCTTTTTCCCGTAATCATCAAGCCTTGGTTGTGAGAATCAACTCTGCCGCTTTCCAGCGACTTTTTTACTGAATGAATTCGGCGAGTCGCACTGCAGCTACGCCAGATCACGACCGCCAGCAGGACTGAGCCGCCCGGGAATGCAAGCCAGAAACGTTGGGTTTTAATCGCTTTTGCAGAATCCTTTCTAAACAAAGTCCATAGATATGAGTGTATACAGTTGCTTTTGGTCCATTCCGACAGGTAACAAAAAGAACGTTCGTTCAGTTCCATCGGTCAGAAACAAGCACGCCCGTTTTTTACCGTTCGCAGACATGAAGACTAAGCGGGCAGTCCGCCTGACAGGAAAAGCATCAAAGGCGGATTCGACACTCGGGTCCATATTTCCTGCGAGTGCGCAAACACCATTTCGCAAATTAGCCATTTGACACTGGCTGTGTTCTTTGAATGAAAATTCGTCACCGAGAACCAAGTCATCAAGTGTTTCGATACGCTGGTGTCTCAATACGCCGAATTCAACTCTGACATCTCCCGCAGCGACCAAATAGAATTCGCCGTGGGCGACATTCCTATGGCCACTTTTGACAAAGTGTTCGTGCAGACTATTGGCGTTCAATACTGACGTTGGCTCTTCGCCGGTTGCCAAATCCGGCGACTCACGACAACCTTTTTGGTCTTTGCCCTTCTGGTCGAAAAAACTCATCGACGGTTCTCGCAGTCATTCTGAATGGCCCTACCCATGATCACACCAAGAAGCTTAGGGCCCATAGCAATGTCCAACTCAAAGTCTTGAATACTCGACCTATTTGTCTCGTATGAAGGCGCGAACTGTGTGGCACAGCCAGATGTCACCCAATTGCAGAATTTCACAGAGGTTCCGTTCATGACGTCAAAGAACCAACCCTGTGAGTTGTCTCTGACTTCGCCTGCAACACTATCTCCATCCAGGCGGATGTACGAAAACGACGTCCCGAAATCTTGGCCAAGCAATGCCGGTCCGGAGTAAGAGGCCATCTGGCATCCTGCGGTTCCCAACCATGTTGGGATGGCGTCGTCATAGATGCAGTCGGGATCCTCTGCAAACACCGAGACTGGGCGTTCCATGCTTGATGCATTGACCGCCCAAGAAGACAAAGCTCATTTGCCATCATCGGGGTTGAAGTCGAAAGGGCGGAAGGGACTGGGCGAAGCCTGCTAACGATAAAACCTTTCTTCACGAGTAAAAGATATCCTGGCTATTGCGGGTTTGCTCCGGCCCAGCATAGAGGCACAGCAATCGAAAAAAATGTTCGAGCGTCTCAAACTCTTATAGGTTTACGTATTTGCTCACTTCAAACCGGATGGAACCCGTTCCGTGGATCCCGCGGCATCTCCGACCGGAAATCCCAACAATGCTTGAACAATCGTTCCAGGATGTCATCGGGCCCCAGTATTGCGACCCTTGGGTAAAGAACCAGGTCGACCAAGTGAGGCGAAGCACATGCGGTACCACATTAATATCTCAACCTGTCGCAACTTCGAGACAATCTCTTTCGACTTCAGTTGCTTGTTCGCCATGTGGCTCCTCCGTTTTAACAGCCATAACGGCGGACCACTTCAAAGGGAGAGGATCAGGGTTGTCACCTGTGTCGTGGCCTAAGCTGGGCACAACTATGCGATGGTACAACAATTTAGCCCTGGCGAAGGTGGTGCACAACTGAGCTACGACATCACGGCAATGCAGGACGGCCCCTTCTCTGGGTGCGACGATCAATGTCGATGGCGGCCCGCAATTCAATCTGCCAATGCGCACCTGTCACCAGTTCGGTTGTGTGATCAGGATCAACTTTGGGACGGAAATCATCAGGCTCCTGCAAAGGGGATCGACCTTGCAAAGGACGTTGTGCCAATTGGACAGTGCCGCGCCGCCCAATATTCCGATGTCCTTGATCGGCTTCTCATCTGCGTTTTCGAATATTGCTTCGCGCCAGCCTTTTGCCGGCCCGACGGCTCGGAATTGCGCCACCTCGTTGGCGGGTGGGTGCATCAGACAGACATGAGATATCCGGTACATTACGATGCGACGCCCAAACATTGAGAGAGCGCCTTCAACGTTATAAATGCATTGTTGCAACAACATGTTGCGCGCGTTTAACGTCACCTCAATTCCGATTTTTGGGACAACGAAAAACGCCGCGGAGATGCCTTTCGGGTGGCTGATGAATTTTGGAGTTTAGTTATGAAGACTGTCGGTTTTGTATTGAGCCTTCTTATCATTGCGGGGTGTTCATCGGGTGGTTCATCGGGTGGTTCATCGGGTGGTTCATCGACAGCCCCATTGGAACCATCGACAATCCCGTTGGCACCGCCGACGGTAGATGACTTGGGTGAACAGCTGACAGACGACGAATGGAAGGCCTTAAGGGACGAAAACGCTAATTTGTTTGATAATGGCAGAACTTCCGATGAAATTGAGCGATTCGATATCCCCGAAACAGGGACGGCAACCTATGCTGGCGCCTTCACTTATCGGGTTAGGCAAGACACTTTTGATGTATACTCGATGGGTGGAGAGTTTGTTGCGGTGGCCAATTTTGCGTCTGATACTCCGGTTACTGGTGTTGCTGGAAACTTTATTGAGTTTCCAACTAACCCTTTCAGTAATGAACCCGCTGTTGCAGTTGATGGTTCCGCCGAAATGGTCTTTGACACAGTAGTGGATTCCGATGCGGGAGTAACTTTCCTAAATGGCTCTTTCAATGGCTCAGTCACTATGGCGAACGGTGCTGGAACACGCGATTTGAATTTCGATGGCCTCAGAGGGGAGTTCTGGGATGGTGAAAATGGAAGCTACATCGGACTCGGGGACAACGATGCCACAACTACCACTGGAGAAGAGATAATCTTTGATGGTCTCGGCGTCGAGCAATAGACTGGGTGGTTTTCAAAGTTGCATGGGTTTTGTCACGTTAATCCTGGATTGGTTTTTCATTTCTGGATTTGGGCATAGGTGACACCGATGAATTTATCGTCGATCAGCTACCAGCGCCACCGATTTCCTCTTCAGATCCTCTCGCACGCAGTTTGGTTGTATGTTCGCTTCAATCTGAGGCTGCGTGGAGTTGAAGAAATGCTTCTGCAGCGTGGGATTGATGTTTCTTACGAGACGATCCGGCGTTGGGTGATCAAGTTTGGACCGGTGATGGCTCGGAACTTGCGACTAAGTCAGGACCGTCCTGGTGATATCTGGCATCTCGATGAAGCTGCCTTGAGAATTTCAGGTCGCAAGTATTGGCTTTGGCGGGCTGTCGATCAGCATGGCGTCGTTTTGGACGAATTACTCCAACCTAAATGGGAAAAACGGGCTGCAAAAGGTTGTTGCGCAGCCTGATGAAGCGTCTTGGCGTCATTCCTAAGCGGATTATCACAGGTAAGTTGCGGTCATGTGGTGCCGCCAAGCGAGAGGTAGCGCCGGGCTTGGGTCAATGGTCACACAAGGGCCTAAACAACCGCGCCGAAAACAGCCATCTCCCATTCCGAAAGCGAGAGCGGACAATGCAAGGGCATCGATCACTAGGAGGTTTGCAGCGGTTCGTGGCCACGCACTCGGCAATTCGGAATTGTTTTTTGTGTTCCAGTACGCCGTCGCTCAGCCCTAAAAATTCGATACCACCGCCTCGAAGCATTTAACGCCTGAAAAGCCGCCGCCCAAGCAGCTTGACACCCGAATATTAGTATACCTTCGCACGTCGGGAGTTAACGCTACGACACGTTACGAACAGAAATGGGTTAGGTAGACCACATGATGAAACGTAACTCTCGGCTATCTCTCGCATTACACATGCTATCCCACTTAGCGCAAGATGCTGGACGCACCCAGACATTTTCAGAAATAGCGGTCCATGCTGGCACCAACCTTGCCATTGTCTGGCGAGTTTTTGGGAAGTTGCGCAAGGCCCGGTTGCTAAATTCAGAAAATGGTCATTCCGGCGACTGTCTAGGCCATCGCATGAAATCACTTTGGCCGACGCCTGTCTCGCGCTGGAAGAAAGCCTGTTGGAATCCCGTTCTAACACTGAACCGCGTTCATGCCAGGTGGATCGGTATCCTGAGGGAAAGGTGATCGAAATCCTAAATGAAATCGAAGCCACTCTGATAGATCGGCTGTCGAGCACGACGATAACGGAGATCAGTGGCACTCGGCCATAACAAGAGAACTCACTATGTTGCAAAGCATCGCTCGCCTTCAGAATCGCGGCCCATTTAGGGGCAGCCATCGTACAAGCCTGGCTGCATGATGGACCAATTTCCCTTAACTCCTATTCCTGTCACCCTGCTCACCGGTTTTCTTGGCGCGGGAAAAACCACATTGCTCAACAAGGTGCTGGAGGACAATTCTCACGGGCGGGTCGCGGTCATTGTGAACGAATTTGGTGACGTTGGATTGGACCACGACCTTATTTCTGAAACCAGCGATGAGATTATATTGATGTCTTCGGGATGTCTGTGTTGCTCGATCAAAGGCGAGCTTTCGCAAACGATCATGAGTTTGCTCAAGAAAAAAGAGGCGCACGATCTCAAGTTCGACCGAATTGTAGTAGAAACGACAGGCTTGGCGGACCCTGGCCCGATCATCCAAACGCTCATCGCGGACCGTAGCCTTTCGCGTTCAACGCGTCTGGACGGGGTGGTCGTTGTCGTAGATGCAGTGCTCGGTATGGCAACGCTCAGCAATCAGTTCGAAGCGGTGTCACAAGCCACCAAAGCAGACCTGATTGTCCTAAGCAAAACCGACCGCGCTGAACCGGATAAAGTGGTAATGATCGAAAAACGACTCAGAGGGCTTAATCCAACGGCACGGATCTTGCACTCAGTTCGGGGCGAGAAGGTGCTTGGGCATATGTGGGGGACATCTGGTGCGAGACCGGGGGTCAAAGCTGCAGAAGCGCTAAGCTGGTTGCAGCCATCAAATCTACCGCTACGTCAATTAAGTCCACTCGACAACCTCTCAGGGCTCGCTGCGAAACCTGCAGAAAAGGCGTTCTACTCGCCCCACGACAGGCGTATACAAAGCGTATCGATCACCTTGGAACATCCGCTTGAAAGTAAGGTATTCGGTATGTGGCTCGACGAATTGGTGGCGTTACGAGGCCCAAACCTGCTTCGAATGAAAGGCCTCGTATTCTTGAATGGGGCCGCTAAGCCATTTGTATTTCATGGCGTGCAGCATGTTTTCGACAAACCGTTTCCAGTAGAGGCCTGGGAGAGTGACAGCAGGCAAAGCAAAATTGTCGTAATCGCGCGGGATATCTCGGAAACGCGTCTTCGACGGTGCTTGCGGCCTCTGGCTCAAGGCGGGCAAATTTCGTTCAACAGCCTTAGTTGAACCAGCCCAGGTACAGGAAGCTCGCGCGGCGAACGTGTCACTCAGCCGATCGAGGCCCAATCCAGACGCTGCAAGTGATAGCTGTGGTTTGACAGCCCATGTAAGCCATGATTGGGGCCGACGTTGTTGAGTTTGGCGGTTTCACTCAGGCTGTAGGCAATGGCCATGGCCTTACCGCCGCCTTCTGATCCTGCTAACATCCAGTTTTTCCGTACGATGGCGATTGGTTTGACGGCGAGTTCGGCGGTGTTGTTGTCGAATTCCAGATGTCCGTTCTCGAAGTATGGCCGCATTTTTTGCATCCCACCAAGGGCGTAGCGGATGGCTTGGGCAAGTGGCGACTTTCCCGAGATCTTGAGCAGTTGAGCATGTAGCCATGCTTCGAGATCATCGAAGATCTGTTTTGACTGTGCCGGCCGCAACGCGACAGGATCGTCGGGCGATTGACCCCGCGCCTCTTTTTCCACTGCCTAGAGTTCAGCGATCCGCCGGATCGCTGCTTCGGCGGTGGTATTGAAGACACCCACGAACTTGCGCCTTACATAGGCCATGCAGGGCATCTCTTTGGCATTGTCGTCGCCAGACAATCCGTAGAAGCCAGAGTAGCCATCTACATGAACCCAGCCCGTGTAGCCTTCAAGATGCCTGACCGGATGTTCGCCCTTGGGGTTGATGGTGAACTGATACCGGGCACGAGGTGGCGACGACTCCGACCAAGACCGCTCATCGCGAACCTATGTACTGACCCGTGCTGTTTTGGCCTTCTTTTGACCCGGGGCCTGCATCTTCACTGACGTATTGTAGGCAAAACAGTGCATCGCCGCGACTCACAAGCCGCCCGATCTGTTCGGCCAGCGGTTCCAATAGAGCCGCTGATCGGCCAACCCAGTCGGCCATTGTCGAACAGTCCAGTTCAACTCCTACGCGGGCATCGATTTGGCCTTTGCGATATCAATCGCCACCAAAACAGGCACGGCCTGTGCAATACTGGCATCCGCCATAGTTGGTCTACCTTGCGGCGTGGTTTGTTGCAAAACCACTGTAGGGACCTGAGACCCGGATATGATCACCTGCTAGGCAAATTGAGGGCTGCGCAGGCCATCATAACCTCCAAATTAACGTCATTCCAAAGGTGTTACGGCCCAGAGCTTTCTTCAGGGGCAAGCCAGAATTGGCTCCAGAAGGTCGGTGTGAATCGGTCCGGGTCTACCCGGGCTCTCCCTGGAAAAACGGATACAACGAGAGGTTCAATGGAGCGCTCCGCCACGAGGTTCTCAACTCCAGTTGGTTCACAACGACCGAGCAAGCACAGAGCGTAATCAACTGCTGGCTCAGGCAATACAACCACACCCGACCCCACCAGACCCTCAACAAGCGCCCAACAGTCCCCGAACTTCTAGTCCGAAATGACCCAGAACATGGGGGCTGGACAGGCGAAAACATGAGCCTGAACGCTCGGTAGGCGTCAAAGCAAGTTTGCCTGAAAGAATCTAGTGAACGGCAGCCTCTCGTCCAGGATCACCCCGCGCCTGAGACTCATTTTTGAGACAGCGAGACATCGAAGACGCTGTTGAGTGAAGGTATCTGTGACAGTTGAAGCTGTACTGTTACGCACGATACTTGGCCAACTAGACACAATCGAATTGCATGTTCTAACCCGGTGGAACACCATGGAAAACGAGTACTTCTCAGTTGACAACTCAGATCAAACAAGGGGAGACCGAAATTGCGCAGAGACACCAACAAAAAACCATGATCAATATCGAGTTTTGTGTTCTGCAAAGAATAATCAAATAGAATTGGGAACCGATGGCTTCATTTCGATTGGGCGAAGCAATGACAACGATATTCAGGTATTGTGTCCATGGGTATCCCGTCGTCATGCTGTCGTTGAGCGCAAGAGCGGCTTTTTGATAGTTTGGGACGTTAGTTCGAACGGGACAATTCTAAAAATTGATCAGGAAAAGACAATACATTTGCAACGCTCACAATCTCCAATACCAATTCTGGGCAACACGGTACTGAGAGCAGAGCCCAGCGATTGTCAGCTCGTTATCTCAATAACGTCCTGATGGTAAATCAGTCCGGATGAAAGTCCGCGAACACTATGCTCTGTTTCCCGATGCAACTTAGTGCGCGTTTTATTAAGTAGAACCAGTGGGCACTAAGCGCTGCGGCGTCCAAGCCGGCGGCTCTTTTGCGGCACGTAAGTTCGGACGACTTCGCTACGATCTCCAGCCATTTCGATTGTGGCAATCCTAATAGGCAGCAGTAGATTCTCTTATTGATTGTATTTCAGTGACATACCTTTCCGATACGTCGTCATCACGACTTCAGCTTTCCGGTGCTTTGAGACGAAACAGACTGCTCTTTTTTGTCGTCGGCTTTCATTTGTCTGGTGTCTTTGCCACCTAAAATTGGGCCACTACTTTGACCGAGAAGGGGGAACAAGGGATGGCTCGGTAGCGATACTCGGACGAAGACATTCTGAAGCTGCTGCGTGAGATTGAACTTAAGCTGGCAGATGGCGACGATGTTCGGACAGCCTGTCGTGGTGTCGGTGTCAGCGATGCGACCTACTACAATTGGCGGCGTCGGTTCGGTGGCATGGGCAAGTCGCAACTGTCGGAGTTGCGCAGCCTGGAGAAAGAAAATGCCCGGCTGAAGAAGATCGTGGCCGAACTGGAACTGGACAAGCTGATCCTCAAAGAAAGTCTGAACTACCTAAAACCGAGGGCCTGACGACGAGCCAACTTCGTCAGGCCGTCATTCATGCTCGCCAGAAGCTCGACACATCAGAGCGTCGCACCTGCAAGGTGAGCGCGCAACCAAGTCACTGCTCAAGCATTCTCAATCGACTTGGCAATACCCACCGACGTCATTGCCGCACTAAAGGCGATCATTCGTGCGCAATAGGATCAGAATGCGCAGCTTGAGGCTCTGGTGGCCTCCTTCAAGAAGGCCCTGCTCGAAACCAAATCCAAGTAGATTGCCCCCAACATGAGCTGGAACTCGAAGACATTGAGATGGCCTTGGCCCGAGCGAAGGCCGAGCGTGATGTTTTCAGGATGTCAGCAAACGACCGGATATTGCCCCCGCCCAGATCAGGGTGATTGTCGCCCACTGCTCTAAGTAAGCCTGCCGGTCCTGCGAAAGCAGGAACTCTCAAGCCTCTGCTCTTGTCCACTGCATTGCAGGTGGTTTTCCGAAAGAGGCCACTTTGGAGCATATACGCGTGCCCAAGTATGCGGACAATCGGCCGCTTTATCGCCAAGCGCAACTCTACGTCAAATAGATTGAGACACGCGAACATTGAAAGCGGTCACGCTAAATCCCAAAACTCGGCAACTGGCTCTAGCCACTAAAATATCCAACAGAGATGTTTGAGCAGATGCGATCACATGACAATCGGCACTGATTTGGAGTCGAAAAAATGAACAATTCAAAGGCGGCAGCTGCAATTCTTTCTTTTGCTGGGCTAAGTGCATGCTCGAGCGGTAGCGGGGGTAGCGATGAGATTGCGAGCTCTGAACTAATTATTTCTACAATACAATAGGTTAAAGTAGTTCATGATGAAAACAAAAATGCGCCAGCCTCTTCAGAAAACCAAACAGCAAGATGTGACACTTAGCGGTCAGGAACGACCTGCATACCCAAACTTTCTGCTGCGCGGCGGTCGGATGACAAAGGTTTGCGGGGTCGTGGCCAGCTTTGCGCCAAGACCCGGCGCGATTGGCAAAACACTGTCGGTCAGCGTATCCGCCATTGCACTTGGCAGCGCCTTAACCATGACAGGTGCGGCGGCAGGACGCTGCTCTGGAGCGGACGGTACATATGTCTGCTCCGGTCCTGCAGATGCGGATAACGATCTGACGCAAGCCTTATCGTCGACAGGTCCGCTTACCGTAACAACCACCGAGAATTTCGGTCTCGACACCAGCACGAGTGGTGGCAATGCCCTCAACCTTGGCAACGATGTCGATACGACGTCGGTAGGTTTTGAGGACCTCAATAGCGCCACGATCATCGGGGCCGCAAACGGTATCGTTGCCACCACCGCGGATGGCGCAGGAGATATTGTCATCGGTATCTCTGGCGACGTTCAAGGTCGGGCAGGCAACGGCATCAATGTTACGAACAATGGCACTGGCGATACGGTGATCACCGCGACGAACGACGCTGGCACAGCATCGGTGACAGGGTCATTGCAAGGAATTGTCGCCCGAAACGAAAACGGTGGCGCGTTGACCGTCGTCGCCAACAATGTGACGGGTTACAATTATGATTTCGGCTACAGCGGGATTTACGCGGCGAATAGTGCCGAGGGAACAGATCTGGGCGTGTTCACATCAGGCAGCATTCGGGGCTACGATGCAATCAGAGCTGTGAACCTTGGGACGGGTGATCTGACCATAAATACAACGAATGCCGAGCAATCAGCCGATGTCTATGGGACCGACTATGGCATCTTCGCACAAAACCGCAATGGCGGGGCGATAAACATCACAGCAAATGAGGTCGGAGGAGGCAGTGGCGTTGGCATTGAGGCACGCAATTTCGCCGGGGGAACAACGCTCACAATCACGACGACAGGCGACATCGACGGTGCCTCTTCAGCGATCTATGCAAGGAACGAGGGCAGTGGCGACCTCGTCATTCAAACGACAAACGCTGAACGCAGCACCTTGGTCGATGGCGGGGCTTCCGGAATTGTTGCCAGAAATCTCGGCGGTGGCGCCCTTCGCATAGTCGCGGATAATGTGGAAAGTGGCATTGGTGATGCGGGCATCGATGCCTCCAATGACGCTTCGGGCACTGACCTAGAAATCACCGTTCATGGAAGTATCAATAGCCGTTGTACTGGGGGCAACAGACAATGCCCGGGTGGCGAAGCTGGCATCAAGGCCGTGAATGACGGATCAGGCGATCTGGTCATCGTTGCCAGCAATGCAGAGGGAACGGCCAGCATTGAGACGCTAGACTATGGTATCATCGCCGAAAACAACAATGGTGGAGCAATTCGGATTACTGCGGACAATATCGATGCTGGGTCCGCGGCTGTGTCTGCAAGTAATGATTCTGCGGGCACATCCCTTACTGTGACGACATACGGTTCTGTGGTCGGGGGACCTGTTGGAATCGAGGCGACAAACCTTGGGTCCGGTCCAACCGTGATCAGCGTCTACGGAACGACGTATGGCAACAACAGCGCGATCAGTTTGAACTCTGGTACCGGGGGCGGGTCAACCAGCGTCAATTTGTTCGCTGGTGCCAATGTGAGCAGTGAAGGGCGCGTCGCGTTTGAGCAGGACGAGACCAGCACCTCCGACACGACCGTATCGGTCTTTAATGGCGCGTTGGTGTCTGGCAACCTGCTCTTTGGTGCGGGCAATGATCAATTGGTGTTCGCGGGCGGGTCGCTGGAGAATACGGGCCTTCTTGATGGACGAGATGGCCAGAACCGGCTGAGCTTTCTTGGCTCCAGCGGAGAGATTTCGGGAGCAGATATTGTCAACTGGGACACACTGCGTATTGGCATTGGGTCGGTGCTGTCCATTGACGGCACGGTAGAGGTCGAGACGCTGGAAGTCCTGGAGGGTGGTTCCTTGACTGGCGATCTGCTGATGGCATCCGGAGACAACACTCTAATTTTCTCTGGAGGCCTGTTTGATACATCAGGATTACTGGACGGCGGCGGCGGCACAGACATACTGGAGTTTAGCGGTTCGAGCGGGGAGATAGCGGCCGACAACCTTTTGAACTGGGAAACGGTTGAGGTTGGAAATAGCTCGCTGATATCTGTTTTTGGAGCGCAAACGCTCACCGCTGACACACTGAGCGTGGCGTCGGGCGGGACTCTGAGTTTTGCTGATAGTTCAGCGAATGGGTCCTTCACGCAGGCGGGCAACTTTGCGGGTGGCGGGACACTGGTCTTCGATGTGGAATTTGCTAACGGCCAGGCCGATCAGATGACCATTTTAGGCGACGTTACCGGAACGACGCAGATCCGCCTCAACGTCTTGTCCAATGCGACGGTTTTGACCGATGACATCCCTCTGATTTCGGTCGATGGCTCCGTGGGGGATGATGCATTTGCTTTGGAAGGCGGCAGCTTCTACGAAGGTCCGGTATTTGTCTACGAGTTGGGCGTTGACGCGGGGACGTTCTCTTTGAGTAATCTGCTCAGCAGCAATGGTGAGCCGGTCTTGTCCTCGACCCCGAAGGTATATGAAATTGCGGCCGTCGCTTTGGCGCGCGCCGTAGATTTGCCCGGCTTGATGGAGCGCATAAACGGGCGTTTCCAAAGCGGTACAGGCGAAACACTCAGCACTCGTGGACTGGCGGGTCGGGTCGGTACGTCGGACGTGATGACGAGTGGTGCCTGGATGCGTATCTACGGTGATGGGCAGAGCTTGAAGTATGCCTCAACCAACTACGACACCGAAATCGACAGCAGAAAAACCGACCTGCAGTTCGGGGTTGACGTCGACCATGAGGCAGCGATCGGTCGCTGGGTTTTTGGGATAAACGGCCGCGTTCTGTCGATGAATAGTGACGCAACGTTCGAGGTAGGCAGCGGGGACATCTCGACAGAGGGCTACGCTATCGGTGCAAGCGGGACCTGGATTCAGGACAACGGGTTCTATGTCGACGCGCAGCTGGAATTCGGTCGTATGACGTCAGACTTCAGCTCTAGCGCTGGTGGGACGCTTGCGACGGACGTGAAAAGCACAACCCGCTCACTTAGCCTGGAAGTCGGCCGGGCCTTTGATTTGACCCCCAACAGCATGCTGATACCGCAGCTTCAGTTGGAACATGCGAGATTCGATACCAATGATTTCACCGACAACAATTCGACGGTGGTATCCATTGGCGAGGATACGTCGACGAAGGCGCGGTTAGGTCTGCAGTATGAGTATTTCGATGAAGAATTCTCTCTCTTCGTAATGGCAAATGCGATATGGGATGTCTCCGGCGAACAGGATGTGGAGGTCAACGATTTGACCCTTGCAATAGACCCCGACACAACCTGGAGCGAGATCGAACTAGGGGGATCCTACTACATAACGCCAACCAGCATGCTCTATGGTTCGCTCTACTATCGCACTACAGTTGGCTCGGACGGCGACAGTGGAAGTGGCGCAGGACTCTCCGCTGGCTTCACTACCAAATTCTAAGGACAAGAAGCCGTTTGATATTGGTCTGGCTCAACGAGTGTCTATCCACCCTGTTTGAGGAGTGGGTAGCGCGTTGCCTGTCCGTCGTCAGAGATTTTGGGACAGATGGCAATCTGATCCAGGAGAAAGTGTGGCTCACTGGTTGGATTGATTATGGGGCTGATTTGCGGGGATGTGTCGCAAACCCTGAGGCCCAATTCACGAACATGCGTGATCTGACGATTGTCCCCGTCGACTAGTTTTTCGAACGGGTTTCAGCATGATCTCTTTGAAAGGTTGACATTTCCCCAAAGGCGCGGTTTTGTACGCTTCTAATTTCTATCTGCGGTACACGGTGTCCTGTCGTGACCTGCGAGAGATCATGGCTGAGCGCGGTGTGCCGGTTGATCATGCCACACTGAATAGGTGGGTAGAGAAATACTCGCCGATCATCGCTGCTTGTGCGCAATCAAAAAAGCGTCCAGCAACCGCAAGGTTCTTTGCCAAAGCACTGTCGTCAAACGCGATCTCAAACAAAGTCGTCATCAACAAAAGCCGTGCTAACGCGGCGGGCATTCGAGAAGTAAACAAAATCCTTAATCGATTTGGATGCCCAGCCAAAATCCAAACTGTCAGGTCCAAATTTTTGAACAACATGATCGAACAGGATCATCGGTCTATCAAGCGTCGCATCCGGCACATGTGTAGGTTCAAGTCGTTCAGATCCGCTTCGGCCACACTGGATGGAATTGAGGTCGCCAACATGATCCGGAAGCGGCAATTCCCCAACACTACGAGGTCTGGCTTTCGGCTATTTGCCGAGATCGCGGGATAAGTGTGTCCAGTAAGTTGCTAGTTTGGTGATCCCAATAATTTGCGACACATCCCGGATAAGTTTCGATATGGAGTAGTGAGATTATGGCGATCTGTGATTCACATGGCCAGATTCGCACTTGAACTGATGTCCATTGAGAAGATTGAAAACGGCTGATTTTAAGATGCGTCATGTTGACCACAGGTCCATTACCTACCAACTGAAGGACCAGGCAGGTTCAGACCGGTTGTCGAGGTACGGGTCCGATTCTGATTTAGTTTCTGAAAAGCGGGCAGAAGACTTGCCTGAGCACTACGGAATCAATCAAATTGAATTCCTTTGACATCAGATCAGGCGACCGAGATCAGATCAAAATGGCACCTCGATAGCAATCCAAGCAGTCGTGGCCGTATCATCGCCAATCCTGGCCAGTCCCGTACCGATCGATAATGAGCCGCTTTGGAATACCGACGTTGAATAATTCAAACTCAGACGCATACCATCCAAATCGCGTCCTTCCATCGGTAGCGACATTGCCTGGTCAAAAATCTCAACTCCCACGCTTTCATCACCACCCGACAGAAATTGAAACCAGCCAACGGAGCCCGAAAAAGTGCCTATCTCGCGCTGGTAACTGAAACGTGTTCCTACCTCAATATTGGTCCAGGACGTCCGCGTTGCGTCAACGCTTGCGGCCGCGATTGATCCTTTTTCATCATAGCCATCGACGTCTATCTGCGTATAGCTCACCTGACTGAATGGGGTGATCGTCAGCCCAGAAATCTCTTCAACATCTACGTCGTATCCAAGGCCCGCATGCGCCATCACAAAACGACTGTTTGGAGCGGCGACGGCATCATCTTCGCCGTCTTGGGCGTTATTGTCATTGATCGTCCGCGTCACATTCGTTGAACCGAAGCCGAAACGCAGACCGGCATCGGCATTGAATTGGCCCAAATCATTGGCCCAAGCTGCACCTAAGATGACGGCATCGGTTTCAATGCGCGAACCTGCACCCCAACGATCCCGACTGTGGGCCTTTGTCTCACCAAATCCAAGGCTTAAGCTTAGCGCCCCATAGTCACCGAAGTTCCGGGCGAGGCCGGATGTCATGCTTGATGCTCTCACCTCCAGATCGAACATGTCGTCGTCCAATAAGGGCAGCGGCGACATACCTTCGACGCTTGTCCATGCTGTCCACCCGCGGATCAACCCTGTAGCAGTACCCGATGTCGCCAAACTATGCCTATCATCATTAAGGACGGTGCGCAGTACATCCTGTTCGGCCGCCAGGCCCTGGTTGGCCAATTGTCCCAAGGCAAGGCTGTTTGCGCCCAAAGCCTCTGTTTCAAAGGTCGCAACGTCATTGCCAGAGACAAAGACCGGACCGTCAGATTGAATATTCACACCACTGTCGTCGAAGTTCTCAAACTGCCAAAAAATCGAACCAGTACGCCCATCGGTGTCGTCGACCGTAACGGTCTGGTCAGCCACGACAACGCGGCCTTGTAAGAAACCGAGGGTGGACAAAAGAACTTCGCCGTCACCATCAGCCAGGTTGATCGCAAAGGCCTCGGCACCTTCGCCAGTCGCACTTGCAATGGCGGCACCTGTATTGATCAGACGGCCATCGAGGGTTGCGGGCATTTGATCAGCGGACGTCTCGAACGTGGGGCGACCAATCGCAACGGCCTGCCCGCGATCAGCGTCAAGAACCGCCTCCAAACGTCCGGAATTTTCGATGACGCTGCTCGCGCTCAGTTCCTCAAAACCGAAGGCAAGCGCAGAGACATATGGGGTGACACCATCACCCACGTCACCGATCTCTGAAGTCACGCTGACATAGATGTCGCCGTGGTTGATGATGCTCGCATTTTTCCCGGTGATCAAATTGAAGTCGACTGCCTCACCCGCCACACGGAAGATGTCAGTGTCACTTGATGACAAACTTGGATCAAGTCGTAACTCTTCGACTTCGCTATTGACGATGATCCGGATATCTCCGCTGTTTTCAAAGCGGAAATCATCTCCGAAAACGAAGTCAATGTCGAATCCGTCTGCATCAACCGTAGTTCGGCCAAGAAGAGTCTGGACCGCGAAGTCGTGACGAATGTCCATGTTGCCATAATTCAGCAAAGACTGATGATCACCGTCGAACTCGGCGATCACGATCCCGTCGCTACTTGAGCTAAAGAACAAACTTTCCCCACGTACATCAATGTCGGTGAGAACCTGGATATCACCAGAATTGATGAGCTCAAAGTCAGGGGCACTGAACTGTTCGATCTCAATGTCTGTCAACAGTCCGGTGTCAATACCGTTCAACTCGTCAATTTCAATCCCGCGCGACCGCATGATGATGTCCGCGCTCTCTGAGGCCTCGACCGACAGAATATGCCCGACCGAGATGTTGTCTAAGTTGCTGATCAGACCTTCGGACCCATTAATGTCATCAGCTTCAATCCCGATGGCGTCGGCTTCCAACTCAACATCTGTGAAGCTTTCCGCCTGAATGCCCTGCTGCACATCGATGGCCCCATGCGTGCGGAATTGGCTTTCGTCGCCAGACCACAGGTCGAGCTCGATCCCTTCGGCTATGACGGTGATCTCTGAACCAATTGCTTGCCCGAAAAGTAGGTCTGTCGTGACTAACATGTCACCATTCACAATCATACCGGACTGATCGCCACCCATTTCAATATAGCCAAACCCGCCCATCTCAGCACCCGTGTTGTTGATGGTGAGGATTCGCGAAACGTCCAAGACCGTCTCACGCGCATCAACGAATGATGTTGACGTGATGTTACCATTCACGACGCGCGTGGACAGTGGCGCATAGATGTCGGCGAAGTCGAGACCTGTGGTAGCAACGCGTGCGCCCCTGTCAAAATCCAGCAGTTGAACAGCCGACTTAGCAATCATGTCGCCATTGACTGTAACGGCCGTTCCGCTGCCAAACTGATCATCGACATCAATGGCTTCGATTGTCAGGTTGACACTTGCACCGCCGACATCAGCATCCAGTGAGGCCAGCGTGTTCCCCGTTATGACGACTTGGGAGTCAGACGCATCGAAGGCATTGTCAATGTGGATCGCGCGTACCGAGGCGGTGTTGTAACCTTCTGTGTTATCCAGTCTCATCTCAGCGGAAACATCACCAGATACGGTCAGGTTCGCGTGCATGCCGTTGAATTCGTCGATGCTAATGCCGGTTGCATCACTGCGAGAGAAACCAGGATCATTTCGTCCGCCGCGGGCATAAACATTAATTTCGCCCGTGATCTCGACTGTCGTATTCGATGCATTCATGCTTTCGATACTGATACCGATCGCACGCGCGTATCCACGCGCGAGAGCATATCCAATTAATGCCGTAGAATTGTCGCCGCCATGCGAACGTACGTCAATATCACCAGATATGGTGACTGCGTGATACGCCCCTTCAAAGTCCTCAAACGCCACGCCAATCGCCTCTGCAACACCATTGCGCGACCCAGCGCCGGCGGTCGCTGTGACCGCCATATCGGAGGAGATTTCGATCTGAGTTCCTGTCCCGTCAACGTTGACCCCTGTTACTTCGTATAGAACTTGCCCGGAAGTGACGCCTCCGGTCCCCCTACGCCCGGTCACGCCAAAAGCCCGCGCATAGGCAACGCCGGACAAGGCCCCGCCTGTCGCCACAACGTTCAAATCACCGGTCACACTCAGCGTGTGTTCCTGGCCTTCTAAGCCCCGGAACTGGACACCATATGCCCCCGCGATGCCGTACGGTGACCCACTGCCAGCGTTCGCTATCAATGTCATGGACGACGAAATCTCGACCTGGTTGCGCGAGCCATCGATGCTCATACCCCTTACGCCATGCACTCGAGAATAATTCTCATTGCCTGCACCGAACCCGGCACGCCCATAACCGTATAGGGTGCCGCTTACCTGAAATAGGTTGTCTTCCCCCTGTAAACTGCTGATCTGGACAAGCCTGACCCGGGCAACACCATTGTTTTCGGCGTAGGCCCCGCCAACAGCGCTGGCTTCGATGTTTGCAGACAGTGTTATCTGGTTTCTGTCTCCGGTGACGTCATCAAAATCAATACCATTAATTCTTGCATTGACATCGTTGACCACGGAGTTATCGCCAGCCGCGGCGCGGAAGTACCAATTCCCTGAGGCGTCGATTTGGTTATCGTTCCCCAGAAGATCGCGCATTTCAAACCCTTGAATATTCGCGGACCCACCTAACTGATTGCCTGAGCCACCAAAGGCCTCACCGACAAAGTCGCCAGAAACCGAAATATTCGTTTCGTTCGCTGTAACATAATCAATCTGGAATAAAGTTGCCCGTGTCGTGCCGCGACTTACCTCGCTGCCACCATATGCCTGAGCAGTGATATCGCCGCTATGATTAATTGAAGATCCGCTCCCAATGTCGCGTTGGATCCTGATGGCGGTCGCATACGCATTCGCGTTTTCATTTGAGCGATTGCCAGCAACCGAGACTGCATTAACATACGCTGTCGAATTCAGAGTTATTGGCTCATCGTTCGACACGGAAATAGAAATCCCGACCGCTTCGGCATCGAGTATCTCATCCGCCCTGTCATCATCGCCCTCGGCGCGAGCAATTATATCACCGGACGTCGTGATCGACACTTCCGCCGCATTTTCAAGGCTTAGACCAGCGGCATATGCCAAACCGCCCGACGCTAAGGAACGCGCGTTTGATATCACGCGCACGGTAGATCCACTGCGCAAGTCGATTGTGCCGTTAAAGTAGTTACCATAGATTCCACGCACTCGCGTACTCAGAGCAGGATCCAGTGTAATCGCTGCACCGGACTGAAGAACGAAGTCTTCGTTCGGCGCCAACACCTCTTGCGCACGTGCGCCGTAAGGGAAAAGAATCCCCGCAACTGCGACGGTTGATCGGAGTATCTGCCGTTTCGCATTTGCTGCACTCATTTGGCCACTCCCGGAGAATCTTCTGCCATATTGCCATCGACTATCCGACTCTTGCGGGGACCAACTCAAATCTTATGTGCCATAGCAGCGCTTCAGAACATAAAATTGAGACAGAAACACAATTTTCCTGTGACCTGCTCTCCCAGGCTCCGGATACATTGAAGCACAGCCAGAACAACACGGTGGCCGCCAGGCTTCAGACGCATTGATTTACAGCCAGAATAGAATGGTAGCTGCGAGAGCGATGGCCGAGAGGAAGACCTTTGGGCATCTGTCATATCGGGTTGCGACGCGCCGCCAGTCCTTCAGGCGGCCGAAAATAATCTCGATCCTGTTGCGTCGTTTGGAGCGGCGCTTGTCGTAGCGGACAAGCTTGTCGCGCAACTTGCGACCTGGGATACAGGGCATTATTCCCCTGTCATTGAGGGCTTCGCGGAACCAGTCCGCTTAGTGGCCTCGATCTCCCGGCAGCCAGTCAGCCGATGGCAGACTGTTCACCAGAGCCCTTGCCCCATGTAACCGTTCCCGCTGCTACAGTCCTATTCTGGCTATGAAACAAGAACGAGTCCTGACCCTAAGTGACAATGACATCACCAATCCGGGACATTGCGATGCCGTCGGGATGGGGGCATCCACCCCATCAATTCTCTCAACGAGCGGGAGGATTGTCTATGATGGGGCCGAAGCAGGAAGCGCAGGCGGCCCTGTTCCACGAGTTCTCGTTGAAGGCTCATGTTTCGCGCGATTATCTTCTACAGTCGATTAACAGGTTCGTCGATCTGTGCAGGATCCGCACGCATCTATCGGAATTTTACAGCCATACAGGGCGTCCATCAGTCGACCCCGAGCTGCTGATCCGTATGCCGTTGGTAGGCTACTGCTTCGGCATCCAACCGATGCAGATCTATCCCGCCAGTCCCTGAGAAAACGGATACAACGAACGCTTCAACGGAACACTAGGGTCAGGGCTCATAGCCAATAGATAACGAGTGCTGTGAGGGCGATCGCTGACAGGAAGACCTTCGGGCACCTGTCGTAGCGGGTTGCCACACGCCGCCAATCCTTCAACCTGCCGAACATGATCTCGATCCGGTTAGGCCGTTTGTAACGACGCTTGTCGTACT
>NZ_JBQFMM010000018.1:0-39047 GCF_056531845.1 Ruegeria sp. K3 | reverse complement strand
GCTTCGGCTTCGGCTTCGGCTTCGGCTTCGGCTTCGGCTTCGGCTTCGGCTTCGGCTTCGGCTTCGGCTTCGGCTTCGGCTTCGGCTTCGGAAGTCAATTCGTCCGCAGCGTTATCCGCGTCAACGGATTTCTCATCCGAGACTGCATCACTTTCGGTCTCGGCGGCTTCTACCACCTCTTCGACGCTGGGGTCTTCGACCGGTTCCTGATCGGGTTTCTTCTTATCAGCCACCGCGTTAATCCCCTTATCGATTCCCAAAACACATGAACAACAGACTAACCCAAGTTAATCTGCACCCGGCGCGCTCTCAACCCGCATCACGTGTTTCACGAGTTTTTTCACGGCTTTCTGCATTTTGTCCGGGGTCGGTTCATCCGCGATCTTCAGCCGCTCGAAACTCAGTGTTTTAAGGGGTTCCGCTGTGGCTTCGCTGATCGCGGCCAGCCACAGAGGCGCGGATCCGGCCCAGACATCGGCAAATTGTC
This sequence comes from Ruegeria sp. K3, assembly GCF_056531845.1. Taxonomy (NCBI): domain Bacteria; kingdom Pseudomonadati; phylum Pseudomonadota; class Alphaproteobacteria; order Rhodobacterales; family Roseobacteraceae; genus Ruegeria; species Ruegeria sp. K3. The sequence goes on along the minus strand of NZ_JBQFMM010000018.1, from coordinate 38,560 downwards.
GCGCTGTGCGGGGCGAAAATAGCGGGGCGATGATGGGCTGATCACCCTCGGCGGCGTGGGAAGCCTCATCACTCAGCGGCAAAAGCTGTTGCCGATAAATCGGCTGTTCGCGGGTGGTCAGCCCGGATTCAGTCAAACGCGCGGCGACGTTGCCACGGCTGTGTTCTCCGCGCAGATGTAGCAGCGGGCTGTTTGGCTTGAGTTTGAGCAGATTGGCCACCAGCCCTTCGGCCGTCGCACCCAGCATCTGCGCTTCCCACCCTGCTGCCTGCGCTGCCTGCGTGGTCACCGGACCAACGCAATAGGCGGGCAGGCTGCGTTCCACATTCAATACGGCGGCGGCATTCACGCCATTTGCCGAGGAAAAGATCAGTCCAGCAGAATCATCGGACTCAACCATGACACCCAGCGGTTCGATTTTTAACAAGGGCGAATGGATAACCGCGACTTGCGACCGAATGTGGTCCGGCAGTTGCGCAACGAACCTGTCCGAGGCGGCGCGAGGGCGGGTCATCAACAAATACAACGGTCGGCGCCTTCGGCCTTGGGATTGTTTGCATCCGCGCGGGGTGATACCCCGCTTGGCAATCATGATGCAACGGATCAGGCCTATGGTGCAAACACTTACCGTCCTTGGACTGGAAAGCAGCTGCGACGATACCGCAGCCGCCGTTGTGCGGCAGGGCACAGGCGTAGGGGCCGAGATCCTGTCATCCGTGGTGCATGGCCAGACTGAGTTGCACAGCGCCTATGGAGGTGTCGTGCCCGAGATCGCGGCGCGCGCACATGCCGAAAAGCTGGATATTTGCATCAAACAGGCTCTAACACAGGCCGATATGGGCTTAGATGATCTGGATGCAATCGCCGTCACCGCCGGGCCAGGTCTGATTGGCGGCGTGATGTCCGGTGTGATGTGCGCAAAGGGTCTGAGCGCGGCGACCGGGCTGCCGCTGATCGGGGTGAACCATCTGGCCGGGCACGCGCTGACGCCACGCCTGACCGACGGGATTGCCTTTCCCTACCTGATGCTGCTGGTGTCGGGTGGTCACTGCCAATACCTGATTGCGCATGGTCCGGAGCAATTTACCCGACTGGGCGGTACGATAGATGATGCCCCCGGTGAAGCCTTCGACAAGACCGCCCGGCTGTTGGGCCTGCCGCAACCCGGTGGCCCCTCAGTCGAGGCTGAGGCGCGCGCGGGCGATCCCAAACGTTTCCGCTTTCCCCGGCCCCTTCTGGATCGCCCCGGATGTGACCTGTCTTTTTCGGGACTCAAGACCGCGCTGATGCGGATGCGGGATAAGGTCGTAGCCGAAAAAGGGGGGCTGACCCGACAAGATCGCGCTGATCTGTGTGCCGGTTTTCAGCAGGCTATTGTTGATACCTTGGCTGAGAAAACCCGCCGCGCGATTGCCCAGTATCTTGAGACATCACCGTCAGAACCGGTTATTGCCGTTGCCGGAGGTGTCGCAGCAAATTCCGCTATTCGCTCAGGATTAGAGACTGTTTCCGCGGAAATGGGCGCCCGATTTACTGCCCCTCCGCTGGCTTTGTGCACTGATAATGCCGCAATGATCGCCTATGCGGGTATGGAACGATTCCGCACCGGTGCACGAGATGGGTTGGACCTGACGGCGCGGCCCCGCTGGCCCTTGGATCAAACCAGCCCTGCAATGCTGGGTAGCGGCAAAAAAGGGGCCAAGGCATGAGCGTGACCGTCCTTGGATCAGGTGCCTTTGGAACCGCTTTGGCCATATCATTGGCGGGAGATGGCCCCGTTACGCTTTGGTCGCGGAATCCCGAGCAGGCAAAGCAAATGCAGCAATCGCGCGAGAATGTCGATCGCCTGCCGGGCGTCACGCTGCCTGCCAACATCACGGTGACTGCCGAGATTGAACAGGCGGTGCGGTCCGACGTATTGCTGCTTGCCGTGCCAATGCAAAAACTGCGTGATGCCCTGAATCTTCACGCAGCACGGCTGAGCGGGAAGGTTCTGGTGGCTTGCTGCAAGGGGATCGAACTGACCACGGGTCTGGGCCCCGTCGCCGTGATCCGTCAAACCGTGCCAGACGCACAACCGGCCCTGCTAACCGGGCCCAGCTTTGCCGACGACATCGCGCGCGGTCTGCCCACGGCGCTAACGCTGGCTTGTGCTGAAGCCGAATTGGGCGAGGCGCTTCAGCAAGAGCTGACAACCGCCAACCTGCGTCTTTATCGAACCGCCGATACCATCGGGGCCGAGTTGGGTGGCGCGCTGAAGAATGTGATGGCTATCGGTTGCGGCGCGGCCATTGGTGCTGGGCTTGGCGACAGCGCCCGCGCTGCGTTGATCACACGCGGATTTTCTGAGATGCAGCGCTTTGCCGCCCAGCGCGGGGCACGGCCCGATACGCTGATGGGGTTATCGGGGCTGGGTGATCTGGTGCTGACCTGCTCATCCGAATTGTCGCGAAACTATCGTTTTGGCCTTTGTTTGGGTCTAAACAAGCCATTTGACACCACGACAACCGTCGAAGGTGTCGCCACTGCGCAGGCCATGTCCGAAATCGCAGCGAGCGAAGGGTTAGACATGCCCATCAGCGCAACGGTGGCGAAACTCAGCAGCGGTGCCTACAGTGTCACCGACGCGATTCAGGCCCTGCTGGGTCGCCCACTCAAGGAGGAATAATATGCTCATCGCCCTGATCGCCCGGGATAAAGCTGGTGCCCTACAGACCCGGCTGGACAACCGCACCGCCCATCTGGCTTACATTGAAGAAACCGGCGTTGTGGCGCAGGCCGGGCCGTTACTGGACGGCGATGCGATGATCGGATCGCTGGTCATTCTGGATGTCGAGAATCTGGCCGCCGCTGAGGCCTGGGCCGCAAATGACCCCTACGCGCTGGCCGGCCTGTTCGACTCGGTTGAATTGATCCCGTGGAAAAAGGTCATCGGCTGATGGCGTATTGGCTGTTCAAATCCGAACCCTCGACCTGGAGCTGGGATCAGCAGGTCGGCAAGGGGGACGCGGGCGAGGAATGGGATGGGGTGCGCAACTACCAGGCCCGCAATTTCATGCGTCAGATGCAGATTGGCGATCGTGGGTTTTTCTACCACTCGCAAAAGGACAAGGCGATTGTCGGCATTGTCGAGGTCTGCGCCGAGGCCCATCCCGACAGCACAACCGATGATGAGCGTTGGGAATGCGTGGATATCAAAGCCGTCCGGTCTTTCACAGTTCCGGTCAAACTAGATCAGATCAAGGCGGATGAGCGGTTGGATGAAATGGTTCTGGTCAAGAATTCACGCCTGTCAGTGCAGCCGATCAGCGATACAGAATGGCAGTTGATCTGCGCTTTGGGCGAGACAGAGGCGGATTGAATGAAAAGGGAAGGCCCTGACGACTTCAGAACCTTCCCTACCCCGCGTGCTCCCAAGCTCACCACACGCATACGGAAATCTGTTGGTTCTGACCGTCCTGGTCATATCCTGACCTTAGCCGATTTCAGAACCGCGCTTCAAACGCCAAGTATTTAGAGTTTCAATCAAATACAAAACACCCGCCGGTAAGACCGACGGGTGCTGAAATGGTTCTTGGCTGGATCAGCTATAGACCGATTCTTTGCCGAAATGCTTGGTCAGCATGTAATAGACGACAGCGCGGTACTTGTTACGCTCGGACATGCCATAGGTCTCCATGGCCTTGTTGATCCCTTCCATCAGTTCGGGACCATCCGACAGGCCCAGCTTTTTGATGAGGAAGTTGTTCTTGACCGTCTCAAGCTCGCCTTCCTGGCTGGCCGCCACTGTCGACGCATCCGCGTCATAGATCGCCGGACCGCAACCGATGGTGACCTTGGTCAGCAGGTCCATATCGGGGTCCATCCCGCATTTGCCTTTTAGATCTTCAGCGTATTTAGCGATCAATTCGTCGCGTTTGCCCATGTCCCAATCTCCTTAATCCATTGTCACGGAACTTTTTACCGATGCACGAGAGACTAGCCTTGTCGGCGGAATTCCCAAAAGGGAAAAATCACAAGGTTTCCCCCTAGGCTGAACTTCGCGGGACTCGGTGATTTGATTTTTTCAGATTTATTATTTAACATTTTTGTTAATTATGATTCCCGGAGGTCCCCATGCCCGTAACGTTACCGAATGAAACCACCGAATATCGGTCAGCTCGTAATGCACTTCTATCCGCCGAGCGGGACCTGAGAGCAAAGGTTGAAGAGGTCGCGGCCTTGCGCCGTTCTCTTCCAACCGGAGGCAAAACCCCTAACGATTATGCGTTCCGAGATCTGGCAGGCGAGGGTGCGCCTATGTCGTCGCTGTTTGGCGATAAGGATACGCTGATTATCTATTCGCTGATGTACGGACCCGACGCGGAACGCCCCTGCCCTATGTGTTCGGCGTTTCTGGATGGGCTGAACTCTCAGATCCACCATCTCATACAGAACGCCTCGGTTGCCGTAGTGGCGCAGAATACGCCCGAAAAACTCTCGGCGCTCAAGGATGAGATGGGTTGGAATGCGCTGCCGCTCTACTCAGCATTAGGGACGAATTACCAACGTGACTATCTGGCCGAGACCAACGGGGGTGATCAGCTTCCCATCCTGAATGTCTTTCAACAGCTCCCTGATGGCATTCATCACTTCTGGAGTTCCGAGCTGTTCTTTGAACCCAGCGATTGGCATCCCCGGCACGTGGATGCGGCTTGGCCACTGTGGAATGTTCTGGATTTCACGCCACAGGGCCGCGGCAATTTTATCCCGTCTCTACGCTGAGGTACTATCGGCAGTAGCCCCAGCCGGGCCCCTGCAGGTGGAAGTGATCGGCATGTAAGCGGTTGTAGTCAGGGCCAAGCACCACGCGGAACCAGTCACAGGCTCCGCGCCATATCTGGCGCAGAAAATCGGCCTCGGGCCCGTCAGCGTCCCAGTCTGCCAGCAGGTTCAAGCTGCGCCCGTCCGAGAGATCCATTCCGACGATGTCGATCGCGTCCGCAGTGGCGTGACTGCTCCAACCATTGTCTTGTCCTTGCGCGGTCCGCATCCGGCGGCAGTTATAGCTGCCGATCTGGCGCATTCTGCTGACGGAAGTCCCCAGTAGTTGCTGCGCAGCGGGTTGCACAACATGGTGTTCCCACATGACAAGCCGCAAAGTTGTGGCACACCGGGTCTCGACTGCAGTGACGCGGGCGTTCACCAGACCGAACAACCGGCCGCGTCCCTCGATTCCGCAATTCTGGTCCACCACCAGATCGTCCAGCGGATCAAACTGAGCTCCAGCCTCGGCCAAGGCTGCACGGCATAAAGCATCATCCGCCAGTGCGCGGTTCAACTGGTAAGGGGTGACCGGGGTGACCGGGGCCGTCACGGTCAGATCACGCAGCGGGTTCCAGTGCGGGGGTACAGGCGTATTGGGATGGGCAAGCAGCCACCAAACGCCGCCGCCCAACACGGTCAACAGCGTTAAGAGGCCAAAAAGAAAAGACGCCGCCGAAAGCAGGATTCGGCGGCGTCTAGAAGCTTTGGTCATGCGTCTTTCGCACTTAGTAGCGGTAGTGTTCCGGCTTGTAGGGGCCTTCGGGTTTTACGCCGATATAGGCCGCCTGATCGCTGTCCATCTGGGTCAGCTTCACGCCGATCCGGTCCAGATGAAGACGGGCAACTTTTTCGTCCAGATGCTTGGGCAGGATGTAGACTTCGTTCTTGTATTCATCGCCTTTGGTGAACAGCTCGATCTGGGCCAGGACTTGGTTGGTGAAAGAGGCCGACATCACGAACGAGGGGTGACCGGTGGCGTTGCCAAGGTTCAGCAAGCGACCTTCGGACAGCAGGATAATGCGGTTGCCCGAGGGCATCTCGATCATGTCCACCTGTTCCTTGATGTTGGTCCATTTGTGGTTCTTCAGGCTGGCCACCTGAATTTCGTTGTCGAAATGGCCGATGTTGCCGACGATCGCCATGTCCTTCATCTCGCGCATATGCTCGATGCGGATCACGTCCTTGTTGCCGGTGGTGGTGATGAAGATATCCGCGTTTGCGACTTCGTCTTCCAGCAGGGTGACTTCGAACCCGTCCATGGCCGCTTGCAGCGCGCAAATCGGGTCGACCTCGGTCACTTTCACGCGGGCGCCTGCGCCACGCAGCGAAGCCGCCGATCCTTTGCCCACGTCACCATAGCCGCAGACCACGGCAACCTTACCGGCCATCATGGTGTCGGTGGCGCGGCGAATACCGTCTACCAGCGATTCCTTGCAGCCGTATTTGTTGTCGAACTTCGACTTGGTGACCGAGTCGTTCACGTTGATCGCCGGGAACGGCAGGTGGCCATCTTTCACCAGCTGATACAGGCGGTTTACACCGGTGGTGGTTTCTTCAGAGACGCCTTGGATCTGGTCGCGCATTTTGGTGAACCAGCCCGGAGACGCGGCCATGCGCTTGGCGATCTGCTTCTTGATCACCTCTTCCTCTTCCGAACCCGGAACAGGGATAATGTCCTCTCCTGCCTCGGCACGTGCACCCAGCAGGATGTATAGCGTCGCGTCGCCGCCATCGTCCAGGATCATGTTGGGGCCTTCGTCGAACAGGAAGGATTTGTCCAGATAATCCCAATGCTCTTCCAGCGTCTGGCCCTTGATGGCAAAAACGGGAATATCAGCCTCGGCAATCGCCGCCGCCGCGTGGTCCTGCGTTGAGAAGATGTTGCACGACGCCCAGCGCACATCAGCGCCCAGCGCCACCAGTGTTTCGATCAGAACGGCGGTCTGGATGGTCATATGCAGTGAGCCGACGATCCGCGCGCCAGACAGCGGCTTGCTTTCACCGTATTCGGCGCGCAGGGCCATCAGGCCCGGCATTTCCGTTTCAGCGATATCCAGTTCCTTGCGGCCAAACCCGGCCAGCGAAATGTCCTTAACGATATAGTCCCCGGCCATCAGGCTCTCCACTCCGGTAAATCTTGGTCCGGGCTGCCCCTAGCATTCCTTGGGACAGGAGGCAATGTGGATGGCCGGAAACAGGAAGTCTGGTGACAAAATATCAGCTTGGCGTACCCTCTGCCTTGATTTTGGGGATCGCTTCAAAAAAATCAGTGCCAACGGCGACAATACAACTCATGCCGTTCGCCTGGGTCACCAAAACGGTATAACTTCCCGTTTCCTTCGAGGTCCAAACCTCCATGACCGTCTGCCCGCCACGTGATTTCTGAAGACCGCCAAAGGTTAATTCCTCGGAGTAATTGTCTTGCAGTTTGGTAATCACGTGCTCGCGCTCTGCGCAGTTCTGGGCAAAGGCGGGTGGCGCGGTTGCGGCCATTCCGAAGGTCAGGGTTATTGCAAACAAACGCTTGAACATAGCAAGCTCCTTTCGATACGAGTTTCGTTTCGAGAGGGCGCAACTGGGAGGAGTCTGCACCCCCCTCAGTCCTTGATGTCGGGATCGTATCGCGCAGGTTCAAAGCACGAATGCTCAAGAAATTGTTGGCAGCATGTGATCCAGACAGATACATCATACCACAAGAACGCGAATTGAACGTGTCCCAGTTCACAAGGCATGGTAAAATGGCAACACAACCCAGAGCGTGGCAAAGAATGCTGTCGGGCCGTCGGCTGGATTTGCTGGACCCGACACCCGTGGATATCGAGATCGAAGATATCGCGCACGGGCTGGCCTTTGTGGCGCGGTGGAACGGTCAGACCGACGGGGATTTTGCCTATTCCGTGGCCGAGCATTCCTTGCTGGTGGAAGAGCTTTTTGGCCGCATCGCACCAAATGCACCGACGAAATGGCGGTTGGCGGCACTGTTACACGATGCCCCCGAATATGTGATTGGTGACATGATCTCTCCGGTGAAATCCGCCGTTGGCCCGGATTATGGTGATTTAGACGACCGGCTGGCTGCTGCGATTCATATACGTTTCGGGTTGCCCGCCGTGGTACCAAAAACAGTGAAACGCCAGATCAAGAAGGCGGACAAGATCAGCGCCTGGATGGAGGCGACGCAGATCGCGGGTTTTTCTGATACCGAAGCATCAAAGTTCTTTGGTCGTCCGGACAAGGCAATATTAGAGGGGTTGCAGATCAAACTGCGTCCCCCGATTGAGGTGCGGCAGGCCTATACCGCGCGGCATCAGGAATTGTTGGGCAGCATTTAGGTCGCCAATAGATCAGCAGCTCGGGCTATGCTAATTTTCCGCTAAAACAAGACCATAATCGGACGCAGGTTCAGATGAGCGACGCAGACAGCCAGATACCGGTCACGAACGCGCAGATGGAATATGCCAACGCGTGTTTACGTGAAGCGTACAATCTGACCGGCCGAGGGCGGGTGCGCAATCTGATCCGAAAGTCACTGCTGCCACAGTTGATCGCCTACCGGGGCATTCGAATCCACCTGCACCCGTATGACAATTTCAGCGAATTCTCTCTCTGGCAGAAGGGCCGGTCTCCGGAAGAGCTTGAGCTGAATTGGCTGAAAGAAAGCTTTGCCGGGAAGACTCTCAAGGTTTTGGATATCGGGGCAAATTTTGGTCTGTATTCACTTTTCTTGTCGTCAATTCTTAGCCCGGACTCCCGGATTCATGCGTTTGAGCCTAATCCGACACTGGCCGAACGCCTCAGCAATAATTGCTCTCTGAACGGATTTGGCAACGTGGAGCTGAACACTTTCGCGATCGCGGGCGAAACTGGTGAGGCGACACTTATTATAGAAAAGCGGGGCGACACGGCCACCAATCTTGGTCAGGCGCGCTTGGCAAACGACCCAGCGTATCTGGAGCTATCAAAATACGATACGATTGAGGTGCAGACCCGAACACTGCTTGAGCTTACACATCTGCATGATGCCGATTTTGCCAAGCTTGATGTTGAAGGGCACGAGCCGAACATTCTTATGCCTTTTCTTGAAAGCGCAGAAGATGCAGCGCTTCCCCAATATCTACAGCTGGAAACCGTGAATCTTGGTGATAGCGCCGAACGCCTGTTTGCCTCACTTTCTGATCGTGGCTATGAAAATACCTTTCAAACTCAACGTAATATCATCTTCAGAAGATAGGCCGTGCAAGGAAGAATCGCGATCATGATCAAACCCACTCAGGCCAAGCCGATATGAAGGTCGGGCTATTCTCCTGCGCCAAGGATGAAGGGCCGTTTATTCTTGAGTGGGTCGCGTATCATCTGCTGGTCGGGTTTGATCCTATTCTGATTTACAGCAATGACTCGACAGACGGCACCGCCGAGCTGCTTGATGCGCTGGATAAAAACGGGGTTATTTCCCATGTTCTGCAAGATCTGAAACCCGGGCAAGTACCACAGCATACAGCGGCGGAAACGGCCTATGCGCATCCTTCGCTTAACGATGCCGATTGGCTGATGTGGCTTGATAGCGATGAGTTTCTTTTCTGTGCAAACGATGAAAATCAGGTCGCAGGTCTCGTCGAACGCTGTTCCGGTTTCGCCGAGGGCATCGCCGTGAATTGGTTGATCTTCGGAAATGGGGGCAACGACAAGTGGGAACCGGGGCTGGTCACGCAACGGTTCCTAAAGCGTGCCGATACAGATCATAATTTGCATCGCTACTTCAAAACGCTTTTTCGAAAGTCTGATAAAATACGGGGGTTTGGCCTGCACCGGCCCTACTTGCGACCGGACTTTCGAAACGATGGATCGCAATTTGTAAATGCTGCGGGCCTGCCGATGCACGAACACATGTATCGTTCGGGATTGCGACGAAGACATGCGCTGGGTGCCGCGCCCGAGCATCTGTCTACACACGATTGGGCTGCTGTCATTCACTACCCGGTGAAAACGCGAGACAGTTTCGCGCTCAAGCGGCAGCGCGGGCAAGGCACGAAAGCGACAGATGCACCCAACCGGTCCAGCCGGTTTCGTGAAAGGTATTGGAACAAGTACAACCAGAACAGCGTTGTGGATGATCGAATGCTGGCGATGGGCGGCAAGCTGCAGGCAAAGGTTGATGAGTTGCTGTTATTGCCTGAAGTTGGGTGCGCGCACTCTGCCTGCCTTAAGAATTACGCGCTGAGGCTTCAAACTCAGGCTCAACCCGCGCCCTGAAAGTCGTTTGGAACGGCCCGGGAAAACACACTATTAAGTTTACGGGTCTACCTTGGGCTACGCTTCGCCAGAATCCTCTGCAGTGTTCGGCGGTGCATGTTCAACCGGCGCGCGGTTTCCGAGACGTTCCGGTCGCACAGCTCATAAACGCGTTGGATATGTTCCCAGCGGACGCGGTCGGCGCTCATGGGGTTTTCCGGCGGCGGGGGCAGTTCGTCGCCCTTGGCCAACAGAGCGTTGGTGATGTCAGTGGCGTCGGCGGGTTTGGACAGATAGTCGGTTGCACCAATTTTGACCGCCGCAACGGCGGTGGCGATGGCGCCATAACCGGTCAGAACCACAACCCGGCTGTCGGGGCGTTTTTCGCGCAGCACTTCAACCACGTCCAGCCCATTGCCATCTTCAAGTCGCAGATCGACCACGGCATAGGCAGGTGGGCGGGCTGTGGAAATGGCGCGGCCTGCGGCGACGGAACCCGCGGTTTCAACCTCGAATCCGCGTTTTTCCATGGCCTTGGCCAGACGTCTCAGAAACGGCTCGTCATCATCTACCAGCAGCAGCGATTTGTCGGGGCCGATTTCAAGCTGGGAACTGTCTGCCATATGTGGGTCTTTCCGCTATTTCATGCCTCTTGGCTTAAACATGAGTAATAGCAGCGCCATTCCAAAGGTCAAACCGACTGTTGAGGATCAGGCCGGATCAAGGAAGCAGCCAATCTTGTCCGCCATCTGCTCGGCCGTTTCATCGCGTTTGAAAAATTCCAGAAACCCGTCCTCGGGCGTCATCAGATAGGTAAAGGTCGAGTGGTCGACCAAATAATACTCATCGCTTTTGTCTTGGGCCTTGTAATAGGTCTTGTACGCCTTGCTGGCCGCCTTGATCTGCTCGGGCGATCCGGTCAGGCCAATCACGCGTTCATGCAGGTTGAACGCGAAATCGCCCACGACCTCGGGGGTATCGCGATCCGGGTCTATCGAGATGAACAACGGCGTCACCGACTGACCGCGCTCGGCCAGCAAATCGATCGTGTCGACATTGCGCGACATGTCAAAGGGGCAAACATCCGGGCAGAAGGTATAACCGAAGTAGACAAGCGTGGGCTCGGTGATCACATCCTTGTCGGTTACCGTCTCACCATTGGCGTTAAGCAGTTCGAACGGTCCGCCGATTGCGGCGCTCCCACCCGCAATCTGAGACGAGCGGCACTGAGCGTATTTGTCGTCCGCGCCGCCTCGCGTCAGCAGCCACATTGCGCCAAGACCAATTGCAAGAACAACAGTTGCGAGAATAGCATAAAGACGAACCATGGCGCGTATCCTGATACGAAAGGGGATGTTGATCGATTCTGCCGGGACACCTATCAACATGTCGGACCGACGCAATAGGACATAATCGACAGATGACGAATTCCAACACCAGTCTTTGGCGTGGGCAGGAGCGCAGTACCTGGATCAGGCTGCGCACGCTGATCCTGCTGCGATGGGTCGCCATTATCGGCCAGTTTACAGCCATCACGGTTGCACAGAAATATTACGACGTTCAGCTTGAGCTGGCATTGTGTTATTTCGTCATCGGCATTTCGGTGATGGGTAACCTCACGGCCATTCTGTTGTTTCCCGAAAACAAGCGCTTGTCGGAATTCGAGAACTTCCTGATGGTGCTGTTCGATCTGCTGCAGCTGTCGATCCTGTTGTATCTGACGGGGGGGCTAAACAACCCGTTTGCGCTGCTGTTGCTGGGCCCGGTGACGATTTCTGCAAATGTAATGAGCACACGCTCGACCCTGATCATCGGCAGCGTTGCGGTGATCCTGACCACGTTGCTCGCGCAATTCCACCTCCCGCTGAGAACCAATCTGGGGTTGGTGCTGGATATCCCCGATATTTTGCTGTTCGGAAACTGGGCGGCGATTATCATCGCCATCGTTTTCATCGGCGCCTATTCGCACCGCATCAGTTCCGAAGTTCAATCGATGTCCGAAGCGCTCTCGGCCACCCATATGGCGCTGGCGCGCGAGCAAAAGCTGACTGATCTTGGTGGTGTGGTGGCCGCCGCCGCGCATGAGTTGGGTACGCCGCTGGCTACGATCAAGCTGGCCAGTTCAGAACTGATCGAAGAGCTGGACGACCGGCCTGAGCTGATGGAGGACGCAGCCTTGATCCGCGAACAGGCTGACCGCTGCCGCGACATCCTGCGCGATATGGGCCGAGCTGGGAAAGATGACTTGCACCTGCGTCAAGCGCCTCTGTCCACCGTGATCCATGAAGCGGCAGAGCCACATATCAATCGTGGTAAAGTGGTGCATTTCGACGAGGGACCAGTTGCGGATGGCGATGTGCAGCAGCCCTCGATCCTGCGCAAGCCCGAGATCATTCACGGGCTGCGCAACCTGATCCAGAACGCAGTGGATTTTGCCCAGTCGACGGTCTGGGTCGAAGCTGAATGGACCTCTGACCGGATCAGCGTTTCGATCATGGATGATGGTCGCGGCTACCCCTCCCACATCATAGGTCGGATTGGTGACCCGTTCATGCGCCGCCGCCGCGCCGATCGCAGTAGTCGGCCGGAATACGAAGGCATGGGGCTGGGTCTGTTCATCGCCAAAACCCTGCTGGAACGCAGCGGTGCCGAACTGAGCTTCGCCAATGGCGCGGACCCTTATCAGACCCTGACTGACCAACCGGACCGCAGGGGGGCGATCGTCAATGTCGTTTGGCCGCGCAAGCTGATCGACGCGCAAACCGGGGACACTCCTGTTCCCTCGGGCGCCAACCAACCGTTCCAGATCTGAGTTAAGACCCCGTTAACCATTGTTGTTCATATAGATTCAAACGTTTTACCCGGGGGTTGGAGCAATGGCCGAATGGATCGTTCTGGCCGCAATCAGTGTGGTTTCGGCCAGCTTTGCGATATTGTGGCTCTTGCCACGCCATCAGGCCAAAACAAGAGATTTCGGGCTGTCCGCGCCCGGAGCGCTGTTCGATGTTGTCTTCCTGTTCGATGGCGACCGGTTGATCAGCCACTCCGATATTGCGCTGGCAGGTTACGAATCCGTCAGCAACTGGGCTGATCTGCGGCGTTTGCTGCAACGTGATTTTCCCGCTTTCCCCGAAACGCCCGAGATTGTCCGGTCCGGGGGCAACATCGCCGTTTCAGCCATCGACTGCACAGTCGAGCGCGAGGTTCTGTGCGAATGGATCGATGGTATCATTCGGGTTCAATTACGTGATCTGACGGGGACCATCCCTGCGCCACGCCGTGACCAGCGCGATCCAATTCGTTTGGCGATGGAGCAGGCGCCCTACCCTGTTTGGCTGATAGATCACCGTGACAAGGTGGGCTGGTGCAATGCGGCCTATGTACGGTTGGTTCGCAAGATCGCGGGACCGGATGCCGATCTGACGGACCCTCTGTTTCCTTCTCACAGGGACGAGGCGCAGCTGAGTCGAAAAACCCGTGTCTCGATTCCGGTCAGGGACAGCGATGCCAAGCTCTGGTTTGACCTGACCCAGGTCGCACACGAACAGGATCAGTTGTGTTACGCGGTCGATATCAACGCGATTGTCGAAGCCGAGACAGCACAGCGCAAGTTTGTGCAGACCATGACCAAAACCTTCGCACAGCTCTCCATTGGCCTAGCGATCTTTGACCGCAACCGGCAACTGGCCCTGTTCAATCCAGCGCTGATTGATCTGACCACCCTGCCACCCGACTTCCTGAGCCTGCGCCCAAGCCTGTCCAGCTTTTTTGACCGGCTTCGCGACCAGCATATGATGCCCGAGCCTAAGAACTATCGCAGTTGGCGGCGCCAGATGAACGACCTTCTGGAGGCGGCACAGGACGGGAACTATCAGGAAACCTGGTCGCTGCCATCAGGATCGGTCTATTCCGTCAGTGGTCGCCCGCATCCCGATGGGGCCGTGGCTTTCCTGTTCGAAGATATCACCGCCGAAATCACACTGACCCGACGGTTCCGCGCTGAAACGGACCTTATGCAATCCATTCTGGACAAGCTGGCTGATGCCATCGCGGTGTTTTCGGATGACGGTTCGCTGGCGATCACAAATTACGCCTATCAGGTGTTGTGGGGCGACAGCGGCGAAGTAGGATTCGAACCAGCAACGGTGCTGGAAATCACACGCCAATGGCAGGAGCACTGCACCGCCACGCCGATCCTTGGCGAGATCCGCGAATTCGTCACCGCGCGCGAGAATCGGGCCGAATGGTCGGCTGAACTGATCCTAAAATCCGGCGGCTCTTTGAACTGCACGGTCAGCCCCATGCAAAACGGGGCAACAATTGTCCGTTTCGCCTCGGACAACCCGGTCAGGAACATCACGGAAATACAAAAAATCAGCGCCTGAACCGGTTGCAGCCGACCCGGCGCAGGTTCATTGTGACGCCATGAACGCACCGCTGACTCTGACCTCGAAATCCCCATTCGACACTGCTGAAGTTGCCACCAAACTGGGTGGCGCATTGCAGTCTGGCGATACTATCCTGCTTGAAGGTACCATCGGCAGCGGCAAAACCCATTTCGCACGCGCATTGATCCAATCTCTTCTGTCCGCTCCCGAAGATGTGCCTTCGCCGACCTTTACTCTGGTTCAGGTTTACGAGACGCAGCTTGGAGAGGTCTGGCATTCAGACCTCTATCGTCTTTCTGCCGTGGAAGAGATCGAAGAGCTGGGGCTGGTCGACGCCTTCGACGCCGGCATTTGCCTGATCGAGTGGCCTGAAAAGCTGGGTCCTCTGACGCCAGAGCCGGCCTTACTGATCCGGTTCACCACAGACGCCAACGAACAAGATACGCGACAACTTAAGATGTCGTGGACAGACCCGAAATGGAACGCCAAGCTGGAGGGGATCCAATGACGAACCGGGCCATTCTGGCAGAAGCCTTGATCGCGCAGACACCATGGAACGGCGCACGGCATACGCCTTTGGCGGGTGATGCCTCGAACCGCCGGTACGAGCGTCTGACCAACCCTGCCACCGGCCGGACCGCCGTTTTGATGGATGCTCCGCCCGACAAGGGCGAAGCTGTTGAACCCTTCGTGCGTATGTCGAAATACCTGCGTTCCATTGGGTTGAGTGCGCCGGAAATCTACGCCGAGGACTGCGAATACGGGTTTCTGTTGCTCGAAGATTTGGGCGACGATCTGTTCGCACGCGTCTTGCGGGACGATCCGACGCTTGAGCGCACGCTGTATGACGCCGCAACCGATGTACTTGTCCATCTTCACGCGGCGCCGACGCTTTCGCTCGACAGTTACGACCCCGCTATGATGACCGAATTGGCGGCGCTGTCGTTCACGAAATATGCACAAGGCATTCTTGGATCGCACGACGACGAGGCCCGTGCCCGGTTCGAGCTGCGCTTTGCGGATATCTTGCACCGGGAAACCGGCGGAACGCGGGTTGTTGTGCAACGCGATTACCACGCAGAAAACCTGATCTGGCTGCCCGAGCGCGAAGGTCTGGCGCGCGTCGGTCTGCTGGATTTCCAAAGCGCGATGCTGGGGCATCCCGCCTATGACCTGATGTCACTGCTACAGGATGTGCGTCGGACTGTGCCCGCCGGGATCGAGATGCGGATGATCGACCGCTATATCACCGCAACCGGCGTCGATGGGCATGATTTCCGCACCGCATATGCTGTTCTGGGCGCTCAGCGTAACCTGCGCATTCTGGGCGGTTTTGCACGGCTGGCGACCGATTATGGAAAGCCACACTACGTCGACCTGATCCCGGCTGCGTGGGCACATTTGATGCGCGATCTCGAACATCCCGGGTTGGTGCCGGTGGCAGACCTGTTGCGCAGCGCTCTGCCCGCCCCAAGCCCCGAAAACCTGGAAAAGCTGAGGGCGCAATGACCGGCCCCCCCCAAGCTGCAATGCTGTTTGCCGCGGGCTTTGGTACTCGCATGGGTGCCCTGACCAAAGACCGGCCCAAACCGCTGATCGAGGTGGCCGGGCGGCCCCTGATTGATCACGCACTGGATCTGGTCGATGCGCTCAGGCCGCTTCGGGTTGTTGCCAACCTTCACTACCACGCTGATCAGTTGGCTGATCATCTGGCGGGCCGCGACGTTATGATTTCGCGGGAAGAACCGCGCATTCTGGATACTGGTGGTGGGCTGCGCGCAGCGCTACCTCTGCTTGGATCCGATCCCGTATTCACCTTGAACAGCGACGCGATCTGGGCTGGGCCCAACCCGCTGAACTTGCTGAAGGATCAGTGGAATCCGGATAAAATGGATGCGCTGCTGATGTGCGTTCCAGTTGGGCAAACCCTTGGCCACACAGGCCCTGGTGACTTCACTCAGGACAGCACAGGGCGGATCGTCCGCGGTGCAGGTCTTGTTTACGGCGGGGTACAAATTCTGAAAACCGAAGGGCTACATGACATCGCTGAGGACGTGTTTTCATTGAACGTATTGTGGGATCGAATGCTGCAGCAAAAGCGCCTGTTCGCACTGTCTTACCCCGGTCGCTGGTGCGATGTGGGGCGTCCCGAGGGTATTGATCTGGCCGAGGGGCTGATTGCCGATGTTTGAGCCCAGCGCCCTGCCCCGGGTCTTCGCCATTCCTCCGGGAGCGGATTTTCCCAAGGTGTTGGTTGACGGGCTACATGAGCGGTTTGTGGGGCAGCCGCCCGACGCGCTGGCCCGGGTGCAACTGGTGATCAACACCCGCCGGATGGCGCGCCGGGTGCGCGATCTGTTTGATCAGGGTCCCGCTTGCCTTTTGCCACGCCTCTCTTTGGTCACCGATCTTGGCGAAAGCGCCGATCTGGCGCAGATCCCACCCGCAATCCCGCCTCTGCGTCGCAGGCTGGAGCTGACGCAGCTGATCGCAAAACTGCTAGACCAGCAACCCGATCTGGCGGCCCGGTCCTCGCTGTTCGATCTATCTGACAGCCTGGCCGGGCTTATCGACGAGATGCAGGGGGAAGGTGTCTCTCCCGATGCGATCAGGCAACTCGATGTCAGCGACATGTCCGGCCATTGGGCGCGGGCACAGGCCTTTATAGGCATCGCTGATCAGTTCATGGAATCCGGTTCGGAGGCGCTGGATGCGCAGGCCCGACAGCGGCGCGTGGTCGAGAACCTGATCGCGCGCTGGGAGGCGTCGCCGCCCGAACATCCTGTCATTCTGGCAGGCTCTACCGGGTCTCGCGGGACCACCCTGATGCTGATGCAGGCGGTCGCGCGTCTGCCTCAGGGGGCGCTGGTGCTGCCTGGCTATGATTTCGACCAGCCTGAACATGTTTGGCACAATCTGGATAACCCGCTGACAACTGAGGATCATCCTCAATACCGGTTCCGCAAGCTGATGCTTGGTCTAGGGCTTGGCCCGGATCAAATCCTGCCATGGACCACGGATCAGGCCCCTTCACCTGCCCGTAACAAGCTGATTTCGCTTGCATTGCGCCCTGCCCCGGTCACCGACGCATGGATGACTGAAGGCCCGCTCCTGCCCGACCTGAACGGTGCGACCAAGGATGTGACGCTGATCGAGGCGCCCTCGCCCCGGGCCGAGGCCTTGGCCATTGCGCTACGCCTACGGCAAGCGGCCGAGACCGGCCAGACCGCCGCGCTAATCACCCCCGACCGGATGCTAACCCGGCAGGTCAGCGCCGCACTGGACCGGTGGAATATCCTGCCCGATGACAGCGCGGGCCTGCCACTGCAGCTGTCTCCGCCCGGGCGGTTCCTGCGCCATGTCGCCGGGCTGTTCGCGCGCCGCCTGGATGGCGAGGCTCTGCTGACGCTGCTCAAACACCCACTGTGCCATGACGGGGGCGACCGGGGCAGCCACCTGCTGCATACCCGCGATCTTGAGCTTGACCTGCGTCGCTATGGCCCGCCCTTTCCCGACAGCGCCAGCCTGACCGCTTTCGCCATTCGTACAGAAGCGCCCGAGGACTGGGTCCGCTGGGTTACCCAGACATTTTGCGATCAATACGACCCCACCGAACAGCCACTGCCAGACTGGGTCGCCCGGCTTCGCACGCTGGCCGAGATGATCTCGGCAGGTGCAACCGGTGAATCTGGCACATTGTGGGACAAGAACGCGGGCCAGAAGGCGCTTGCGGTGATCTCCACTTTGGAAGCCGAAGCACAGCATGGCGGTGCGATGACCGCCCATGACTTTGCCGACCTTCTGGGCGCGTTGTTGGCAGGTGAAGAAGTCCGCGACCGTGATGCACCTCACCCGCATCTGATGATCTGGGGCACCCTGGAAGCGCGCGTTCAGGGTGCGGATCTGCTAATTCTGGGTGGCTTGAACGAAGGAAGCTGGCCCGAGGCTGCTGCGCCCGACCCCTGGCTGAACCGTCAGATGCGCAATGAGGCCGGTCTTTTACTGCCCGAACGCAGGATCGGTCTGTCCGCGCATGACTTCCAGCAGGCGGCAGGTGCTGCAGAGGTGGTTTTGACCCGCGCTACCCGCTCGGATGATGCGGAAACTGTACCATCCCGTTGGCTGAACCGCATGACCAACCTGTTACAAGGCCTACCTGAACAGGGTGGAACTAGGGCGTTAGAAGCAATGCAAGCGCGGGGCCAACGGTGGCTGGATTGGGCAGAGATGCTGGAACATGCACCCCGAATCGCACCCGCGCACCGCCCGTCGCCACGACCACCCGTCGCGGCGCGGCCACGGCGGCTATCGGTGACCGAAATCAAACGCCTGATCCGCGATCCGTACGCCATATATGCCCGGCATATCCTGCGATTGAGACAACTGGACCCGCTGGTTCAGGCGCCAGATGCCCTGCTACGCGGTATCGTCATCCACGAGGTGATGGAACAATTCGTGCGTGACAGCGTTCTGGATCCGGCTTTATTGACCCGAGAAAATTTCCTGAAACGCGCCAAAGCTTTGCTGGACGACCACGTTGCCTGGCCAACTGCCCGAAAGCTGTGGCTGGCGCGGCTAGAGCGGATTACCGATAGCTTTCTATCCGCCGAGATTCAGCGCCGCGCCGATGGCGGGCCTGTGGCTTTTGAGGTTGGGATGCGCCTGGCGTTGACGCCGCTGGACTTCACCATTGCCGGACGTGCCGACCGAATCGATCGAAGCGGGCAGGGGGCTTTGCGTATCATCGACTACAAGACGGGCACTCCGCCGACGGAAAGTCAGCAAGCCAAATTCGACAAACAACTGCTGATCGAAGCTGCAATGGCCGAGCAGGGCGGTATCGAAGGATTCGATCCGCTTCCCGTTGCACAGGCGATCTTCATTGGCATGGGCGGCACCTATAAAGAAGTGCCCGCACCGCTGCAAAAAGAGCCGACCAACAAGGTGCTAGTAGAGCTGAAAGAGCTTGTTTCTGCCTATTTAGAGCCTGATCAGGGATTCTCATCGCGCCGGATGCTGCACAAGGACACAGATATCGGGGTCTATGATCACCTGGCCCGGTTTGGTGAGTGGGATCGTTCGGCGGAAACCGAACCGGAGGACCTGACATGAGCCCCCGCAATGATGCCACCGAACGGCAGGTTCAGGCCGCGCGCCCGGACGCTTCGACCTGGCTGGCGGCCAATGCGGGCTCGGGTAAGACCCGGGTGCTGACCGACCGGGTGGCGCGCTTGTTGCTGGATGGCGTACAGCCTCAGCACATTCTGTGCCTGACCTATACCAAGGCCGCGGCCAGCGAGATGCAGAACCGGCTTTTCAAACGTCTTGGCAAATGGGCAATGCTTGGCGACAGCGCCCTTCAGGATGAGTTGGTTGAACTCGGCGTGTCGGGCATGATCGATCCTGACCGGTTGGCGCAAGCGCGGACCCTGTTTGCCCGCGCTATTGAGACGCCCGGTGGCCTGAAAATCCAAACGATCCACTCCTTCTGTGCTTCGCTGCTGCGACGGTTCCCGCTTGAGGCGGGGGTCAGCCCTCAATTCTCCGAAATGGAAGACCGGGCTGCGGCGTTGTTGCGTGATGAGATCATTGAGAGCTTTGCCGAAGGCCCCCAAGCCGCATTGATCGAAGACGTTGCCCGGTTTGTCACTGATACCGGCTTTGACAAACTGACCGCCGCCATCGCACAGAAGCGCAATCAGTTTGAGCATGTTCTGCAATGGCCGGACATTCTGCAACGGTTTGATCTGCCTGAAGGTTTTGATGAACAGGTCTTGCTGCGCAGCGTGTTTCTGGGTGGTGAGGTCGACCTGATCCAGTCCATTTTTCCCGCGCTTTCGGAAAGCGGAGGGAACAATGCCAAGGCCGCCGACAAGCTTTCCAGTTTTACCGACGCCAGGTTGAGCAACCTGACGATACTTGAAAACGTCCTATTGACGGGTAAGGGCGCGAAAGAGCCCTTTGCCGCAAAACTCAACAGCTTTCCAACCAAGGCGCTGCGTGAAGGGGTGCTGGCAGATCGGATGCCCCAGCTCGAGGCCCTGATGCTGCGGGTCGAAGCCGCGCGGGAACAACGACTGGCGCTGGTTGCGGCCCAGAAAACCCATGTATTACATCGCTTTGCCGCGGCCTTCCTTACGGAATACGAGCGGTGCAAGCAGGTGAGGGGTTGGCTGGATTTTGATGACCTGATCCTGCGCGCACGTCAGGTGCTGAACGACCCAGCGGTGGCGGAATGGGTGCTGTACCGGCTCGACGGTGGCATCGATCACATTCTGGTGGACGAAGCGCAGGACACCAGCCCAGATCAGTGGGACGTGATCGAAAAGCTGGCACAAGAATTCACCAGCGGGGAAGGGGCCCGATCCGGGGTTGAGCGCACGATCTTTGTGGTCGGCGACAAGAAACAGTCAATCTATTCCTTCCAAGGTGCCGACCCGCAAGCCTTTGACCAGATGCAGGCCGAATTTGGACGAAAACTCCGAGAATCAGGCTCTAAACTGTGGGATTCAACGCTGGAATATTCGTTCCGCTCGTCCAGCGCGATCCTTGGGCTGGTCGATATACTGTTCGAAAACCATGTAGAGGCCGGGTTCCACAAGGATGCCTTGCACCGGGCATTCAAGGCCGATCTTCCTGGGCGCGTCGACCTATGGCCGGTGATCGAGAAGGTTGAAGACGAGGATGACAGCGATTGGACCGATCCCGTTGATCGACCTGGCGCACGGCATCACACCGTCATTCTGGCAGAACAGGTTGCCCGGTCGATCAAGGATATGATCAGGGATGGCGCCACCATTCCCGATGATGGCGATGCGTCGGGGACATTTGTCCGGCGCAAAGTGCTGCCCCGCGACTTTCTGATCCTTGTCCAACGCCGCTCGGACCTGTTTGCCGAGATCATTCGCGCCTGCAAAAGCGAGGGCCTGCCCATCGCGGGGGCAGATCGCCTGAAGGTGGGCGCGGAATTGGCGGTCAAGGATCTGGCTGCTTTGCTTAGCTTTCTGGCCACACCCGAAGACAGCTTGTCACTGGCGACAGTCCTGAAATCCCCACTGTTTGGCTGGACGGAACAACAGTTGTTCGATCTGGCTCATCGCAGGGAGGAAACTTATCTATGGGCAGCGTTGCGCAATCGTGCCGAGGAGTTCCCGGTAACGCTTGCGATTCTGAACGACCTACGCGGTCAAACCGACTTTCTGCGTCCTTATGATCTGATCGAACGTATCCTGACGCGCCATGACGGGCGACGCAAACTGCTGGGTCGGCTTGGGGCCGAGGCTGAGGATGGTATCAACGCGTTACTGTCGCAGGCGCTGGCCTATGAACGGACAGATATCCCAAGCCTCACCGGTTTTCTGGTCTGGATGCAAACCGACGATCTGGAGATCAAGCGCCAGATGAGCGGAGTCGGCAATATGATCCGGGTGATGACCGTTCATGGCTCGAAGGGATTGGAATCACCGATCGTAATCCTGCCGGACACTGGTAAACGACAGCCACCACGAGATGCCGAGATCATGATGGCGGGCGATACTCCGTTGTGGAAAGTGCCTTCTGATGCCTCACCTGCATTGATCGCAGCTGCGCGCCAAGAAGCCAGAACGCGCGAAGAGAATGAGCGGCTGAGGCTACTCTATGTGGCTCTAACACGGGCAGAAAAGTGGCTAGTAGTGGCGGCCGCCGGGGATGTAGGCAAGGATGGCAACAGTTGGTATCAGATGGTTGAGGCCGCGATGGCGCGGGCAGGGGCTACTCAGGTGCCCGGCACCCAGACCCTTCGACTGGCGCATGGAGATTGGGAGGCTTTGCCTGCCGTTGAACAGGGCAGCATCCCGCACAACGAACAGCATTTGCCTGTATTTTTTGACCACCCCGCGCCAAATCTACCCGCGCCAGCCGAAACGCTCAGCCCCTCTGATCTAGGGGGCGCGAAGGCCTTGCCCGGAGATGCGGGGCAGGATGAAGAGGCGGCGAAACGACGCGGATCGCAGCTGCACCTGTTGCTCGAACATCTTCCTGCTGCCGCACAGGATCAATGGCCGCAGCTTTGCGCACGGCTTCTGGCCGATATGCAAGATGTTGAGCGGCAAGATCTGCTGACTGAGGCCACTTCGGTGCTGACGGCCGAATATCTGAAACCGGTCTTTGGCTCGGATGCGCTGACCGAGGTTTCGGTCTCTGCCGATCTGAACGGCACACGAATGCATGGGGTCATCGACCGGCTGATTATCACGGAAACAGAGGTGCATGTGATTGATTTCAAATCCAATGCGACTGTTCCGACCGGGCCAGAATCCTGCCCCGAAGGGCTGTTGCGCCAGATGGCGGCCTACGCCCATGCCCTGTCGCAAATCTATCCCAATCACAGTATCCGCACCGCTATCTTGTGGACGCGAACCGCACACCTGATGTGGTTGCCACACGATATGGTGACGGACGCCCTGACACCGAACCCTATATCTTGACCTTGCCCGGTGCCGCACCTAGGTTCTGAGCCCAAGCATTCCCAGTCAGGAGACAGACATGTCGACCGTAGCCGTTACCGACGACACCTTTGACGCCGAAGTCAAGAATTCCGATATCCCCGTCGTGGTGGATTTCTGGGCCGAGTGGTGCGGCCCCTGTAAGCAGATCGGCCCCGCCTTGGAAGAGCTGGCCAGCGAATATGGTGGCAAGGTGAAGATTGCCAAGGTCGATGTCGACAGCAACCCAAACTCAGCCGCGGCCATGGGCGTGCGCGGCATTCCGGCGCTGTTCATTTTCAAAGACGGTCAGGTGGTTTCGAACCGCGCTGGCGCGGCCCCGAAAGCGGCCCTGCAAAGCTGGATCGACGAGTCGATCTGACCTTCGCTACTGTTCGAACGCAAAAAGGCGCCCCGCATTGGGCGCCTTTTTTTGTGAAAGCCACTGCGTGACAAGAGTTTAGACTCACTTGATGGTCCACCTCACCGATACTCCCGCGCCGTCCTTGTGGGTAAATGTAACGGTGTCGTCTGCGATTGAAACCACCTGACAGTCGTGGGGCATCACTTCACCGACGATCACGATTCTCCGACAGTAATACCTGTCTTTCCACTCCCACGTGCCGCTGATACTGCCACCTTTCGGGCCTTTGCCCTCAACCGTGCCGTCCTTGTGAATAGTCACCCAGGTTTCGCCCTGAACCAGCTTCTTATCAACGATCAGGTTCATAAATTTCGCTTTGTTTTCTATGACTTCAGCGGATACGCTTGGCGCCAGAAGTCCAAACAACAATAATGATGACATGAGCCGAAAATACGTCATGGAATCAAACCTTTCATAGATCGTGTGCTTAAACAGACAGAATTCTAGTCGATAGCTGCGGTACACACCAAACATTCGGGTTTCGTGGTTTGGCCGGATGCAGTTCACTGTACTGGTTCTTTCAATTCGCAAGAACTCGTGCAGATTGTCGGGTCATCAGGAATAAGGAGGCGACATGCCCAAAACTCGGGTATTGGTGGAATTCGGTATGGGTACGTCGCTTCGGCGCGAAGACTATACCGAAGCAGCGCTGCGCGCGCTCAAGGATGCGCTCTGGCATAACTCGGTCAATATGGCGGAATTGTTCGGATTCCCGAAAGAGGCCATGATCATCGACGCGGAAATCGGTGTACAGCAACCGGACCGGGTGGATTCGCAGGCGTTGAAGGCCATTTTCCCTTACGGCCAGCCCAACATCACGGTCACACATGGTGGCTTGGATATCGACAAACCCCATTCTGAAGGTCGCACGGTGATCGCCAACGCCGCGATCGTTGTCTCATTTGATATGGAGCCCGCCCGATGACGGAAAAACGCATCATTCTGGAGATGGGGACCGGCAACGACCTGTATGGTCAGGACTATACCAAGGCCGCGCGCCGCGCTGTTCAAGACGCGCTGCACCACTCGTCCATCACGCTGTTTTCCAAACTGGGCATCAGTCATGAGGAGATGCGCGTTGAGGTCACGATTGGCGTTCAACAGCCTGAGAAGGTTGATTGTGATCTTGTCGCCTCGGATCTGCCGCGGGGCCGCGCCTCGGTTCGGGCGGTCAAAGGGGGACTGGATGTCGAGGATGCCGAGGCGGGTACCCGGCATGTCGTAGCCACTGCTGCAGTTGAGGCTTATCTGCCTGATCTCGCAGGTAAATTCGTCGAAAGCTGAAAAAGAAAAAGCCGCTCAATCGAGCGGCTCATCTTATAAGTGTTCAAATCCTGGATCAGAACTTGGAGATATCAGCGCGGGTCAGCCCGACGTCTTCCAGCTGCTCGTCGCTCAGTTGCGACAGTTCGTTGCGTGTCTGATATGATTTGTACCATTCGACAACGTTTTCGAATGCATGAGAGAATGCGTCCACTGCGTGCAGGATGGTGACTGCTCCGCGCGGCGCATGGGTTTTTGCGATTGCGTTTGCCATGTGCTTAGTCCTTTTAACAGAAACAGCCGACCCGTTGTCGGTTGTAAGCCTCATGTAACTCCGGCGGCTGAGTCTCACAAATGCTGACTCAACAGCCCCGGTTTGCGTTTACTGCATATCTTTTGGGCATTTTTAGAACCGGTTGCGCAGAACCCGTGCCCGGCCCATATATAGCAGCACGGATAACGGAGGCATTCATGGCAGACAGCGATTTTCCCGGATGGCACGGCACCACTATTATTGGCGTCAAGAAGGGCGGGCAGGTTGTCATCGCCGGGGACGGGCAGGTCAGCCTGGGCCAAACCGTGATCAAGGGCACTGCGCGAAAGGTGCGTCGCCTGACACCGGGCGGGTTCGAAGTGGTCGCCGGATTCGCCGGATCTACGGCGGATGCGTTCACGCTGCTGGAACGTCTGGAAGCCAAGCTTGAGGCGACGCCCGGCCAACTGGCGCGTGCTTCGGTCGAGCTGGCCAAGGACTGGCGCACCGACAAGTATCTGCAGAAGCTCGAGGCGATGCTGATTGTGACCGACGGCAAGGATCTGCTCGTGATCACTGGGGCAGGGGACGTGCTTGAGCCGGAACACAACGTCGCTGCAATCGGGTCGGGCGGCAACTTTGCCCTGGCGGCGGCCCGTGCGATGATGGATAGCGACAAACCAGCCGAGGATGTGGCGCGTGAAGCTATGGCAATTGCTGCGGATATCTGCGTGTATACCAACGGCAATCTGACGGTTGAGACGATCGGGTCATGAGTGCGGTTCTGGCAGCGATATTTGGTGGGCTGATTGGCGGTATTGTTGGGCCGATTGTGCTTGAGGAATATCGGAACCGGAAGCACGCCAAGACATGGAAAGAGCCTCGCAAGAAGCTGCTTGAGTCCATGTTGAGGGATACCAAATACAAGTTCAAAACTCTGGAACGGCTCAGCAGAACAATTGGCTGTACCGAAGATCAGACACGCTCGCTATTGATCGAGCTGGAAGCCAGAGGCGCTGTTTCAAAGAAGACCAAAAAGGAAATTTGGGCACTGATAGAGCGCGCGCCATTACAGGAAAGCCAGCGCAAACTTGACGAAGAAGAAATTGAGGAAGAGCAGGAGTAGGTGACCCCCTCCGCTCTATCGGCTGCTCTTTACGCCAATAGCGCTTTGATCTCTTTACCCTTCCACCTCAGATGCATCCCGATCAGGCCCATCAGGGCAGTGACGATGACAATGTAGTAGGGGACGCGGATGTCGATGCTCATCAATCCGCCTCCGATCAGGGACATGATACCGCCTGCTAGGCAGAACACGGCTGTGGTCACGCCCATGACCCAGCCCTGATCCGTTTCGGCAACGCTGGATGAGAACAGGCCTAGCAGCGTCGGGTAAGAAACGCCGAAGAAGAAGTAGAAGAAAAAGACCGGAATATAGCTCAGCACCCCGCTGGGGCTGAATGCGAAGGCAAAGCCACAGATCACCATGGTGACCAATGAGGTGTAGATGATCTGGTGCTTGCTGAACCTCTCTTGCGCTGGTTTCACAAGGAAGGTGCTGGAAAAGGCCAGCGCAACGCCAATGACCACCATCGCCATGCTGCCCCCTATTACGCCATAACCCCACGCGCTGGTCAGGAAGTTGTCGACGAATACATAGAAAGTAACGTTGGCGACCATGAACAGGGCATAAACTGGCATGATTTTTAGAACCAGCGGGTGTTCGCGCACAGCTATGAGGCTGTCGGTTATGTCGCGGGGGCGGAAGACGAAGGGTTCGCGCTCGGTTCTGGTATCCTTGAAGAACGCGGTCACAAGAAAGATTGCAATCAGGACCAGTACAAACGCCCCGTAGAAAGGCGTTCTCAATGTCGCCGCGCTGCCCAATAAGGCTGCATCGGACAGAACCGCGCCTATGATCGGTCCTCCGACCAAGCCAAAGCTGACACCGGTCACAATATAACCCATGTTGCGGTCGCGGTCGGCAGCGTCGGTGCTGCCATCGATCATTGCCGCCTGCGCAATGGGCTGATTGCCGGCGGTAAATCCGGTGATCGACCGGCCGATGATCAGCAATAGCAGGCTGTTAAGATAAAGCGCGGCGATCGTCAGGGCGTAACCGACCAACGCCCCGGTCAAACAGACCAGAAGAGCATTCTTGCGCCCGATAGAGTCAGAAACTTTCGAGACATAGACCACCCCCAGAAACCAAGACAGGAAGAAGCAGCCAATCACCAGACCATAATAAAAGTGCCTTGTGCCCATGGCCGTGCTTTCCGGCAAGAAGCCGGACTTCGTTTCCATGATCAGGGAGTTGATGATGGGAAACACCAGCCCTTGTCCGATCAGGTCAACAAAGACCACAAACAGCAGGGTGATCTTGGCAATCTTGGTCATGAAAACGCCCCCAGTTCCAATATCTTGGGGCGAGTGTAACAGACAGTTGCCCTGTCACCTAACGGCGTGTCAGAGGCCGGAAAGCCCGACCCCTGAAGGGTGTGATTACTTCAACGAAGCAACTCCCAGCGGGACGCCGGCAACCTCGCACCAAATGTAAACTTCGTTGTAGCCCGAGACATCCATGGTTGGTGGCACGGCATAGGATTGCTTGCCGGTCAGGTGCAGCAGCGCGCCCAGTTTGCTGTCTGGGGCGTATGTGCCGTCCTTGCCAAATGCGACACGCGGGTCGGGGCCGTTGTCCAGCGAAAAGTCGTCGCCCAGTTCAACGATGTAACGCTCGCCATCTTTGACCAGTTTTACCGAACCGGTAGTGACGTGGTTCGAGCGGCCTTCAAATGTGCCTTTCTTTTTTGCGCCACCGGCCAGGGCAGCGGTGGTGCCGACCAGAGACAGGGCCGCGCCGGTAGCTGCAGCTTTCACAAAAAGCGAACGACGAGTCATCATGATGAGGTATCTCCCTAATGTCATACGGACGCAGAGTCCGTCGCGAAAGGTTATGCCGCAGACGCTGTGCATCTGGCGATTCACATCACCACGAAATTCCGTGTGCTGCCCGTGAGTTGCCGTGATCTTCTCGTGATCGGCTTGTGTTTTCGCGCCGTATGATTAGGTTCCGCTGCGAAACATACGGATAGAACACATATGACCGACCTGACCCCGCGCGAGATTGTCTCGGAACTGGACCGCTTTATTATCGGGCAGAAAGACGCGAAACGCGCCGTCGCCGTGGCGCTACGCAACCGCTGGCGGCGCAAGCAGTTGCCAGATGACATCCGCGATGAGGTCTATCCAAAAAACATTTTGATGATCGGACCCACCGGCGTTGGCAAGACCGAGATCAGCCGCCGTCTGGCCAAACTGGCCCGCGCACCCTTCATCAAGGTTGAAGCCACCAAATTCACCGAGGTCGGCTATGTCGGTCGGGACGTTGAACAGATCGTGCGTGATCTGGCTGACGCCGCAATCCTGCAAACCCGCGAGTATATGCGCGAGGATGTCAAAGCCCGCGCCCATCAGGCCGCCGAGGATCGCGTGATCGAGGCGATTGCTGGAACCGACGCCCGCGAAGCGACACGCGAGATGTTCCGTAAGAAGCTGAAAGCGGGTGAGCTGGACGATACCGAAATCGAGTTGGAACTGTCCGATACCACGAACCCGATGCCAATGTTCGATATTCCGGGCCAGCCGGGTGGTCAGATGGGGATGATGAATCTGGGTGATATCTTCGGCAAAGCCTTCGGTGGACGGACCGTCAAGAAACGCATGACTGTCGCTGAAAGCTATGAGGCGTTAATTGGGGAAGAGGCCGACAAGTTGCTGGATGATGAAACCGTCAACCGTGTGGCTTTGGAATCGGTCGAACAGAACGGCATCGTGTTTCTGGATGAGATCGACAAAGTCTGCGCCCGATCCGATGCGCGCGGAGGCGATGTCAGCCGGGAAGGGGTTCAGCGCGACCTGCTGCCTCTGATCGAGGGCACCACTGTCAGCACCAAACATGGCCCTGTGAAAACCGACCATATCCTTTTCATCGCATCCGGTGCGTTTCACATCGCCAAGCCCTCGGACCTGCTGCCAGAACTTCAGGGCCGCTTGCCGATACGCGTGGAACTGCGCGCCCTGACAGAAGAGGATTTCGTACGTATCCTGACCGAGACCGACAACGCTCTGACCCTGCAGTATACTGCCCTGATGGGCACTGAAGAGGTCACGGTCAGTTTCACCGAAGATGGGATCGCAGCCTTGGCCCGGATTGCGGCGGATGTGAACCAAAGCATCGAGAATATCGGTGCGCGGCGGCTTTACACGGTGATGGAGCGCGTGTTCGAAGAGCTTTCGTTCACCGCACCGGATCAGGCAGGGGCTGAGATCACCGTCGATGCAGGTTTCGTGAACGACAATCTTGGCGAACTGACAAAATCCACAGACCTCAGCCGTTACGTTTTGTAACAGGTGCCAGCCGGATTTTGCCAATGAGTCGTGCCCTCAGGCTGGACGCGGGGCGGGAATACGGTAGCGTAGCCCTGTAACTTCACAGGGGCAGAGCGTGCTGCGCTATTTCATCATCATTGTGACGCTGTCTGTGCTGACCGCCTGTGCGGATCGGTCTATCACAGAGATCACACCCGAAGCCCTTAGGGTCGGCACCCCCGCCACGGTCTTTGCCGCCACTACCCGTGCGCGCGAGCCGGATGGCAGCTACGGCGCTAACCGTGCCGAGGCATTGCGTTACCTTGAGATGACCGTCTCGATTCCGCCGTCGCACACGCCGGGTGAACTCAATTTCTCATACGCGAACCCGAATCCGAACAAACAGTTTGTCGTGGCGGATGTTACCGAGTTCTCGGGTCCGCAGGATCTGAAGTCCCGTCTGCGTGGCGTGGATGACGTGGTCATCTTTGTTCACGGGTATAACGCCACGCAGACTGAGACCGCATTTCGGGCCGCTCAGCTGAGCCATGATATCGGTATCCCCGGAACCATTCTGATTTATTCCTGGCCCAGTAAGGCGCGCGGCACCGGTTACGCCTATGATCTGGACAGTATGCTGTTTGCCCGAGACGGGCTGGAACAGACCATTAGACTGCTCAAATCAATGGGCGTAAAGCGGGTTGTACTGATAGCGCATTCGATGGGCAGCGCCCTATCGATGGAGATGATGCGGCAAGCCGAACTACGCGAGCCGGGGTGGGCAAGCCGCAATCTTGAGGGGGTCATCCTGATCTCACCTGATCTGGATGTGGATCTGTTCCGATCCCAGATGAACAGCATCAAGAGCCCGCCCGATCCGTTTGTGGTGATGGTGTCCCAGAAGGACAAGATTCTGAACCTGTCGGCTCGGCTGCGCGGCACCGCGGACAGTCAGAGGTTGGGTAATATCAGTTCGGTCGACGCGTTGGCCGAATATCCGATCAGCGTGATCGACACGACTGCATTCAACAGCGATGCGGGATCATCTCATTTCGTGGCGGCAACGTCTCCGGCGCTGCTGGCCATTCTCAGTTCGGTCCGCCGGGTCAGCAACACCTTTGGCCCCGACCGGCCTGGCATCGATGTCCTTGTCCCACCCAGCGAGCGCAGCGCAGATGGCGCGACCGAGATTGTGCTGACCGAGACCGGGCAGGCGCAGGTCAGCGCGCCCTGATCAGGCACGCATTCGATGATCGGGGTCCAGCGATGGGATCGCATCCAGCAACCGCTTGGTATAGTCTTGCTTGGGTGCGGCAAACAGTTCGCGCGTCGGGGCGCTTTCAACGATCTTGCCGTGATACATCACGACCACAAAATCGCAGGTATGGGCCACAACCGACAGATCGTGGCTGATGAACATGAAGGTCAGGCCCATATCTCGCTGAAGGGATTTCAGCAGGTTCAGGATATCCGCCTGAATCGACACGTCCAGCGCCGCCACGCATTCATCGGCAACTACAAAACGCGGGTTGCAGGCCAGAGCCCGCGCGATAGAAATCCGCTGACGCTGACCGCCCGAAAACGCGTGCGGGTAGCGTCGCAGATGTTCAAGGTTCAACCGGCATTTGCCCGCAATCTCGCGAACCCGCGCATCGGTTTCCTCACGCGATGCGGTCAGGCCCATCACATCCAGCGGTTCGGCTATGATATCACGCACGGTCATCCGAGGACTAAGCGCCGCGTAAGGGTCCTGAAAAATCAACTGAGCCCGACGGCGATAGGACTTGAGATCGGTTGCTGACATTTTGGTCAGATCGAACTGCTCTTCACCATCATCATAGCTTGCGCTACCGCTGGTGATTGGAACCGCATTCAGCAATGCGCGGCCAAGTGTTGTCTTGCCCGAGCCGGACTCGCCGACCACCCCAACAAAAGCCCCTCGCGGGATTTCGATCGAGACGTTGTCGACCGCCTTCAGCGTGCGCTTATTAAACAACCCGCCACCAAGGGGAAATTCGACCGACAGTTTTTCGGTTTTGATCAGTGCATTTGTCATGGCTGGCCTGGCACGTCTTCGGGGAAAATGGCTGCGAAATGGCCGGGGCTGACCTCGGTCAAGGGCGGGCGTTCCGTTTCATATCGCGATCCGGGTTTGAGTTCCGGGTTGCGTGGATGGAACACGCAGCCTGATGGCCGCTCCAGAGGTGAGGGGATATCGCCAGGGATCGGGGTTAGCGGTGCGTCCAGATCATCGAGTTTGGGTAACGCGTTCAGCAGGCCACGCGTATAGGCATGTGCCGGATGGCGGATCACCTCACGCACAGGTCCGCTTTCCATGATCCGACCCAGATACATCACCGCAACCCGGTCGGCGGTTTGGGCGACGACGCTTAGGTCATGGGTGATGAAGACGATACCCATGCCGAACTCGGCCACCAGATCCTTCATCAGATCCAAAACCTGAGCCTGAATGGTCACGTCCAGCGCCGTTGTCGGCTCATCCGCGATCAGCAGTTTGGGCTTGGTCGAAAGCGCCATGGCGATCATCGCCCGCTGACGCATCCCGCCCGACAATTCGAAAGCGTACTGGTTGAACCGGGCCGCTGGTTCAAGGATACCCACTCGGTCCAGCATTTCGATCGATAGTTCTTTGGCCTGCTTTTTGCTGAGGTCCGTGTGGATCAGCAACTGTTCAACCATCTGCTTGCCGATAGTGATCGCGGGGGCAAAGCTGGCCATCGGCTCTTGGAAGATCATACTGATCGCCCCGCCGCGCACAATCTCCATGTCCCTGGGCCGCTTCAGCGCCATGATATCAACCGGGCCGCTGTCGAGATGCAGATCGATCCGGCTTTCCGGCGCATAGATCGCGTTGGGTGGATTTAGTTTCATCAGTGACTTTGCCGTCACTGATTTTCCCGATCCACTTTCGCCGACCAGCCCGAGCACCTCGCCTGGGGCGAGTGAAAACGAAACATCCTCAACCGCCGTGATCAACCCTTCATCGGTTTTGAACTGAACGGACAGGTTTTCGACATCGATCAGGCTCATTTGCGGGTCTCCGAATAAGGATCAGCCGCATCGCGCAGGCCATCGCCAACGAACACGAAAGACATCACGAGAACGACAAAGAAGATGACCGGGATGAAATACCATTGGTAATTCAGCAGAACATCCGCCTTGGTCACATTCTGCAACATCACGCCAAGTGAGTTGACCGGATCTTTCAGCCCCAGCCCGATAAAGCTGAGCGCGGTTTCGCTGAGGACCATATAGGGGAACGAGATCACCAGATCGACGATGATGTAGCTGGTGAAGCTGGGCAGCAGGTGACGCCGGATGATGTGGCCCGGCGACGCGCCGCACAGTTTCGCCGCAAGCACGTATTCCTGATTGCGTTCCGTTAGCAGATGGGTACGCACCCGCCGCGCCAGCGTCGGCCAGCCGACCAGTCCCAATATGGCCGTTATCACGAAAAACCGTGTCTCGGCCGACCACTCCGGCGGGATGAAGGCAGCAATCGCCATGAAAAGGGGTATGGCCGGAACCGTTCGGATCGCGTCGGTGATCATCTGGATCACACTATCGACCATTCCGCCATAGTATCCGGCGACCCCCCCGATCGCGAGCGCCAGTACGAATGAGATCATGACCCCAAGCGTTCCAACCTGCAGCGACGTCCAAACAGCATGCAGCGTGCGGCTGAAGATATCCTTGCCGGCACTGTCGGTTCCGAACAGATGAACATAGCCCTCATCGGCGCCAAACAGGTGGATATCACCGGGGATGAAGCCAAACAGCTTGTATTTATCGCCCCGAACAAAGAACTGGATATATCGGCGTTCATCCTCGTTCACTTTCTCGACCCAGCGGAAATTGGTCGCCAACGAGCGTTCGCGGGTTACCCCGTGCAGGAACGGGCGGATCGAGCAGCCATTCTTGTCGCAGAATTTTGGAATCTGCGGGGCACCGTTCAGATAGTCTTTGTCACGCCCTGCCGCGGTCGGATCATATGGCGAAAGGAACGGGGCGAAGATACCCGACAGGATCAGCACAACCAGAACAGTGGCTGCAATCATTGCCGCGCGCTGTTTCTTGAACCTTGCCCAGATCAACTGACGTTGCGAGGCGGTGAAATAGGCTTCTTTCGCCTTTTGGTTGGTGGATGTCACGCTCATCTGGTCACCTGAGAATACTCTTGCGGACGCGCGGGTCGATGGCCGCAAGCAGAATGTCTGTGAAGAAATTCAACGTCACGATGGAAGCGGTCAGCAGAAAGATGATGGCCCCTGCAAGTTGCTGGTCATTGGACCGTGCCAGCGCTTCCAACAACAGCGCCCCGGCTTCGGTCAATGTCAGGATCAGCGCCACAATGGGGAGTTCGTTGAAAATCCGGTTCAGGTCAAAGCCAAGGCTGTTGACGATCGGCCCCAACGCATGACGGGCCGGATAGCGCCACAGCAGGCGACGGCCATAAATGCCTCGCGCGGCAGCGGCTGTAACGTATAGCTTGCCGATCTCATCCGACATCAACGCGCGAACGGTTTGCAGCGCAAAGGCGGTGGCCGACCAGCCAAGAATGAAGATTGGCAGCCAAGCGTGTTTCAGCAAGTCCAGAAACTTGCCCCATGACCATGGCGCTTCTTTGTACTCGGGCGAGAACAAGCCCGTTAGCGTCTCGCCGAAATAGACGGTCGAAACCAGCATCACCATCAGGGCCAGCAGGAAGTTCGGCATCGCCAAACCCAGATAGCTGACTATCCGCAGCGAGTTGTTCAGTACCGCACTGCGCGAGGCGGCAGAAATGATGCCCACAGGGATTGCAATGGCATAAGCCAGCGTCAAAGCGCCAAGGCAGATCCACAGCGACAGCCAGAACTTGTCGCCCAGCAGCTGTGCAATATTCACCCGCAGGATGCAGCTTTCGCCGAAATCGCCACGAAACGCCCCTGACAACCAGGTGGCCCATCGGGTCAGGAACGGTTGATCCAACCCCAGTCGGGCGCGTTCTGCTGCAACGTCAGCAACGGTGATCGCGGACCCTTGGGTGTTTTTATACGCCAAATAGCGCTCGGCACAGTCACCGGGCACCAGTTCCATCAGTGAAAAAACAATCAGCGATACGATGACCAAAGTGACCAACGCCATAACCGCCCGGGTGGCGGCAAATCTGCAGAATTGCAACATATCTGTCCCCGCGGGATGCGCGAAGGCGGGCGCGGGCGCCCACCTTCTTATCTTATCAACCTTATTCGCTCAGCCACCACTGGGCGGGGCGGTAAGGATAGGTCCGATAGAACTCGTAAGACTGCGTTTTGAACTCGGTAAAGTTCTGCAGGTTGTTCGAGTGATAGATCGGGGCAGGAGCATTCACGGTACCCAGGAACAGCAGCTCGCCGGTCATGATCTCGACCATCTTCTGCGCGGCGGATACTGACGCATCAGAGCCGGGTGCACTGGACTGATAGGTGTCCAATGCAGCCTTCAGATCCGCGACCCAAGCCGGCGGTTCAACACCGTTTTCACCGTTTGAGCTGATGTATTCAGCCCAGAGCATACCTGTACGTACGTCGAAATAGCCATCAAACGGAGGCACCCAGATCTCGCTGTCCCCGAGGATCGACCCGGCTGGCTGGCTCTTCAGCCATAGGCCCATATCCAGCGAGTTGGCCGTTTGTGCGGCGCGGAATTCGTCGGATGTCACCTCTTTGATCGCGGTGTTGACGCCAACGTCTTTCCAGTTCTGAGCAATCAGTTCCACCAGTTGCGCCGAAGCTGGCTGGGTCGAGAACTGCCAATCCAGAACAAACGGATCACCATTCGGCAAGTCGCGGAAGCCATCACCGTCCTTGTCGACAAGACCTACTTCTTCCAGCAGCGCATTGGCGCGCTCTGCGTCGAATTCGATCTCATGGTTCGACCATTTTTCGTCGATGAAATCGGGACGTGGCGAGAAGCCGATGTACTGTGTCGGTGTTCCCAGACCAAAAGCCACAACCTCGTTCAGCTGGTTGCGATCCATAGCAACAGACATCGCAGTTCTGAACCGGATATCGTTAAAGATCGCGCGCTTGGCCTCGTCTTCTGCGGTCACGTTGAAGGTCAGAACCGGATAGCCGATCGAAGGCTTCACCTCGACCGTGTAGTTACCGTTCTCCTGACCTTCGAGCAGCACCGGAGCGGATGTCAGGTTAACACCTTGCGATTTGTAATCGACCTCACCATTCAGCAACTTAAGGGTGCGAACTTCTTCGTCCGGAACGTAAGTTTCATCCATTTCCGAAATGTAGGGAAGCTGGTTACCCTGCGTATCGACCTGGAAGAAATAGGGGTTGGCCACGTAGTGACGACCCTCGGTGCTCTCCTTCACAAGGATATGGCTCTCCAGTGTCGGCATGGTGTCGGTGGGAAGACCCGCCAGTTTGTCACCGGCTGTCAGCATCGGAGATGGCGTATCCATCCAGTCCGAGTTGCCATAATAGGCCTTGATCAGCTCGTACCCGTTTTCATAACCAAGCGCCTGCGCGTTGGCGTCGGCGTTGTCATCCAGCGCCGGGTGGAACTTTTCAAAGAAATGCTTGGGCTGGTAGGGCTGCACATAGGTGAACGAGAATGTCTCAGTCAGGCCAGGCTTGGGCGCGGCAAGGGTAAAGCGGACAGTGGTGTCGTCCAGCGCTTCGACCTTCATGGGCTCACCGCCCGCCAGCGCATAATCCTTCGCTTCGGCGATGACATTGGTGTCCATCATCAGATTGTCGTACCAGAACACAACATCTGCTGAGGTGAACGGTGCACCGTCCGACCATTTGTGACCTTCGCGCAAGGTCACGGTAAGCACGGTGAAGTCATCGTTCCATTCCCAGGATTTCGCCACGTTGGGCACCAAGGTCTGCAGGTCGTCGGAATAGCGGAACAGGTTGACGTGACGCACCGAAAGGAAGTCCGAGGTGCCGCTTTCTGTGGCGTTGGAGAGCGCGTCCAGAACACCGCCATACTGACCTATCGAGTCATAGGGTACGATGACCAACGGGTCGGCCGGCAGACGATCTGCCACGGCCGCAAGATCGCCATTGCCACGGATCATGCCGTTCAGATCCCCAATAGCCGGGTTTTCGGCAAAGCTGAGCGTACAGTTTGCAGCTGATTGAAACTCGGACAGATCAAACTGCTGAGGATAAGCACCTGCTGCGACGCCCTGCATATCCGCGACGGTTGCAGCAGGACAATTGGCCCAGGCCGCGCCCCCGATTGTGGCAAAGGCCACACCTGACATAAGAAGCTTTTTCATGTTTTCTCCCTAGGTTTTGTTTATTTCGTTTTGCGTTTCCGAGAGCCCGATTTGCCCGCTTTGCTTTCGGAGGTTTCTTTGTTCTTTTTTTGCTTCCGGGGCTCTATTTCATCTGGCCCGGATTTGACATCGTATTGCGATGCAATGTGCACTTGGACCCCAGCTTGCTTGAGAACGGGTGCAAACGCATCGGGTGGCGCGATATCGGTCACCAGATCCGTCACCTTGTCGAACGGGCAAGACACGTTGGCCGCCTTTGCACCGAATTTAGTGTGGTCCGCTGCAACGATCATGCGATGCGTGTTCCCTTGCAGCGCACGGGTCAGATCCGCCTCCAGCGGGTTCGAGGCCAATACGCCTCCAACCAGCGACAGTGCATCCGCGCCGCAGATCACCGCGTCATAGCTGTACTGACACGCCAGTTCTTCAGCCGCACGGCCAAAACTGCCTCGCTCGGACCGGATTACTTCGCCCCCTGCCAGAACGGCGCGCGTGCCATTGTGATCGGCCAGGGATGCGACAACTGACAAAGAGTTGCTAACGACGGTCAAACCCCGCAGCTCACGTAGTTGCTCGGCCACATGAGTCATGGTCGAGCCAACGGTGATGAACAACACCATCTCGTCCTCAAGCAACCCGCAGACCCGCTTGGCGATGTTGGTTTTCTCGTCGGCATTATACTCCAACGCGCCCGAAAACATCGGTGTATCCTGCGCCCGAGACAGAAATGTGCCGCCATGCACACGCTCAACCTTGTTCGCGCGCGCCAGTGCCTTGACCAAACGACGCACAGTTTCCTCAGAGACGTCCATGATCTGGGCGATCTGAGTGTTGCGCGCTGACCCCCCCAGCCGCGCAAGGACATCCAGCAGCTCTCGGCCACGATGTGGGATGGTTACGCTATCATCATCCATTTTCAGACTCGGTCACATTTTCGCGCAAAAATCCACAATAAATGTAAATCTTTTGCGACAATTTTGGTTTTTTTGCCTTTTCCGGTCAACATGGCACAGCAAACCTGCAGTTTCATGCGGCGTGACAGGTGGATTTCAGATCTCTTGCAAGAATCATTCAACTCATCCCAGCATGTGTTCATGACGACAATGCGATCAGCGTCACGCCTGCAGCCATCATCACGGCTGCCAGAAGGCGTCGCATGGGATTGCCTTCACCCAGGAACAGAAATCCGATCAGGGCCGCGAAGATCACTGAAGTTTCGCGTAAGGCTGACACGACGCCAAGCGGAGCGAAATTCTTGGCATAAAGCACTAGGCCGTAAGCCGTCATCGACACCATTCCGCCTGCAATCCCAATCGCCCAGATGCGCAGAGGCAAATCAAGCACACGCGCGCCTCGTCGTAGCGCGACAAAGCCCACAACAAAGATATGCAGAACCGAATGCCAGGCCCAATAACTCAGGATGTTGCCTGACACCCGCACGCCCAGGCCATCCACAAGCGAGTAGATGGAAATAAAGCAGCCCGTTCCCAATGCGAAAACAAGCGATGCCCTACCGACCCCTTGCCTCAAAACCGACCAGCTGGACAGTTGAATGCCGGTGGCAATCACCGCGATCCCAATCCAGGCCTGCGTCGGCAGATGTTCGCCCGCAAATATCACGGCCCAAAGAGCGACCAGCGCAGGAACCACACCGCGCGCGATCGGGTACACCACACTGAGATCACCATGCCGGTAGGCCTGATTCAGCATGTAGAAATATCCGAAATGAACAACGGTCGAACCTGCCAGATATGGCAGGCTCTCGACATTCGGGAGCGGCAGAACCGCCACCATCAGCGCCCCCGGGATAACATGCCCCAGTGCAACCAGACCCAGCGTGACCGTTCGGTCAGCGGCCGTTTTTACAACCGTGTTCCAGATCGCATGCAGTAACGCGGCCGCAAGGATTATGAGAACGATTTCAGCGCTCACTGTCAGATCGCCGTATTAAACAGCTCAGTGATGTTTTGTTGGTTGAGTTGGATCGGATTCCCTCCGCATGAGGGGTCGATGATTGCGCCCTGGACCAGTTCGGGGATGGCGGCTTTGGTGACGCCGAGGTCGGAGAGATTG
>NZ_JBQFMM010000017.1:0-71493 GCF_056531845.1 Ruegeria sp. K3 | reverse complement strand
CGAGTTGAACAATCTCGACTCCATTGATCAGCGGGTTTTCGATGACACGCTGGAAGTCGATATCGATGGTGCCATCGGACACCTCTCCGATCCACTCGAACATACCGCCATTGCCCTTGCCCAGAGTACCTGCAAGATCAAGGTCATCAAGGAAGAGCTGATCTTCGACCAGTACATCAAACTGCCGGACACCTGGGTTATAGTAGCTTTCACCCATAAAGAGACGGACTGCATAAGTGCCAGATTCTAGCGTGCCATCGCCAAACTCAAGGCCCATTTCCGAGCCACTTGACGGATCCCAGCGCTCCTGTCTGAACAGGTCCGTCGGAACTTCTGTCGCATCCACTCCGGAATCCAGAGAAGAGACATTGCCGGTGTAGATGTTCGTGGGCCCGCCCACAACGGCTGACGCATCTGCGATCCAATCCCCTCCGCCGTCAACAGCCGTCACATTGGAACTGCCCGCATTCCACCGATACAAAATCGTGCTACCACCCGGTGCCGGGATATCATTGACAGTGATACCAAAATTCGATGTGACATCCGGATTGACCCCGTCAGAGGCAGTGATCGTGGCGGTATAAACGCCGGTTGGCGAGACATCCGGTGTGGACCAGCTGAAATCGCCGGTACCGTCGCCATTGTCAGTAAAGCTGTATCCAGTGACCGGCGTGCCGCTGGAATCCTCCAATGTCACGGACAGCGTGATCACATCACCCGCATCCGCATCCGTTGCCACAACCTGGGCCACCGCCGTCTCAAGCTCGTCGACGACCAGATCGGACACTGCAGTGATCACAGGCGCCTGATTGGGGGGATTCAGCGGATCAACGGTCGCCGTAATTGTAGAGGTAGTCGGAGAACCGCCCTGGCTCCACCACAGAGTATAGCTTCCAGCGCCAAGAGGCGTTGCAAATCCGATCGTGCTAAGCCCACCAGCATTCTCGATAACGCCATCAGCCATATTGGCCAAAAGATCACTTCCGATGCCGAATTCATCGTAAATCACCCCACCCAGCAGATTTGAGGCATCAGGGTTCGCCGGGCTTTCAGTAAACTGCGTGCCCGCCTGCATGCCAAGGAAGGTGGCGTTGGTGATGTTCACATCGTAATCGGCATAGTCACTCAGGGTCAGAGAGGTAAGCACATGGTCCGTTGGGACAACAATCGTGACATAGTCGTAATCCCGCGTCGGATCACCATCCTGAGTAGAGACCAGAACCGTGTCGCCTTGCGTCAGATTGACGACAGTCGGATTCAGACCATCATCCGAGAAATCTCCGACGTCTGTCCCGT
The DNA here is from genome assembly GCF_056531845.1 of Ruegeria sp. K3. Lineage (NCBI taxonomy): Bacteria > Pseudomonadati > Pseudomonadota > Alphaproteobacteria > Rhodobacterales > Roseobacteraceae > Ruegeria > Ruegeria sp. K3. Next base: position 70,197 of record NZ_JBQFMM010000017.1, on the reverse strand, counting down.
TTGCGCTGTCTTCGAGGTCATCGATCGTGACGGTTGCTACGGCCGTTCCGATTGTGGCATTCGCCCCACTGACGCTTGTCACGTGAAGCTCGAACGCCTCCTGGCCTTCTATCTCGGCATCGGGCAGCAGGTCGACGAAAAGGTCGAGCGTGGTCTGACCCTCTGTGATCTGACCGCTGCCGGAATAGAAGCCGGTTACAGCATCATACGCCAGGCCGGCGGATGTGTAGTCCAGTTCTGGAGTTGCGCCGCCTGTGACGGGGCGCAGTTCAAAGTTTACATCGATTATCTGACCGGGTGGAACCGCTGTTGCAGAAGTGATGCTGAGAGAGACAGTTCCATCTGTCTCGGAAAAATTCCCGGCATTGGCCGAGACGACCGGATCAACGGGCACCGTATCCAGCCTGACGATTTCCACGCCATTGATTTGTGGATTTTCAACAACCCGTTGGAAATCGATATCGATGGTTCCGTCGGTAACCTGACCCACCCATTCGAATACACCACCAACACCCGAACCAAGCGTTGAAACAAGATCCAGGTCGTCCAGGAACAACTTATCTTCAATTGATACGTCAAATGTTCGCAAACCGGTTTGGGTGAAATACGCCTCGCCCATCAGCAGTCGTACCGCATAGGCACCGGACTCAAGAGCGCCATTACCAAACTCAAGACTCATTTCGGCACCGCTGGAAGGATCCCAGCGTTCCTGTGTGAAGATGCCGGTTGGGATCGTGTATTGCGATGCGCTGGAATCCAACGTGGAGATGTTTCCGGTATAGATATTTGTGGTTCCACCCACCAGAACCGACGCGTCGGCGATCCAGTCTGGTCCGCCATCGACCGCAACCACGTTTGAGCTGCCAGCATTCCAACGATAGAGAACCGTACCCGTGGTTTCAACGGCGTCCTGACCAGAAACCTCAATCCAATCCCAGGATGCGGCGAAGCTGTCGTCCCCGGTTGGCGCGGATGAGACGAGGCCAACAACGGCACCAGTGATGTTGCCATTGTTGTCATACTGCCCAAGGATTGCATCTCTTACATCGTTAGGCAGTGGCAGTGCGGCTGTGCTCACCCAATCCGTGAATGCGCCATCGTTGACATAGCGTGCGCGCGCCGAGATTGTCTCGGCACCCAGTGTCAGGTCAACGTCAAACGCGACTTGCAGATTGGGGTCTGCGATGCCCCGTATAGGGTTTTCGATGCCGGGAATTTCAACAAATACCGTGTTCGGAACATCGTTCTCTTCAACCACAAGCTGCAAGCCAAATAGTGGCGTGCCACCACTTGCATCCACCGCAATGGTCGCTTCCACAAAGGTGCTCTGATCTCCGGGGCCGACCATCAGCCCGAATTTTTCACCACCATCCCAAGTTTTGGAGGCGTCCGTATTCGGCGTATAGCTGAACACGTTCAGCATTTCGCTCACGATTGAGATACCACTCAGATTATCCTGTATCTCGAACCCAATCCCCAGAACGTCGGCCTGGTCATTCGCGGTACCAACCGCATTGCCGGTATCTGCGACATCAATACTGACGAAGGTGGATGCCCCACCCAGATTCCAAATGCCTGGGTTATAAAGAGCAGGCGAGCCATCGGAAGTGATCTGCGGGTCAGTTCCATTGCGCCAGACCGCGTTAATTCCGATATCGCCGGCGATACTGTCACCGCTGGGAATGGCACCAGGAGGTGTGGTTGGTGTGCTCAGTTCGAATTGCCATGTCAGGGTTTCATTTGCCCCGACCACAACGCCGCGGCCATCCAGCGGATCGCCAACATGGCTGTCATTGGTGTTGTCCTGACCATCAAGGTCAAGATCTGTACTCGGGTCGGATGCCTGCCCTCCGGGAATAAAGAACGTCACGTTGTCAGCGCCATAGGTGCCCGCAACTATCAGCCCTGCAAAATCGTCGACCCCGTCACCGTCACTATCGATGAATGTGCCCAACCCGTTGTCGCCCAGGGCGGCGACTGTCAGCGGTGTCGATCCGAAACCGTTTATTGTCCCGAGACTCTGGACCGCATCCGTCCGCCCGTCACCATCGGTATCAATGGGCTTCTCAAAATAAAGATTTCCATCGAAGGAAGCGGCAACAATTACGCCATTCAAGGCTCCGTTGAAGTTTGTCGCCGTGTATTCCGCCAGACCGTTTGTAGAGGCCGCTACCGTTTTGAGTGAGCCATCAACACTGTCATCAAAAAGCTGAGACTCGGGGGAATAGAGTGTGCCGTCCTGAACGCTTGTGCCGTCATAATAAGCGGTCGGATCGCTGATCGAACTTCCCGGGTGAATCCAGTTATAGCCCGAGACAATGTCGTGAAGGTCTGCCGGAAGTCCGGTAGTGCCGGTCACGTCAACCCAATTCCCATCGCCCTGCTCCTCGTAGATTATCAGGAGCGCGGCGAGATAGGCCTGCGCCTCAGTCTCATTGGCAAAGATCACATCGCCATTGGTATTGAGAAGCGGATTGCCCGCACCAGGTATATAGTTTCCATCGGCATCAAATGTCGCTGCCAGAATAGCCGCTGCGGCTCGTATTGGAGAAGCAAATCCGCCATAGGGGCCAAATTCATCCGAGGTGTCCCCAGCATAGTGCAACTGGTCCCCGAAGCCCTGCGATCCTGATTCATTGAACAGGTTTGTCGCAAGCTCTTTTGTCCAATCCTGAACGTAATTTATGGCGTCGCCCGGAGTATCATCCACGAATGGAATCGGCTGGCCACCCCAGCCCGTGTTCGGTCCGTTATCCCAGGTAAAGACCTCACCCGCTTCAGTGACTTCCACATCATACGGATTACGGTATCCCGGAGAATGTATCTGCAGGGGATTGTCCACGAATTGCAGCTGTCCGCCGATGCTGACCAGAACCTTTTCAACAACCTTTGCTGCGTTCAGGCCGTTGTTGCCGCCTGCCCAATCGGGATTGAGCTCACCGTTTGTACCTGTCCCGTTGTCATCCAGAGTGAAGTTAGGAGCATCATTTGGATTCAGAATATTCAAGGTCGAAAGGTCGACATTTGGCCGCGTGGGGTCGTCCAGCGTCGCCAGATCCAGAATGAACGCTTCGCCATTCCCGTCCACCCGGACATCATAGCCTTCAAGGACAGTTAGATCGATCTTCAGGATCGTTCCGCCATAGGGATAATCGACCGTTCCAGCAAAGTTGTTCCCTGGCGCACCGTTGTTGGTGTTGGCACCGACTGCGACCCAGAGGATCTCGTGCCCGGTCACCGGATCAATCGCAATATCAAACCCGTTGACCGAGTGATTTTCTTCGGACCTGGGCAGACCACGCACAATGGCGATATTTGAAAGAACCTCACCCGTATCAGGGTCGAGGGTAATTTTGTGAATCTGGCTGGAGTTGGTGTCTAGGTTGGCATCGTTGCCTACTGCAATGCGCGAGTCGGATGAATTGACGTAAAGAACATCGTTTCCGTTTGCGTCCGTGGTCGTGATCAGCCCGGTCATTTGACGAGTGGTCATCGCGTTGACGGACCCATCATCATCGTAATTTTGGGTGTCTGTCTTTACATCATTGATAAGGGTCGAGTCTGTGACGACAAAGTCGGGCAGAGTATCAGCGTCGGGACCATCGGCCTGTCGCTCAATTTCCAGTCGCCATATACTGCCATCCTGCTGAGCAACGAATAGAACGGGATTCCCGGTTTTACTAAAATCCAGCGCTGTCGGATTGTTAACCGCCTCACCTTGCAAACCAGTAACGCCAAAAGAAATATCTGGATTAGAAAACGCCATCTAACACTCCACACACAAACACGGCAGAACGAAGGGGCGCAGGTCGAAAAATAGACCTGAGTTTGAGGTGGCACTCGCTACCCTTCGAGCCAAATACGTCTAAATTATGGTCTAAAAGAGTCCAAAAGTTAAGGTCTTTCAGCCGTTCTTCCGGCTACATTAGACAATTGTGAACAAAACCTGTAATTAATTCTATCTTGAAGAAAATACCCCGAGTACGACAACATTCTCAAACCGTTTCTCGATAGCTTCGCCCCTGTCGCTCGAATAAACCGGCATAGTGACCCTTAGCGGCGATAAGCTCATCGTGGGTGCCTTGCTCAATGATTCTACCGTTGTCCAGCACATAGGTGTAGTCCGCCATTCGCACGGTAGATAGCCTGTGGCTAATAATTAAAGCAGCACGGTTGCCAATCTTATCGCGAAAATTTTCGAACAGTTCGAATTCTGCATTGGGATCCATAGCACTTGTTGGCTCATCCATAATGATAAAATTCGATGCCGGAAAAAAAGCGCGAGCCAGCGCTATGCGCTGCCATTGCCCCAGACTCAGCTCGCGCCCGTTATCAAACATCCGGGTGAGCGGGGTGTCATATCCCTGATCCAGTGCGCTTATGAACCTGTCCGCATCTGCGCGACGAGCCGCCTCAAAAATTCCGGGGCTGTCTTCTGGTAAACGGACATCTCCAAAACGAATGTTCTCAGCTACAGTTGTGGCATAACGCGAATAGTCCTGAAATATCACACTGAATAGCCGGCGGTAGGCAACTGGATCAAACTCGCGGATATCCTTGCCGTCGAGTGTTATACGACCACGATTTGGATCATACAGCCTTGCCATCAGCTTAATCAGGGAGGTTTTGCCTGATCCGTTTTCCCCCACAAGGGCGACCACCTGGCCGGGTTTGACAGTCAGGTTGATGCCCTCAAGCGCAGGGACACTGTTGCTGGGATACTGGAACGTCACATTCTCAAAGTGCAGACCTGATGTGATCGGGGCGGGCAAAGATTTGGGTGCTGTTGGCGCTTTGATTTCAGGCTCGACCGACAGAAAACCGAACAACTGCCCCAGAAAAAGCTGATCATCATAAAGTTTGGAAACATGGCGGACGAATTCCTGCCCACTGCTTTCTGCCCGACGAAATAGTAGAACAAAGAGCACCAGATCGCCCACGCTCAAATCCCCCGCCAGCGTCCGCATTACCAGAAACGATACAGCGCCCGCAAAGATGAGCGCGCCCAACCCCGAAACCACAAGCTCGGCAATCGCCTTGCGTTTCTCAATGGCGTATTGCTCCTCGCGCATACGTTTTTTCAGGCTGGAATAAAGCTCTTTGAGATGGGTACCTAAATCGCCAAGCCGTAGTTCCTTCGCGTGGATATCTGAGGTGATCAGCCAATCCAGATAGCTCGCTCGCCTTTCAAACTGGGCGCGATCCTTCTGCCATTGGAAAAGGGCTTTGGTGAACTTCAAGCGGATGAACAATACCGCCAACATGGCTACCAGAATGGCCGGCAGCAACCGCCATTCGATGCCTGCAAGCATCACAAGAATAGCAACCAGATAGAGTACACTTTTGAAAATCAGCAGAACAGTCGAGATCACCTGTGCCGGTCGCTGCGAGCCTGCCGCCCGCGCCCGTTCGAGCAGATCAAAATAGGCCGGACTTTCGTAGAACCCCAGATCGACGCCGATGGCACGGTTGTGAATTTCACGATCGACATAGTCGGACACCAACATGCCCTGTGCTGTCCGCGCGAGGTTCGCCAGTGTCTGGATGGCCACCGCGCCCAAAAGACCTACGCCCGTGAGCACAAGATAAAGAAAGACCGGCCCCGTCTCGACCTCTCCTTCAGCGGCGAACTGGGTTGAAATCACATCTATGAGCAGCTTGATAACATAGAGCACACCGATGCCTACAACCACCTCGATGGCGGTCAGGACAGAGACGATCAAACTCATTTTCATGCTGCTGTAGCGCAGCAAGCGGAACACTTTGGGCCAGACTGTCAGGCCAGCTTTGACTTTCGACTTCACAGACCAGCATCTCGCTTGTGGGAAAATAACAGATGCCGCTTCAAAATGCCGAGCGGTTTGGAAACATAGTAAATCCACTGAAGCCCGCGCGGCAGGGGCCATGCCTCATATTCGTCATAGCCTGGCAAGACACGGGACAGGCGCGTCAGGATGCGCGCCCGCTTGCGTACTTCCGGCGACACCATCCACTTGAACGGCAGCCCTAGAAGCTCCTCACCCTCACGCAAGTCATATTCCAGCTGCAAATCCCCAGGCAGGTTTCTCAGGCAAACGGCGGCCAGCTCGGCACCCCGGCTGCCGCCTTTGGCCAAATTACTGGCATCGCCAGAAACCGCTATCTCATGCAGTTCCAGGCAAGCCTCGGCATTCGAGCGCAGACCCAACTCTGCAGCTCGTGCCAGTACTTTGTTCCGGTCGAAAGAGGGATCTGAAATGATCGCATCAAGATCTGCAATCCAGTGTAGGCGCGACCAGATGTGGCGAGTATTGTGATAGCAGACATAGCAAAAGAGATCGGCGGTCGGCATGACGCCGTAACGCAGTGCTTCGTCAGAGATCATTTCACGACGCTGCAATGTCTCCCCAACTTCAAAGAGTCCGAGCCTTTTGTCGATATTCCAATGTACCTCGATCGTTATATTATTCGGCGTCACAAGCGTCGCCACAGTCTTATAGTTCAGAATGGCCTCGAGATCGCGATTGCTGATCTGACATCCCTTCAGGTCGTTCCCATCGGCGATCTGATAGCCCTTGGACAGCGCCTGGTGCACAAGTTTTCTCTGATCATCGCGCGACATAAGAATGTCTACATCGCGCGCAAAGCGCAGACCCGGATCATCATAATAGCGCGCAGCAAGGCTGGGCCCCTTGAGATAGACATGGGCCAGATCGAGCGGAGCCACGCAATCATTATGAAACTTCCGCTGCGCGGCCAGAACACGCAGCGCGCCAAAAGTAAGGGGCAAAACCTGCGCGCGCATGGCATCAAGCATGTGGCCATAGGTCTCGTCCAGCTTTAAGCTCTGCAAATTGCGGTAGACAAGCGGTAGGCTGAACTTGCGCAGAGCGATATCCGTGAGCTTCGGCCAGTCCTGGACGCGCGCGCAAAGCACGCGCGCGCGGTCCATGTCTTGAGGCGGAATAACAGCCCGGGATAGAAACAGAAGCGCATCGCAAATCGGTGCCGGAATGGACTGCATCTGTTCCATTCAGACCTCGAGTTCCGGCGTGGCCAAATCGCCCTGCGCCTGAGCGAGGTATTTTTTCACAAACGAGCGGAAAAATATTGTCGTCCCTGATCTTCCTGAAGTTCTATATTGTATAATCAAATTCCTGCCCTCAGCGCCCCACATCAATAAACAAATCCTGTAGCTCTCTGGCACACTCATCCCATGAGAAAAGGCCCGCACGTTCCAGGCCTTCCGCAATTTTTGCCTCTCGCTGGGCCGTATCCGTGCAGATGGAATATATGGCCTGTGCAATCTCGGCAACGTTTTCTGGGTCAACAAGCAGACCCGCATCTCCAGCCACTTCCGGCAGGGATGACGTGTTCGATGTGATCACCGGCACGCCCGAGGCCATTGCCTCGAGCACTGTCAGCCCAAAACCCTCATAGAGCGAAGGGTGGATATAGAGCGACGCCCGCCGATATAATGCCCGGAGCTGTTCGTCGGTCACATAATCCAGCAGGTGAACGCGGTTCATCAGGCTACCGTCATCCAGTTCTCTGAGCACGGTTTCGGTTTCCCACCCCGCACCACCAACCAGAACCAGATGATGGTCAATCGTATCTTGCACCTGCTTGAGCGCGCGTAGAACACCCTGTACATTCTTGCGCGGGCTGATCTTGCCTGCCGTCAGAATGACGGGCACATCATCCGGTGGAAGATTCAAACCCGCCAGGCAGGCCATATCGCTTGGCACGAAGAATTCCGGAGAAACCCCCTCTTTGATCACGCGGATGCGATCGGCGACATGAGCACCAAGATAGCCCTCAACCTCGTCTGCTGTGGACTGCGAAACGCAGACGATCGCGTCGGCACGGGCTTCGGCCTGCCGCAGGCTTTTCTCCATGATCCAGGGCTTGGTATTGGTGAAATACTCTGGATGTGTAAGTGGCCCCAGATCATGAACCGTCACCACGTAAGGTTTCCGCGTGGCAATCGCATATCCCAACGAGACCGCATGGACCACATCCACGGGCCCGCCAATCAACCGCTCCAATGTAGGCATATCGAGATAATGCCAGGCCAACGGTGTCAGTCTGCGCCCCAATTTAACCAATTCAAGCCCTGTATCCGCCTGCAGGGCAGACAGTTTTTCGGGCGACAACGAGGACCAAGCCGCCACGGGCCGGATGGCAAGATCATCGAGCTTGCACAACCCCTTATACATTTCATGCGCGTAACGGGTGATGCCATGCCCTTGAGATGTCGCAAACTGGTTTGAAAAATAGGCAACATTTAACACTGCACGCTATGCCTCTGCTGCTGATTTGAAATATCCGGAAAAAATCGCTTTATGATCGTGTCCACCTTCGCCTGCCAGCTGTGTCGGGCGGAAAATGCAGATACTGCGGCTTTCTGATTGTCCGTGTCAGCCATGATAACCTCAATCGCAGGCGCAATGTCTGCTTCTGTTCCGATCTGCGTTACAGGCGGGTGTAGCGCATCGAATTCATCATGGGCGGTTGAGAGCACGGGAAGGCCGGCAGCGGTATACTCATAAAGTTTGAGCGGGTTTTGTCCGCGATAAACCTCTTGCCGCCCGCGGTCATAGAGCATCACGCCGATATCTGCAGCCTTGAGGTATGCGGGTAAATCGGGCGGAGCTTTCGGACCCAAAAGCGAGACCGTGCTGGGCATCTGGTTCGCCAGATCGTGCGCCCATTGCGCCTGTGGACCGATCAGTATCAATGATCCACCTCGTGCCCCCATTTCTTTGGCAAGCGCCCCAAAAAGGCCCGGGTCGCCCTTTGCCAGCACACCGCACCAGACAGCTCGGGGGTGGGGCAGATGCGCGATCTCATCCGGGGCGGCAATTTCAGTGCGATAGATTTCCAGCTCGGCCCCCTGCCCCAAGACCGTCACCTTGGCGGCAGGAATGCCCAGATCTTCTACCAGATAAGTTTGCAGGCTTGTGCCAATAACGTAGACTGCGTCCGCCTGCGCATAATCCCGACGCTCCAGCGGTACAACCGCTGCACCCCGAAAAGCCGGATAGTAATCCACGACATGAAAGATGACCCGTGCTTGGGGAAAAATCTTTTTCAACGCCGCAACGCTGCCCGGCACGGTAGTCCATATGAGGTCGGGTTCAGATCTCCCCTGCCCGGTTACGCAAGTCCGGAGCGACGGCATCATAAGTCTATATTTCAAATAAGACGCGTTGGAGGTGTTCAGGGGCCAGACATCACGAACCGGCACGGGCGTGGCCAAATTCAGGACCCGCACCCTTCTGTCTGTGTACGGAGCCTTCTTCCACTCCTGCACATAGCCCTTTCCGCGCAAGAGGTGCACTGGATCAAGCGGGTTTTCCAGATAGCTCACATCAAACCCGCGCTGCCCAAACAACCGGGCCAGAACCTTGGTCGAGCACTGGATGTCCGAACTCCATAATGTCGGTCGGTGGAACAGGATATGCGGGGCCAAAGTCATTCGGCGGCAGGTTTTTGCGGGTCCGATGCCGCTGTCAAAACAGACGTACCCGCCCACATCTCATTAAGGTCTTTATCAAGTTGCTCCCGTGCGATCGCGTTCTGCCGATCCCAGACAACCGCATTCGCCCTGAAAATTGCTGTGGCTGAATGTGCGGCCGAGATAAAGCCCGGCGTACCATCCAGAAACCCGCGCTTTACCAGATATTTGCGGACAAATTCCGCGAACGGGCGCCCCACTACATCAATCCATTTGACCGGGCGGCCACGACTTTCGACGCCTTTGGTAACCTCTTCCAGATAGGTTGCACTTTTGCGGATGCGCTTTTCAAAATTGTCTTCGTTGAAATGGATCATCAGCCCTTTCAACTGACCAATTCGCTCGGCGGGCGCATCTATCAGGCAACTTTCGTGGAACATGCCACCGAAGCGGAATTTGTCCCGCCGCGCCAGATGGACCAAATTCCAGTCCCGCCAACCACCACCCTTCATGGGACGGTGCATGAAATAGTTCAGCCGCCTATAGCGGTAGCCATCCTTTCCCATATCGGTAATGCCTTCATGGATTTCTTTGGCAAGTTCTGGGCTGACGCGCTCATCAATATCCATATGCAGCAACCAATCGCTGGAGGCTGCATCAATCCCCTTGTTGCGCTGATGACTGAAGTATTCGCCTTCCTCGCGCGGACTTTTGAGGAATTTGACCTTGTTGCCATAGGCGTTCGCAATCTCTTCGGTTCGGTCAGTTGAGCCGTCATCCACGATAACGATCTCATCGACCCAATGGGCGAGATTTTCCAGAAAGCCACCGATGTCCCGTTCTTCGTTATAAGAGATCGAGACAACTCCAAGACTTGGACATTTGGTATTATTCATTTTTTTGTAGCCCGCGGCGCTTTGAGTTTCAGATAAACAGGTCGGACCACCCGGTCGCGCATGCGGACCATGCGTTTTTTGATACGGGTCTTCAGATCGGGCTGCATGGCGGCAATAGTGGCTGCCGTCGGTTTGTGCGGATTGATCAGTTCCAGATCCTGATAGCCGAAGGCCTTGGCAATCTGACTGACCGAGTGGTCAAGCTGCAGCGTGTAATTCTCGTTGGCCATCCATTTCTCCTTCGAGGAGGTATGAACCGCAGAGCCGATCTCGTCCTCGTATTCGACGCCAACAAACTCACACAGATCCGCCAAACCCTGTTTCGGATCCGCGATAATGTCCTCGTAGCGCACCAACTTGAACGTCTCCGGTGGTAACATGGACTGGATGCTCAAAAGGTTGCGCTGGATATTAAGCCAACCGAACTGGCGCCTCTCTGCATTGGTCGAAAACAATTCATGAGCAGAATATTGGACCGCCAGTGGATTGCGCACGAGACCGATGATCTTCACATCCATCTCCGTGCGGTCTACCCATTCCAATAGCAAGCTGAGAGCGCACCATTCTGCAAGGATTTGTGGTGATTTCTCAAAGAAAACCGGCTGGGCAAAGGTCTTGCACAACGCGTCCCAGCCTTCAAAAATCAGTTCCGTGTCATTCTCCGGAGGCTCATAATCAGGCATATTGCCCTTGAGCGTATCGATCAGATAAGTGCGCGCATTCTCGCGTGAGCCATAACCAGCATATGGCTTGAAACCCGAATAGAGCATGTCAGGCCGGTTCAGAACCACGGACGCCTTCAGCCAATGATGGGTCTCAAAATACGTATGGGGCGAATAGTCGACATGACGGATGCCCGAGTGTTTGCACAGCTCATCCTGCAGCATGGTTGAGCCAGAGCGTTTGTCAGACAGTAATATGACGACCGTAGGCATGTCCTGTCTCCTTGTCTGTTGAGGTATTCGAATAAACCGGGAAATGCCTGAGCGCGGCTAGCAAGCCAAAAATAAAATAGAACATCATAGCCCCGCGTGGCTGGGACACCATAGCGTGACCAAAAATTGCCCACGGGGCTATTCCAACCACAGAGGCCAATAAAGCCTGACTGAAATACTGACCAATGCCTGAACGCCTGCCCTTCACATGTTTGAGTGCATAAAAGAACGCACTCGCCAACAGGAACATATGGAGCAGCGCTGCGCCCATTCCGTTTGCATAATAAGACACAGCAAACAGCGCGTGATTGGCTTTACCTGCAACCTCAGGCACGACCGCATTGGACTTCAGGATGGCAATACCCTGCCCCGCTACAAGAAACGAAGGATGTTCAAAGATGTGTTCAAACGGTTCTACATAGGCAAGCAGGCGTTCGGATTCGCGCTCGTCTTCAAGAGGATTTTCAAAGATCGCCGCAGATCGGTTAGTCAGACGGTCAAAAAAGAAAACCTCAGAATTGACGCCGACCATCATGACCAAAAGGATTCCAAATCCGACAGGTCGAAGGATGCCCTTCTTAATTCTATTGAGGCCGAGAAACACTGTGAAAAGAACAATTAGTATGGCTCCCAGGATCGGCCCCCGGGAATAGCTCATCAACACACCCATGGGGGCCAGAAAACACGCGATCATCGCCACGGTTCGCCAGCGCCCAATCGGTTTGGGCCAACTGTAGAGCAGGGCAGCAAGTGGCCACGACAGATTAATGAAACTGGCCCCCAAAATGGAGACCCCCACCAACGTCCGCCCCCGCACCCCGGTGTCACCCGAATCCAGGTAGGATGCGGCTACCTGCCGCCCCGCAGGATCAAGGAAGGTATTTTCCAAGACAAACCGTACTACGAAATTTCGAGTTTGTGGGAGGGAAGTCAAAATCATCAGTGAGGCCGTGACAATCACCCCAAGCGCGGCTGCCTTGATCACAAGCTCAAGATCTTCGGGCGTTCTGATAAGCTGTCCGGTCGCATAAAAGACTAAAAATGCGAGTGTCATACGCGCCGCCTGATAAACATGCTCAAAGATTGAGCCAGTATAAATGAAGCCCACAAATTCCCCGATAATCGTGAAGGAAAACAGGGCCAGAATAATCCACTGGAATGGTCTGCCACCAGGCCCAAAACCGTGTCGCCGGCTGGCGTAATAGACAATCAGAACAATAATAATATCAATGAAATACAGCGGTACAGGACCCACCCGGACATTCATCTTGGGAACGGCAGTCAGCATAAAAACAAAAACCGCCATTGCTATTGTACCGTGGGAATACTGCTTAAGCATGGCCGCTCTACCGCGCTGCGGCATGATAAGCCGCAATATATTTCTCGGACATCAGTCGCTTGTCAAAAGATTCAGCACGACGGAAACCAGCCTCTCCCATGTTCTGCCGTTTCTGCTCATCGTCAATCAGTTCCATCAAGGCCCCTGCAATCGCCCGTGGTTCTGTTGGCGGCACAAGCAGAGCACACTCCCCGTCGGTTCCCACAACCTCGCGCAATCCTGCAATGTCGGACGCAACTACGGGCAATCCGGCATTCATCCCTTCAACTGCAGCCAGACCGAACCCTTCCCAAAGTGACGTCATCAAAAAAATATCCGCCTCCTGCAAAAACGGGCTTACATCGGTGACATGCCCCTCAAAGCGCACTGGCGTTTTTACGGTCGCCGCCCTAGCTTCCAGATCAGCCCTTAGGTCACCATCACCGACAATACTGTAATCGCACTTGTTTTCAGGTATCAACGCAAGGGCCATAATTGCCGCCGAATAATTCTTTGCTTGGCGCAAGCCGCCCACAGAAACGATTTTGACTCGATCTGAGGTGGTCCGCTTAGTGAAATCATCAAATCTCAGATTGGCGCCGTTCAGAATGACCTCTGCTTTGTTCGACAAAGTCGGATAAGCGGCCACCAAGCTTTCCAGCGTACCATCACTGATACAATAAATTTTTTCGAACTGTTTATAAATCAGCGGGTCGACAATCCTCCCCACAAAGGATCCGCGGCGGTTGTTGGATGTACTATGTTCCGTAAAAATCACCGGACAGCGGATTGCACCGCTCTTTCTGAGACCGGCAACCCAAGCGCTGGTTGGAAAGAGGTGTGCATGCACAACATCGGGCTGCGGGGTCATCGCGCGCAGGTATTTGCGCAAAGCCAGAATGCCCCCTGGCTTGTAAGGGCTCGAAACCCCCAAAGATACGGCATTGCGCAGCCCGGCTGTCTCGCAACGTTCCAGCGCGACGAGATGCGCATCGACACCAGATGCAAGCAAATCCAGGTGAAGATCCTTAACAAGCCGCTCTGCTCCCCCCCCATGATAGCCGAAACTATTTATAATCTGCACAACTCTCACGATATCTTCACTGTCTTTCTTGTTTCTTCGTGTCTCTACGTTGTATTGCACCACTCAGACAGATCCTTACCGACAATATTAGATAGCTTCTCGATATCGTCTCGGTAGAATTGCGCTAGAAATGCCTTTGTTTGCGCGTCCATTTCCGGGCGCTCCAGAGTTTTAGAGAAAATCAAAGACCGCACTTTCACTTTGGCCGATTTAGGTATCAGAGCCTTTATTCTCTTCAATCTTGCGTGCTTTGAATTCAGCGCCCGGATCATCCACTTTGCTTTTGCAGCGCCGCCTTTTTGTGCATGAATTTCACGAACGACAAAGCTGTCATCGATCTTCAGCCAACCAAAAATATCCATCATTGTTTCCGCGGGAGCGCGGTTTAGATCATCAAACAACACCAGCTTGATCCGACCCCGCCCGAATTGAGCGATCCAAGGTGCAAGCAACTCGGCTTGAAGCCCCTTGTTCAGTTTTGGAACGTTGATCTTACTCAGGATCTTTTTGTCCAAATAATCCGACGCATAACGTGCAACGTAATCAGCAAAATTGCCGGTCTCAGTTCCATCGCGCAAAAACAGAAGATACTCGGAGAAAAGGCGATCCACTGGGTTGCGCAGACAGATCAGAATGCGCGCCTCAGGACAATCTTTGAAAATTTCAGCCGCGGTATCAGGATGGTAGATATAATGTGAGGCTTCGCCCACAATTTTTGCCCCCCTCACATTCTGAAACAGGCTTTGATAGGTCTCACCTGTCCGGTATTTTCCCTTTTTCAAGAATGTCTCCAGGAAATCCCTGTCTTCGGGTGACGGGTCTTTAATATTGCGAAATGCTTCAGCCAGATAGTATTCTGGTTCCTTGATTGGGGACATGTAGATATCCGGATGCTGTTCGAGCATCAGGTTCAGACTTGTAGACCCGCATCGCATGCCGCCGATGACGAAAAAGTTTGGCTGTGTGAACATCAATAAACCTCTGAAAAAACCGAATATATGTCATCACCTGAATTTCCGCAAAAAATCCTTCAGCCCCGTCGGTATTCGGTGTCGCCAGTAACCAGGAAAATTGGGGTCGGGCCTGAACGCGCACCACGGGCGGGGTGTCCAGTCCGGTGCGGATTCCGACATCACATCATGGATCAGGGCGGCATAAGCATCGGCAGCAACCTCATTTGTATACCGCGCCCGCGCTTCAGCACCCACAGCCCGGCTAAGCGCCGCGAGCTTCGCTCGATCACGGTGCAGGGCCACGATGGCGCTGGCAAAACCCTCCGCGTCCCCCAGTTCCTCGATAAACCCCGTGCGTCCTGTCTCAACCAGGAAATCGGTAATGCCTACGATCCGACCACAAACCGGCACGCATCCGGCCATCATCGCTTCTAGAAGAGCGTTCGGACAGCCTTCAAAATGCGAGGTGAAGAGATAGATATCAGTCTTGCCCAAAAATTGCGGTATCTCCGCAGGGGTGAGCGCTCCCATAAATTCAACGCGGCCCTCGGCCAGATGTGAGGCCATCGCCTCTTGCAGCCGCGCCCGGTCCACGCCTTTGCCCGCAATCCGCAATCGGAACGGCACCCCTCCCGCTCTGAGCGCATCAGCAATGGCGGGCAGATACATCACCCCCTTCTGGTTATGCTCGAGACGACCCAGAAACCCCAGTTCCAGTTGCGCGCCAGTGCCACGCTCAGATTGAGCTGCGGCCTCGAACTTGGCCGCATCGATGCCGTTGGGAATAAGCGCAACTTTCGCGGGGTCAGCGTCGTAATCGGCGACGAGGTCATCACGTAATCGCGGAGTTAGGGCTATGATCCGGGCCAAACGCTCCCGGCCTGACATAGTGATGCGATAGCCGTGATCAAACGCATTAGCGCAACGCGAAAAAACCCGCATATGTGTGGGTAAATGCGGGATTGCAGACAATATACCTTCGGAGTTTATCGCCATGACACAGTCTATATCGTTGTCTGCGCACCACTTCGTGAAAACCTGCGCCTGCCGTTTCATACTCAGAGAAGCCGGGGCCAATTGAACACAGCCGTCATCCACATAGGCGTCTTCCCAGAGCTGTGCTTGCGGCTTTCCTACGGTCACACAATAAAGCGAAACCCCCCGCGCCGCGAGAGCGGGGCGCATATTGCGGTAAAACGTGAAGGTCCCACTGTCTTTAGGCACGGAGCCGAAAGCGACTCTGATGGGCCTATCAAAACAAGCTGACGTCTCCGATTGAAAATCTGTCATCATGTATGACTAAAGCCCGAAACACCGTACCGAGCCACGACATCTGAAGGGTCGCATGCCTGCTGCTGACGCTTGCCATAAAAATATGTACAAGATGCTGCATCCAGGGCTTTTCGATTATGCTTAAAGATATGGTCCGCATACTTGACCCAGAAAAAAAGTGTTCGTGCAATCAAAGCCAGCCCGCTGGAGATTCGGGCATTCTGTGAGAGCATTCTGACGAAATCAACAATTTGCCAATTGAGATTTGTACCTGGCCCAGCGACCATCCCGGTCTCGATCTCTGCAAATTTTTCATAAAGCCGTCGATGACCAGATAAAGTATAACGTGTAAAATCATAGGCCCCTTCATGAACACCTTGCAGAAACGGTATCTCTGAGTAGATAAACCCATCATCTTTGAGCACACGATGCATTTCTTCAGCGACTTGGTCCGGGCGGATTACATGCTCCATGACTGCTGTTGTAATGATTCCATCAAAGCTTCCGGATTTAAACGGGAGCTCGTGAGCATCGCAGAAGATATCCGCACTTGCGCCCTTGTCGACATCGCAGAAAACGAAAACCGTGTCATCATCCAAAAAATGCTTTTTTAGTTGTGCTTCCTGATTGCCGCAGCCGACAACCAAAACCACCCTACCTGATTGGCCATAATCTTTGGCAATCGTTCCGAACATCCGTTCACGCGCCAAGTTAAGTGAGCGTGATGGAACGATATTCTTGATCCTTGTTCGCAAAGTCTTTTTCTGGGCCGCTGGACCCCTTCCTCCGGTTTCCGTTTTATAGGCGGATCGTGGAAAAAGATCGTTGGTATTACTCATCAGAACCGGGATTGAATTGCAGTTGATGCTCTCGTTCCCACAATCGCCACACACCAATACCCCGCTGGCAGAAAGCGTTAATTCTCCGCCGCACTCCAAGCATAGAAGGCTGGGTTGAAGTTCATTTATGGATAGTCTTTTCAAACCTATATCTTTCCGATTCTAAAAATGACTGATATCTGGTGGGCCAGAGCTTTTGTGCTGTAATGCCCTTCTATCTTGGCCCTACCATGCGTACCAAAGTTTCGTCTCTCGCCCTCATCCGCTATCAGCCGGGACAGGCTAGCGGTCCATTCCTTGTCTGAGGAAACCAAAAAACCATCCAATCCATCGGTGATCACATCACCATTGGCCCCTACCCTGCTTGCCACTACAGGAATGGATGTGGCCATATATTCCAGAGCCTTGAACGCGCATTTATAGATGTTGAACGGGTTATCAATAAGCGGATAGAGGCCAATGTCGAAATCGGCCACTGCAGCTGCTACCGCCTCGGGATCAGACCAGTTCACTTCATCCACTAGATCGAGTACCAGCCCGTCAATATCACCAAAGACCTCAGCCAGTTTTGGTTCGCCGCAGGCACCGACAATTTTAAGGCGGATGTCGTGTTTCGCGGCAAGACTGCGCAGCGGTGCTTCAAGAATCGAGGTCAGATCTTCGACATAATGGGCGCCGTTGCCGATCCAGCCCAGACACACTTGTCCCGCGTCACCTGCAGTGCGTGCCCTGTACTGATCCAGGCGAATGCCCGAGGGGACGAAATGCGCCCTACCACCCGCCTCTTGAACCAAAGTTTCCAGATTGCGGCTGCCGGCAAAAACACCGTGCGCATCGCGCATCATGGTTGCCGCATTGCGTTGCGACACCTTACGCTCTGCCCGCGAGGGCGCATCATCGATATCGAAAAACACTCGCTTGCCCATAAGCTTAGCCATGCGCAACAAGGCAATATCATAGCGAGAATACTGCTTCTGGAAAATTAGGACATCGTGCTGCATCGTAACCGCCAACATCCGCAGGTAGTCTCGCCGGCGCGGCGCGTGATGGTAGGAAACACGATAGCCCAACGTCTCGAGTTCTTCGCCGATCCAATAGCCACGCACACGCGAGCTGGCCTTGTTGCGATCTCCCAGCAGAATAAACGCAACCCTGAGGTTTTGAGGGTCTGGAACGGAAGGTGTCGTCATGGGAGGGCCGGACCTTTTCCTTCGCCGGTATCAGTAAAAGTCGGCCTGAAGGTTGCTCTAGGCATGGCGCGCGCGCCAGCACCGTTTCGACCCTCCCAAAACATAATCCAACCTTTTACAAAACCGCCAACAAACCGCAGTCTGAACAAAAATTTGTACGAAGCACACCGAAAAATTTTGACACTCCAAACTTATTATCGAAAGCCGTGGCAAATGACACCAGGTATCCGGCTAAAACAAATACGCACCGCACAGAGCCTTGGGAAACCATAGCTCAGATAAATCACAGGACTGTCATGCGCTCGCTATCAAACCGGACCAGTCGGACTAGGTTACCCGGAATTGCAGCGTGACCAAACGAGAATCTATGTTAAGGCGGTGAAACAACACTTTTCCCAGGGCGACCGCTTATGAGTGATACAAGTATTAGCAATCCTACTTCCAAACGCATCATGGTTACCGGCGGTGCTGGATTTCTGGGCAGCCATCTGTGTGATCGCCTGGTCAAGGCCGGTCATGAGGTCCTGTGTGTCGACAACTATTTCACCGGACGGCGCGGCAATGTCAGCCATCTCATGAACGCACCCAATTTCGAGTTGATGCGCCACGACGTGACCTTTCCGCTTTATGTGGAGGTGGATGAGATTTACAATCTGGCATGCCCTGCTTCACCGATCCATTATCAGCACGATCCGGTCCAGACGACCAAGACGTCGGTGCATGGTGCGATCAACATGCTAGGCTTGGCCAAGCGTGTGGGGGCGAAGATCATGCAGGCCTCCACATCCGAAGTGTATGGCGATCCCGATATCCACCCCCAGCCTGAAAGCTATTGGGGCAATGTGAACCCGATAGGCGTCCGCTCGTGTTATGACGAAGGCAAACGCTGCGCCGAGACCCTGTTCTTTGATTACTACCGACAGCACAAATTGCGCATCAAGGTCGCCCGGATTTTTAACACCTACGGGCCGCGTATGCATCCTCATGACGGGCGTGTGGTCTCGAACTTCATCATGCAGGCGCTCAAGAACGAAGATATTACCATTTTCGGAGACGGTCAGCAGACACGCTCGTTCTGCTATTGCGATGATCTGATCGAGGCCTTTATCCGCCTGATGGCCACGCCAGACGATGTGACGGGCCCAATCAATACCGGCAATCCAGGCGAGTTCTCAATGCTGGAACTGGCAGAAGCGATTATTGAGCTGACGGGCACCAAGTCCAAAATCGTTCACAAACCCCTGCCGCAAGACGATCCCAAACAGCGCCAACCCGATATCACGCTGGCCAAAAAACACCTCGACTGGGAACCTAAAGTCCCCCTTCGCGAAGGCCTTGTCCCCACGATCGATTATTTTGAGCACCTCGTGAAAGCGGGCATCGCATGAGGCTGGGGTAAGGAGCGCCTAGTTCATTTTTCTGGCAACCCACCCCAGAAACGCCTTGTCGGCGTTTCGCGGAGGGGTGCGAGCGGCGAAGGCCTGCCATTCGGCTTCCAGCGCGTAGATGTCCGCACCGGGGGCCAGCCTGCGGGCTTCATCCAGCGTCTCGGGGGTCAGCGACAGCCTGCCGCCTTCATCCACCACCGTATCGCGACGCGTGACAGAGATGATGTCGCCGGGTTCTTCTTCCAGCTTGTAGTCCGGCAGATTGTCGGTGGCGATGATATCGCGCACCATAGCGCGGAAGACGCGCCGCGGGCTGGCGGAACCCGACTTCTTCAGCAGCACCTCCAATGAGACGCGCCAGCCTGATTGCTGACCGCAGTGTTTGCGCGCTAGCGCGTACAACCGCCTCTCCAACGGACGGCGGAGCGTAAAATACGCCCGGCTCAGCGTCAGAACCGAACGCGCCAGCACCGCCTCATAGATCCACTCGCTTAACGTGACAGATACCGAAACCATGCGCCCTGCCCGGGTTTTGCGTACGATTTCCCAGCGTTCAATCAGGCCAAAACCTGTCGTGATCTCGCGCTCACCTGTGACTATATTGGTCGTGATGCGAGTTCCCGCGAGCCGCTCAAAGGCCTCTTTCAAGCGGCGGTAGGCATCTCCGCTGGTTTCACGACCGGTGGCAAGCAGCAAGTCATGCGCTGTAAGCGTGAGCTGCCGCGATACAGCACGACCCGCGTTCAGCGCCGCCATCAGTTGGCTGATACAAAAGATCAGAATGTCGGCATCAAAGATCGTGGCCCGCCCTTTCACCGAGGGTGTCACAGTCACTGCCACATCATTGTGAGTATAGTTCAGAATGCGCCTATCTGGGCGCGTAGCCAGTGAAAAGAGCGGATGCTCCAGTGAAGCCAGATCATGTTTTGGACTAGCCGCAAAGAAGTCACATACAAAGAAATCGCCCGGGCCTGCCGCCGGTATGCCTGTCGTCATCTGCCTCTCCATCCGCCGGCTTGCCGGACTATGCATTACTTACATTTTTTGGTCGGGGAAGGACTGCTCGGCTCCCCTAAAATGGATTCGTCGTTTCATTGACACCCAAGTTATCCACAGGGTGAGCTCAGGTATAGTCTTTTACCCGCACAAATCGGGGGTTCAGAGTCAGCCCTTCGGGGGTTCAGAGTCGTTTTATCGGGGTTTTAGAGTCATTCTGAATACAAAAACCATAAATAAATGTTTTTATTCAATACCTTATAAAGGTAGTTTTTTACCTTAACTACAAATAACAAAATTTTAACACCATAAGCAGGCAAGAAACTGACCAAAACCGCGATTTGGCAAGGGATGTCCCTATTTTCATAGAAAAAATAAGGGAGTGTACAAAAAATCATCCATGCTACATATTTTGTGTAATCAGGCAGAAAACATGATACATGGAGGCATTGATGGGCAATAACGGCCAAGTCCCCTATCTAGGCATTTCATCAGATGATGCGCTGGCAAGTATGGAGGCGCCGATCAGCACAGAAGATCTCGCAGGAATTGCAAAAACATGCCGGAATGGTCGGGATATTCTTACTGCCTACAGGCAGAATACAACCGATCAGAAAACCCTGCGCCGCTTCTCGACATGGGAGATCACCAAATATCTCATCCCCGTGGCCCCGGCCCATTTCCGCCGGGTGCTGCGCCAGAACCCCGAGTTGCCACAAGGTCTGACGGAAACCGAAGGCGGTGCCAAATGGTTCACGCTCGATGAGGTGCTACATTTGCGAAATCACTTCGCGGCGGAAGGCAGCAAGCATCGCGACTACCTACCCTATCGCCCCCCCGGTTTGCCTGCCAAGATCGTGACCGTAGCCAATTTCAAAGGTGGTGTGGGCAAAACCTCAATGGCGGCTCATTTGGCGATGTCAGCTGCTCTGGATGGTTACAAGGTGTTGATCATTGATCTTGATAGTCAGGGATCAATGTCTTCGATCTTCGGCGGGCAAATCAAAGACAAATGGGAAACCGTCTTTCCTCTGTTTGCTCGCCATTACGGTGATCACTTGCGGCGGGACAACCAGTCGCGTCTGGATCGGGGTGAACCTCCCCTTCCCCTTGATGGCACCGTTGCCCAAGCCATAGAAATGACAGCCCAAGATGTGGTGCAGCGCACCCACTGGCCAAACATTGATCTTTTGGGCGCACAGTTGGATTTGTATTGGGTTGAATTCCAGGCACCAATCTGGCGCACCCAGGCGCGGACATGGAAGCTGTGGGATGCGCTGTCCGATCGGTTGGACGCAGATGGGATACTGCAGGAGTACGATCTTGTAGTCCTGGATACGCCCTCCTCTCTGGGGAATCTGACGATTAGCGCGCTGGCCGCCGGCGACATCCTGCTGGTACCCACGGGTGCCTCGTTCCTTGAGTTTGAAGCCACCGGTCGATTTTTTGACATGCTGCATACGACTTTTGCTTCGATTGAAGAGACCGAGAATATCGCCGCCCAGGCGCTGGGACATACGGGCCTGAGATTTAACTGGGACGCCGTGCGCGCAGTGATCACTCGTTTTGACAGCAGCAGACAAGCGGAAACCGCCGCCCTCATGCAGGGCCATCTCGGGACGGTGCTTTCCCCTTACCGTCAGGATTTCACGCCGCTTATTGGGCAGACAGACGAACAAGTCACGAGCGTCTACGAGACTGACTACCGGGATTTCAACCGCGAGGCTTACGCGCAGGGACGTCAGGCCTTTGATGCGACTTACGCTGGTTTCAAACGCCTGCTCCTTGGAGCCTGGCGCCGGGATGAGTTGGCCGCCGCCGAGAGAGCCCGTGACGGTGTATAAGCATCTCGCTTCCTTTCCGAATTGAGCCGGACCAGCCTTTAAGTTGACAGCTGTCAACTCGAACCGGTTGCCTCTGGTAGACTCTGAAAAAACTATCGTCTGACACGAAAACATTCAGGCTGCAGCACGGTTCACACCGTTCAGCAGGGCCATCACCATCGGTCCGGGAGAGAACTCTCCGACCACCGCCTTTCCCGTCAGGGCCCGCAGATACCCGCCGGGGCTGTTGATGTTGCCAAACCTTTGCAGAATGCAGACGACGGTTACAGCGGCGGTTTCCGGGCCCATCACCTCTTGAGCTTCCTGCCAGGCCGAGGGACTGATCCCCATCATTCCGCGCACATAGCTGGCGGCTATCACCAGATCACACCATTCGCGCGGTTCGCGTTCGCAATAAGGTAGGATATCAGGGCATGCCTTCAGGATCAGTGGCAGGGGCACCCTTGGCAGTTCCCGATCCGGTTCAGAAGAACCAACCGGGCCGCCTTCGCCGTTATCCCTTTCAGGGCAATGTTCAGATTCAAGGTTATCTGGTTTTGAATTATGATAGTGCCGCCCGGAATCGTCGTCATTGCCGCTCATTTTTTCTGTTTCCAAGGTAAGCAAGGCGCGGATGTTTCCGAGGATGTCCGAGGTCCGGCGTTCCAACTCGGACAGCGCTTCAAGGCCCAGCTTGCGGCGCATCTGCTTGTGAACCTCCAGCAGATCGGCCAGAAGTGCGTCCCAGTCGCCAGGAAGGGCGATTTCCTGTCCATAGAGCGCCAGTTTTAGAGCGTCGCGCTTAAGTAAGGACAGCTTCTCTCGAGCAGCCTCCAATTGCGCCTGAGCGGCGCGGGCTTCTTGGGCGGCAACGTTAATCTGCACAGCGTGCTGGAGCAACGGCCGCAGATCAAAGCCAAACGCGCAGGTAATCTCTCCGTCGACGTCACGCCGGGCGTAACGCTTGCCGTTGGGGCTGTCGTGGCGTGCAATCAGCCCTGCACGCACCAGTGCTACCAAATGACGACGCAGCGTGCTTTCGGCCATGCCATGCGCACGGTTTGACAAGGCTGCATTTGATGGAAAGACAATCAGGCTGTCGTCATCTGACAGCGCCATGTTCGGGTGAAAAGAAACCAGCGCGTTTAGCACCGCCAGATCCCGATCGGTCACGCCAAAGGCGCGGCGGGCGGTGCAAAGATTGCGCAGCAGTTCCCATTTGTCGATATGCGATATCTCGGGTGCGGTCTGCATAGCCGCCACCTGTTTGATCAGTCCAGCCGTTACCGGCCGCCCAAAAGGCGTTGTTGTAATGTGTTCCATTTGCTGTCACGAGACAAAACTTTTTCACCCGCCGGGCTCGACGCCAGTTGACAGCTGTCAACTCAAAGCCATAAAATCGGAGGTGCTAAATCACCAATTCAGGCCTCTTGGAACTTCGGTTCTGAGGGGTCTTTTCTTTTCGTCCTGCCTGTTCGTGCCTCCTTGTCGCTGCTCCACGATTATCCCGCGGTTGCGGGGTTATTCATCCTTGTCGGTTTTCCACCGGTGGTGAATATCTGCGATGTTTTCGACCAGCCAGTTCTCGAATCCTCTGGTCGCTTTGGTATCAAGCGTCAGCACGGCTTTGGCACCATTGCGGCGCATCTGACCTAATGCAGTACCATCTGCGCATCTCAGCAGCACATCGGTGCGCGGAGCAGGGGGCTTGTGTGGGGTGAGGGCGGTCAGAACTGCCTCGAAACGGTCATCGGATGTGTCGCCCTGTGCAGCATCGATCACGTTTTGCATCTGATCTTGCGGCAGTAGGTCAGCCAGCTTCAGCCAACGATCCCTACCTATCGACGGGGCGGCCCCGATGGCCTGGATCACTGGCTCGGGGATGCGATCGGATACGGACAGCATTCTTGATATCAATGTTTTGTCCACATGAAGCGCGTCGCAAATCACCTTGCGCTCATAACCCATATCCTGCATCTGGCGGGCGAAGTTGACCTTTTCGATAAAACTCAGATCACGCCGCGCGCTGTTTTCCTGACCCTGAGCCAAAATGACGGCACGGTCGTCCAATACCCTGATTAAGGCTTTGACCGGCAGCCCCAACTCGCGCAGTGCGGCCACCCGACGGCGACCATAAACGACCTGAAACCGTTCCCCATCATTCGGATTGGGCCGCAGCAGCACTGGCACCTGCTGACCGTACTCCCGGATTGACTCGGCCAGCTCAGCCAAACCGGTGGTTTCCTCCAGACGGTCGCGCAGGCCACCGTCATCAATCATCCGCGGGTCGATTTCCTGAACCGAACGTGATTTCAGGTCCGAGATCGACTGGCTGACTGCCCCGATCGCACCCGAGCCATAGCGCGGTTTGGCCACATCAACCCGTGAAGGTGCGTCATCGGATACGGGGGCAGGGGGGGCTTCCATCAACCCCTTGAGCAGGTTCTTACGCGCCATTGCCACGCCCCCATGCAGATTGGACCAGGGATGCAATCTCGCCGTTCACGGCGTCCAAGCTTTCCATCGCGCGTTCATAGGTCGCGCGAGTGAACTGACTTTTTTCGACCTCATAGAGGGTCTGCTTGGTTATCCCGGCGTCAGAGATTGCGGTGGATTTCAGCACCGGATGGTTTAGTACATGGTCACCAAACATCGAGCGCATGAAGCTGACCATCTGGTTCTGAGGGCCATCGCCGGGCTCATACCTCGTAATCACGTAGCGCATCCAGTCATAAGACATGTTGCCGCCGGCCTCGGCCACCACGCCCAACAGGTTCGAGGTCATCAACAGGAACTGACACATCGACATCACGTCGAGCATCTGCGGGTGTACCGTGACCAGAACGGCTGTCGCCGCGGACAGGGCCGCCATGGTGAGGAATCCAAGTTGTGGGGGGCAATCGACGACAACGATATCGTACTCCTGTTCTACGGTGGACAGCACGTCGCCGATCCTCGTGAAAAACAGGTTACCGTCCCGTTGCGTGAGCGCACGGGGGGTGTCGTGCTCGAACTCCATCAGGTCCAGATTGCCCGGTACGATGTCGAGATTGGTGAAGTAGGTCTTTTGGATCACGTCGCGCAGCGGTATCGGATCATCATAGCGGATCGCGTCGTGCAGCGTGCCTCCGTCCAGCAGGTCAAATTCCGGCTGAAATCCGTGCAGCGCCGACAGGCTGGCCTGCGGATCCAGATCGATCGCTAGCACCTTATAACCATCCAGCGCCATTTTTTGCGCCAGATGGGCGGCGGTGGTGGTCTTGCCAGAGCCACCCTTGAAATTGATGACAGTGATTACCTGCAGATGATCTCCTTCGCGCCGTCCGGGCAGGTAGTTGCCGGGCGCTTTGGCTCCGACTTCAAGCAATTCGCGCAAGGCCTGAATGTCTTCGGGTGAGTAATAGCGCCGCCCCCCAGCACGGGTTTCGGGTGACGGGCCGCGCCCGTCCAGATGCAGTTTGCGCAGGTAAGCGTCCTTAACGCCGAGCAAGTCTGCCGCTTCTCCCGACGTGAACTTGCGCAGGGATCGCCTGGCATCCGGCGGGAACAACTGAGCGCGATGCGCCTGCAGCCGTTCTGACAAACGCTGGGCGTGATCTCCGACCAGCTGGTCAATCCGTTCCCTATTATAGCTAGATTGCTGGGCCTCCGGTATGGGGACCCCTGCAGTTGCTTGCTCCATCTCTGCCCTCATTCGGCTCCGCGTTATTACGCTTTAGGCCGTTTTATTCACTTATTTCCGTAATTAATGCCGTGCTTGTGGCGATTCTTGCAAGCGTTTTTTCCATATCCTGTAGCAAACAGAGCAGTGGGTACGAGATTGCGCGGTTTAACTTGTTTGCGGGAATGATCGGGTGCTCCCGTGAAGGTATGCCTCAACAATCATCAAATCCACGCCCAGATTTCCCGGTCGGCATCACCAGTTCCTGAGGGACAGGGTGGGCGAGGGGGCTATGCCTCGGCCGTCACGGCCTGGATCTTCGTCTAGGCTGCCGGTCTGTGCCACATCTATCCGCAGGTCTAGATCACATGGGTTTTCACCTGGAACGCAGGCAACAATATCACGCGCCTCGACGAATTTGTGCCGTGGCATTACGTTGCTTAGACAGTCTGGTAGGCAGTATCCGCAAAGCGCCAGGATACCTTCATAGGTTGGACATGGCGGCAAGAATCGATTTTTAGTTGAACTTGGGCCGAACTTATCATGATGCACCAAGAAAACACCTCCGACGTTCCGGCTACGCTCGACGTAGACTTGTGCATAGTCGGTGCAGGTGCTGCTGGTCTGACTGTGGCACATGAACTGGCTGACGTGGGCTTGACGGTTGCGATTCTCGATACTGGTGACCTTGATCGAAACCACGCTGCACAGGTATTTTCCGACGTTGAAAGCCTTGAATGCGAGGTGCCGCGTTATGCGCGAATTCGCCAGTTCGGAGGGTCAACTACGGCTTGGTCTGGGAAGTGGTTGCCAGTAACGCCGGAAGATTTGCAAGGACCAAGTTGGGTAAAAGACGGTGGTTGGCCCATCGGTCCCGAAGACCTACAGCCATACTATGCGCGCGCCTCCATAATTCATAAAGGACCTGCTCTTGAAGATTATGCGCAATGGACAACCATACCCAAGATAAATGCGTCGGATACGCGTTTGAAGCCAGCCTCGGTCTATTGGCTTGACACTGGGCAGTTGGACTTTGGCCAAACGATAGGTAAGGCCATCGCAAAAAGCGAGACGATAACCGTGTTTCTGCAATGCACAGCAACCAACATCGTCCTGACAGATGACTTGTCCCGGGTGGCGTATCTCGAAGCTCAGTCCAAACCGGGCCATAAGACGATGCGAGTGGCCGCGCGAGAATATGTTCTGGCTTCGGGGGGCATCGAAAACGCGCGTCTTATGCTGGCGTCAAATGGGCAGATGAAGAACGGGATTGGAAACACATACGATGTCGTTGGTCGCTATTATATGGATCACCCCAGCGGAAGTGTCGCGACGGTGACACTCAATCGCGGGAAGACCTTCCCGGACGATCTTGGCATGACTATTCCGTCGAATGGCCAAAACAGGATGGATACCGGGTCATACATGACCCCTCAAACGCGCGAGAATGGGCGCTTCGTCAATTCGTACTTTGTTTGGCGGGCCGCGCTGGACGTGGTGCCGACCGCTGAGATACGCAAGCTCTTTTCAACACTTGTGTTGATCAAACACCGCCCGAACCATTTCAAATTATACGTCGAACTATTGCGCGATCTGTTTAAGGTGCAGAAGATCCTAGCTGTCCGATACCTGTGGTTTCTTGTGTCTAAGAAAGCGGGGCTTCGGGGGCCTGACCGCAAGTTCCGGATCAATTACCATATCGAAATGGTGCCGGACCCTGAAAACAGGGTGACCCTGTCGGATAGGTTGGACCCTCTCGGAAAGCCATTGTCAAAGGTGCGCTGGAAGGCGTCAGAGGCTGAATTGCAGTCAGTCCTAAAACTGCATGATGAAATCCGGACCCTTCTGGATGACACTGGTTCTGGAACTCTTTTCTGGGACACAGGTCGGCCTCCGAAAACCGATGAGTTGCCGTATTCCAGCTCCTCACACCATATGGGTACGACCCGAATGGGCGAAGACCCAGCGAGTTCCGTTGTTGATGTACAGTGTCAGGTACATGGCATCGACAATTTACACATTGCCGGTTCTTCGGTCTTTCCCTTCGGCGGCTTTGCCAACCCAACTTTCACCATTGTTGCATTGGCTATTCGCCTTGCGGACCGACTTAAGGTTAAGCTTCTATGACACCAAAAATTGCTATCGTGGGTGCTGGAAAACGCGTCAGGTTCACAGTTCTACCGGCCATTCTGGCCTTAGGAAACCAGGTCGTGCTCTCTGGTATCCACAGCCGCAATCCTCGTTCTGTGGCGCTACCAGATGGCAGCGAGCTGTCCACGATCACATCCTTGGATGCCAAGCACTTCGAAGACATCGATATAGTTATCGTTGCTGTGCGTACGAACGCGATCCGGGGCGTTCTTAAGGCGCTCAACGATATCCCGCACAAGAAAGACATTTCTATTGTTATGGATACGCCTCCTCTTCAGCTTTCTGATTTTGTAAAAAGACGTGCATTCTCAGGGTTCAAGTCGGTCATCGTAGGGGAGGACTGGTTCAAGCTCTCCCCAATACTGCTCATCAAAGATCTCATTGCAGGTGGTGCGATCGGTGCGCCGCGACAGATCATGTTGGACCGCATGAGCTATCGCTACCACGGGCTTGCGACCTTGCGATCCATCGCCGATACGCGTTGGCTCCGCTCGATAAAGGCAACGATGTCGGAATATGGCAAACCGTCATATGTGATTGTCACCGGGAACGGCATTTCCTGTCGGACGATCATGCCAAGAGACTACGCACGTGGTACCTTATTTGTAACCGGAACCCGCGGCTGGATATCAAACCATGCACCTGATGGTGACGCAGGCAGTGGTCATCTTATTGGATTTCCGCAGGAGGCGTCTGGCTGGTATCAGCCGATATCACTCAATGGAGATATGTTGCCCGCCGATGCAGTTGATCGATATATGACAGCTCTCCCAGTAGAGTATCTCGAAGACAAAACTGCAATCAACCGGCTGAAAATCCGGGGATATGCAAGGTTGATCGAAGACCTAATATCCGACACCGTGGAGTATGACATTATTGACGGCCTATACGATTACGTTGCCACCGCAGCCGTAGAGCGCTTAAAATATTTTCACGATCTGCGAGTGCCCAATTCACAGCAAAGTGTCCTACGCACCGCGTTGTCCATTCACCGGTAAGAACGGTAAGCTAACGGGCGTGACTTATAAAAGTCCGCATTGCAGAGGCGCAGTGTTGGGCGGGGCAGTGGGTTGCTAGGTTCGGATCAACGCTGCACTTAGTTGTTTGATCCCAAAGTTTGGTAGTGAGATCCATTTGATGGAATGGAAAGACGCCTAATCCAGCGGTTAAAGGATGTCGACAAAGGCACCGTGGTCGCATTTTGTGCCTGTTCTTTTGAGAAAACACGAGACCCAACCCGATCAGCAGGAACAAAGAGTAGCCTGATTTACGCGGAAGTCTGTCCAAACATTGGGGAGTAGCTCACTAATCTGGGAAGCCAATCCGTGCAACAAGGTCAGCCCAAACATGGCTTGGGAATAAGCGATTGGCCAAATCCGCCTGAGTTTCTGCTCAAATTGGATTTCTCAACGCGAAACAATCGTCAAACTGTGACATTTTTCCATCCATTCTGAAAATAGTGGAATTAAACATGATTTCCGCCCGGGAAGAATTAATTCTTGTTTTTCCTAAAGATTTCACCGCTGGCGAGAATCTCAGACGCCACATCTCACGCGACGGCTCTGGAAATGCGCCAAGAGAAAGGTGTATTTATGACCAAACTGTGGCGTGGTTCATACAACGCATGGTTCTGATCGTGCATATGGTCGGTGTAGTTCGTAATGAGTATATAGGAGTATAACTATGGGCATTCGGTCCTATGGAATATCCGCAATAGCCGCTGCGGTTTTGTTTCAGTTTAGTGTAGCAAGCCCAGCCGAGGCATCTGCCTGTACCGTCTCAACCGCCCGACAAGCTTCGAGTTCACCAGAGATACTGTGTGAATGCGATGCCGTCACATCGGATATGATCAAGTACATCCAAAGACGTGCTGACTTCAGCAACTACCTTACTAGGACCGGTGCAGAGTGCCCCAAGTTGGCTGCACTTCTGTCGGATTTACCAACAGCGTCTATTGGGCTTTCCGAACAACGCTCCGGTGAAGGACCTCCAGATGAGCGGCCGAACGATCCAGAACCTGATGATCAACCTGATCCGAATGACGATCCAGACCCCAAACCAGATCCAAAAGAAAATGAGAATGAAGCTTGTGAGTGTAGTATACCCGATGACTATGCTGACAAACTTAGAGACATAGTTGAGCAGAACACTGTTGGTGAAATCGACGAAGAAGCATTCAATAAGCTACTTGAACAAATCGAAAAGAAAAAAGGGCTGCAACGCAACAAGCGCACTAAGAATTCGACACAGTCGCAGCAGCGGGTGGACAACTACGACAATGAACAAAGGTCTAGCGCAAAAGAGCGCAAAGCCGAACGCTTGAGAGAAGACGATATTGGTCGTTAAAGCGTAATGCGCCCCGTAGGTCTTATTGCATAGACAAGCAGTTTGGCTTGTTCAAAACTAGGTAGTTGGGAAGGGTTCTGTCCCAACTACCTTTGACAGCAGCATCAGCGGATTTGGCATTATTCGTTACCCTGCCAGTTGGGTAAACTGCTGAAACGGAGAGAGTCCAGGTGTGAATTGACCTTTCCGTATCATGTTTATCAGTTCGATGCTGGCTAGGGCCGATGCAGCTGAAGCGAATGGCTTGAAATCCAGCATGGGCCCGATCCGACGTTTGATGAAACGATGATCTTGTTCATTGATGTAATTGAGATATTTCCGCCTCACCATCTCTGTCGGGATCGTGCAACCAAAGCTTTTGGGCATCTCGTTGATCGC
Organism: Ruegeria sp. K3; assembly: GCF_056531845.1. NCBI lineage: Bacteria > Pseudomonadati > Pseudomonadota > Alphaproteobacteria > Rhodobacterales > Roseobacteraceae > Ruegeria > Ruegeria sp. K3. Next base: position 39,528 of record NZ_JBQFMM010000017.1, on the reverse strand, counting down.
TTTGATCCTAGCTGTGTTCACCCCGCTTTTGTCGATGAGGATCTTACGTGGCAGCACGTTGACTACGAGCGCGCTGGCAAAAATTTTGTTGCCGCAGCTTTGTTCCGGCGCATGCACAGCATGAAACCAAGCGTTCTACCGAACTTGTCGATGGCCCGATAAAGGTAAACCCATTCGCTCTTCACTTTCACATAAGTCTCATCCATGCGCCAAGAACGACCCACGGCGCGCTTTCGACATCGCGCGGCTGCAGCCACGAGCCCGGTATATTTGCTTACCCAACAGCTCAGCGTCGCATGATCCAGGCCAGCGCCGCGTTCGGCCATGATCTCCTCGAAATCCCAGTGCGAAATACCGTAGCGCAATTAGAAAAAGACCGCGTGCGAGATCACGTCTTTTGGAAAATGTGCCCCTTTGAATGAGATCGTCACAGTCTGCTCCTGTCATATCCGAACGCGCGCCATCAGATACGCAGGCGGAATGACAGTTGGGAATAGAGTTTGCGAAAGAACCACATTTCACCCCAACAAGTCCGCCGCTGGATTTTCAGTGATGTCGACATCGTCATAATATTTCTGCGCCTGCGCCATGGAGCGGTGCAGCGACAGGCGCATGGCGGCCTGGATCGGGGCACCGTCGAGGGCGGCTTGGGTCAGAAAGCCGGAGCGCAGCCCGTGGGGCGAGGCAAAACCCTCCGGCAACCCGGCCAACCGGAGGCGATGTTTGACGATCTGATAGATCGCCTCCGGGGACAGGCGGCGCTTGAGCACACGATCCGCTTTGGAGATCGGGCGGAACAGCGGCCCATCTCTGATCTCGCCAACCTCGATCCAATGCACCAATGCCTGCGCCGGGCGGCCCTTTAACACCAGCCGCGGGGTCTCGCCCTTTCCTGTGGTTTTGGTCTCCAGCAACGAGATCCAAACGATCCCACTTTTGTCGAACTCTTTCATAGACACATCTTCGCGCATCAATCCGGTGATCTCAGACCGGCGGCGACCCCCGGAAGCCCAACCCAGCATCAGGAGCGCCCGGTCACGGCAATCCCGGCGGCTGCCGCGACATGTGGCGAGCAACTGTTCCAACACCTCCCGGGTGATCGGGTGCTGCGATTTCGGGGCAGGGGGTCGGGCGGCGGCCCGACGGGCCTTGGCGCGGGCCTGTTTCACTTGTGGCGTGCCAAAGGGGCTGGTCAGGTTCTTCATCCGATGAAAGGTCAACCAGGAGGCGATGCGCCGGTCCAGCGTCGACGGTGCCGGGCAGGCGAGGGACTTGCGCAGCCCTTGCGCGATGAGTGTCTCCGCCGTTTGAAGTGCGATGTCTGTGTCCGGGGCATCTCCGAGATCGCGGGCATGATCGAGAATGAAAGCCAGGGCTGTGGCCTCACTCTCAGGCCAATCCAGCGCCGCGCTGAAGCGCGCTGACTTCCAGGCGGTGACATAGAGCAGGTCGCGCTCATAAGCGCGCAGCGTATTGGCCGGCGTGCCGCGGATATAGAGGTCCGTCAGCGCCTCTTGATCGGCTTGAGACAGGGCAGGGAAGGCGGCCGGGAGATATGGGGCAGGGGGCTTCATGTGGTCCATTCTGCGTCTTCATTCCAATAGATGTCCGAGAGGCCGTCATTGTAAGGCGGATTCACTTTATGTTGATAAGAGATACTTATCAGGTGTAATAGAAAGTTAGCGGTGTGGCAAAAGTAACGTGCAAAAGGGCGTAGTCTTGCGCGTAACGAAGGTAGGGAGTTTGCCAGAAAAGAGGATTAGCGATGCCGCTGAAAGTTGTTCTTTGCTAGATTCTGATCGATCATGCTTATCTCCGCCATTCAGGCTGTTTGCTAACCCACAATGGCACACCGAGGCCAACGGGAGCGTTCACACCTTCACAGCCTAAGGGTCAATCCACGCTTGGAGCCTCTCGGTTCCAGCAACTCGCCGAACTTTCCACTTAACCCCGACACTGGTCCTGAGTTGGTTGCTATCGACTTCAATCTTCGTAAAAGAAACTTAAATCGTTTGGGGGCGATAGTAGGTATCGGGCTTGTTCAGATCATGAAAAAGGATACGATTCCAATCGATTGATCTTGTTGCAGCAAACGTTTTAGCACAGGCGCTGCCTTATTTGGCGAGCGAAATCTGAGCACTGCCGTTGCGATGGATTGGAGCAAAAGATGTTGAAAGCCTGGGCCGCCAAGCGGCGAGAGAAATATCAAGTATTTCAGCCGATAGAGCCTGAACAACCGTTCTATGCAATCGGTGATATCCACGGTCGTTCTGATCTGTTGGAGCGTGCGCTGTTGCAACTGCCAGAGGCCGCCCAGATTGTTTTTGTTGGAGACTATATCGACCGCGGCGAAGATAGCGCAGGCGTTTTGCGCAGACTTATTGGTCGCCCCAACTCTCATTTTCTCATGGGAAACCACGAGGAGATGCTGTTGGCATTTCTAGAAAATCCACGTGCGAATGGGTCTAGATGGCTGCGCTATGGTGGTTTGCAAACACTGGCTAGCTTTGGTGTTTCGAACGTTACGGAAACCTGCGATCCAAACAGGCTGGAAGCTGTACGGGACGCCCTTCGCCAAGCGATGGGGCCAGAGCAAATCTTCTGGTTGCATAATCTACTTTACCAGCACCGAAACGGCAATGTCATCGTCGTACATGCCGGAGCTGACCCAAAGCAAAAAATCGACCTACAAGACAAACATAGCTTTATCTGGGGCCACCATGACTTCGGAAAGGTCATGCGAGAGGATGGTTTGTGGATCGTTCACGGTCATACCATCGTTAGCAACCCAGTTGCGGAGAAAGGTATTATCTCGATCGATACCGGCGCTTACGCGACCGGACAGCTTTGCGTTGCTAATATTTTTCACGGCGGTGTTAGTTTTAATGTTGTCGGCTGAGCAATAAAGATTGTGAAGGTGAGGCGTCGAAGCTGCATAGCTTGGCTGTGGCTACAGATTTAGGTACGCCTTTCGGCACGGGGCGGCTTTCCACGATCAAAAACCGTGCGAGACCCTAGCAGGCCGGGCGTTTGTAAGCTCAGTTTTAAGTTAAACGATTTACCGACTGCGGGTCCATTGGAGTGTCGATAGCACAATCTATATTATCCCGCAAAGGAAGCATAGGATGTAGACGGCCCGGGCCGGGAGGAACAGCAGGTTAAAACCTGCAAGCGTTACGGACTGTTTTGGGAAACAATAGCGACGCTATCAGTGTGCTACAGCTGGGCGCAGACCCGGAGATCAAGCCGGAAATCCATACCCCTGTATCCGCTTCCAGAAATTAAAGGCATAGTGACAGCCGGTATGTTGGTCTCGTAGCTGATGCTTCGCTGTACCGAAAGCGTCCCACCAACCGTTCATGACGTATGTATGAGATAGAGATCGGTGGCAAGAAGATTGAGCGGCTTCTTTTACAGTTTTGGAAAACTCTGTGAAGCAATTGACTAAATCAAACTTGAAGGGCTTATTGATGCTATAGAGAAGACTAGATAAAATTATACTGGCGGCTTTGGAGGAGAGAGGCAATTAAGATACTTAATTCTCTGTTTACTGAAGGCGTTCCGTTTTTGTTAAGGTAAAACAATCCTATGATTTCACTCTATGAGCCGTTTCAACCGTACTTTCTATTAGGGTTAATTCAACGATCGCAGTCAGACGTATATATCGACGTTGGGGCGCACCGCGGAGTCTACTTAAGGTTGGTTGCAGAAGCCAGTCAAGTATCGCGGATCGAGGCATTTGAGCCCGACCAATACTCGTTTGAAGTGGTTCGCGGATGTCTAAGTAAGTGGCAGCCATCCGTTGAAATCAGGCTCCATAATCTTGCTGCATCAAGCAAAAATGGAGAGATAGAGTTCGGTTTCTTATCGCCTGGTAGCCCTATGAACCACGCCATGGCAACCTCTATCCATAGGGATAAATCAGTACCTATTGTAGAGCGGATTAGTTGTGTATCTTTGGACGCCCATCTGGGGCTACAGAATAAACGAGTTTGCCTCAAAATCGATACAGAAGGGCACGAAGTAGAGGTTCTTAAGGGTGCGGAAGAAATACTCTCGTCATGCAGTGTCGTTATGCAAGTCGAAACATTCGATGAAGTTAGCGCTTTGGAGTTTCTGGAGGCTCGAGGATATCAAAAGATTGCAAAAATTGGGCCTGATACTTTTTTTTCAAATATTCCAGAGATGTGCGCACCGAGTGAGTTGAAGAATTGTTTCGAAATTGCTGCAAACATGCTGGTGGAAGACGGGATGAAACAAGTCGCCGAAGGGTTTAAGATAGCCGACGGTCGTAAGAAGCCACAAAGGGGCTCGAGGCTTCCAAGGAAGCTATTGAAGAGGCTTAGGCGCGCTATTCGGATAAGATAAGCAAAGGTGTTGCGCGTGACACTGTGCAAATGGATGCAGGCAGACGGAATCTGGCTATCTCGCAAACAGCGCAGGAACTTCCACCAACCGCGCTCGCACCGGGAATGCTTTGGCGAGCTCATCCAGATCGACGGTTCTGACCACCGCTGGTTCGAGGATCGCGCTCCGGCCTTTACGTTGCTTGTCTTTATCGACGATGCGACCAGTACATTGATGCAGCTGCGGCTGATGAAATCGGAAAGCACATTCTGTCATTTCAAACAATTTGTCGAACTGGTCACCTAAGCTCAATCTAATCGCCGAAATGACGCCCCGTGTTCAAAACTTTGCAGCAAATCGTCAGGACGTGATACATTTTTATCCCCGAAAAGTATGAGCTCGATTTACAAGAAAGTTGATAAAAGCTTTGGCGTTGCCGGAACAGGTATGACATGGTCCCGGAAGGCGGCAACATCGCATTGTGGAGTGAGATTTGTAACTATGGAATTGGTACCACTTGAAGTCCCGGAGGTGATCCTGATCACCCCTAGGCGATTTGGTGATCATCGCGGGTTTTTCGAAGAAACTTACAACGTGAACAGTTTTGCCGCCGAAGGAATTGAAACGGTCTTTGTGCAGGACAACCACTCGCTTTCCAGCGCTGTCGGCACGGTGCGGGGGCTGCATTTTCAAGCTCCTCCTAGGGCTCAAGCCAAACTGGTACGCTGTGGGCGGGGGCGGCTTTTTGACGTCGCAGTGGACATACGAAAGGGTTCGCCCACATTTGGTCAGTGGGTTGGTGAAGAGCTCAGTTTTGAAAATGGCCGGATGTTGCTTGTTCCGGCTGGCTTTGCCCATGGCTTCATGACATTGGAGGCGGATACCGAGATCATCTACAAATGTTCCGACACCTATGCGCCGGAAGCAGAAGGTGCAGTTCGATGGGATGATCCCGATATTGGAATTAATTGGCCGCAGGACGTGGCCGAGCCGCTATTGTCAGAAAAAGACAAAGCTGCACCATGCTTGCGGGATATCGAAACTCCTTTTGAGATTGAGGGCATGCAATGAAAATTCTGGTGACAGGTGGTGCGGGATTCATTGGCTCTGCCGTGATCCGGCGCGCCGTTACCGCAGGCCATGCCGTCATCAATGTCGATGCGCTGACTTATGCAGCCTGTCTGGACAATGTTGCCTCGGTGGTAGATGCGCCGGGCTATACCTTTGAGCATGCCGACATCCGTGATGCGACTGCGATGGCCACGATCCTGAACACACATCGACCCGACGCGATCATGCATCTGGCGGCCGAAAGCCATGTCGACCGTTCGATAGATGGGCCTGCGGCCTTTATCGACACTAACATCACCGGCACTTATGTTCTCTTGGAAGCCGCGCGCGCGTATTGGGCAAAATCTGATCGCCCGGAAAGTTTCCGCTTTCACCACATCTCGACTGACGAAGTTTTCGGATCTTTGGGCAAGACCGGGTTTTTCACCGAAGATAGCCCCTATCAGCCCAACTCGCCCTATTCGGCCTCGAAGGCCGGGTCCGACCACCTTGTCCGGGCCTGGCGCGAAACCTATGGCCTGCCGGTGGTTCTGACCAATTGCTCGAACAATTACGGCCCCTATCAGTTTCCGGAAAAACTCATCCCGGTGGTGATCCTGAACGCGCTGGCTGGCAAACCCATCCCGATCTATGGGGCAGGGGACAACATCCGCGACTGGCTGCACGTCGAAGACCATGCCGAGGCACTGCTGTTGGTGCTGGAAAAAGGTGAGCTGGGCCGCAGCTACAATATTGGCGGTGAGAACGAGATGACCAATCTCGATTTGGTCAAAATGCTCTGCGCGATACTCGATCGGTTGAAGCCGGGCAAAACGCCGTACGCCGATCTGATCACCTTTGTCACTGACCGCCCCGGTCATGATCGTCGCTATGCCATCGACCCAGCCCGTATTCGGAACGAGTTGAGCTGGCGCCCCTCTTACACGCCTGAAACCGGGTTGGAGCAGACGGTTCAGTGGTATCTGGACAACGGGGAATGGTTTGCAGCTTTGAGGGACCGCAGCGGTGTTGGAGCGCGCTTGGGGATTTCTGGATGAAGGCGCTGGTCTTTGGTCATAGTGGGCAGGTGGCCACGGAATTGCGCAGACGTGCGCAGCCGCGCGGCATAACAGTCGAGGCGCTTAGCCGTTCTCGGGCGGACTTGTCCGATCCGCAAGGCTGTGCTGCGATCGTCAGGCGGACGGATGCAGAGGTGATCATCAATGCTGCCGCCTATACGGCGGTCGACAAAGCCGAGGATGAGGCGGAACTGGCCCGATTGATCAATTCGGAAGCTCCGGGTGCCATAGCGCGCGCCGCTGCCGAGCGCAATCTCCCTTTCCTGCATATCTCAACTGATTATGTGTTCGACGGGTCGGGAGACGCATCCCGCACCACAGAAGATCCGCCCGGCCCTCTGAGTGTCTATGGCAGGAGCAAGTTGGAAGGAGAGCGCCAGATCGCCCAAGCAGGGGGATGGCATGCGATCCTGCGGACAAGTTGGGTGTTTTCGGCGCATGGAGATAACTTCGTCAAATCCATTCTCAGGCTCACCGAAACCCGCGACAAATTGGCTATCGTGTCGGATCAGATTGGCGGGCCGACGCCGGCCGCCGATGTTTCCGATGCTTTGCTGACCATTGCCGAGACGGGACAGCGCCTTAACGGCGGGTTATTTCATTATTCCGGCGCGCCAAATGTTAGCCGAGCAGATTTCGCTCGCGAAATCGCAGCACAAGCTGGTTTGTCAATTCAGATTTCTGGCGTTCCGACAAAGCACTACCCGACCCCGGCGCCCAGACCCCTGAATTCGCGTCTGGAATGTTCGCGTCTGAGTGATATTTACGGGCTCCGGCAGCCTGACTGGAAAGCTGGTCTGATGCATGTGCTGGCCGAACTGAAGGCCCCAGGCGGGTCCGCTGTGAAAGAGGGATAGAGCATGCAACGTAAAGGCATCATTCTGGCTGGTGGATCCGGCACACGGCTGTATCCGATCACCATGGCGGTCTCGAAGCAGCTACTGCCGATCTACGATAAACCGATGATCTTCTATCCGCTGAGCGTGCTGATGCTTTCCAACATCCGCGAGATCGCGATCATCACTACACCGCAGGATCAGGATCAGTTTCAGCGCTTGCTGGGTGATGGCGGCCAATATGGCCTATCGCTGACCTGGATCACGCAGCCGTCTCCTGACGGTCTGGCACAGGCCTACCTGTTGGCAGAGGATTTTCTAGCGGGCGCACCATCCGCAATGATCCTTGGCGATAACATATTCTTTGGCCACGGTCTTCCGGATTTGCTGTGCGAGGCCGACGTACAGGAGAGCGGCGGAACCGTATTTGCCTATCGGGTTGCGGACCCCGAACGCTATGGCGTGGTCGATTTCGAAGGCAAGAAAGCCCGCGGCATCATCGAAAAACCTCAAATTCCGCCGTCAAACTACGCAGTGACCGGATTGTATTTTCTGGATGGCGACGCGCCAGCCCGCGCGCGCCAGGTTCAACCGTCCGAACGCGGTGAGCTGGAAATCACCACATTGCTTGAGATGTACCTCAAAGAAGGACTTTTGAATGTTCAAACCATGGGCCGTGGTTTTGCCTGGCTGGATACCGGCACCCATGGTTCCCTGCTGGATGCTGGAAACTTTGTCAGAACCCTGACGGATCGGCAGGGCATGCAGACTGGAAGCCTTGATGAAATCGCATGGCAAAACGGCTGGATTGACGCCGCCGCGCTTGCCGAACGTGCGCAACTGTTCGCTAAGTCCACATATGGTACTTATTTGAAGCAGCTACAGGAGTGATTTTGATAGTTGCGCTGAGCCTCCGGGGTGTGCATCACCGAAGCGCTCAATCAGATAGTGTATTGAAGCCGGCATACGCTCGACGGACCAGGGTCGGCTAAATCTGAAGGTCTCAATTTCGCTCGCGATATCTGCTGCGTTTTGCATGGTTGCCGGCAAGTCTCCGAAGAGACGCGCGAGGTCGGGTCTATAAATCGTGTTCATGACTTGGGCAAATGCTTCGGATGGCCCCAATAGATCCAACTTTGGTTCATCTGCAACATCTAGGATCACAAGCTTATGCAAGTGACGTGGTTCAGTGACGAAAAACTCCGGCGAAAAGACGTGGAATTTTTCAGCGCGGGTTGTATCGCGTGTAAGGGTATCAGGCTGCAATCCGGCGCGTTCGACTGTATCTTTCCACAGCTTTTGACGGAAAATACCACAATGGAGCAGCGTCTTGCTTTCAGTCGGGTCGATGACCGCAACATCGTCAGATAACAAGCGCCAACCGGTTTCCTTAAGGATTTCGTAGGCAGTTGTCGACTTTCCTGCGCCACTTTGGCCGGTAAAGGCCAAAATACCATTTGGGGTCTCAACGGCGCTCACATGTAGCGGAAGAAGCTTTCGTTGATGCAGGAGGGCTCCGAATATCGTGCCGAACAGGTAATACCTGATATCAATCAACGAGGCATCGGTGTCGGGCTGAATGACAATCCTTCTTCCTTCAGATATCAGGTACTTTCCAACGTCTTTCACAAAATACATGCATTCGGTTCTGTTGAACTCCAGGAAATCCTCTACTTTATGACTGTCTTCCAAGCTGTTCGGGACAGAGCCTCTTGTGATGTGAACAACCTGATCTGATGGCGGCGTGTGAACATCCATCGCTTTGGGTGCGGCGAGTTCCGGAAGTTCAAAATCAGACACAACAGGAAATCCGAATACGTGGTACAAGTAACGTGCTGTCTTGGTCATGAGTTGTGTTTAAACCAGTTCTGTTTTTAATTAACTAATTCGAAGCAATGCAGAAAGATAGTGGCCGATTGTGTTGAAAAACTCAAAAAATTGGCTCTGGTATTTTTCTTCCGAAACTCCATTTGTCGGAAAAGAGGGATATGTTTGCCCAGAAGAGTCCGTGAGCGCTTCTGGGCAAACCATTAATTTGTCCGACCCCTTCGCCCAATCATCCGATTGGCACTTTTTGTGCCGGGTTTCGGAAAATTCGGAGTTTCTCAAGAATATCGGCTCAGCCCCTTAATCCTGGCCATTTGGATGTAAATCTGTTCCTGTTTCTTTCTCGTGATTAGGTTGTGGTCAAGATCTGTTGAGCGAAGCAAGCCGGGTGGTCCGGTTGAGAATTGGTGTAGGCGGCAGGAGCTAGTTCACCAATTGATATGTATGGCGTTGTGTGTTGAGGACGGTTCTTCAATCGCCGAAGATGTGTTTGTCCAGACATTCGTCCGGCAAACGTTCATTGAATGAATCGACGATGGCATTCTGCATAGGTTTCCCCTGCACGATGTAGACACAACTGTCTTGCAACATTTTAGAATGGGATGAAAAGTCATTCCGCCCCGTTGTCTGAGACAATCATGTCCGGCTGGCCACGGCGGCAGATCAGTTCGTCCAATTCACGGGTCATGCGGGCATCAAACAGAGAGTAGATCCACGACGGGGTTAATGCCTCCCGCGAGCAATCTCCACGATTCACAACACGTGGAACTGCTGACCATCTTTGAGGGGCAGGGACACAAAATCCAGAGGTGGCACTAGATTTTTGACCAGTTTGCAGCCCGGTTTAAGGTGGATTTTGGTTTCACTTCAGGTTGCTTTTTCTGCTCCAAGCTGACTCAGTATGCGTCGTCGGGTGGGGATCACGCAATAAGCGTGTCGGTAACGACCTGTCGCTCTATCGTCTTCGCAACTTGGTGGAGCGCTGATTCAATAAGCTGAAGAATGCCCGCCGTGTCACCACTCGTAATGAGAAGACAGCCTAATGCTTCATCGAAGACACATAAATCCACCTTTGGTTGGGTCATTTTCAATATGGCTTAGCCAATCCATACTGGTAATCATAATTGGACCGAAGTCGGAGCAGCCTATTCAACGATGTCATGTGAGCTTTTTTATGATCGCCTTAGCTTGCCTCCTTATGGCCTTAGCTTGCTTCCTTAGGCCAAAGCTAGAGGATGCGGTGACCGACCATGCCTCTTGGTCAACAAAGAAAGGTGTGGTTGATTGCGAAACTAGAAATTGCTTGGTGTCATGGCTTACGCTTTCCTCCCACCCTGCTGGCTGTGCATCTCCGAGTGAAATAACTTCATCCAATGTCATCTTATTCAGAAGATCGCGACGAATTAGACTTGCACACGTACCAAAGAATTTTGCGGGATGGGCAAAACTATTTGAGGGATCTCGGCTGTAATCTAGTTTTGGTTTCCATTGTTTCTGACTCTCGTCGGGCTTATCAAGCGTAAGCAGGTTAATGCCTAGTAAGTTGCTGTCGTTATCCATTAGTTCGACGGCTTGTTGGATGGTTTGAAGGAGTTTTTGCCTAGACCCTCGCACTTTCACATCATCATCAAGATGAAGTATGTATGGTGCATCAGCGATATCGAAGCTGTAGACAATACCGAAATTGGAGTGAGGTGGGTGGCAAAAGGGCGTATAACGAATGTCATCGAATTTCGACGATACGCTTGTCATTAAGAGAGCATTGGTAGCGGAACAACTGGGGCTTCTGTCATCCACAAAAAAACGGCGACAAAACCCTAAGTCTAGCAGTCCATCCCATGTCTCAAGAGCTTCCTTCACGATGCGGGCACGAGGGCTTCGCGTTGACGTAAGATATGAGCATGTTGAGAAAGCCACTTGCGCGATACAATTTTGAGCCATTAGCTGATGCCTTGTTTATTTTGCATTTGGTTTTAACGTCTACGTTTTTGTGCCATTTAAAATTTTGATATGTAACTATAAAAATACTGCTCTAATTTTTTTTGATTAAAGCGGTTTGAGCTTCGAAGTCCAAGATCATTCCCATACCGAGGGTGATTGTTCGTGGCACCTGAGACAAAGCGGTCAATAAAATAGTTTGGCATTGATGGTCTGGAAAAGAGTTTTAATGGCAGCAGAAGCGTAGCTTTTTTGCCTCGCTCATCACCATCTAGTATTTGAGTGATTTTCCGTTCTCTTTCCTTCCCAGCAAGATAAGGGATTTGTAGCAATTCAGTTTAGAATGGGCCGCGGATGGGGCTCCCGTTGCAACCAAACAAAAATGTCACGCGGTCCACAAAGCAGAAGTGTCACTAGGAGGCATGATAGTAGCAATGTTTGGCAGCCCGCAGGTTTCAAATATCGCAGGGCCGGACATCACGGGCAAGATCCATCTCCGCGTGAACGTGCATGGTCTACCCATGAGAACAGAAATCAGGTCAGGCCAGACCTCCGACCGTCTCGGCTTTAATCTGGTCATGGCAGACAATCTGCCCCGTTGCGCGTTCTTTTGGTAGACCTTGGTTATGAGGCTGACGGCATTCGCAAAACTATGGACAACCGCGATATGCTGCCAGTCATCCCCATGTGGAAATCACGCAAGAATCGTGTTGGTGTCGTCAGGCCGCTCTATTGCCTTCGTGACTTGGTGGAGAGTTGCTTCAACAAGCTGAAGAATGCGCGCCGTGTCGCTACCCGATATGACAAGACCGCCGAAAGCTACCTCGGCTTCATCAACATCACATCGATCCGCCTCTGGCTGCGCCATTTGTCAACATGACCTAGACGTCGATAGGGATTGCTATCCTCGAGATGCTTACCTGTCTCCCTGGGGTGGGCTCGACCGGCATTGCCGGCTCCATCCGATTAGGTCGTGATCTGGCGCCTGTTGATGTAGCATTGAACCAATGTTCTGCTGAAGGAATGTCGTCCTCTGAGGCAAACAGTTAGCGCGCGGCGCTCATCGCAGCGAGGCCCTCATCCACCCCTAACGGGTTAATCCCCAAGACTTTCTGAATTTTTTCATTTGTAAATGACGTATCTTTTGGCCGGTTCGCAATGTCGCCAAAGTAAGAACTCGGGACCGCTTTGACCTTCTGAAGATCGAAGCCAAAGTTCCGTGCAACGGCACTCGCTAGCCCATGCAAAGTAACGCGTTCCCCGCCACAGACGTTAAACGTACCCTCAAACCTGCCGTTCAGCACAGCCCAGCACGTCTTTGATGCGTCGTCCACCCAGAGAGGCTTGCTCCATACATCGTTGACTGCAACGATTTCCTCTCCTGCTTCGAGCTTAGACAACCAAAAGGTTACGAGGTTGCCGCGACGCCCCTCATTCGGCCAACCATACATGAGGATTGGGCGGACGATGGATGTCAACCCGCCAAACTCTCTGGTCACTTCCTCCCCCAAGACTTTAAGCTCGCCATAATAGTTTACTGGCGAAACTGGGTCATCCTCTGAATATGGTGGCTTCTCACCGTTGAAAACAGCGTTGCTCGAGAGGAAAATCATGTGGGCGCCAAGGCGTTCGGCAGATTCAGCAACAATGCGGGTTGCATCCACATTAATTCTGTAGGAAATCTCGCGGTTTTTTTCTGCGAAATCGACGCTGCCAATAGTGCCTGCATGCACGATCGCGTCGGGCTGGATCGTATCAATCAGAGACTTGAGGGCGTCCTCGTCGGCGAGATCTACTTTATGCCAATGAGTGTTTGGATTCGGTTTTGAGAATGCTGAATGATACGTTGCGTGGATATCCAGCTTGCCTGGATTCAACCTAATCATGCTATTGCCAAGCAGACCAGATCCCCCTGTTATCAAAACCTTCTTCATCTTATTTCCTTTTCCCGCAGACCTCTCCAACAGGCCTTAAACGGACATTAATGCTGTTCACTGATTGCAGGATCGTTTGGCTGTGTCAAACAATTAAACAAAAGAGTATGGGAGTACTTGCGACCACAACGACACTTAGTATGACGCGCAATGAAACGAGGGGTGGGATGGATCGTCACCCTATCGCTTTCAACGTTTGTACAAGGTCGTATGTGGCCCTGGAGTGCCCCATTTGATTTGGATCGCCGTTATTGTTTGAGAAACGGAGGACACACCTGTTATCAACGGGAGGCTTGCCATGGGGTTTCGGGAAATAGGGCGCTAGTCGGCAATTTTCTCATCGCTCAACCAAAAAAGATCAGACATTGTCACCGCTTGTTTTGGGCGAGATGAAGCATGCCGAAAAACAGAAATCAATGGGTCCTGCCCCCATGATTCACCGCACTAATTCAGCATCTGATGCGTTCTGATAGGTTACGTTCACTTCTATGGCTGAAGCCTCTTCCGGGCTAAGCTTCCGAATAGTCAGTCGATCTTGTTTTTTTGTTCCGTTTTCAATGTGCTCAGTTATCTGCTTGCGAAGCTCACTTTCAGATCGATGCGAACTCCTGATTATCCCGTGATATACTGCTCCGCAGGCGGCGCTCAAAAAAACAAAACACGGCCACCACCACCCATCTTCTACAATCTCGATTACTACACGGGGCTTCCATTCCATTATATGAAAAAGAGCACCCCCATGGTCCGCTATTACGATATCTGCTTCATCTGCAATCTTTTGATAGTACTTTCTGTCCTTCCCATTGGTATCAATGACCCTACCGCCGAGCTCTTCAACAATTTTACCTATAATCTCACTAGGGTAGTTACGGCCCGCCATTTCGAAAAGGCGAGAGAATGACCCTCGTGATAGATAAACTATGCTGCCGGGTTTAGGTGTAACATCGGGGGAATTGTATGCGGCTTTATACGCTTGAACATCATCTTCGAATAACAGGTTGCACCTGCTCTTTTTTTGAAGAACATAAGCCTTGCGAATGAAGATGTCGCTATCTGCCAAGATATACTCAACTCCGAGGTCTGAAAGGTCCTTTTTTACATACGGACGATTTCCAATCCACGAAGGTAGTATCAGGGGGGTAGGAAACTTCTTAGCAGAAACTATCGAGTTTCGTTGATCGCCAGCCCAATCTCCATATGTGAATGGTGTGGTAGACTGTACGATGGTACCCTCCTTTATCCGACGAGATGGTCGGATGGATATTTCTTTAAAGAATCGTAGCGGGGATCTTATGTTGGCAGATGAAGCGCTACGGTCCAAACAACGTCCCACCCAGGCATAGCCTCTTGATGTGTATGTGACGTTTGAAGCGAAATAATTAGCTGGTGTCGCATATAGATCGCGTGAAGCTACGAAAGAACGTTCAAGTCTGCTGCTCCCAGAACACTTAGTGTCGTCTCGGCCAACGATGTAATCACGTAGCTTAACTCTTTTCTTTTGTTGTTCCGGTTGGTCTCCCCAAAAGTGAGCATGATACACTAACTCTTGCGATTGGCCGTCAGTCCGCGCATTCATAAGCCGCAACCTTCGAAGGATTCGCAAAGTTAGAGACGAAAATTTGTTTTTCTGTAATAAATTCACCTCATGGTAAATTTCCTGATAAGTACTAGTTGACTTGTCATTTGACACTAAACAACTCCTTAAAACCATTTTTGCACTTAGAATTCTTGACTGTCTCGTGCCTGCCCGATGAACTCGCTCTTTTGAGCATGATGAGTTCGAGTTATGCTGCGTCGGAAGCGTAGCGGTATGGCATTATGTCGTCCAGCCGAGTGATTTTATGGCTGGCGATTATCTGACGTCTGGGATTTTCTGATAGGTTTAGGGGTTTGAGTTACGAAAGATTTCTGGTTCATCGAAGCCTATATGGAGTGCAGATTAATAAGAAACCCGGACCATCGAAGCGCGCTGCTGACAAGTTGGTTATTCTCGACGATTACAGCCGCTAATCGTCGATTGGGAGATTTGCACCACGATGAAGGCACGCGATGCAACAGATACACGTGGATGCTTCAGGCCGCGATAACGCGACCGTCGCGCACAAACCGCGACTGCTCAGTGAAAATGGCTTATCTTACGTGGCCACTGATCTGGTCAAATACCTCGACGACAATGGTATGGATCGTGTTCATGGTGCAGCGTATCACACTCCGACCCAGAGCAAGATCAAGCGTTGGCCCCAGATCATGAAGATCCGGGTTTTGCTGGAAAACTACTTCCTGCTCGGTGACCTCGAACAGCGGATTGGCACCTTCGTCAACCACTACAACAACCATCGCTACCACGAGAGTCTGACTAACTTGACCCCGGTCGATATCTATCGCGGCCGCAACGCGAAAGTCCTGAAAATGTAAGCAGAGATCAAAAAAACGGACAATCCGAAAACGCCGGTTGCAGCACCAAGCCGCTGCCGCTTAGATGGAGAAGAAATCAAACCAGAGCCTCGGCTAAGAAATGGCCTCAGCTTTCGGAGAAACTTTGACGATGAACACCTTACTCTGGGGTTAAAGGAATTAATGTGACAGCAACAATGCCATTCATGCGGATATCAACAGGCATGTGTTCAGAAACCGATTTGAGATATTGAACGTCGGCAATCAAATACAACCAAACAACCTCGTTATCGCGCCCCGTGAGAAGTAAGGATAACGCGTGCTGTCAAAAGAAGTACTTTGAGATCAAGCCACCAATTCATATTGCGCACATAGAATACATCATGTTTTGTCTTCTCGCGCACCATTTCCTCAGAATCCGTATAGCCCTGCGTCACCTGCGCGTAACCCGTGATGCCTGGCCGCACGGTTCCCCGCACGTGGTAGTCAGGCATCGCCTTGTAATAGGTTTGAGCAAATTCAAACATTTCGGGACGCGGCCCGATCAGACTCATTTGCCCCATGATAACGTTCAGAAGCTGTGGGACTTCGTCCAAACGCGTCATTCGCATAAAGCGACCGAATGGTGTTATCCGCCACTCCTCCAGCCCATCAAATGGGCCGCGCTTGACGGAGCTTTCTTCGGGCAGCATCGTGCGAAATTTGACCATCTTGAACTTGCACTGATCCTTACCCATACGCGTTTGACAATAGAACAGGGGCCCTGGGTTCCAGAAGATATTCAATACGGAAACAACAATACAAAGGGCCGCAAAGATCGGCATTGCCGCAATGCTCACGATGATGTCGGCAACGCGCTTAGACGCAAAGTAAACGGCTTTGCCTCTATTTGTGGTGTTATTAATTGTTGATTTAAAATGCCAGCTTCCACTGGCAGCAGTGTCATCAGTCAAACCGGTCATACTCAAAACCTCGTACTAACTTAACCCAAGATACGCTGAAAATCAGCGAAGCAACTCACTATTTTACGGCTGAAAGCCCCCAGTACCCTTATAGCTCAAATACCATCAAGAATGTATCCATTTTTACTCGTAATGTGCAAACGGCACTCACACGAGAATCTGTATACCA
Organism: Ruegeria sp. K3; assembly: GCF_056531845.1. Classification (NCBI taxonomy): domain Bacteria; kingdom Pseudomonadati; phylum Pseudomonadota; class Alphaproteobacteria; order Rhodobacterales; family Roseobacteraceae; genus Ruegeria; species Ruegeria sp. K3. The sequence goes on along the minus strand of NZ_JBQFMM010000017.1, from coordinate 22,992 downwards.
CACTCTCACTACACTGTCGTTAGGTAAAGTATTGTTAGAATTATGAGCAACATATTTTTGACAAATTTCGACCAGACCGCCCGTAAGGCAGAACAATACGGCAAAATTTACTCGATTGATGACCTCAAGGCCCATTCATTGAGCGCTTGGTTAAGTTGAAAGACGGCATTTCTCATTGCGATATTGTGTCGGATGACTGAGGTGCTCGCGCGACCATACTTACAGGTTCGGCGATACAGAGATGCGCTGGCACTCACCACAAAAAAGAGCCAAAGCTGCCGTGCTATTGCTCTGGCCCGAACGGCCAATCTACACCGCTTTGACGAGCTTGAGTGGAAAATGGGCAGGCTCGCGCTGAAATTATCATTGTCATAAGCGAAATTTCTCCGGTTTTTGATTGCCTGCCCTAGGGTCATGTTGTGCTGACCTTGCCTCATATTTAAGACTTCTTTTCGCCACCGAAAAACCGGAGTTTCGCCCACCAAGGGCCAATAACAACCGGCATACATTTGAATATGAGTAAGAGAGCAGGGAGCAGACGTAAGAAACATTGCAGAGCCGAGGCTCCGCGCTTCCGGGCGGATCTATATTCGCGCGCATTTGAAGCGAGTCCTTCTGTTCAAACGCGATGTCGATCAAATCCCTGGCGGTACATAGTTCGTCAAGACAGCGCGGTTGGCGCTAATCCACAAATGCCACTCACATGAACACCAAGGGGCCCTGACTAAGATCATTCGAAACTCTTTTGCATCGCATGATCGCTGCCCACAAATGTAGACAGGTTACCAGAATGACGATAATCCACTCATCCGACCTAGGCTGGACCGAAGGCCAGGACATCTCCAAAGAGTTTGCTGCACTGGCGAAAACGTTCAAGCCAGGCGATACATTTGTCTTCGACCACATGTATGACATCTCCGGAAACGGCATACAGCTGCCCGACAATTTCACGCTTGCCGGGGGAGCGCCGGGGGCGGGTATCAATGTGATCGATACCGCCTCAAATTCGAACCCGCTGATCGAATTGGGGAATGCTAATACCCTTGTTGATTTAACCGTTACGCACAGCAATGCCCCTCAAACAAGGACAGATTCGACTAATCCGAAGTCAGGTGTCGACTATCATAACAAAGTCACTATTGTTGCTGAAAACAAAGACGACGTAAAAGTTCTGAACAGTTACTTCGAAGGTAACGTCGGGATTCAGCTCGACATCCGGGGGGGCGATAACCTTCTGGTCGAGAATACAGAATTTAATGGTGGTTTCTACCAATTGCGGCTTGGAGGAGACCTCAGCGGCCCCACTATCCAAAACTCATTGTTTCAGAATTCCCTGGGGGATGGCATCAAAACTGTCCCAGGTGGTAACGGAACTGGTGTCTCCGAAGCGACAGTTATTGGTTCTGTTTTTCTCAATAATGGCAGAGATGGAATCGACACCACCGGAGGGTTTGCAGACTCGCTTGTTACGGGCACTTACTTCGTCGGCAACGGCGTGTCCGGAATGGACATCAAATCAATCTATGATTCATCTGATGACCTTATGGGAAACCGGAATGACGGCATCCTCATTACGGATTCTGAGTTTATTAACAACACCAATGCCGTTGTTGTCACAACTGAGGATAGAGGTTCGTATCTGAATACGAGTAATGCTCAACAATACGCCGCTCAGAATATTGCCATAGAAAACTCCGTCATTGAGAATACTTCGTCGAATTACTCTAGTCGCATGCTGTTGGTGAAAGACGGATATAATGTACATTGGAGTGATGTAAGCCTTCTGGGTTTGGTGCATGAATCCAGAGAAATTTCAAACCTTAATATAGGGTTACCTCAGAACGTCTCCGGTACGGGCGTAACAGAAGGTGAAACCCGCGGACAGGCTGGCGACGCCTACTATCAGAACTTGGCGGGGCCAGATTGGTCGAACATCTCTTATCCGGTTGATGGGACGCCAACACCACCGGAAACTACTCAGCCTGGTCCGGGTGAGGTCGAATCGGGTGTCGATGAACCGGTTGTAGAGGAGCCGATCAAGAGCGATCCTGTTGAGGACGATCCGGCACCTGTCGAAGCGAGCAACTATCTCGATATCTTCCTCGCTTACACTGACACCGATCAAACGGTATCGCAGCTTGGTGACGGTTCGAGTGTTGATGGCAGCCTCACGGATGGCCGTCCGCTGACCATCGTTGCCACCTCGCAGGACGGCGCGCCGCAGATCGGCAGCGTGAAGCTTACAGTAGATGGCGTTGGTTCCCGTGTGGAAAATGTGGAACCTTATGCCCTCTTCGGAGACGACGGCAAAGGCGACTTCTTTGGTGGACAGAAACTAACCGAGGGAACTTATAGCGCTGAACTCGTCGTGTTTGATGGTCAAAAGGGCTCGGGCAGCGTGCTTGAAACTGTTACATTCGAATTCACTGTTGGTGACACAGGCTCGGCACCGGTTGTAGAAGATCCCATCGTTGAGGATCCGGTGGTAGAAGATCCTATCGCTGAGGATCCGGTGGTAGAAGATCCGGTTGAAGTGGTTGCACCTGAGGAAAATCTAGCGCCGGACGCAACCCCACAGGAACCCTACAGCCAACTTCTGGATCTCCAGTTGATTGACACCAGCACAGACACGTTTCTGACAGACCTCTACCAGGGTGCCAAGCTCTCCAGCAGCGACCTCTCTGGTAAAACAGTTACGCTGTCGGCCGAGGCACTCAACCCAAACGTCAACATTGGCAGCGTAAGGCTTGAATTGGACGGACAGTATAGTCGGGTAGAGAACGTTGAGCCCTATGCCTTGTTCGGGGACAACGGCAAAGGTAATTTCTTTGGTGGAAAGCAGCTCTCTGACGGGGCCCATTCCATTACTCTTACCGTGTACTCAGACAAAAACGGCAAGGGGTCGGTCCTTGAGAAGGTAACGGTGGAATTCGAAGTCGGAGATTATGACAGCGTTCTCATTGACGGAAGCGCACATATTGTTTCGAGCTACTCCGAGGCGCAGGATGAAGGAGTCGCGACGGTTTCCATAGATCAAAGCGCAATCGAGCTTGAAGGTAGTGCTTGGAAATCATTGGCTATCAATGAGGATATCACGGAGGCGACAGTTCTTGAGTTTGATTTCAAGAGCGATGCTGAAGGTGAAATTCAAGGTATTGGATTCGTCAACGAGGATGGCGAACTGGAAACCACGTTTTTCCAACTCGACGGGTCGCAGACCCTTGGCGTTCAGGACTTCAATGATGGCTATGAGACAGGATCGGGCTATACTTCCTATTCAATTCCCGTAGGTCAGTATTTCACCGGCTCTGTGCAACAGCTTGTTTTGGTAAACGATGACGATGCCAACCTCGCCGCGATGAGCACATTCGACAACATCAGCTTGATAGATGCTATTGTCTAAGGCATTGGGGCTGGATTAATTTCCAGCCCCTGCTATCACTGGCGCAGTAAACGCGGACCATTCTGGAGCGCGCGATCCGGAGCATGTAACTTTCTCATTCGACAAACACTTTTCAAAGCCCGTTGCCCGCTAACCAGTTCCGGGAGGGGCAGCTTCCAGAATTGTCCTGTTGGGAAGGCGTTTAGTACGAGGTATGAAATTATGACCATCACAATAGAAAGTGTCATTACGATGGACAGAACTTTGGCAACGACGAAAGTCGGGGACGAGACGGTTATTTTCGACGACGAAAGTGGGACGTATGTTGGCCTGAATGAGGTCGGAACAGTCATTATTGAGGAACTCAGCGAGCCTAAATCAGTATCCTCGCTGGTTGATACCCTAATATCTACATATGACGTTGATCAGAATATTTGCCTGGAAAACGTTATCTCATTCCTTGACGACATGCTTGAAGCGAAGCTTATCTCGATCAAAGCAGCTTGACTCTCTTTTACGATGTCAGTTCCTCAGAGAACGTGTTGTCGGCCAGAAGTTCATCATATGTAACCTTTCTGGCCAATCGACCCTTCTCCAGAACGAGAACATAATCGCAATCTTTCAAAGTGCTGATCCGATGCGCAATCATGATGATTGTTTTGTCACCTGAAAGCGCATTTATCTCTTTCATCAACTCTCGCTCTGTGGCGTTGTCCAGAGCGCTGGTCGCCTCATCAAATACGAGTATCTCGGGATTGTGATAGAGGGCGCGGGCAATCCCTATTCTTTGCCGCTGGCCCCCGGAAATGCGGACGCCGCGTTCACCCACATGCGTGTCGAATCCTTCGGGCATCTGTGTCTCGATAAATTCGAGCAGCTGGGCCGACGTTGCCGCTTTGCGCACAGCCTCATTGTCAATTTCATCCTTGGGGATGCCCAGTGCGATATTCTCGCTAACTGAAGCATCCACCAGAAACACTTCTTGGGGGACATATCCGACACTTGCTTGCCACTGACGCACACGACTAGGAGTCAGGTCTTTGTCATCTATGACAATACGACCGTCCGTCGCCGGCAGTAGGCCAAGAAAAACGTCTACGAGTGTCGTCTTACCAGCGCCGGTGGTTCCAACCACGCCGACCGTCTGGCCACGGTCTATACCGAATGTCAGATCTTTGAGTCCACCTTCGTCTGAGCCTGGGTACTGATAGTTTAGGCTTATGAAGTTGACACTTTTTGTAAGACCTAAAGGTGTCACGTGGGATTTTGGAAAGTCGGTCGACTCGGTGGGTAGGTTTAGGTCATCGTAGATAGCGTTCACGGCCGCCTCTCCGAACCTAAGGGAAGAAATAGATGAGTACATAGTTTGCATGGTTGGAAGCATTCGATACCCGGCAAACGCATAAAGGCCCAATATCGGCAGGATATCTGCAACTGTTTCACTTCCTGGACCGCCATTGCGTGCTACTAAAACCAATGTCAGGATAATAATTCCGCCGAACGCTAGGGCTTCAAGTCCAAATTTGGGCACTTGCCGAAGAGTTAAACTTAGAGCACGAATTTTTGCCTGTCGTGCGGCGGCATTTGCAAATTCTGCTACGTAGCTTTGTTCCCGCCCGAGAAGCTTAATCTGTTTTACTCCATTGAACGCCTCAACAACTATCTTAAAGCGTGCTTGGTTTGCCTGGAGAACGTCGTCCCCCATACGCGAAATCATAGCTTTGAGGCTATAATAAAGTAAAAAATAACATCCTCCGAAAGCCAATACAGAAATAATTGTTGTAGTTGGTTCTGCCCACAGAAGAAATGAGGCGATCAAAAAAAATGTCATTAGGCTGTTTATTATTTCAGTGGCTGGTCTGAAAGCGTTGGCTACTACTTGAGCACTTTCGTTGAGTATATATGTGCCGAGCTGACCTGTATGCCGGTTCAAAAAAAACTCGTAAGGCTGGCGCAGATAAACGGATAAGAGCCGAAGAGAGAGGCTGTATTCTCTCATGGATATCCAGCGGTTTAAGGCATATGCTGTGACGCTCCTCAAAATACCCACTGCTATCAGCATGCACACAAATGCGACACCAACCATCGTGATAAACGAGTCTACGGTCCGAAAGTCAAAGAGGACGTAAAAGTAATTTGCGATCGGGTTTGTCTTGACTAGGTCTGGGTTGCCCAGCAACGATAGGAATGGCATGATTGTCGCAACACCGATCATGTCGCCAACACCCTTTACAATGATCAAGCACAGCAAGAGCAAACCGGATTTGCGTTCTCTTGGCGTCAGCATCCGGAGAGCTTTTTGAAATGTTGTTAATTTTTGGGACATAACTTCCAGCTTAGTAAATGAATTTAGCTAGCCTAGTCTGGCGATCAACTCCACCTGAGTGGTTCGACCTAATTGTTAGTTCATGACCGACTTTAGGTCTATAGGGGTAATGACCTCTAGAGAACAACGGGTGCTGGATTAGGGTCCTAAGAAGCCACTTTGTAGCGCGTATAGCGCCAATAGAACGCCATCGCAGGGCACTGATCGTGCACGCTTCAGTGGCTCAACTGGATGGCAGTGTTCGTATGATACCATGCAAGTCAAATCTGACAGGCCGCTGTCTCAGCACGACACAGTTACGGTTTTTTAGAGATCGAGCGGTTTCTTTGTTCAAGGTACCAGATTCTAATAGACAACGAGAGGCGCCTGAATAGCAGTGTCTCCTCTTTGCCGAGAGGGCCTTGGGATTTTCGGATTACTTCTCTAACTTTTGGCATATCAAGCCATGAACTCTCTCCATCAAACATCCCGACGCGCTCATACTCCAATAGAGCCTTCCAATAGTCCAACCGGCGTTTGGAGCGCAGCGCTTCATTGGCGACGTCATATTTCTGCAAATCGTCGGGAAGCACGTCCTTAGTCGCGTGCCGGGCTAAAAACCGGGGCTTCCCATCCGCAAAAAGAAGTTCATTGGGAACACCCAGGATAAACTCCATAATGCGGCGATCCATCAGAGGATATCGATATTGGATACCGAACCTGGATGACCACGCGGCCCATGTATCCGCCCTTTCGGCCAAATGACCGTAAAGCTGGAGATGCGCCAAATACACTTTAGGGTTCGCTGGTTCGGGCAGTTCCTGACCATACCACCAGGTCTTCAAACTGGGGTCGCTTTTCAGAAATATTGGATGGATAAAGGATGCGGGCTCACCAAAATTCGGGTCCTGCGTCAATCGTCGCTTCAACCATTCAGGCATCAGCGGCAGCAGACCGTGATAGTAAAGACTGCGCAGAAGGATTTTGGGCTTTCTACGGCCACCGGATACGATTCTTAGAACCCGAAAAGCCTCAGCAAACCTGAACCGTTTCAAGCAATATGGTAGATAAAATCTCCCCATCGTAGAAAACGCCTCATCTCCGCCCCAGCCGGAAAGAAGGATGCGAACGCCATCGTGGGATGCCTGAGAGAGAATGCCGGCCTCTTGAGTTAGGTCTGCGAATCCCTCAATTTCGAATTCCCGCTGATGGAACGCTTCCAGTTCTTTGTAATCCTGACTGCCGAAACGTATCGAAATACCTGAGCTCTCGCATATGCGATTGATATTATGACGTTCGTCAACCTTACCCTTGTCTGGAAAATCGTCTGAAAAATCAGGTGCCCAAGCGTAAGCTGACACCAAAGATCGATCTTGCGATCTGAGCGCTTTTGCCGACAACGCTGTTACTGCCCCAGAATCTATTCCACCGCTCAAATGCGCACCCACGGGCAGTTTGGTATCAATATTATCTTCCATCACTTCAGTAAGAAGATCGGTCAGTTCTTGAACACAATCTTGTGCCGAACGCCCGTGGGCCGTCTTGACATCATGTGGATTCCACCAGCGTTTTTGTTTTTGCCCAGATTGGTCAACAGTCATGTAACAGCCGGGATCAACGAAATTTATTCCTTTAATGAGCGTCTTTGTCGGCAGCCAGGCAACTTCGCGCACCATAAACCGCAGCAGGATGTCCTGATCAATCTCACGACTTATGTCATCAAACTCCAAAAGGGCGGCAATGTCCGTGGAAAATGTAAAGCTGTTGTCTCTGCGGGCCCAATAAAGCGGGCGTTTACCAATATGGTCCCGCGCCAGAAACAGCTCTTGGGTCTCGGGATTAAACACCGCAAAGGCATAGTCACCGAACAGGAAATCCGGACTGCGTTGCCCCCATTTCAGATAGGCGCTTCTGATCAGTTCAAAATCGGTTAGGCCGTTCTCTGACGATGGTAGCGGCTCCAATTCGGCCGCCAAATCTTCGCCCGCATCGATGATAGCATCTGCCGTCAGAATACAGCCATTGCGTTCCAGTTCTAAACCATCAGACTGCCCGGCCTTGACGCCGAAATACTGAAGGCCAAATGCAAAATTTTCTCCGTAAACGGTGGATTTACCATCGGGCCCATAGTCGGATAATGTCTTGAAGGCCCTGTCGAATTGGGACCTGTCAAGCGATCGTCCGCTGTATTCAATTCGACCAAGGATTGCGCTCATAGTTTTCTCAATAACTACAGATCATCTCAAACTGGACGCTAGCGACAAATTTGGGATGACTGAACCCACCATCTGTGCGAAGTACTGAAAATGTCGCGATTTTCCCAGTTCATATCTTTACCTGCTCAAAAGAAACGCATCGTTTTCGAGGCATTTTTTCGACTTTGCCAAGCCTGGATTTTGGTGAGGTGTTTTCCGTTTAAAAAATGGAAAGGGCGTCTGGGGACATCCTCACCTGGCGAAGTGTTTCCCGCAGAGATTGAAATAACGTTGGAAATCAGGTTGGTCCGTAAGGCTATCAATCAACTGAACCGCATATTTGGCGGCGTATTCACGTGTTTGATGGTCGGGATGGCAGGACAAGATATGTTGCGGCGAAGGGGGGTCAGCTCATCTCTGGTATTTGGCGTGAACACAGGTCGTTCCGAAGCCAAAGAAGACATGCACGCGCATGCCTGGCTTTGCGTGGGACATGAAGTGTTGCTAGGGGAAGATCAGCGAAAAAGATATTCACCTGTTGTTAGCTACAAAAGCTGACAACAGGCTACCTGTTAATTCCAAGGCAGAAATGTCTTGGAATTTTTTTTAAAGTCGCTCAGGAGCCTTGGGGGCCGCCAATGCCAAAGCAGTACAATTCAATTTCCCGGCGAAGAGTAAGAGGGCCGCTAAGTGTCTTTTCAACGTCAAGCGTTTTCAGCTTAGGGGCTTCCCAGGTTTTAAGTTTTTTGGCCACTATTCCGTTCCTTTAAATCGTTAACCTTCCCCTTTTTACCAGCAAATTTGAACCGAAGCAATACAGTTGGTACAGGCACAGGACCGATGTGCGCGAAGCGCTACAGTCTTGCGTTTCAAGCCTTTTTTGCGCAAAATCGGAAACAATCTTGTGCGCTCGATCGGGTTTTGTTTCCTTGGGAGATGGGCCCATCATAAGCGTGTAAAGCGGAGATACCTACTTATTCACCCAGCGCTCAAGAATCGGCGCCATATTTCACAAACCGCGTTCAATGAGCCTTGAATCAGGTAAATTTCTCACTGTGGTTCTGTGTGTTGTTCATATCCCGAAACGCCCATTGCAAAACAGCGAGCACAAATATGGTGGCGGCACCGATCAGTGTGCCCCACATTAGACCTGATATGAAACCGAACGACAAACCAAACCACATGGCAAAAGTGGCTGCCCATCCCACCACAACGCCAATGAGAAATGTGGCCATTTTTTAGCTTGTCCTTTTTTGAACGTTATTGCACCACTCGCCTTAATAACAAGTTAACAGCCTTTTAGACGCTTATGCTACAATAATTGTCCCGAACGGTGGAGTTCTGCCTATCTATGTTGAGATGGATCATAACACGTAAAAGGAAACCAGGCATCAGTCACTTTTACTTGAAGATGTATTCAATCACACCGATAGGTATACCCGATTTGTCCCTGACTGGTTTGAACTCTCTGAAAACGCTCAACCAGAAGGTAGTGGTATCCTTCTCCGTGACAGATCCATGGTCCAAAATGTCGCCAAATTTCACATACGCTCGGCTTAACTACTGGAGTGTATAATTCCGAAATCACCTAGTAACGAGCGAACCGGGTCGCCATCGGGCATCAGGCGCTCAAAATGGATCGGAGATTGCGCGTTCAGCACCTTGCCATCTCGATAGGCTGATGCAATCTCCTGATCGGACAGGATCGTCACTTGTTCAGGCAAGTGAAGATTGGCGTAATATACCTGCATCACAAGCTGCAGCCGCAATGGCGCAAGCTGCACGTTATAGGGGGCAAGCTCCCACGACCGCTCCAGACTGTCACGCATGGCATCGATATCACCAGCGCGGGCTTGGGCCTGTGCCAGATACGTCCAGCCAGAGGCGTTTGCGGGGTCAAGACGAAGAGACCGATTGATTAGGTCCAGCGCTTTCCGGGTTCGCGCCCCTTGTTCCTCTATACTAATGACCATCGCATCACCGGTGGCCGGATCATAAGTCAGGTCAAGCTCGTTGAGAAAGCTGTACGCAAGTTCGAGCAGGTATTCCGATTTGTCGTAATGGGCGGCGGCGTTGGGCACTCTCCAATTACCTCCCACGTTTTTATCTCGTGCGTTGCTATTGAAGGCAGGACTGGTTTCGAACACCATCGCAAAATTCATAATCGCGCCAATCAGGACAGCGACACAAAAAATGCGCACCAAAATTTTTCCCATTGTCACACCTGGCACATTAAAGATCGCAATACTTAGTGTAGGCGCCAGTTCTCCTGCCTGTCTATTGGGCTGCAGCTCTGTTTTGCGATTTGGGGTCAATCGGTGCAGATGTATCCTCGCCGCAACGTTTGCCCGCATAGCGTATCGCCGGGGCTTTTGTCACAGATCTGCTGAGATAGTCTCGCAATTCCGAGGAAACGTGGTGCTATGAAAACACGTGAACGATTCTCTATTTTTCAATGGGCTATCCTATGGGCGCTTATGGGGTGCGTATTACTTGCAGCTGTGCCCCTGGGAGCGAACCGGCCGGTATCATGGTCGCTGTTGTCCCTTGCCATCCTGGTGATTTTCGTAATGCAGGTGCTTGTTGACAGCATCCAGCGCCTGCCCAAACAAGTTAGGGGGCTGTGGTTGCCTGCCGCTCTGTTCCTGGGCGCGGTTATTTGGGGCTGTATCCAGCTTCTTCCCGGGCTTCCGGCCCCTCAAACACATCCAGTCTGGACTGCCTTGGGCGATATACCCGGCTACATCTCGGCTGATCCCGGACAGGGGCGGCAGATTATCATGCGTTATCTGTGTTACACGATGATCTTCTGGATCGCATTCCGTGCCTCTGTGGCCACGGCTCGCGTGGAAATGATGCTCAGGATTATTGCCATCACTTCAACCGCATTCGCGATCTACGGCCTTTATACAATGGCAACCGGGTATAATCCTGTTTTGGGCGACGGCGAGCAGGTGCTGGTTGTGACCTCAACGTTTGTCAACCGCAATAACTATGCCACCTATGCGGTTTTTGGGTTTCTGGCAAATATTGCAGCCTATCTGCACTTCGTTAGCCGTGCGCCGGTCAACAACGATAGTTGGCAAAGCTTTCTGCGTGATATGCTGGAGGGGTTCTTTAGCGGTGCATGGATCTATGCCCTTGGCGCCCTTTTGTGTCTAGGGGCGTTGACTCTGACACAGTCCCGCGCAGGAGGGCTTGCAGGACTTGTGGGGCTGTGCGTGTTTTTGGTGTCATGGAAAGGTGGAGGACGGCGGTGGAACCCGTGGCTCTTAGTGGTTGTGGTGGCCGTGGTCGGGTTTGTCATTCTTACAAGCGCGACAGGCATGATTGACAGAATCCTAACGACAGAGGCAGGAAACGCTCGCTTTCTGATTTATCCTGAAGTCGTCAGGGCAATCATGGATCGCCCGGCTTTGGGCCATGGGCTAGGGTCGTTTCATGATGTTTTTCGCCAATATGTACCCGCGGAAGCGGCCATTGGCGAATGGGTCAGAGCGCACAACTCATACCTGGAGAACATGTTCGAGTTTGGCATTCCCGCCGCGATTGCCTTTTATCTGGCGCTTCTGATCATCGCCCTGCGCATTTACCGCGGAACCGTAAACCGCCACCGAAACCGAGTGTTCCCCTGCTTTGCGCTCGCCGTCATTGCAACGGCAGCCACTCATTCTCTCTTTGATTTCAGCTTGCAGATCCCCGCCGTTGCAGCATTGTTTGCAGTCATCCTTGCAATGGGGTGGGCCCAGAGTTTTTCGACACGGAATCCGCGGACAGGCAGAGCCACACAAAAACCCGCCACTCCGTCACAGACATCCACAGACCAAATGGCCACGTCTACAGTCGAATAGTCCGTTTGAAATTCAGCAAAACCCTGAAAAAGACCCAGGCCAATCCCACGCCGATCAAATTTCCGGCAAGATCTAGCACGGAAAAAGTACGCCCGGGCAAGGCAATCTGGACGACCTCAAGTGCCACTGCAAGGATGACCATCAAAACAGCCACGCGGGCGGCGGCTTCCACCCAGCCTAAATGGCAGGCCGAACCGAGGAAGAAGAAGGCCACCAAATGCACAAGGAAGCTTGAAATCGGCGTCGGGGCCACAAGCACTGTTTCCCCGCCCAAACACACCCACACCAATGCCAGAAAAACGACAATGGTGAAGACACGGACAACGCTCTCGATAAATTCAATTTTCACAATCCGCACTCTCTAACACCCAAATTCGAACAGGAAAGCCTGGGCATCGCCTTCTTTTAGACAACGTCTGCACATTATTTCAACGTGATATGAATACAATATTCAGACGCTTGTCAGTCTCGGCAAGTAAAAAAGCTGATGCCTTAAGGTGGATATAGGCTGTAGAAAATGCATATAAGTGGGCCAATATAGTACAGATAACCGGTTTCCGGCGCATTTTGGTGCGCGCTGGTGAAGGCGCGTGTTTAGAGTTTTTTACGGTTGTAAATTGGTTCTAGTTCAGGTGTGTATAAAGTGAATAAGTCAGCTCAGCCATTAGTCCTGTCGAACCCGGTGAACACGGCCAAACCACGGAACAACCCCTTGGACAACATCGACGACACGATTGATATTCGCGGGCTTGTTTCAAAGTTTTGGCATGGCAAGTGGATCATAGCGATCTGCCTGCTGATTGCCTATGTGCTTGGCTATCTCTCGATATCCCAGATCGTACCCACATACCGGGCAACAGCAACGGTAATGTTTGATGTCCAGCAAAGCAACGTCATCGAAAGTATCCTGAACGAAGAAGGTATTGATCGGGGCAATTTGGAAGATCAGATAATGATCCTGTCCTCAACCAACCTGATCGAACGCGTAGTGGATGACTTAAATCTGGACAACAATCCCGAATTCAACCCGACTTTGAGTGAACCAATACCCAGCTTGCTGGAACGTGTTGGAAGCTATATTTCGCTCCCCCCCGAGATTACCGATATCATGAAGGATCTCGGTCTGATCGCCCCCCCTCCGCCCCCGATCACCGATCCCGAAGCGCGTCAACTCGCGCGGGAAGAACGCCTGCGTGTGTTAATTGTGCGCAATGTGTTGAGGGGCTTAGACTTGGCTCCCTTGGGCAATTCCAATGTTCTGGGCATTTCCTATGTTTCGACCAACCGGAACACCGCAGCAGATATCGCCAATGCCATAGCAAATCAGTATATTGTCGACCAGCTTGAGGCAAAGCTTGAAGCAACACAGGCTGCTACAGGCTGGCTCAGTGTCCGAGTCGATGAACTGCAGGCCAATGTGGAAACTGCAGAAAACAAAGTCGAAGCCGCCCGTGCAGCCCTTGCCGCCGAACAGGGTCAGAGCCTTGACATCACCCAACAGCAGCTGGCTGCGCTCAACGCCGCGTTGGTAGGGGCGCAAAGTGACACCACGCGCATTCTAGCGGAGTATAACCGGCTGGAAGCCGCATTGGCAGACCCGGATGGTTTGGACACGATTTCGACATTTCGAGCGTCACCAATGATCTCGCAGATCAGACGGCAGGAATCTGAACTTGCTGCACAGGTTCTCACACTGAATGCATCTGTCTCACAGGACAACCCATCCTTGCAGCTCGCCAAGCGGCAACTCGCAGATGTACGCGAACAAATCCGCGAACAAGTCCTCGAGGAAGCTACCAAAATCGTGGCAGCCACTCAAAACGACCTTATCGCAGCACAGGAGCGGGAAGCTGTCCTCATAGCGCAGGTGCGTGAGTTGGAGCAGAAAGCCTTCAGCCAGGCTGCGGATGAGGTGGCACTGCGCCAACTGGAGCGGGAGGCGCAGGCTAGCAGGGTTCTCTATGATAACTTTCTGGCTCGGCTACAGCAATCAGACGTGCAAGAAGATTTGCAAACCGCAGATGCCCGCATTTTGTCCCCAGCAGAGGTTCCCCTCTTTGCACAATCACAACAGCAGCGCCGCACGATGCTACTAACCCTGTTTCTGGGCGGGGCGATCGGAGTTGGTATCGTTTTCTTGCTTGACTTCCTGAACAACACCTTCCGTTCGCCGGCACAGTTGGAGGAGATGTCTGGAATAACAGTTCTTGGCACATTGCCATCGATCGGCTCACGGATGAAACGCCAAGCCCTATTGGATAATTTACGGAACAAACCCAATTCCTCGCTGGCGGAATCCGTCCGAAACCTTCGAACCAGCATCCTCCTGTCAAATGTGGATAATCCGCCAAAAGTGTTAATGTTCACCTCCAGCGTCCCGCAAGAAGGTAAGACCTCAAGCGCAATGCTAACGGCAATGACCAGCCGCCAGATGGGAAAAACGTCAATTATAGTTGATTGCGATCTGCGCATGCCCGCTTTGGCGCACATGCTCCAAGACACCGATGAACGTCCCGGATTATTATCGGTAGTCGATGGGACAACCCCGATCAATGAAGCGATTTACACCGAACCTACCTCAGGCGTCCACGTACTCACAGTCCGAGAAGGCGAACGTCTTGGAACAGTCAATGCCGCTGATGTTCTGTCCTCTAAACGCTTTGAGAAACTTATCGAAGTCCTGAGTTCGAACTATGATATGGTGATCCTTGATGCGCCACCGGCCTTGATCGTAGCTGACGCGCGGATTCTGTCAAAGCTGGTGGATACGATTATTTATGCGGTGCGATGGGACAAAACCCCACGCGGTGCTGTGCTGGAGGGCTTAAAGGAAATGCGATCTGTAGATGCCCCGATTGCTGGTGTTGTAATGACGATGGTAAACGAGGCACGGGCCTCGAAATACGCATATGACGGGTATAATTATTACAAAGGAAAATACCGAGATTACTATATCTCGTGACAAAATGTACGCTTGCCTTTCCGGTCTGTAAGGGCGCTCCTGGTACGGTGGCGACCTCGACAAAACCTACCCCTGTACAGCCTATCATTATAGTCATATTGCTCAGGCTACTAACCCAGCCCCCTGAAATCAGGCCGACGAGATATTAGTGATCCTTCTAAACAATGGGTACAATATGCAACGTAGATTTTCAAACGAACAGATCAAATTCTCCAGACCCCACAAGATCAACAAACTGCAAAGTAGCTGATGATGAAGCCGATGAAACGACAAGGATTTATCCCCAAGGAGCTCATCACAAACAAGCTTCGGTCTTACGGCGGCGCCAAGCGCGAAATTGCACTGGCCTTGACTGCTAATTGCATGAAAGGTTGAATAACTGCGCTGAAAATAATCGCCTGCCGTATCGAAAGCAGGAACGAACGATACAGGGCCAGATCAGGTCACCCCTAGGTCCCAAATACGTTGAAGAAGCGGAACATCGTCGTGGGCAGGTTCCAGAAATACTCATAGGAATGACCCGTGCTGTCATTAGTATTTTCGTTGCGGCATAGATAACAAGCGGTGTGTCGGCCTTATGGGCTTCGACAAAGAGTATGTCCTTATTGGCTCCATAACACGAGCCGGCTGAGGCCATCAACAAATGCCTCACCTCATGCTGGCGCACTGTATCCATAACGTTGAAAGCGCCTACGACATTATCGTCGAAACAAGAGTTAGGATTTTCGAGGGTGTAGCACCCTTCGGCACGTCTGGCCCATCGCGGTTTGTTCAGAATAAGGCATGCTCAAAATAATTCGTAGGTCTGCGCTATACTGAATCCATCGTCTACTTTGATCGGACGGCACGCGGGCTACCTTGGCAATGCCTTCGCGGGATGGGGAATGGCTCGAAACCCATAACCATAAGCAGCTCAAATCCGCCCTTGGCGACGAGCTACTAGCCATGGTCTATTGACCGAGAAGAAACGAAGCCTGCCCCGCTCATCAGATGCAAAGGGTAGCTTAAAGTACATCGAAACTCATCTAAAGACTGGGGAGTAGCTCAACATAATTGAGCGGAAAAGAGTTGGATGAAAAAGCCAGTAATTTCTATTGTCTACAACAGTTCCAGACATATTGCTCAGTCACGTATGCGTCTTATCGCTGAAATTCAGACTGCTGGGTATGATGTCTGTGTCTTGTCTCCAAAAGATGAAAGCACTGATTACTTAACAGATCATGGAATAAGGCACTATCCAATAGGTATGAGCCAATATGGATTAAACCCTCTTTCCGAGATACGATGTGCGTTGCAAATCGAAAAACTATTGAAAGAAATCAAACCCGTCGCCTCTCTGCACTACACCGTAAAGCCAAATATCTTCGGAAATTTTGCCGCCAAGCGGGCCGGGCTTCCGGTCATAAACAACGTAGCAGGTGCAGGGCAGGTATTTTCTGGCAAGAGTACGATGTTGAGGTCGCTTGTACTTTGGCTATACCGAAGAGGACTGCGGCACTCGTCTCGAGTTTTCTTTCAAAACTTCGACGACATGAAAATGTTTGTTAACAAAAAGGTCGTTGCAAAGGAACTCGCGCAGAGAATCCCCGGAAGCGGGGTCGATTTGGAACGGTTCTCGGTCAAACCTTTCCGAAACGGAGCAATCAGATTTATTTTTGTTGGACGCATGCTGAAGGAAAAAGGCGTACGAGAACTTCTAGAGGCTATTCAAAGCTTTTTGGGGCAACCCGATCGAAAAAACCGAGCTGAGTTTCATTTTGTTGGCGAGCATCTTAATCATAGCTCATATGTGGATTTTTCTATTTTAAATAAAATGGTAAAAAAAGGTCAGGTGGTGTACCATGGCGCTGTTAAGCCTGAAGAAATAGATCAATTGCTGGCGAGTTCGCACTGTTTAGTTTTGCCTTCATATTATGGTGAAGGTGTACCTCGGGTTTTGTTGGAAGCCTGCGCGGTAGGGCGCCCAATCATCACAACCGACAATGTAGGTTGTCGTGATGTTGTTGATGATGAAGTCAATGGATTTATGGTAGAGCCCCGTGATGTAAACTCTTTGCTCATTGCTTTAGAAAGATTTTGCGATTTAGATGACGAAAAATTTATGCAGATGTCCGTTCAAGCAAGGGCAAAAGTAGAACGGGAGTTCGACGAAAATATTGTCCTAAGAGAGTATTTAGATGCAATTTCCGCAGTCGTGGGAGAACAAAAAAACCGATAGCTACCGCCGCGCTCGCCCCCTATCCTCCACCGTTGACCAAAACAGACAAAGAGCAACGTTGGGACGAGTCTTTCTGCATCGCTGACTCTAACTGGGGCTTACATCATCCTTGCATCTGTTGCGCTTCTTCTTGTGGTGTCCAGTATTTTTCGACTGTTCTAGATTGTATTCGGCATCCATGAGCTTGTTCTGCATCGTGTAGTAATACGGGTGATGTCTTTTATGCTTTGACAGCCATATTTTCAGGTCGGCGGTGATTTTCTCCCAATCGGATGATCTATAGGAATCGTATATTTCGTCTTTGTAGTGGTAGCATCCAACGGTGTCCGCATGAGCGGTTGAAATAATCGACGCGGGCCATACAAAAATGCCAGCTAATGCAACGGCTTTAAAGGTTGGCATGAACAATCCTCACTAATTACAAGCTAAATAATAGCGGCTTCACCTTTGGAAGTCTATTTGAAGGAGGTGTCCTCGAGCTTTGTATTCAAAGCTGTCAGCACACAGTCAAATGTAACCCATGCCTCCGCTAGCCTCCTGATCCGACAAAAGTAAGTAAGGTCGATCAGGGCGAAAAGCTGAAGGATCTTTCCAACCCGACAAAGAGGGTTGTACGGGATCGGTTTTCCTCATTGTCTTCGGTCTCGAAAGTATGCGCAATCCCGCTCTCAAGCGCCCAATCCCGGGTCAGGTCATGGCGGTACACCAATTCAACATCAAGTCGCTGACCATCGTTGTTACCGTCACCCAGTTCGTTGCGGTCGAAAAAATCGACGCTGATCCCAAAGCTGGAAAGGCTGTTGATCTCCTGATCGTATGCGGCACGCAGAGAGGTATTGATATCTTCGTTGTCATCTTCGTCGACCACAACTCGTTGACTTAAACCAAAGCTCAGTTGGGCGGCCGGTAACTCATATATGTAGTCAATCTCTACTAACGGATCTGATCCAACCGCATCGGTGCCTGTCACCCCTAGTGACACGGCTAGAGCACCGCGGGGCAGGTCCATGTCCCGACTTACGCTCAGGAAAGACCGCCGACCGTCGACGTTCGCAAAGACCTCTGATGCATAGCGCAACCCAATGGTGCCGTTGGGTAGCGCTCGCGTGAACTCGATCTCGCCACTAATGCCATCGTCGTCCCGCTCTGTCCCGCCGGTCCGTTCAATTCGGTCGTGGCTCAGCTCGGCATCCACTGTCAGGACGGAACTCAACTCAAGTTCGGTCGCCAACCCAAGGCGTCTGGTTTTGCGGTTTGTACCGTCTACGGCTTCAGTGGTGAAGTTATTGTAGCCGGCTGTCAAACCCAATGTTATACGCGGGTTGATCCGGAAATCGACCTGACCAGAGATATCATTCTGTGTGCTGTCACTGAGGCCGGGGTCGTCGGTATCCCTAAATCTGATCTCGTTATAATCCCAGTCGAAACTGGCCCCCAGCGGCCCCTCCTCGCCGACGGCCCCGCCCAAAGCGAAACCATAGCTGACCCGTGTACCGCTATCCTGATTGATGATACTACTGTCCTGATCGAAATCCTCGTCAGAGAACGTCGAGTCGGTATCAGATTCGCGATACCGTGCATCCGCTCCGAAAAAGGCATTACGAGTTGTCCTGTCGTAGGAAAGCGTCGCAAATGTGTTCGTGAAGTCGAAGCTGTTCGGATTATCCTCGCGAAATTCTTCAATATCAGTTCCAAGATTTAGCGAAAAGCGCTGGATGTTCGTGACACTTTCCAAACCAAAGTCCAGAACGGTGCGCCCATAAAAATCAGAAGTGCCATCGACATCCAGATCTGGATTGTCGCTGTACTCCAAGCGCTGCGAAACATCGAAGGTCGCAAGGAGTCCTGAAGGGGATTCCTCTGCAGAAGGCACACCCTGTGCGTGAACTACAACTCCGGCACAGCAAATGAGGGTGACAGCCACCGCCCCTCGCTGCACGGTAAAACTTTTTTTCTTTTGCGCGGGTCGGTTATTCGAACAAACGCCGTTCCGGGACCAGAATAACATCACCATCCTTAAGCTCGATATCTGTTGTTACAGCTCCGTTTGCCAGAGCCTTATAGTTAAGAATTGTTACTCGCTGGACACGCGTGCGCGGATCGGTTCGGCGCAACTGGATACGCTTGATTGCTGCAAAACGCGAAACACCACCGCTGACAGCCACTGCCTGCAGTAGGGTCGTGCCCCTTTCAACCTGGATCACTCCAGGGTTGTTCACTTCTCCAACAAAATAGACATCAATTGTCGGGCCGGTTGTAGTTTGTGTCGTTGCGTTGAGGTCCAGAAACGGTTGCACACCGACAAAAACTGTTGGAGGGGAAGTGAAATTGGAGCTGAGCCCCTGGCGCAATGAGGTCTGCACCTGACTTACGGTCTGTCTGCCCGCTCGGACGGTACCTACAAATGGGAAGGTGATCTGCCCATTGGGTAAAACAGTAACCGCCCGGTTAAGGCTAGGATCTTCCAGCACTTCGATTTGTAGCACATCGCCCGGTCTGATGCGGTAGTCACCCTGCGCATTGGCCGTCACTGCACTGATCAACAAAACCACAACAAAGGAGATCAGATTAAAAAATTTCATAGTAGACGCCTCCATCGCCTTTAACGGAAGTTGTCGCAAAATTGCTTCGGCAAAACAATCCGCAAGGCAATGAGGCGCCAAAATCAACGTATCAATGTATTGATTTCATCACGGTTTTGGCGTTTGATCAGTTTTCTGACGCTTTTGGGAACAATCAATTCCGACGGCCTCATATTGAATGCATCTCCGCGCGCTCATCATTTCAAGCTATCCCGCAGAGAGAACCTCAAGTTGGTTGCACGTAAACTCAATTGTTTCTTCATAGAGGCTTTTCAGTTGTGGGTCGCTAAGCCAATCTTTCATCAGTTTGTTTTTATGTGTCACATAGCGAAGCACAGACCGGTCTTCTTCGTGATTCAGATTCAGGCGGTTGAAGTATGAATCGGTCCCATAGGTAGCCTGGTTCCTGTTTACATCGCCCTTATAACGTTTCAGTTGGCACAGTTCTCGTGTGCGGACCGAATAATGGTTGATTTGAGCTGTTTTGCTTTGTGCGCCATGATGCCGAACGGACTCTATTACGCTGTCAAAGGAAGCATTTTGGGGAAATACTAGAATTTTACCATCGCAGTAGTATTTCAGCTTCTGTAAGCGATACGGACCAAAGCGAGCGCGTGGCCTCCGCACCCTCGTTAGCGCAACACTCATTTCAAAGTTATGGTGTTCCCTGACAAGGGCCTTGAAGTAAGAGTTCTGAGGGTCTTCTCGCTGAGCGGATTGAAAGAGCTTTTCGGTAATCGGCGGATCAACAAACCCAGAAATGCCACTATCGCCGAAGATGCGCCAGCGCACCGGAATCCGGTGGCAACCTTTGCCTGCTTCAACTAGCGCCTTCACAGTACCATCACCGATATTGACTACCAAAAACTCATCGGCGTCGAGCGGCATAAGCCACTCGCATTGCCGCATGACCGGGAGATTCTGCAGCGCAAAATAGGCATCCATCTGGATTGTACGCTGATATGGACCCGGATTATCAATATGGACCAAGAGACCCAAGTCTTGCATGCGGTCCAAAATCTGGTCAGTTCCGTCGGAGCAATCGTTACTGGCCACAGCGATTTCGTCAAAACCCAGTACCTTGTTATGCGCGACCCATTCGATCAACCACGGGCCTTCATCTTTGACAGTACCAATCAATCCAACAGTCCCGGATCGAACGGGCGGAGGAAATGGATCAAAGAAATTCATTGTGTCCGGTCTCAAAAGAAAACGCTAGTTTTTAGTTCTGCGCTTGATTGGTGCCCTAGTGGCGCGATGGTGGGCAGGATTTGAATGCTTCGCCCGACCCTTGGTTTGGGCGAAGGTGGCTTTCGCTGGTTAGAAACCCTGTGCCGCGCGACAGTGGCCCAGATGGAGTAATGTGTTTATCATAGCCAAAACGTTATTGTTAAAATGCCTTTAGATCAACACAATGCACATGCATTACTACTACTCATGGAAGTTTTTGTTAAAGCCCGGATGATTGGTTCAGATACATCGGGCGAGCCTTTGACCGACGCTGGGTTCCGCAGCTCGGCGGATCGTCGAGATGGAGGCTGTTGGAATGACTATCTTAAGAGAACCCTTCGTTCAGTGGTCGTTTACCGTCGTACGTGCACATTTTGCGCCCGAATATCGATGGATATGGATATCTTACCCCTTTTTATGAGTTATTATGCATTCCAAAGCTTTGAAGCTCGGATCAACGTTTATGACAAATTTTAAGTCTCCTCTGGCGCTGATGCGCCAAACAATGCCAACCCGATACAGACAGCTGAAACGACTGAAGTTAACAGCTGATGGCATCTTCACTGATGCCTGGATGATGGATCAGCAAATTCCAATGCAGTCGCTCAATCGAACGCTGTTTGATTACGATGTGGTGTTTTTCGGCGACCACCAGATTTATGCCCCGGTCTTGCCTGAGAACAATCCATGTAGCAACTACAGGCAACTGAGCTTGCATTACACACCGCAGGCCATACCCCGCCCGTACTATTTTCATATCGAGAGCGCGGGCGTGAACCTGCCTCATATCGTGGACCCCGTCAGACCCAACCGAGTCATCATGGAAACTTTAGCCGACCCAACACCGACAGTTGAGGGCAAACACTGGCGGTTCAATTCTGCTGGCCGACGAAGAGCGTTTAAACACGCGCGCGAAGGCGAGTGTGACTTTGAAGAGGCTTACATCTTTTCAATGCAATGGTGGAGAAATTACTATCATTTTCTAGTGGATTGCTGCGCCACATATCTTCAACTAAGAGGCTGCGGAGCGATTACACCCAACACCAAAATTCTAACCTATGGCGTCCCCTGGGACTGGCAACGGGAGTATCTTAAAATTCTAGGGGTCAACCCGGATGACTTTATCGATATTACGGATCGGTGCGTCAAAGTCCGGCGGCTATTGATCGGATCGCCAACGCGATATCGTTTTGCCCTTTCAAGAAACGCAATTGAAAATTTGAGGAATTTTGTTCTGGATGCAGTTGCGCCCGACCGCTCAGAGCCGTTCAAAAAAATCTACGTCACAAGGCGTTTGGCAGACCAGCGCCGGATATTGAACAACGACGAAGTCTCCGCATTTCTACAGGACCGCGGCTTTGAGATTGTCGAGGCAGAGAAACTCTCTGTACATGAACAAATTAAGCTGTTCTCCGAAGTCAAAACTATTGTTGCGCCCCATGGTGCCGGCCTGACCAACATGATCTTTTGCGACAGGCCCGACGTTATAGAATTTTTTGCCGAAGACGTGTTTGATCGGGGATATTTCATAACACTGACAAACATTCTTGGCGGCAAACACACGCCGCTGGTGTTTGAGCCGCAAAACGCTTTGAACGATTACTATGTCGACGTCAATCAGTTGAAAGCTCAGATCTAGCCAGCCTTTCCGCACCTTGTCGCCATTGGCTCACCGGGACGACAGTTGCCGACATCGGCGGGAAGTAATCCGGGCTCTATGACTGACGCGCCAGTTTATACAAATGCAAATTCATCAGCGCCGGTATCGAGTTGAACAATCTCGACTCCATTGATCAGCGGGTTTTCGATGACACGCTGGAAGTCGATATCGATGGTGCCATCGGACACCTCTCCGATCCACTCGAACATACCGCCATTGCCCTTGCCCAGAGTACCTGCAAGATCAAGGTCATCAAGGAAGAGCTGATCTTCGACCAGTACATCAAACTGCCGGACACCTGGGTTATAGTAGCTTTCACCCATAAAGAGACGGACTGCATAAGTGCCAGATTCTAGCGTGCCATCGCCAAACTCAAGGCCCATTTCCGAGCCACTTGACGGATCCCAGCGCTCCTGTCTGAACAGGTCCGTCGGAACTTCTGTCGCATCCACTCCGGAATCCAGAGAAGAGACATTGCCGGTGTAGATGTTCGTGGGCCCGCCCACAACGGCTGACGCATCTGCGATCCAATCCCCTCCGCCGTCAACAGCCGTCACATTGGAACTGCCCGCATTCCACCGATACAAAATCGTGCTACCACCCGGTG
>NZ_JBQFMM010000016.1:0-72164 GCF_056531845.1 Ruegeria sp. K3 | reverse complement strand
TGCTCCCCCATAATCCCCAAAGGATACTGAACAGGCATCTCCCATCCCGCAAAATCAACCAACTTACCCCCCAACTCAACATGCAAAGCGTGAAGAGGCGTGCGTTTTAATTCGGTCATCAACTTAACCTTTCAATCAGCGGGACTGGTCGCGAACGACAGTGACGGTGCAATGCGCGTTGCGCACGACGCGGGCCAGGTTCGGGCCAATCTCGTAGTTCGGAAAATCGCCTTTGGTCGAGGCCATGACGATCAGATCAAAGCCCTCTTTGTAGGCGAGCTTCAGGATTTCGCGGTAGACGCTACCTTCTTCGATATGGACCGCCACATCAGATGCACCGTTGTGATCCAGTATTGCCTGAACCGCATCGCGCACGTGGTCTTTTGCGCCTGCGCCATAATTGGCAGGCAGGTTCGGCAACTGGATGATCTCAGGAATGACGGAAATCGCGTGCAATTCGGCACCGTAGAACTTTGCTTGTTCTTGTGCGAGTGGCAGGGCGTTCTTCCACGAACGGTCGTCGGTGTGATCAATCGGCAGCAGGATTTTCGTGGCCATCACGTCTCTCCTCGAGAAATGGAATTCTGTTTGAAGCCGGGGGGCCGGGATGGCCCCCCCGTATTTTCATCCGAGATTATTCGGCGGGTGTGCCGCCCGGCTCTTCGGACTTGCCGCCAGAGGCAAAGAACTCTTTCGTCAATTTGAAGACGATCGGGCTCAGTAGCGCCAGGGCGATCAGGTTCGGAATGGCCATCATCGCGTTCAGCGTATCGGCCAGCAGCCAGATGAAGCCCAGATCCGCAGTTGCACCGAAATAGATCATGACTATCCACAGAACGCGGTAGGGGAGCAGGGATTTGACGCCTAGCAGGAACTCAACACATTTCTCGCCATAGAAGGACCAGCCTAAAATGGTGGTAAAGGCAAAGATCGACAGAGCGATGGCGATCAGATACCCACCGATACCCGGCAGCGACAGTTCGAACGCGTGACTGGTTAGTGCTGCACCGGATTCACCCGATGTCCACGCACCCGACGAGATGATCGCCAGACCGGTGATGGTGCAGACGATGATCGTGTCGATGAACGTACCCAGCATCGCGATCAGGCCCTGGTTGACCGGACCTTTGGTTTCGGCCGCGGCATGCGCGATCGGAGCTGAACCCAGACCGGCTTCGTTCGAGAATACGCCACGTGCCACACCAAAGCGGATCGCGGCCCAAACGGCGGCACCCGCGAAACCACCTTCGGCGGCCGATGGGGTGAAGGCATAGGTGAAGACCAGCGACAGAGCGGAACCGATGTTGCCGATGTTGATCAGCAGAACCAGCAGACCTGCGACGATGTAGGCAATCGCCATAAAGGGAACCAGTTTACCGGCAACCGCACCGATGCGGGTGATGCCGCCCAGGATCACGGCCGCGGTCAGAACCATCAGGACAACGCCGGTAACCGAAGTGTTCAGGCCGAAGTTCGACTCCAGAACCTGTGCAACACCATTGGCCTGTACACCGTTGCCGATGCCGAACGCCGCGATTGCGCCGAACAGAGCAAATGCAACACCCAGCCAGGCCCATTTCGCGCCGAGGCCATTTTTGATGTAGTACATCGGGCCGCCTACATAGTTACCAAGCTCGTCTTTTTCGCGGTATTTCACCGCGCAGACAGCTTCGGCATATTTGGTGGCCATGCCCACCAGGGCGGTCATCCACATCCAGAACAAGGCGCCCGGACCGCCCAGGAAGACAGCAGTGGCCACACCAGCGATGTTGCCCGTACCGATAGTCGCAGATAGCGAGGTCATCAGTGCGTTGAATGGGCTGATCTGGCCCTCGCCCTGACCTTCGCGGCCTTTGAACAGCAGGCTGAAGCCTGTGCCAATGCGCAGGATCGGCATGAACTTCAGGCCGACCTGCAGGAAGAAGCCAACGCCGAGAATGAGAACCAGCATCAGCGGCCCCCACACGACGCCATTGATGGCCCCTACGATTGAATTTAACGCTTCCATGGATTCCCTCCCATTTGCGTTAGGTTTATGCCCTGTTCGCCAAAGCCCGCTGGCGGGCCTGCTTGAGGGCGGCAAAGTCTTCGTCCGCGTGGAACGATGATCGGGTCAGCGGCGTTGCCGACACGTGCAAAAAGCCCTTGGAACGCGCGATCTGTTCCAGTTGGGCAAATTCTTCCGGTGTCCAGAACCGGTCAATCGGATGGTGTTTAGGGGTCGGTTGCAGATATTGGCCGACGGTTAAGAAATCGACATTGGCCGCGCGCAGGTCGTCCATGACCTGACGGACATCGTCCAGACTTTCGCCAAGCCCGACCATCAGGCCAGATTTGGTAAAAAGCTCCGGGTTCGCGCGTTTGGCATCATCCAGCAGACGCAGCGAGGTGTAATAGCGTGCACCCGGTCGCACAGTTGGATAAAGGTGCGGCACAGTTTCCAGATTGTGGTTGAAAACGTCCGGCGCCGCTTCAAATACGATCTCTGACGCAGTGCCTTTTCCAAGAAAATCGGGTGTCAGAACCTCGACAGTCGTACCGGGGTTCTGATGGCGCACGGCACGGATGGTCTGAGCGATATGCTCGGCCCCACCATCTGCTAGATCATCGCGATCGACCGAGGTGATCACCACATGAAGCAGGCCCAGTTTCTTGACGGCGGCGGCGACTCGCCCGGGTTCAAACACATCCAGAGCATCCGGGCGACCCGTTGAGACATTGCAGAACGAACAACCCCGCGTGCAAACCTCACCCATGATCATCATGGTGGCGTGGCGCTTGGACCAGCATTCGCCGATATTGGGGCAGGCGGCTTCTTCGCAGACCGTCGCCAGATCATGCTCGCGCATGAGGCGTCGTGTTTCATAGTATTCAGCGCTGTCGCCCTTTTTCTTGCGAATCCACTTGGGCTTGCGCGGGATGACACTGTCGGCCTTTTTGGCTTTTTCCGGGTGGCGAGGGCGAAGCTGGATGGTCATCTGGCTGGTCTCCCTTATGCGTGGATCGCGCGGCCCAAGGCGTCGAGGCAGGCTTCTTTGACGGCCTCGCCCATGGCCGGGTGCGCATGGCAGGTTGCAGCGACTTCGGACACCGTTGCGCCCTTTGTCATCGCCAGAACCAGTTCAGCGATTAGATCGCCGCCATGGGCTCCGCATATATGCGCACCCAGGATCTGGCCGTTCGGGTCTGCCAGAACCTTCACTGCACCGTCTGTTTCACCGGTCGAACGCGCGCGCGAGTTCGCCATGAAGGCGAATTTGCCGACCGAATACTCGGCACCGGATTCTTTCAGTGCTTCTTCGGTCAAACCAACCGAGGCGACTTCGGGGTCGGTGTACACCACGCCGGGAACAGTGTTGTAATCGACGTGGCCAGCTTCGCCTGCCAGCATTTCTACACAGGCGACACCATCTTCTTCGGCCTTGTGCGCCAGCATAGGTCCGGGAACGCAATCACCGATGGCGTAGATGCCCGGGACAGATGTCTGAAATGCGCCATCAACTTCAATGAAACCGCGTTGGTTCACGGCCACGCCCAGCTCTTCCAAGCCAAGGCCACGTGTGACTGGGCGGCGACCCACGGCGATCAACACCTTGTCGGCCTCGATCACTTCTTCTTTGTCCTTGCCGACGCGGTCCACAGTTAGTGTCAGACCAGTATCCGTTTTGTCGACGGATTTCAGTGCCCGGCCCAGCTGGAATTTAAGGCCACGTTTTGACAGCGCGCGTTGCGCCAGTTTGGCAATTTCACCATCCATGCCGGGCAGCACGCGGTCCAGATATTCGACGACCGTAACTTTAGCTCCGAGACGCGCCCAAACTTGCCCAAGTTCCAGTCCGATGACACCGGCACCGATCACCACCAGATGCTCGGGCACACTCTCCAGCGCAATCGCGCTCGTCGAACTGAGGATATCTTGCTCGTCAATCTCAATTCCTGGCAACGGAGTAGGTTCGGAACCAGTGGCAATGAGGATGTTCTTGGCCTCATGGACTTCGTCACCTACCTTGACCTGACCAGCGGCCGGAATACTGGCCCACCCTTCGATCAGATCAACGCCGTTTTTCTTGAACAAAAACGCAATGCCCTTGGTCAGGTCGCCTACGATCTTGTCCTTGCGTCCCATCATTGCGGGCACATCGATGCTGGCCCCCTCGACCGCAATACCGTGGGAGGAGAGATGTGCAAGTTCGGCATATTTGGCCGAGGAGGTCAGCAACGCTTTGGAGGGTATGCACCCCACATTCAAACAGGTCCCGCCAAGCGCACTGCGGCCTTCAACGCAAGCGACTTTCAGGCCCAGCTGTGCCGCGCGGATCGCGGCGACATAGCCGCCCGGACCGCCCCCGATGACAATAAGATCGTAAGTCATTTGGTCTTCTTTCAGTAGATCGGGTGGCTTGCGCAGAGCGCGCGGACCTTTTCACGGGTTTCCTTTTCGACGGTCTCGTCACCGTCAGACGATTGTGCCAGCGCGTCGAGCACATCACCGATCATGTGGCCAATCTGTTTGAACTCTTCTGGTCCAAACCCACGGCTGCAGCCTGCGGCCGTACCAAGACGGATGCCGCTGGTGACAGTGGGCTTTTCGGGATCACCCGGAACGCTGTTTTTGTTGCAGGTGAATCCTGCACGCTCTAGCGCCGCTTCGGCGTCTTTGCCGGTTACGCCGACTGGGCGCAGATCAACCAGCATAAGGTGGTTTTCAGTGCCACCCGAAACGATGTCACACCCGCGCGCCATCATCACGTTGGCCAGGGCCGAGGCACTGTCGACAACGCGCTGCATATATTCTTTGAATTCAGGCTGCAGCGCTTCACCAAAGGCGACTGCCTTGCCTGCAATCACATGCATCAGGGGGCCGCCCTGCAGACCCGGGAAAACAGCCGAGTTGATCTTTTTTGCCAGCGCTTCATCGTTTGTAAGAATAATCCCACCGCGCGGACCGCGTAGCGTCTTGTGCGTAGTCGACGTAACAATGTGTGCGTGCCCGATGGGCGAGGGATGCAGGCCGGTCGCAACCAAGCCGGCGATGTGGGCCATGTCTGCCAGAAGCCATGCGCCAACTTCGTCGGCAATGGCGCGGAAGCGTGCGAAATCGATCTTTTGCGAATAGGCCGATGCGCCTGCAATGATCAGTTTGGGCTTTTCGGCTTTCGCCAATTCTTCAACCTGATCATAGTCAATCAGCCCGGCCTGGGTCAGGCCATATTGAACCGGACGGAACCACTTGCCGGACTGGGCAGGTTTTGCGCCATGGGTCAGGTGACCCCCAGCATCCAACGACATACCAAGAATCGTGTCCCCCGGGCTGAGTAGTGCCAGCTTAACCGCCCCGTTGGCTTGCGCGCCCGAGTGCGGCTGAACGTTTGCATATTCACAGCCAAACAGCTTCTTCAATCGGTCAATGGCTTCGGCCTCAACCTCATCCACATATTCACACCCGCCATAATAGCGGCGACCCGGATAGCCCTCGGCGTATTTGTTTGTAAGTACGGAACCCTGCGCATCGATCACTGCCTGAGAGACGATGTTCTCGGAAGCGATCAGTTCGATCTGTTCAGCTTGGCGTATGCCCTCGCGTGCGATCGATGCAGCGATGACGGGATCAGCCTCGGTGAGCGGTTTTGTGAACATGATCTCCTCCTGTAATCTCGTTTCCAGTGTACGAAATTATGTTTCCTATAGTGGAATTCGTGTACGCAAGGCAACAAAAATTTCATCACAGTAAAGTTGTTTGGCTCGGGGGAAATGAGTAAGCTGTGATAAAACAAGGAGATTCCCATGTCTGAGGACAACCTGAAAGATGGTGCCGGACCGGAAGAACAGGACGAGGGGGCGGCTTTGGGTCGGTCGATCCGGGATGCACGCCGCGCAAAAGGCTGGACATTGGAGGAGGCCGGGCGCGAAGCGGGAATCGGTCGATCAACACTTTCAAAGATCGAAAACAACCAGACACGTCCAAGTTTCGAGATCGTGCGGCGGCTGACACAGGCCTTGGACATGAATACGCCACAGCTGTTCTTGCAGTCCGCCCAATCGGGAATTTCGGGGCGACGTGATTTTACGCCGAAAGGGCAAGGCGAGATAAGAAATACGCCGACCTACATGCACGAATTGCTGTGCTCGGACCTGACCAGTAAGCGAATGCTTCCTTATATCGCGACGATAAAAGCGCGTGACATATCAGAATATGAGAACTGGATCAGGCACACAGGCGAAGAATTCATGTACGTTATCAGTGGCGAGTTGATATTCGTATCCGAGCATTACCGCCCCTTACCGATGAAACCCGGAGATTCTCTGTACTACGATAGCGGTATGGGGCATGGCTGTATTTCTACGAGTAAGGAAGACGCCAGGGTCTTGTGGGTTTCGCTGGAATGACGCGTTAGGCCACGGCGCTTTCGCGCAGAATACCAATACCAACCTGAGCAAACGGATATCTCATGGACCGGACTATTTTCACTGGAACTATGCCTGCCCTTATGACGCCGTGTAAGGCCGACAGGACACCTGACTTTGACGCGCTGGTCAAAAAGGGCAAAGAGATGATTGCGGCCGGCATGTCCGCTGTCGTCTATTGTGGCTCGATGGGGGATTGGCCGCTTCTGACGGATGCCCAACGGATGGAGGGCGTGGAACGACTGGTCGACGCTGGCTTGCCGGTTGTCGTGGGGACGGGTGCCATCAACTCGAATTCCGCTGTGGCGCACGCAGCACATGCACAGAAGGTCGGCGCGGCAGGGTTGATGGTTATCCCTCGGGTTCTGTCACGAGGCTCATCGGTTGCCGCGCAAAAGAACCACTTCAAGGCTATTCTTTCTGCGGCAGCGGACGTGCCTGCGATCATCTACAACAGCCCTGTCTATGGGTTTGCCACTCGTGCGGAATTGTTTTTTGCACTGCGGGCCGAGCATCCGAATTTGGTTGGCTTTAAGGAGTTCGGGGGCAAGAGCGACCTGCGCTATGCCGCAGAACATATCACATCGCAAGACGGTCAGGT
Source organism: Ruegeria sp. K3 (assembly GCF_056531845.1). Lineage (NCBI taxonomy): Bacteria > Pseudomonadati > Pseudomonadota > Alphaproteobacteria > Rhodobacterales > Roseobacteraceae > Ruegeria > Ruegeria sp. K3. The sequence goes on along the minus strand of NZ_JBQFMM010000016.1, from coordinate 65,158 downwards.
CACCTTGATGGTAGGCGTCGATACTGAAGTCTACCATGGGTTTGTGAATTGCGGCGCCACCGGATCGATCACCGGGATAGGAACTGCACTGCCCAAAGAGGCATTGTTGCTTGCGGTGCTTTCGAAAAAGGCAGCAGAGGGACATGCCGAAGCACGGTTGCGTGCGCGCGAACTGGACGAGGCATTTGGCGTTCTGGCAAGTTTTGACGAAGGCACAGACCTTGTTCTTTATTACAAGCATTTGCTGGTGCTGAACGGCGAAGAGGAATACCGCCTGCATTTCAATGAAACCGACGTGTTATCTGACGCCCAGCGAAATTACTGCGAGCAACAGTACAATTTGTTTAAGTCGTGGTTTACCGATTGGGTTCGTCAGGGTGGGGTCATTGCGGAATGCATGTGATTGACAGCCATACCGGTGGAATGCCCACACGGGTCATTCTGGACGGGGGGCCTGATCTGGGTTCAGGATCACTGGCTGAACGCGCCAAGCGACTGGCAACGGAACATGAGCGGTTCTACAAGTCTGTTCTACTGGAGCCGCGCGGCCAGCCCGGCATGGTCGGGGCGCTCCTTGTCGAACCGGTCAGTGCTGATTGCAAAGCGGGCGTGATCTACTTTGACGCGGATGCGGTACTGGGCATGTGCGGCCATGGGACGATCGGGTTGGGCGTAACATTGGCGCGTCTTGGACAGATCGAGGTTGGCGCGCACCGAATCGAAACTCCGGTAGGTGAGGTTAAGATTGATCTGCTGGACGCCAACACCGTGCAGGTCACCAACATTGAAAGCCGCCGCGTTCTTCATTCCGTGACGGTCGAGACTGCAGAGCATGGCACCGTCACCGGCGATGTTGCTTATGGCGGCAATTGGTTCTTCATTGTTGAACCAAGCCCGATCCCGATTGCGCCTGAGAACATTCGCCCGCTGACCGACATGGCTATCGCAATTCGCGAAGCCTGCATTGCGCAAGAAGTTGGCGGGGAAAATGGCGAGCCGGTTGATCATGTGATCTTTCAGGGCACCTCACCGAATGCAGGTATCCATAGCAGAAACTTTGTTCTGTGCCCCGACGATGACTATGACCGTTCGCCTTGCGGCACCGGCAGCTCGGCCCGGCTGGCCTGCCTCGCGGCCAGTCGGCGCTTGTCCGCTGGGGAAGAAATCGTTCAGGAAAGCATCATCGGAAGTTCGTACAGGCTGTCCTATCAGCCGGGGCAGGGCGGGGGCATTGTCCCTCAGCTAACTGGCCAGGCGCATGTGATGGCAGAGGGTAAGCTTTTCTTTGCGCAGAATGATCCGTTTCAATTTGGTATTGCGCGTTGACGCAGGGAGAGGAGCAAGACGGAATCCCATTCGGGCGTCGTGTTCAGAAAATCGTATCAGGTGGACAAACCGGCGTAGACACTGCCGCATTGGAGTTTGCCCGCGCAAACGGCATCCCTTTCGGTGGCTGGGTGCCGAAGGGTCGAACGAATGAGGATGGGTTGATTCCGGCGCATCTCAGCGGGCTTGTTGAAACGAAGTCTGAAGATGTCGCTGAACGGACAAGGCTCAACGTCTTTGCCAGTGACGCCACGCTTGTTTTTATCGACGGATCAGACAGTCCCGGCACGCGGAAAACGGTTGAGTTTGCAGTTGATGCTGAAAAACCGCATCTGGTGGTGGATATAAGAAAAGGAAAGGCCGATTGCGCGCAACAGATGCTGGATTGGTTGAGAGCCAACCCTGTCACTGTTCTGAACATTGCAGGCCCGCGCGCTTCTGAGGCCCCCGAGATTGGCCCGCGCGTGCGCAAGGTACTGGACAACTGTCTGGATCAGTTTGTTCAGCCCAAGTAATCGCGCAGTGCTGGCGGAGGATTGTTGAAGAGTGTCTCGGTCTCAGCAGGTGGATGTGCGATTTGATCCGCAACCAATACGGTTTGGTCGGTTATCCGAAGCGCATCCCGTGGGTCGTGGCTGACCATAAGCAGGGTGGTTTTGGTCTCGGCGACTAATTCAGCGACCAGATCGAGCATCTCAGTTTTCAAGGCAGGGCCAAGGGCGGCGAAAGGTTCGTCGAGCAATAACACCTGACGCTTTTGCACAAGGATCCTCGCCAGCGCCACGCGGCTTTGCTGACCACCTGACAATTCGGCGGGCTTTCTGGCCGCCATTCCCTGCAGGCCAACGCGGCCGAGGGCCGATTGAATGTGGTGTTGGTCGTCTGCAGTCAAACCTCCATTGGGCCTTAGGCCCAGGGCGACATTCTGTTCGGCGCTCAGGTGAGGAAACAGGTTTCCGTCCTGAAACAGCATTGCCATCGGTCGACTGCCTGGTGGTAATGTCGATAGGTCATGATCCTTCCAGTGGATGTGCCCACTTCTCAGGTCTCGAAAACCGGCGATAGTTTCAAGAAGTGTTGATTTTCCCGCCCCCGACGGACCGATGATCGCAACGCTGGATCCGGCCTTGACCTCAAGGTCAGCGCTTAATTGGAAATCGCCATTTGCGATGATACAATTGTCAAGCTTCAGCATGCCAGCGACCCCCTCGATCCAGAACCCAGAAAACACCCATCGATAGTATAAGCAGCAGCAGCGCGCCTCCTGCTGCTGCCTGCATCTGGTAGGCGCCCATCAGGCGGTAGATTTGCAGGGGCAGCGTTGCGATCTGCGCATCTGCAAACAGGGCGATCACACCCAGATCACCCATCGACAGTGCTGCGGTCAGGCCCGCGGCAAAGCCAATTTGGGGCCGCAGGCGCGGAAGCATGACACGCAGGAAAAAGGACCAGTTGTTCATGTTCAGGGCCAACGCCAACCGCCCGTGCCGTTCCAACACATCGCGCGCTGCGGGAACCAAAATTCGAAGGGCGAAGGGCAAGGCCATGACCGCGTTCACAAGCGCGGTTACCGGCAACGCAAGAGTTGTCGGATTGGCCAGCGGGCGGATCAGAATAAAGAGACCCGTACCAATGACCAGGGGCGAGGCGGCGAGGCCAAGAAGTCCGCCAAGTTCGACGATGCCGAACCGGCCTGTCGCGACGGCTGTCGCCATGGGCAGTGCCAGCAGTAATAGGAGCATGGTACTGGCGGCGGCAACACAGATTGAAATTATAGCGGCACGGAACACCAAAACCGGCATCTCAAACAGCCCAGCGATACCCGAAATCGTGACGGATGCCAGAGGTAGCAGCAGGAACGCGGCGGCAGTGATAATCCAAAACGCATCCAACAGCGGTCCTCGGCCATCCCAGCGCCGGATCTCACGATTCAGGCCGGTACCAAACCCGTCGCCGCGCGAGAACTTTAAGGCTGCCAACGCAGCCGCTGCAGTCAGGACAAGTTGCAAAGCGGATAATAAGGCGGCGCGCCCTAAGTCAAAATCATATGTAAAGGCCTGATAGATCGCGAGTTCAATCGTGGTGGCGCGCGGCCCTCCACCCAGCGTCAGGGCAACCGCAAAACTGGTCAGGCAAATGGCGAAGATCACGGCCAGCACTCCGGGCAGAATGCGGCGAAGCATTGGCAATTCGATCAAACGGAACATTGCCATTCCTTCGCACCCAAGTTGGGCCGCTAGCCGGAAACGCTCGGCAGGGATCTCCTGCCAACCCTGCAAGATCAGGCGTGTTGCCAGAGGTAGATTAAAAAATACGTGGGCCAGAACGACACCATGCAGCCCATAGATTCGAATTGGCGGCAGGCCGAAATAGCCTAACGCGTCCGAGATCCATCCTGCCCGGCCAAAGACCTGAAGCAATCCCAGAATGGCGACGATGACCGGTAGGATGAAAGGTGCACCCAACAGCGTGATCAGGACTCGCCTGCCGGTGAACCGGCGGCGCGCTAGTGCGCGGGCGACCGGAATAGCCAGACCGGCGCTGAACATTGCAGAGAGCGTCGCCTGGAGCAGGGTAAAGCGTAAGGCAGCCCAGTCGGCGGGACCAAACCCGCCGCCTGCATCTGCCCGCACCGCCACCATGAACAACGTGCCCAATATCAGTGCGGCAACGATGGCCGCCGCACTGACACCGGGGAGTGGGTTTACTGGCTGAGTGCGCCCAACCATTCCGAAAGCGCCTGTTCCCGCGCGATGGCGGCTTGGACCTGATCAAACAGCAGAGACTTCTGAGGGATCGTTAGAGTTTCAAAACCTTCGGGCAGACCGGAAGATGGAGTTACGGCCGGGTACATCCAGTTGGTTGTTGGAATGATCGTCTGAAACGCGTCAGACACCATGAAGTTCAGAAACTGATCTGCCAACTCGGGCTGATCGGAATTGGCTAGCTTGGCCGCAACCTCGACCTGCATATAATGGCCTTCGTCAAAGGCTGCTGCTGCTTTGCTGGCATCTTCCTCGGCAATCAGGTGATAGGCTGGCGAGGTCGTATAGCTTAGAACCATGTCGGCCTCACCTTCAAGGAACAAGCCATATGACTCGGACCAGCCCTTGGTAACCGTCACGATATTGTCAGCAAGGTCAGCCCAGATTTCTTGGGCTTCATCGCCATACGCGGCCTTGACCCACAGCAGAAGACCCAGCCCCGGCGTCGATGAACGCGGATCCTGAATGATGATCTTGATGTCACTATCTGCCAACTCGCGGAAGCTGTTAGGAGCGGCAAAATCTGCATTGTGAACAAATGCAAAGTAACCCCAGTCGTAGGGTGCAAAAACTGTGTCGGTCCACTCGATGGGCAGAGAATACTCGGCAGTGACTGAATGAGGTGCAAACAGGCCGGTTTCTTTAGCTGCCGATATCAAGTTGGTATCCAAACCCAATACAATATCGGCGTCGCTGTTTTCGCCTTCCAGCCGAATGCGTGACAGCAGTGCCGCGCCATCTTCGACGCCGACAAGGTTCAGGTCGCATTCGCATTGCGCTTCAAACGCCTCTTCGACCTTCGGGCCGGGCCCCCAGTCCGAAACGAAGCTGTCGTAAGTATATACGGTCAACGTGGGCTTATCGGCTGCCACAGCCGAAGTCGCAGTCAGTATTCCCGCAGCAATTGCCAGATGTTTCATATCATCCTCCAATGCGGCGAGAGGGTAAGGATGGATGAAACCTGTACCTTTCCCTCCGCCGGTTCTAGCCGGTTCAGGTTCAACGGGTTTGCCAATTGGCATCTCAGCGCGGTCTTTAGCGCACCCCGAGGTAGGGTCGTGATTAGGGGGATGAGAGGACGATTTCAACCGAAATCGTTAGGTTCTCGTTCAATAAGCATTGAGTGAAATACAATAAGAACGAGCCAAGAAGCCAGAGAAGTCCTTTAGGAGATATGCGCATATTTGACGCGCATATAGTATATTGGTATTCTCAGGCACATGGAGGCCAAGACAGAATGAACGCTCAACCACGCAAACCGACCAATCTATCACTTGATAGCGCTTTGCTCACCGAGGCCAGAGCGCTGAACGTGAACCTGTCGCGTGCCGCCGAAGAAGGAGTGCGTGCCGCCGTTGCCGCTGCGAAGGCAGCACAGTGGAGGGCCGAAAACGCGGAGGCACTGCAAAGCTCAAACTCGTATGTTGAACGGCACGGGTTGCCCTTGGACCGCTTTCGTCAGTTCTGATGCCGAAATACGATGTATTCCCCAACCCATCCGGCGATGGCTATCTTCTGGATGTGCAAACCGATCTTTTGAGCGATCTGAATACCCGCATGGTGGTGCCGCTTTTACCAAAAGCACATGCGCCGAAACCAGCGACCCGCCTCAACCCTGAGTTCCTGATAGATGGTGTGCTGGTTGTAATGATGACCCAGTTCATGGCTGCTGTTCCTGTGGGACTCCTCAAATCACCAGTGGGTCATCTGAAAGATGATTTCGAGCAGATCACCGTGGCTGTAGACATGCTGATGCAAGGGTTCTGAACGACAATAGCTGGCCTCATTGGCCAGCCACTTTGCGCGCATAACACCTGTCAGGTGTTATGCTTCTGCTCTACTTGTCGCGCAGTACCACGACACTGCAATGTGCATGACGGACCACACGTGCAGCCGTTGAACCGATCAGATAGTCCGAAAGGCCCGGTTGGTGTGACGCCACCACTATGCAGTCCACTTTGTGTTCTTCGGCCCAATCCAGAATGGAATTTGTTGGATGACCTGTAACAACATGAGTGCCGATCTTCGGAGACTCCATCGATGCGTTCAGTTTGTCCTCAAAATCAGAAACGCTTTTCTGAACCTGCTCGGGTGGAAAGTACGACCCGATATACGAAGGTAGTTCTTCGAGAACGGACAGCACCGATACTGTCCCGCCATCCGACAGCAAGCGGCTTGCTGCATCCAGAGATTTGGCACAGTCGTTGATGTGATCAGGGGCGACTGGAACGAGGATATGGTTATACATCTGTACCTCCGGATTATTTCAGGATGTTGGGCAACCAGGTGGCGATCTGCGGGAAGATGAAGATTAGGGTCAGGCCAACGAACTGGAGTGCCACAAACGGGCCAACCGAATTGTAGACATCCCCCATGCTGACATCCTTGGGCAGAACCCCTTTGATCCAGAACAGCACAAAACCGAACGGAGGTGTCAGGTAAGCGATTTGGATGTTCACGATGAACAGCGCGCCAAACCACAGCTTGTCGATCCCCAATTCGTCGATAATCGGGATGAACAGTGGTGTGCACAGCATGATGATGGCCCAATCATCCATCACCATACCCAGGACGAGGATGATCAGCATCATCATCAGCAGGATGCCGGTTGCACCGCCGGGCATGGAAAGAACCAGATTGGTCAGCAGGTCCTGGCTGCCAAGCGTGTTGAACACATTAAGATAGACAGTGGCACCAATCAGAATCCAAAGCCCCATACCGCTGAGCTTCAAGGTGGACACCAACGATTCCCTCAGCACCTCCCAGGTCAGTTTGCCGTAGATCAGGTTGATGACAAAGGCGCCTGCGGCACCAAATGCGGCAGCTTCCGCCGGTGTTGCGATACCGCCCCAGATGACGCCCAGAACGATGATGATGAGTAAGGCAAACGGCCAGATGCTGAGAACGGCGGTCAGTTTTTCGGTGCGGGTGAATTTCTGATCAGCGGGCAGGGCGGGGCCCAGCTCGGGCTGGATTTTACAACGTACGCCGATGTAGATCGTGTAGAACGTGGCCAGCATCAGGCCGGGTAGCAACCCCGCCATGAACAGGTCACCGATCGAAACCTTGGCCAGCAATCCATAGAAGATGAACGGAACGCTTGGTGGGATCAGAGCACCCAACGCACCGCCTGCCGCGATACAACCGATCGCGATACGGCGATCATATTTGTAGCGCATCATCGAAGGATAGGCGATCTGACCCATCGTGGTGGTCGCCGGTGGTGTGATGCCGGTGATTGCAGCAAAAACAGTACAGACCTGAACTGTACCCATCGCGAGACCACCATGAATGTGGCCGATCAGCTTGTAAACGGCGTCATAGGCCGTTTCGGCTATCCCCGAAAATCTTATGAGTGAGCCCATGAACAAGAACAATGGCACTGTGACCAGTACCGAATTCCAAGGCGTTGAATAGAATGCACTGGGCACGGACAACAGCGCGCGAGGTTCGAAAACCAGGGCAAATAGAACCGCTGTTCCGCCCAAGCCGAACGCAACCGGCAGCCCCATGAAAAGGATCCCAAACAGTATTAAGAAATACAGCGCTGTAATTAGTTCGAGGCTCATGATCTTTAGTTTCCCTACCTAGTGGCCGTTCGCGCGGTCTTTGCCGGGTTGTGTGTCAGCAGTGCTTTTAACACTGACATGCGCCCGTCTGGTCCGCTGGCCCGACGATCAGGCCAGCGAAAGAGTTTTAGCTATATTGGAAAGATGACATTGCGCGGGATTATTGCGCGTTCGCCTTGTCTTCCAGGAACCTCTTGAAGATTTCCACGCCTTTGGCGTTGCCCTCGGATGCGGCTGCAACCTGCGGCCACACTTCGGCAATGGATTTCTCGCGCATACGAGCAACTTCTTCATCGCTCAGCTCGATTACTTCACCACCGGCATCGCGCAGGATTTGAAGCGCTTCTTCGACACCTTCCGCATGCATGCGGCTGGTTTCGAAATAGGTTTCTTCGAAAACACCGTTGATCTTTTCGCGCTGCCAGTCGGTCAGGGCGTTCCAGCTCTGCAGGTTGATGAAGATCTCCTGGTGCTGAGCAGGGTTCCAGCCGGGCATAATCGCATAGTCGATAACTTCCTGGAACGACATGTCATCGATGCCGCCTGTATCCCAGTAGGTGCCTTCGATGGTGCCCAGTTTGATTGCGGTGTAAATCTCACCACCGTTCATCGAGACCGGCGCGCCGCCCATGGTCGAGTGGAAGATGGCCTGGGGTCCACCGGCGCGCATCTTGCGGCCTTCCAGATCTTCCAGTTTTTCGACGCGGAACTTGGTGAACATTGCGTTCGGTCCCTGGTTGGTCCAGCCTGCCCACTGCAGGTTCCGCGCGTTGGCGGCCTCTTGCACGATGTCCCCAACGCGGTAGTCGGGGTTGCCCCACATCACTTCCCACGCTTCTTCGGTGTTGTCGGCGCCCATGGCCATGCCAAACGCCAGCATGCCTTCGGGCATGTCTCCACCATAGACTGAACCCCAGCCCGCGTAGCCATCGGTCAGTCCAGCCGCCGCTGCGCCAAAGGCCTCTGCACCACTGACCAGCGCCCCTGCGGGCTCAACACGGATTTTGACGGTGCCTTCAGTCGCTTTTTCAACTGCTTCAACCCATGGGATCAGACCGTTGTCCCAGCCGGCATCGGTTTGGTCAAATGCGGGCTGGAAGGTCCACTCGGTCACTTCATCCGGCGGCCCATCTTGTGCTACGGCAATGCTTGCGGTCACGGCTATGGCGCCTGCCCACATGGTTGTGTGCACAAACCTGTTTGGTTTCATGTTAATTCCTCCTCGTTAGTTGATCAGTCTATTTTCGTATGTATTTGCAGGCGCCCAGGCCAGCGTGCCTAACTGCGCCCGAAGATCGTTTGCAGATCGCGGAGCAAGTGTTTCAGGACCACCAAGAGAACCATTGCACCGCTGAGTGGGATCGCAAATTTGATCGGATAAATCGGGATCGGAATGGATGTCGGGGTCTTCTGATTAAGCATCAAGGACAGCGATGCGGCTTCGTAACCCTTCCAGATCAATGCGACCAGAAACAGGATTGCAATCGGTGCCGTCAGGACATCCAAAATCGCTTTTGACCGCTTGCTGGCGTTTGCATAAAACAGGTCGAGTTTGACGAAACTGTCATGCTGCAACGCATAGACGCCGCCGGTGCAGGCCAACAACACCATCGCAGCTTGCAATGTGGTGCCGATCCACTGGGAGGGCGCGTTCAGTACATAGCGCATGAATACGTCCGACACGCCAAACGCCATGCAATACAAGATGAGAAACCAGCCGATGCGGCCCATGACTTCTGAGATTGCGCTTGTCAGCTTTTCCAGACCGCGCATCAGCATGCCAACCTCGTTGTGTTTTTCATGGATCTGGTTCTCCCTCAAAAAATCTGTGCGCTGAATTGATGTACCGGACCCTTCGCGTCGGGGTTCGGACGGACATCAGAGAAACGTCTGCTGAATCGCTGTTCACAGAGTCGACGCATATCCCACTCCTGCAAAACCATGCGAACGGTCACCCTCCCTAGTCGCATCGAACGGCCCGGGTGATCCCTGATTTCGACATGGAACTTCCCGGATCGCTACAGCAAACGCGAAGGAGTTCGACTGAGAAAGATACAGTTGTTTGTAATAATGGGTACAGATTTCATCGCGCCAAGTGACTGTTCGATGCCGCGATTCAGTCCCGCGCGTTAAGATGTTACAAGTTCAACAATGGCAGCGCAGGTTGCTTAAGCACATCTCTGGTCTGTATAAGTACTTTAAAAACATAGCGTTGGCTGAAGTCTCTTTTTTGAGTTATCATCAACCCGCTTTTAGTAAGAGCGCTATTGCTTTCAGTATTGCCAGTACAGAATTGGGGAATTTGGCGTCGTTTCCACTTTGCATGGAGCACTTGAAAACATGGATACAGTTTGCAAATCGCGTCGCAGAATTTGCGACTAGAGCCTGACAGGACATGACACAACGGTTGAGCATCGACAAAACTCAGTCCAGCGGTTTGCGAGATCAGATCGTCTCGCAGATTTCACGACTCATTTTTGAAGGTTTGATGCCGTCTGGACTAAAGCTTGCCTCATGTCGGGGGTTGGCGCGGGATCTCGATGTTTCGATCAATACGGTCGTCGCGGCTTATCGAAAGCTTGAAGAAGAGCAACTGATCGAGGCCCGGCCCCGCTCGGGTTATTATGTCTGCTCTGACGTGGGGATTCGCACGGACGGTGATGCGATTGGGCGAACCAGCACCAGACAGCGCACATCGATTGGCCAGAAACTGAACAAACTGCGCCGCACCGAAGAAATCGAAACCATCCAGCGCCCGAATGACTGGTATAAGTACGACTATCCGTTTGTGTGCAACCAAATCGATGATGGCGCATTCCCGGTTGCGGATTGGCGCGAATGCACTCGGTTGGCCATGAATCGAAAGCACCTGAAAATCTGGTCAGCGGACGGGCTGTACGAGGATTGCTTTGAACTTATCGAGCAGGTCCGGCAGCGCATCCTGCCCCGTCGCGGTATTTTTGAACCCAGCGACTCAATCCTGATCACATTGGGTTCGCAAAACGGGTTGTTTATCACCAGCCTGTTGTTCGGCGGGCGCGATAAAACTGCGGTTATGGAGGATCCGGGATATCCGGATGCACGCAAGATCCTTCAGGCAAATTTTGGGAATGTAAGGTTTCAACCCATTGATAGCGAGGGTTTGATCGTCGATGAACTTCTGCGCGAGGCTGACCTGGTATTCGTAACCCCCAATCGCCAGCACCCAACCACCGTTACGATGTCCGAGCGCCGCCGCAAGGCCTTGCTGCAGGCCGCTGAAGAGTATGATTTTTACATAGTCGAAGACGATTACGAATGCGATGTGGATTACCGGCATTCTACTTTGCTGCCGCTGCGCAGTCTGGATGACACGGATCGACTGATCTATTTGGGCAGCCTTTCCAAAGGTCTTTCACCAGGTTTGCGCCTGGGGTACCTGGCGGCTGCGCCAGAATTTATTGACGCCGCGCGCGATTGCCGGGGCATGATGATGCGCCATCCGCCGATGATCCTTCAGCACACTGCTGCAGCGTTTATCAACTTGGGGTACTATGATGGCTTGTTGCGCAGGGTTCGCCAGAATTATGAGCTGCGCTGGCATCTGGCTGATACGACGATCCGTGAAAAGCTACCCCATTTCCTGAAAACGGGCGAATTTGGCGGAACGGTTTTTGTGCTTTCTGATCCCGAGGCCCGGTTGGATGCCATGACGATATGTCAAGCCGCCCTAAAACGCGGTGTTATTGTGGAGCCGATCGGGCCCTGTTTTTCAAATAAAACCGCAGGGAGATACCACTTTCGTCTTGGCGTCTCGTCAATCCAACCCGGTTCTATCCGAAAAGGGATTGAGCTGTTGTCCGAAGTGATTTCAGACCTACGCGCAACAAACTCGTAATGTACCAGGGCGGGAGGCAAACCAATAGTCCGCAAGCTTAAAAAGATTGATCGATGGTTCAATCTCCGACAGCTGAGTTTTCCCCCCACAGCATACGTGACACCAGGCTGGCTAGAAGGCTCAGGACGTACCAAGTCAACAGAAAGCCGACGCATTCCAGGGCGAATGACCCCCATTTGTAGAATAGGTCAGCAATAACAAAGGCGATAAGTAGCCAGGGGGCTTCCTGCCGCAAGAATGACTTTACGCCTTGTGATTTAATCGCTCTGTGCATGATGTAGATCCCTGAATTATAAATGGTTATAATGTTTTAGACGATAACGGGCGGATGGCGACGTGGTGCGTCATAGCGCTGTTGTGCGAACCAGGTCATGGTTGGTTCGATGTCAGTTTGGGTGTTCCCGCCCTGCAGCGTGTACCCGGCTGCCAGCCAGGTGAAGCCATCATCGGCAACCTCGGCACAGTTGGTGTAGTCGCCCCATTTTCCCAGACCCGGAGTGTCTGTGCCACGTCGAGCGAGGGCCAGCCGCCAAGTCAGATCGATATCGTCGTATGAGCCAACAACATGGCTCGGATGCAAATTCCCACCACCCGCAAAGACCGAAAGCCCTACATCACCAACCCGGTTTACAGCTGTTGAGGGGTAGGCGAACGCGATCTGACTGTTCCAGATATCCGGTTCGTCAATCAATGACATGGTTGCTTCGTCAATGCGGACGGTCCTGACGAAAGGGAGTGGCCTGTTGGTCTGACGATTAGCTGTCCACATAAAGCCCAGAACGCCGCGTCCCAGCCAACCAGCCATAATGCGTGGATCAGTGCGCGACATCCAGTCGCCACCGGTGGTCTGCGCGGAATAATTGCCTGCGGACCAAGGCGTGACATCGATGTCGAATTCATCTACGTCCGAGGCGTTCTCGGCCCATCTGAATACGCGGATCTGCGAGTTCGTGTTGTGGCTGGCAAAGTACATCGCGCCGCGTGCGCCTTGTACGCAGCGCAGAGAGAAGTTGTCTTCTGTTTCGAATATGTCGAATGATAGCGTTGCCGCGGTCGCCAGTTCGTCCAGTGAAATCCGCAGAATGACCGAGCGGGTAAACTGGTTAGCCCCGGCCGAGAACACATTGGTGCCCGCATACATATAGTTTTCGGACAACGAAACGTGATTATAGTCGAACCACTCATTGTTCCACGCGGGATCAAGCCCGGCGGGGGTGAAATCCCAAATGTTCCATGTGTCGTTCCCCAAGGTGCGCCCTTGTTTGACCGCAACCCGCAGTGTGTTGGTGCCCCCCTGTTCGATATATTGAAGCAGCCAGATAAGCAGATCCCGGCTTGGGTCGTAAATCGTGGTCTGGTCGCAGCAAAACCCCCCGTCAACAGGTGGGAACAACGTGAAAGGACTCATGTGAGACCAGCTTTGGCCGCCGTCCAGTGACCGACTTGCATACCAGTTGCCAGTGGCCAGAATCTGACCTCCGTTGCTGGAAACTGTCGGCTCGCCCACAGTAGAGGTTTGGCCGTTAGTATCGAAATCCGTAAGGTTTATTGTGTTGAAAATCCTTGGCTGATGGGTCGAGGGCATAGCAGCCTCCGTAATCTATTCATGTCAAAAAAATGTGCTTAATTGATTAGTAATCCAGTTCCGTCGGATCAGCGTCATTGCCGGATTGATCCGAATTATCTTCTTCCAAAGCAGGCCCGCCCTTTTTGCGAGTTTTTGAGACGCGCTCATCGCGTTCGCTCAGCATTTGCGGGGTCATGAGGCCTGACGCCCCGGCCCGTTCGCTCAGGGCGGAATGGGCCGATGGTTGTGGTCTCACCTCAAGTGTGCCCTTTCGGGTCGTTCGCTTTCCACGTGCTTGATTTGCCATTCAACTCTCCTATCCGTTCGTCAAGAAACGCATCCGAATTCGCAGGTCGTCGGATGGTGTTGAATGTATTTAACATAGCAGATTTACCCCGACTCTTCAATTGAGCCGGCTCGATGCGGGTCTCGCTTTGCTTGAATCCGCGCGCTAAAGCGGCACCATCCGCGATAAGCGCCCCGATAGCGGGAACAGGCAAGCCTGCAATGAATGATAGATATCCGGTTTGCCGTCAAAGATGGATGTCACGATGTCACCGGATTCATCCACCGCCGGGAACCAGCCGCCATGTTGGTGATCCACGAACGTTTCATTCGCAAAGGTCCAGAGTTTTCTGTACCAAATTTCATCCTCTTGCCTTTTATCCAGTGCGATCAGGGCTCCAACCGCACCAATGGCTTCAGCTACTGGCCACCAGAACCGCGACGCATTTGCGACCCGACCCCCAAAATCCAGCGTATATGCCATGCCGCCGCCGGGCAGCCATGCATCCTTGAGGGCCTGCTCAATCAATCGTCGCGATGACTCGGGCGCGTCCGAGTTTGGTCGGCCTGATAAATCCCAATGCTGCAGCTGAAGTCGCCCAAGCTCGAACGAATGGCCCGGGGTCGTGCCCGCGGGACGGAACATCGGGTCACCGGCATAGCCCCGGTCAATCTGCCAATCTGAGGTGAAATGCTCGGGCAAGCGCCAGTTTTCAGCAGGAGCGATCCGGCCGATAAAGAAATCCAGAATACGACCGGCGTGGGTAAGATAGATTTCGTCGCCTGTCGCCTCAAAAGCTGCAAGCAGTGCCTCAACTCCGTGCATATTCGCGTTCATTCCGCGATATGTGGAAAACGGCGTCCAATCGCGGTTCCACTCGTCACAGTACAACCCGGCCTCATCATCCCAGAAATGTGTGTCCAAAACATCTCGGACTTCGGTCAGCAGTTTGTCAGCTTCCGGGTGCCCTATCTGTTTTGCGCTTGAGGCAGCGAGCAGAACAAAGACATGCCCGTAGGCAAGCTTGCGATCATCTTTGATGTTGTCGCCATCCAAAGCCCAAAGGTAACCGGCGTGATCCCGGTCTTTGTGGTGGCTGTTGAGGTAGGTCATACCGTGATCGATGATCCGCTCAGCGCCTTGAAATCCAATCAGATGCCCCAGAGCGTAAGAATGCACCAGGCGTGTAGTCGTGTGCAGTTCCTGCAATGTGTTTGGCAGCGGGCTGCCATCATGGTCGAGGATGAAAAATCCTGGCTCGGTCCGACAACTTGCGCTGAAAAACGCCAACTGTCGCATAGCCTGATCTTTCAACCACGTGCGGTGTTCAGATGTATCAAGCCAAAAACCCGGTTCGGAATGCGGGCCAGGTGGCAGAGGCAAGGTGTTGTCCATATTCTTCATCTCGCTTGAGGAATCATTCGGAATCGAACGAAAAAGCGCTGCAAAGCGCCAGTCGCCAATGAACCAAACACCGCGAACGAAGGCAATCGGCAAACCCGCACCGGACTGTCAGGGGTTGCCGTTCAGCCGTCGCAGTTGGCGGAAAACTCTTGGTAACTGCTTCAGGTTAATAGGTTAATCCCGGCCAGAATTACCACGGCGATGAACAACGTCTCCACTATGATGAGGGCGATTGCGGCTGCACCGACCGACAGGATCTGTTTAAGGTTTGTCTTCATCCCAACAGCTGCGATCGCAACAAGCAACAACCATCGAGAGCATTGGCTTAGAAATTCTGAAATCGCTGGCGGGATCAATCCGAATGAGGATGCCGCAGCGAGAACCAGAAATCCTAACACGAATCCCGGCAACAGCGGTGGGCGTTTCCCGTCTGCGTCCATTTCAGCAAAGCCACGAATAATCAGTGAAGCGACCAAAACCACCGGTGCCAGCATCGCCACGCGGAACAATTTGACCAGCGTCGCTGTATCTCCGGTTTGTTCCGAGATCGAAAATCCCGCGCCGACAACCTGAGCCACATCATGGATGGTGCCACCCAGAAACACACCGCCCGCAATATCGTTCATCCCTAATGAGCGTACGAGGATCGGATAGGCGATCATGGCGATGGTGGACAAAACGGTCACGCCCATGACAGTAAAAATCAGACGCTCTTCCGAGCGTTCGTCCTTGGGCAGGATTGCACTGATCGCCATTGCCGCCGATGCACCGCAGATTGCGACCGAACCGGCGGTCAGAAAGGCAAAGCGCCATTTGTGGCCAAAAAAACGAGCTACGGACAGGCCAAATCCTATGGTCAACAGCACTCCGACGATCACAAGGGCAATCAGGTCCCAGCCCAGACCCAGCATCAGGGTCATCGACACGCGCACACCCAGCAAGGCCACGCCAAGGCGCAGAAGTGTGCGTGCGGCGAATCCGATCCCCTCAACGGTTTTTCCTTCTTCGCCCAGAAAGCTGACCGCAATCCCCAAAAGAAGGGCAAGCAGCATGGCCGGGGTAGCATAATGCTCGGACAGGAACTTGGCGGCGACGGCAACGGTTACGGCAATCATGACGCCGGGAAAGAGCGTGCGAACACGCTCCTTGCTCCGCTCGGTGAGGGATAGGGCTGAGGGATCGGCGGACGCCATAACGGATGGTCCTTTGTTTGTAATGAATGGGTCGCGGGCCTGCGCGATAAAGCAGGCGGGCTGCCGAGTTTAGGGTTCGCGCGCCTGCAGGATG
The DNA here is from genome assembly GCF_056531845.1 of Ruegeria sp. K3. Lineage (NCBI taxonomy): Bacteria > Pseudomonadati > Pseudomonadota > Alphaproteobacteria > Rhodobacterales > Roseobacteraceae > Ruegeria > Ruegeria sp. K3. The sequence continues at coordinate 49,077 of NZ_JBQFMM010000016.1, read as the reverse complement.
GTCACCGCGATGATCTGCGTCACATCTTCCGCGCTGCATCCGCGCGATAGATCATTGGCCGGTTTGGCGAGCCCCTGCAAAACCGGACCGATCGCCAGATAACCGCCCAGCCGTTGAGTCATCTTGTACCCGATATTTCCGGCATCCAGATTAGGGAAAATCTTGACGTTCGACTGACCGGCGACCGAAGACCCGGGGGATTTTCGCTCACCGATCGACGGCACAAAGGCGGCATCGAATTGCAGCTCTCCATCCACATTCAACTCTGGGTGTTTCGCCCGCAAAATTTCTGTTGCGTTGACGACCTTGTCCACCGCGGGGTGTTGGGCGCTGCCTTTTGTTGAGAAACTCAACATTGCGATCTTTGGCTCTTCCTGCAGCAATGCCCGCGCGGAAACCGCTGAAGCGGCTGCAATGTTTGCCAGTTCTTCGGATGTCGGATCGATCACCAAGCCGCAGTCAGAATAGAGCATGGCGCGCGCGCCTTCAGCAGCGGCCTCCGGCGGGTACATCAGGAAGAACGAGGATACCATTCCAGCATCGGGCTTCATTCCAATAACCTGGATGGCAGTTCTGACCACATCGCCTGTGGTATGGACCGCCCCACCTACGGTTCCAGTCGCGTGCCCCATCCGCACTAGCATAGCTGCGTAGACCAGCGGCGATTCTGCGGCCTTGCGCGCCTTGGCTTCATCGACACCTTTGTGTTTGCGCAGAGAATGATACTCGGCCGCAAAATCGTCAGTCAGTTCCGAATGCGCAGGATCATGGATGGCAATACCGTCCTCGGCTGAGCCACCCTCTGCCGCTAGCGCGGCTTCTACTTCGGCCTTGGGTCCGACGAGAATAATATCTGCCAGACCAGCCTTATGGGCAGCCAATCCTCCGGCAACGATGCGCGGATCGGCGCCTTCGCTCAGCGCAACAACAGGGCGGATTTCCGAGGCGCTGGCGGCCAACAACTCGATCGGTGTTTTCGTCATGCGTCTCGGTTCCTGAATTGTTGTTAAGTGGTGTCAGAACAGGTCACCTTGAGGTTGACGATGGTCGTTTTGGCGCTGTTCCGATTTCGTTTCTTGATTGCTTGGTTCCTGGTCACCGTCAAGCTGTTGCCGATAGGTCCAGAATCGCCATCTGGCTATAGACGGCGGCTACTCTGGACTTACGGGTCACTTGATCAGAACCTCGTCGGGTTCAGCCCGGCCTGAAACCAGTTGATGAAGGTGACGATAGAAAACACAGGCAAACCGGTCGCTTGCTGTATGTCCGCCGCGTAAGGGCACATGTTTGTACATTCCAGTACAATTGCACCAAGGTCGGGATTTCCCGCCTGCAGCGCAAGCGCTGCTTCGACATTGTCGTCGCGGGCTTTGTCCACATCCAGCGCCAATGCGTTTCTGAGGATAGCGGTTGTGAATTCGCTGCCGCCTTCGGTGGTGCCAATCGGAGTGCCGTCGGGGACCCGTGCCTTTCGCAGGTGCTCATCTGTAAGTGTTGAGGCAGAGATTGTTAGAATTCCGGCGCGCTTTCCTGCAGGAAGGACACGGTTCACCATATCGACCTGCATCATCGAGGACGTCGCGACCGACACCGGCACTGCCTCGGCCAATTCATCCTGAAACAGCGAAAGAAAGCCGCAATTGGTGGTGATCCCGTCCACCCCGTCTTTTACAAGCTCCCGAGCCGCATCAATGAACGCTCCAAGCATTCCTTCGGCCCCTTTGCGGACCACAAGATCAGGCGAAGCGTCGCGCACGATGCGATAGAGAACGGGAAACGGCCATGTCTGCGCGTTGCCCATATCACCGGGAATACGCGGAAAATGTGCGTCCAACATCAGGATGCCGACAGATGCGCCGTATATGGATTTTCCGCCCTGCGCGATCATGACTGCGCCTCCTGAATGATGCGGGTCGAGATATCGTCGGACCCTTCCATATAGATGCTTGATATCCCATGGCGCACCGCGTCCTGCACCTGATCCATCCGCTTGTTGATATGGGTGCCCAAAGCCTGCGCGGCCTCATCAGCGTCGCGGTTCATCAAGGCCTGCATGACGCGCTTATGTTCGTCTTTTGAGCGTTGGACCCGGTCCAGACTCATGGAAATCCATCGGATATAGCGAATGCGCTCATTAATCCGCATCAGGGTTTGCAGCAATTCCATGTTGCCAGACAGCCGGGCGATGCCCAGATGAAACGCTTCATCTCGCGTGACGGCCTCTTCAACGGTAAGCCCGGTGATATCGATACCCGTCGCATAAAGTTCGTCGTGAAGCGCCTGCAGTTGTTCTGTGGTGGCTTTGGTGCACGCTGCGCGGACGGCGGCGGTTTCGATGATTTGGCGCAACTCGAACAGGTCAAAAATGCTTTGGGCATCCAATGGGCGGCAAAAGAAACCCTGTCCCGGGCGGAAGTCGAACAAACGTTCGGCGACCAGCCGGTTCAGTGCTTCGCGCAAAGGGGTGCGGCTGACGCCCAGCTCCTTCGACAGGGCGACTTCGTTCAAACGATCGCCGGGACGCAGGCGGAATGAAACCGCCATGGCCTTCATCTGATCGTAGATATCATCAACGCGTGGACCTGCCATTGGTATTGCCTTTTGGTCGTTGCCCCACAGGTGCCACAGGCCAGTCTTGAAATCAATATACAAAACTGTATACAGGTCTGTGTGCAGATTGGATCGAGGGAGTCGCCGACCATGACAGGAACGAATTACCTGACCGGAGCCGAGGCAATGGTCCGTATGCTTGAGGCGCATGGCGTGAAGCACATGTTCGGCCTATGTGGTGATACAACCTTGCCATTCTATGATGCGCTATCTCGGATGGATCACGGTATTCAGCACATTCTGACGCGGGATGAACGTCATGCGGCCTACATGGCGGATGGTTATGCAAGGGTGACAGGTAAGCCGGGTGTCTGCGAAGGCCCGTCTGGAGGCGGGGCGACCTATATTCTACCTGGCGTGGTCGAAGCCAACGAAAGCTCGGTTCCTATTCTTGCGATCACCTCGGATGTGGCGACAACCAGCCGGGGAAAGTACCCGCTGACCGAATTGGACCAACCCGCGCTGTTCAAGCCGCTGGCCAAGTGGAATGCGTCGCTGGATGATGCCAGGCGATTGCCGGCCATGGTTCGTGCGGCATTCCGTGCAATGACCACCGGTACACCTGGGGCCACACATCTTGCCTTGCCCTTCGATACTCAGAAAGCGCCGGTGGACGAGGCAGAGATCTGGGCGGATGCAAGACATCGCAGCTATCCGGCGGAACGTGCAGGCCCCGACATGGATGCGGTCGAGGCGGCAGCAGAGATACTTTCAAAGTCTAAATCCGCCGTAGCCGTTTGTGGCGGTGGACCCGTTCTATCAGGGGCAAGCGACGCACTGCGCCGGGTTGCGGGACTGTTGGATATGCCTGTCGCCACGACCGTGTCGGGGCAGGGCTCGATTGCCGAGACAGACTCGCTCGCGCTTGGTGTTGTCGGATCGAATGGCGGGGTGCCTGCCACCCGCGCTGTGGTAGATGCGGCGGATGTCGTTCTGTTCATCGGATGTCGCGCAGGATCCGTCACGACCGAGCGCTGGAGAAGCCCTGCGCGCGATGCCACCATCATTCATATCGACAGTGACCCGATGGTGATCGGAGCCAACTATCCGACCGAAGTCGCTATTTGTGCCGACGCGCGTCTCGCGCTGGAGGCATTGGCGGACGCATTGGCGGCACGCCAAGACCTGCCCAGGCTGGGCGGGGCGGCCAAATCAAACGCGGCATGGGCGGCCAAATTAGCTGCGTTCGCCCCGCTTGCAGCCAGCCGAGAAACGCCGATCCGGCCCGAGGCTGTCATGGCTTCGCTAATGGATATCCTGGATGATGATGCGATTGTTGTCGCTGATCCCGGCACGCCATGCCCATATTTCAGCGCGCATTACCGCTGGCAGACACCGGAGCGGCATTTCATCACCAACCGGGCGCATGGGGCGTTAGGATATTCCTTGGGTGCCGCAATGGGTGCGCATGTTGGACGGCCTTCGGTCAAGACCTTGTCGGTGATGGGTGACGGCTCATTCGGCTTTACCTGTGGTGAGTTCGAAACCATGGTGCGGCACAACATGCCGATCACCTCAATTGTATTCTCGAACTCGGTCTTTGGCTGGATCAAGGCCGGACAGGACGCAGGGTTTGGGCAGAGATACTACAATGTTGATTTCAACCGCACCGACCACGCCGCTGTTGCAAGCGCCTTTGGTGTGAAATCATGGACTGTCAAAGATCCCGAAGACCTGTCCAAAGTTCTGAAACAGGCTATCGAGCATGATGGCCCGACATTGGTCGACATTCACTCACAACCGCTTCACGAGGCCGCTGCACCGGTTTCGGAATGGGTGGCATAAGAGGCGATCGAAGGGGTTAGCTGAGCCAGAAAATCTTGTGCAATCGTTGATAGGGGTCGCCCTTTCGCGGTGATAATGGCCAGATCAAGCATCACAGCCGGTCGGAAGGGGCGGGTTTGATACCCGCTCTCGTCGTCAAAGGTGACAGTGAAGGGATCGATCATCGCGACCCCCATGCCCTGCTTGACGAAACTTAGCAGGTTTTCTGACAGATGGGTGTGAATCTGGGTCCGCCAGTTGCGCCCCGCTGATTGGAAGATGTCCCGAGTTCGTCGGTGGGTTTGATGCTCTGGCCCCATCACGATGAATGGTTCGTTTTCAAGAATTTCAGGTGTGAGCACATCATAATCTGCCAAAGGGCTGGTTTCCGGAAAGGTCGCCAGTGTTTCGAATTCAAAAACCTGATAGTTCAGTGTGTCATGCAGAATGGGCATCTCGACAATGCCGATCTCAAATAGGCCAGAGATTACCCATTCTTGAATCTTCGAGGAATACTGCGACTGAAAGCTTACCGACAGGTTCGGACGGCTTTCTGCGAAGCGAGCGATCTCACGCGGCATGAAGCCGAAGGATAGCAGATGTGGTGCGGCGATCTGCAATTGACCCGGATGCTTGTTCTGCAGATCCGTGACCGCCTGCGCCACGTGATCCAGCCCCCGAACAACCGTATCAACCTCGCGGTATAGAAGTTCAGCTTCTGGCGTAGGCAGCAACCGGCCTTTGTTGCGTTCAAACAGCGGCAAACGAGCTTCGCGCTCTAGCTGTGCCAACAGATTGCTGATCCCGGGCTGTGAAATCCCAAGCACCGAGGCCGCACCCGTGACAGTGCCGGTTTCCATGATGGCGTGAAAAGCCTGTAGCTGACGAAATCGCAGGGACATCGCTATGGTATCATTTTTCCTGATGACCTCTAGATAATATAGTATTTGAAATGATATCCCCGTCAAGGCAGGCTTCGGCCATTGGCAGGGGGTGCAATGGGCGATCTGACACAGAAAATCATCGGCTATGATCTCTGGCACCTTGAGTTGCCCGTGACGTCTCGCCGTGATCATGGCATCGGGTCCGTCGAAGGAACATGCGAAGTCGTCGTCCTGCGGCTGAGATCCGAGGACGGCAGTGAAGGATTTGGTGAGGCCTCCCCCTGGTCTGTCTTCACGGGCACCCCAGAGGCCACTTATGCAGCCCTTGATCGCTATTTGCGCCCACTTGTGGTTGGGGCCAGAGTGGGCGACCGTTCAGCGATCATGGCACAGGCAGCTTATGCCGTGGCTCATTGCACCGAGGCAAAGGCTGCATTGGAAACCGCCTTGCTGGATCTTGCGGGCAGAATCAGCAAGGTTCCTGTTTGGTCTCTGCTGGGCGGGAAGTGCCGGGGAACCATTCCACTCAGTTGCTCAATTGCGAACCCGGATTTTGCTCAGGATGTTGAGCTGCTGGCACAATTGCAGGCCGATGGCGTTCGGATTGTAAAGCTCAAGACCGGGTTCAAGGATCACGCCTTCGATATCATGCGGTTGGAATATCTCGCGCAGAACCATCCGGATTTCAGGGTTCGTGTTGATTACAATCAGGGGCTCAGTATCGAGGACGCACCGGCACAGGTTCGCGATGTTGCGCAATTCGCTCCGGATTTCATTGAGCAACCTGTCCGCGCTCATCAATTCAGCATGATGGGCAAGTTGCGACAGATGATTGACGTCCCACTTCTGGCTGATGAGAGCGTCTTTGGCCCCGAAGACATGGAGCGGGCAGCGCGTGACGGTATCTGTGACGGGGTTTCAGTGAAAATCATGAAATCCAGTGGCCCGACACGAGGCCAGACTGTGGCCCGTATCGCTGCAGCACATGGTCTGACAGCCTATGGCGGTGATATGTTCGAGGCCGGATTGGCGCATCTGGCGGGCACACATATGATTGCTGCAACACCTGAGATAACGTTGGGCTGCGAGTTCTATCAAGCCTCCTACTTCCTGAAAGAGGACATTCTTGAAAGCCCCTTCCAAGTAAGCAGCGGCGAAGTTGTAGTCCCTGACGCACCCGGCCTCGGCAACAGGCCTGATGTAACCAAGCTTGAGCATTATGCAGTGGCCAAGGCGGTGGGGGCATGAGCGAGAAGAAGACCATAGCGATCATCGGCGCTGGGATTGTTGGCGTTTCAGCCGCAATCTGGCTGCAGCGGGATGGTCACGAGGTAATCCTGATCGACAAGGCCGGACCGGGAGAGGGCACCTCGCACGGCAATGGGGGCGTATTGGCGTCATGCTCGATTGTTCCGGTGACTGTTCCAGGGCTGCTCCGGAAGGCGCCCAAAATGCTGCTCAGCCCGTCACACCCGTTGTTTCTGAGATGGGGGTATCTTCCAAAGCTGATTCCTTGGCTAACAAAATATCTGAGTCATGCGAATGCATCAGATGTGGAACGCATCGCGTCAGCTTTGACGCCAATTGTTGGCGATAGCCTGAACGACCACAAAGCGCTGGCCGAGGGCACAGGCGCTGAAAAATGGATCGTGCCGTCTGACTATCTGTTCCTGTACAAGGACCGCGCGCATTTCAATGATGATGCGTTTGGCTGGGACATTCGGCGCAGGAACGGATTCACATGGGAAGAATTGGAAGGCCCAGGCTTTCACGCCTACGACCCGGTCTATAGTGAAGATATCGGTTTTGCGGCGAAACTTTCGGATCATGGCCATATCACGGATCCTGGTCGGTACGTCAAAGATCTGGCGGCGTATGTCGAGGCACATGGGGGCACAATCCTACGTGCAGCGGTCGATGACGTGGTTCAGGAAAATGGTCGCGTAACCGGTATACGGGCGGCAGGCGAAACCATCGCATGTGATACGGCAATTGTAACTGCGGGCGTTTGGTCGGGACCTTTGGCTAAGCTTTTGGGCATTTCTGTTCCCCTTGAAACCGAACGCGGCTATCATCTTGAATTGGTGGAGCCTTCTGCCATGCCGCGCAGTCCGGTCATGGTGGTTTCCGGCAAATTTGTCGCCACACCGATGGATGGCCGCATTCGTTTGGCTGGCATCGTGGAATTTGGCGGTCTTGATGCGCCACCCTCACGCGCGCCGTTTGAATTGATGCGCAAGAATGCCCGGATGGCCTTCCCGGGTTTGACATGGAAGGAGGAAGTGGAATGGATGGGGCACCGCCCAGCACCAACCGACTCGATCCCGATTATCGGTGAGGCTCCGGGGATTAGCGGTGCGTATATGGGCTTTGGGCACCATCACATTGGCCTGACAGGCGGGCCGAAAACGGGGCGACTTCTGGCCCAGATAATTGCGGGCAGAACACCGAACACTGACATGAGCGTCTACGCGCCCTCGCGTTTCGCAACATAGAAATGACTGGCGAAGAACGCCGGCGTCTCAAAACTCAACAGGGAGAAACATGATGAAAAAACTGACAAGCCTTCTGGCAGCAACCGCTCTGACGGCTGCCGCAGCAGCGCCAGTAATGGCAGAGAAATGGGATATGCCGATGGCCTATTCGGCATCGAATTTCCATTCGGCCACCGGCGCGGAGTTCGCCAAATGTGTCACCACAGGAACCGGTGGTGAGATTGAAATCGTCACACACCCGTCCGGCTCGCTGTTCAAAGGTGCCGACATCAAGCGTGCGATCCAGACCGGGCAAGCCCCGATTGGTGAGCGTCTGCTGTCTGGGCACCAGAACGAAAACGCGCTGTTCGGCTTTGACTCGATCCCATTCCTGGCAACGTCGTTCGACGACAGCGCCAAGCTGTGGGATGCGGCAAAGCCGTCCATCGAAAAGCTGCTGGCTGAACAGAACCTGACGCTGCTTTACGCCGTGCCTTGGCCGCCTCAAGGGCTTTATTTCAAGAACGAAGTGAACTCGGTTGCGGATATGGAGGGGATCAAGTTCCGCTCCTACAACAACGCCACCTCACGCCTGGCCGAACTGACTGGGATGCTGCCCGTCACCATCGAGGCGGCTGAGATTAGCCAGGCCTTTGCCACCGGAGTAGCGGATTCCATGGTATCATCCGGGTCGACCGGCTATGACCGGAAGGTCTGGGAAAGCCTGAACTACTTCTATGAAGTGGATGCCTGGTTGCCGCGCAACTACGTGATGGTGAACTCGGATGTCTGGGCCGGTGTCTCGGATGCGAACAAGAACGTCATCAAAGGCTGTGCGGAACTGGCCGAGTATGCAGGTAACTGGCGCGCCAAGGAATATACCGGCTTTACGCTTCAGGGTCTGCGCGATGGCGGCATGACAGTTGGTCCTGCATCCGAACAGATGACGAATGAGCTGAAAGAAATCGGCGTCACCATGACCAACGAATGGCTTGAGGCCGCCGGAGACGAAGGCAAAGCTATCGTCGACGCGTTCAACTCTCAGTAACCATTCGAATGCGGGCGGCAGTTCATCCTGCCGTCTGCTCCCAATCCACAAAAAGCACAGCGGGGACAGCATGGCGGCAATGCGAGGGCTCAGGTCCGTACTGGATTTCATTTATCTGGCAGCAGGGGTTCTGGCGGCGCTCAGCCTGATTGCCATTCTGGTGTTGATTGTTGTGCAAATGCTGGCCCGTTGGACCGGTGAGGTGTTTCCCGGCGCGCCAGACTATGCTGGATATGCGATGGCCGCTGCGTCTTTTCTGGCCTTCGCCAACGCCCTGAACCGAGGCAGCCATATTAGAGTCTCCATTCTCCTGAATGCGGTTCCCGATGGCTTTCGCAGAATTCTGGAAATCTGGTGCTTTGCGATTGGTTCGGCGGTCATGTGGTATTTCTGCTGGTATGCCTATCGCTTTGTGTACTGGAGCTGGAAGTTCAACGATATCAGCCAGGGGCAAGATAAAACCGCCCTTTGGATACCGCAATCTACCATGCTGATCGGAGCGGTCATTCTGGCCGTCGCGCTGACCGATCACCTGTTCCATGTCCTGTTCAAGGGTGATCACCGCATCACCCGTGATCTGGCCGATCAGAGCCACGGAGAGTAAGAGCATGGAAAATATATCCGTTATTATCCTCTTCCTCTTTGTCCTTTTCACCTTGCTGGGCACCGGTGTCTGGGTCGGGCTGGCCCTGATGGGCGTCGCCTGGGTCGGGATGGAGCTGTTCACGACGCGCCCCGTAGGCGATGTCATGATCACCACGATCTGGTCGGCGTCCTCTTCCTGGACCCTGACTGCCTTGCCTATGTTCATTTGGATGGGCGAGATCCTCTACCGAACGCGATTGTCCGAAGACATGTTCAAAGGCCTGTCGCCGTGGATGGCACCTTTGCCCGGCGGGCTGGTCCACACGAATATCGTAGGCTGTACAGTGTTTGCTGCGGTCTCGGGTTCTTCGGCGGCGACGCTGACTACGGTTGGCAAGATGTCGATCCCGGAACTGCGAAAGCGCAACTATCCCGAACGCATGGTCATCGGCACGCTGACCGGCGCGGCAACACTTGGGCTAATGATCCCACCGTCACTGACGTTGATCGTGTACGGCGTTACGATCAACGAGTCCATCACCAAGCTGTTCTTTGCAGGCATCCTACCCGGTCTTGTGCTTGCCGCAATGTTCATGGGCTATGTCGCCATCTATTCCAAAGTTGGCAAAGACTGGAACCCCAACGATGAGAGCAAGTTGACCTTTTCCGAAAAGGTTAAGAACTCTCGCTTTCTGTTGCCAGTGATCCTGCTGATCATGGTGGTAATCGGATCGATGTATCTGGGTTATGCTACGGCGACCGAGGCGGCGGCTTTCGGTGTGATTGGCGGACTGCTACTGGCAGCAGGGCAGGGATCGTTGAACTGGAAGACCTTCACTGAAAGTTTGATGGGCGCAACCCGCACCAGTGCGATGATTGCGCTGATCCTAGCGGGTGCTGCGTTCCTGTCATTGTCGATGGGCTTTACCGGCCTGCCGCGCGGGCTTGCGGATTTGATCGCGGGCTGGGAACTGACCCGGTTCGAACTGCTCATGGTTCTGCTGGTTTTCTACGTCATTCTGGGCTGCTTCCTTGATGGGATTTCTTCGGTTGTGCTGACTATGGCTGTTGTCGAGCCTATGATCCGGGACGCCGGGATCGATCTGATCTGGTTCGGGATCTTCATCGTGGTCGTTGTCGAGATGGCGCAGATCACACCTCCTATTGGTTTCAACCTGTTCGTGATGCAGGGCATGACTAACCATGAAATGAGCTATATCGCCCGCGCTGCGATCCCGATGTTCCTGATCATGGTGCTGATGGTGTTCGTTCTGATCTGGTTCCCCGAGTTGGCGACGTGGCTGCCCGAAAACCTGCGTCAAAGCCCCGGTGGGTAGACGCCGTTGAACCCGCTTCACCTCGCGGCGCGTCACGGCCCATATGTGTTAGTATCGGGCCTTGCCGCAGGCCTTCTGCTGCCGGGGCTGGCCGCACCGATGCGGCCTCTCTTACCGCCCTTGGTCATGCTCCTGCTGTTTTTGACGCTGCTGCGAATGCAGCCGGGGGCCATTGTGGGTTCGCTGGTTGACCTGCGAAAAGTTGCGGGAACGATTGCCGCCTTTCAATTGGTTTTGCCGTTGTCTGTCGTTGGGATTGGAATTGCCTGCGGATGGACCGGTTCGCCAGTTTTTTTGGCATTGCTTGTCATGGCTGCAGCCCCATCAATATCCGGCAGCCCCAATATGTGCCTGATGATAGGCTATTCTGCGGAACCGGCGATGCGACTGGTCGTGGTTGGAACGGCTGTTTTGCCACTGACCGCGTTACCGATCTTTTGGCTGATGCCGGAATTGGGTGATCTCAGGGCGGTCCTGATGACCGCGCTTCGGCTTTTTCTTACCATCACAATAGCGATTCTCGCGGCTGTCATATTGCGCCGCACGGTGCTGCGCCAACCTTCAAAGTCTACGCTTTTGAACGTAGAAGGTGCGGCAACGATTACTCTGTCCGTTTTCGTTGTTGGCCTGATGCCATCATTGAGCGCAACCGCACTTGTGGACCCGCGTGTCGCGCTGTTCTGGATCGCGTTTGCCTGTCTGATCAACTTTGGGGCTCAGGTTGTCTCATTCCAATTCACACGAACTCGAATGCCCGGGGCCGAGGCTACGGCGGTGTCTCTGATCGCCGGAAACCGGAACATCGCGATATTCTTCGTGGCACTGCCACCTGAAGTGACCGCGCCGATCATGGTGTTCATCGGGGCCTATCAGATACCGATGTATCTGACGCCGCTGATCATGCGCCGACTGTATCAGACGGCTGCCACAACCAGTTGATTTGGGTGAGAGGCATTGGCGGTGCCAGCCCTAACGCTGATCCCCAACCCCGACGCCGACATAGGTCTCAAATCCCGATCCCAGAACCATCGTCGACGAGTAGATATTGCGCAAGTCGACCATGCGGGGCGATTTCATCGTCTCCGCCAGCTCGCTCAGGTTCAGGGCGCGGAACTCGTTCCATTCTGTCAGCAAGACAACAACGTCCGCATCTTTGGCCGCGGCGTAGGGATCATCCATCCACTTGACGCCAGGAAGCAGCGCTTCCCCCTCGGCACGGCCTTGCGGATCGACAACGCGGACCTGGGCACCGCCACCGATCAGGGCGGGAACGATAGTCAGGGAAGGTGCGTCGCGCATATCGTCGGTGTTGGGCTTGAAAGTCACACCCAGAACCGCCACGGTCTTGCCATTGAAGCTGTCATCGCAGGCATCCCGGATCTTCTCGATCATCCGCTTCTTGACCTCATCGTTCACACGAATGACGGTTTCGGTGATCTGCATCGGGTGGGCAAAATCCTGTCCGATCCGGGCAAGTGCAGCGGTGTCTTTCGGAAAACACGAGCCGCCATAGCCAGGGCCTGCGTGCAGAAACTTGTTGCCGATCCGCCCATCCAGACCAATACCGCGCGCCACCTCTTTGACATCGCCGCCTGCCCGCTCGCAAAGACCGGCGATTTCATTGATGAACGTGATTTTGGTCGCCAGGAATGCATTCGCCGCGTATTTGATCATCTCGGCGCTTTCTAGATCAGTGGTCAGGATCGGAAAGTCACGCAGATAAAGCGGGCGGTAAATCTCGGCCATGACATCCGCCGCTCGTTCGCTTTCGACCCCTACGACAACACGATCCGGGCGCATAAAATCATCAATTGCAGCGCCCTCGCGCAGGAATTCGGGGTTCGATGCGACGTCGAATTCCGCCTTCGGATTTGCACCCGAGACAACTTCATGAACCTTGCGGTTGGTGCCGACCGGGACAGTCGATTTGGTTACGACAACCGTATATCCGGTGATGGAATGAGCGATTTCTTCGGCGGCGGCCATCACATAAGTCAGATCAGCGTGCCCGTCCCCGCGTCTCGTAGGTGTGCCCACAGCGATGAACACCGCGTCCGCGCCGTCGACCGCAGCGGCCAGGTCGGTGGTAAAGGTCAGGCGGCCAGCAGCCACGTTCTTAGTCATGAGCACATCAAGGCCCGGCTCGTAAATCGGCACCTCTCCATCCTGAAGCATCTTGATCTTGCGATCGGATTTATCGACGCAAATCACATCATGGCCAAAGTCCGAAAAGCAAACCCCGGACACCAAACCGACATATCCCGTGCCAATCATCGCAATGCGCATTTATCGAATTCCTTCCTTTGGGTTTCGCCAGTGGCGTATTTCATGGTCTCTTTCAACCGCTGAATTGAGAGCTTTTAGGGCTCGATAGTTACAACCGCTTAGGCATTGCCGGCTTGCTTTCAACAACAGCTCGGCACTTCTGAGGTGTTGCGGGCGATAGGGCAAAATCATCAGACTGTTTCTTGGCGACCGAATATGCTTGTTGTGGTGAATTGTTCAAGTGCTGTTCGTGGCTTGCGTTGAACTGGCTATCTGGTCTCGGCGAAGAACGGCGTGTTACGATCAAGATTCGTTGCCAGATCGGATTTCCGACGATGACATTCGTTCGACCGCAGGCGCGCATTCTCAATCCTAAACGTAATATCAGGCACTTCTTCGCTTCAGCAGGCGTTGGGCATAGCCAGAATGCGAAGCTTCATATAGTCTCACAATCAGTTTTCGTGGTGTCGAGCGGCGGCGCGTACAATCTGTTAATTATTTTAAGGCTTCGCGATGGGGGGCATGTTCTCGTTTTTGGGTTCCGGAGAAGGCGTTGGCCTTAAATCTCCACGCCGCATGAGCGCCGGTCGCGGAGCGCGCTGATGGTGCTGCACCCCACTGGCCCGGAAACTGATCTTGGCGCGATGGAGCACCGCCATCTGACTGTCATGATGGTGGATCTTGTCGAGTCCACGGTATTGGCTCAAATGCTTGAGCCCGAAGATTTGCTGTCTACGACATTACGTTATCATAAACTGGTCGAACAAATTGCCGTTGAGTTCGGGGGCAGGGTGCTGCAGATCGTGGGCGACGGTATCCTCGTCGCCTTTGGTTGGCCTGCTGCGTCTGAAAATAATGCCGAGCGCGCTCTACGCGCTGCGCTGCGCATCCATACTGATCTGCCCGCAATGGCGGGTCCGCTCGATCTCAGGTGCCGGATTGGGATCGCATCCGGCGTAGTGCTTGTCGGGGACATCGCGCTTGGGACCAATATTCAGCCCGACGCGATTTTTGGATCGACGCTAAATCTTGCGGCACGTCTTCAGTCGTTGGCAACCCCCGGTGGAACAATGGTTTCTGCGGCAACACGAGCGCTTGGGGCCGAACAAATGGAGTTCGAGCCGCAAGGCGTTCAGAACCTCGCGGGGTTCGACCGGCCTGTTCCAGTTTATCGATTGACCGGTGAAGGCAAGGATCAGGCACGCCGCCATAACCGCACCCCGTTGCTTGGCCGCAAAGCCGAACGCGGACAACTCCGCCGCGCGTGGAAAGATGTGGACGCTGGAAGAGGGCGGGTGATTCACATATTGGGTGAGGCAGGGATTGGCAAATCGCACCTGATCCGTGATCTGCGTTCGTCGGTCGGGCCGCAGGCATGGGTGACCTATCACTGCAGCCCGTTCCATGTCAGCACACCGTTCTTTCCCTTCATATCACAGGTCGAACGGTGGTGCGGCATCCACAATCAGGACGATATTGCCGCGCGTCGCAACCGGTTGTCAGAACATCTGAGCGATATTCTGGACGACGCGCAACTTCGCACGCTGTATTTCATTCTTGCCCCGGGCCCCGGCGACAGCGGGACGACCAGTGAGGACGAACTGCGCGCGCAGCTGAGTGACATATTCATCCGCGTCTACCAAAAACTCAGCCGAGAGGGGCCGGTGCTTGTCGTGGTTGAGGATATGCAATGGGTCGACCCATCGACCCTTTCGGTGCTGCGCGACGTGGCCGAGCATCTGACATCACTTCCCGTCCTGATGTTGATGGTTTCGCGGATGCCGGCGCCATCAGCGATCAAAGAGAGCATACCGTCTCTTGAGCAATTGTCGCTTCCACCGCTCGATGATGCGACATCGTCAGAACTGGCCAAGGCGGTCTCGGGTGAGCGCCTTGACGACCGCACCACGGCGCAGATTTTGGCGCGCGGCAATGGTGTGCCCCTTTTCATCAAGGAGTGCTCTGCCGCCATCGCTGCGTCGCCTGAACGTATCGTGGACAACATTCCCGCCACGTTGCATGACCTCCTGGCGCAACAGGTGGACGAGGTCGGAGAACTCCGACGTGCCGCGATCGAGGCCGCTGTTATAGGTGGTGCCTTTGGGGCACCTTTGCTGGCTCAGATCAGTGAACTGACTGAAGACGAGTCCGAAGACGCGATCTTTGGGCTCGCCGCCACGGGTATTTTGCAACATCTGCCCGGCGCGAATGACGACGCAGAAATGATCTGGCGGTTCCGCCATGAATTGGTGCGTGAGGCGGCATATCAAAGCCTTGTGCGGGACCGTCGCATTCATTTGCATCGACGCACGGCAGAAGCCCTTGCCGCCCAACCGGAAGCCGCCCGACAGCCTGAACAAATAGCGCGGCACTGGGAACTGGCCGGTGAAACAACGAAGGCGGTGGCCGCCTGGTCGGAGGCCGCGCGGCTGAACCTGAGGCGCCACGCAAATCGCGAAGGGGCTCAGCATGCCCGAAACGGATTGCGGCTGTTGGACGAGTTGTCCGCAGACCAACGAGATAAAGCTGAATTGAACTTGCAATTCCTTCTGGCCGCTGCCGAACGCGTGCATGTCGGTTATGGTGCCGAGCCCGCAATCGATGCCTTTGGGCGCAGTTTTGAACTGGCTGAAAAGCTGGGCGACAGACGTACTCTTGTGCGCGCGGGCAGGGGTCTGTTTACCGCTGCAATGGTCAAAGGTGATTACCAGAACGCCGAGCAATGGGGGCAAGCGATCATCGATGCGTATGACGATCACCACACCCGAATGGTCGGAAACTACATCTGTGGGGCCGCGCTATCCCCGCGCGGTCGGTTTCAGGATGCGGCAGCAGCTCTGGAACAAGCGGCGTCTCATGCGGATGCGCATCGCGCCGAAGCTGGAAACAGCCCCGATATTGCAGCCGTGATACAAATCGAGAGTATGAGCGCGCTGGTTGACAGCTTTCAGGGCAAAACTGAGGCGGCACTCGCCAAAGCCAAGCGGGCAGTTGACGCCGCGATGGCGTCGGGCCAGCCCTTGATCATCGCAAATGCAATGCATTGGTTGACCGAAATCCACATGCAGATGGACCACCCGGATTATGCGCGTATGGCCAAGGCGCTGAGCGCGGCTGTTCAGGACAAGGGCGGCCCTTATTACCAAGCTGTTGCGACGGCCCATCTTGCCGGGGCTGCCATCAGAACCGGCGAGGCCACAGAGGGCGTGGCCATGCTGCAGGCCGCTTGGGGAAGGATGCACGCAACGGGTGCCGAGGCGGCTGGCGTGCTCGTTAACGCCGAGCTCGCACGGGGCTATCTTGCTCTGGGTGAGATTCAGAAAGGGTTGGATGCGGTGGAGGCTGGTCTGACATGTGCAGAAAACACTGACGAGCGGAACTATGAGGCCGAAATCCACCGGATAAAGGCGGCTCTTCTACTGGAACAAGGTAGTCCGTTCGACGCGGCTGAGGCGGCTTTGCGTGAAGCTATAGCCGTGGCAAATGATCAGGGCGCGGCGCTGTATGAATTGCGCGCGCTGAGTGATCTTGCCTGCATCCGGCCAGCCGATACGGAAGTTGCCGCGCGGATTGCTGAGCTGGAAGAGCGCGCGGTCGCGTCTTAGGTCCCGCCGGGACGTCGACCTAAAGTGCAGTCTTCGGGTTGCAGGTCCAAGCCCACAAAACGCGCCACCTGCGAGAATGACGAAGTTTTCTTCAACAACTGAAAACCCTTCTCTGAAAAAGTCTCAGCTGAGTACAAGTTTTTGGACACCATCGGGTTGTTCATAAGCTGCGTGATCGCGTCATACGCCACCATCGATGTCATCAGATCGCCCATGATCACATCGCCCTTGTGCTGTTCCGCAAAGAGACCAGGGAACAACTCGACTCTATTGACGTCGCAATAGAGCCGGCTCAGGTTGGCAATCAATTCGTCCGCAAACGGCTGATCACCAACCATCTCAGTAAAGCTTGAATGCGGTTTGCGGCAGAAATGATGACGATAAGTGTTCAGCGACGGAAGACGCGCCTTACGCGTCAGGGCAATTGTAGCTTCGACAGGGGCAGGAGCACCGGGCGCAGGCCTTTGGAACAGGAAATCGGGCGTGTTGCGCAGCGACATGCGGGCCGCAGGTTGGCGCGACAAAGATCGGATCATTTCCGCCAAGCCCGTTTGTTCGACCAGTCGTGGATTGAACCTGAAGCCTTCTGGGCCAACCTGTGCGCCGTCGATTATGAATCGCTCGGGGATCATCGAATGCCAGCGGTAGAGCAAATTGAACTCAATCGCGATCTGGTTGGAATGATGCCACGGTTGCCAGCGATTGACGCCAACGGGTAGTTTGAAAGGCATATTGGCGATGTGGGCGATGTAATCCTCAAGCACAAGCTTGATCAGCAATGCGATCAAGGTGCAGCGTGTGGTCTGGAACACACGCTCTTTATCCCAGCCTGATATGCCGCGCTTTTCGCGCCACAACAGATCGGCAAAGGTGTTATGGGCGCGCAACATCAGTGTATTGATCGCGATATAACCTATGGTACCATTGCCATTATCGAGCCCGGTTGCATGAAAATCGAGCAGTAGCTGGTCAATCGCGTGATCGCTGAGACCCGGATGCGCCCGTTTCACCGCATTCCACAGCTTGCATGGATCGTGCAGGGGCTTTCCGTAATTCTCGCCAGTGGCAAGACTGCCATCAAAGGGGGGCGCAAGCTTAACACCACCGGATTGGTTCTTTTGAAACAGCTTCGGGGCCCACATCTCGCCTTGTGTATCCAGACGAAAGGCCAACCGGTGGGTTAATTCATTGGTATCGGGATCGCGTTCGCGCAGCATGTCGGTCTGAAAATCGTTCAGCCCGTAGATTTGGCACAGATCGACCTCGTGGTTCGAATCCGTCTGATCAACCGGTCCTTTCGCCCCAAAGGTGCGCAGGAAACTGTCGGTAAACCATTGTGCGGCCGAGATAAACAAAAGTGTCGATCCTTGCGGGCACATCAAGGTAAGCGGGCTGCCATCCATTTGTGTCCGTCGGCGAAAGAGATCAGCAACTTCGCTTTCCGACGGCAGGACGGGTGAGAGGTCTTCTGGCGTTGTATGCCGACCGATCCAGCGATGGGAAAACACGCCGGGCCATGTCGTGTAGTCTGCGCCCATCGTATAGGGCCGCGGTCGGTGGATCTTCGCGGCGTTTGCAAGCCTGATCGCGGCTAAATAGCTCGTAACGGGTGGGGAGATCTTGAATCCGAGTTTGATCAGATCATCAACGTCCAGCATCAATACATCTCCGTTTGGTCATCGATTCGGGAACCGGGCGCGGGCCAAGCTCAGATAGGTTCTGAGCCGGATCGCATTAATCGGTCCTAAAGGTTCGTGATCTGCCGTGACACGCCAGGGCGCGAAGCTCATCGCGTCTCCATTCTGCGGATCAAATTCTGCACCTTTGGGAATCGTGATATCCGCCACGGGCGTGACGGTATGATGGTACGGATCAAGAGGTGCATCTGGTTGCGGGTCGCATGCCCACCGGATGCGATTGTCGAGCACATCGAATTCGTCGGCCGGGCGCGGGGGCTCAATCACACACAGCTCGAAGTGATTATCTCCATCGGCCACGTCTTGCCGCAAACACTGCCCGATCCCATCTGGGTCGTCTACCGGATGTGCCGGAATTTTTGGTTTCGCGCTGCGGGCCAAGTATCTGACCGTTAGATCGGGGCCCAGCCGATACGGTGTTGTCGACCAGAAATGGACCTCAAAAGGCGAGTGCATATAGTTCGAGGCAAAATCACTCGCGACGCGAAACTGACGCTTGCCTTCACGAGTGAGGAAGGCGCGAAATCCTGCGCGCAGCCCTTTGGTGATCAACCTAAGGCTCCATTTTCGTCGCCCTTTGATCGCGTGCTGGACCGCTTGTAATGTGGCGACAAGCCTGCCCAATCGCTCATATTCATCGGGGACGTAGCTGGGAAACACATCCTGATCGACCAATACGAAATCGAACTCGTCGCTGAGTTGTGTGGTCCCCAGATGCGCAAGTGCCTCGGCGTCGATCAGCTTGGGGCCTGGCACGTCAAAAAGCTTGATCGCCATCCCGTGGGCATCCGATTTCCGGTCATCCAGATGCGCGCCGTTGGAAAAGCGAAGTGCGGCTGAATAGGCAGCGGGCTGTTCAAACAGGCCGTGACGGAACTGTTCTGGTAGATCGTTTCTGACAGTGAATGTTGCAGCCACGCACCCGTGACTGCGCCCATGCTGAGCCCTTAAGCGATGGCCTTTCCACCGTGCAACGGCCTCGAGATTGTGGTCAATGACATCATCAACAATATCCGGCGGCAATGCGTTTTGCGAAACATGCGTCAAAGAACCGTCTCCTTGGATAAACCCAGGCAATGATCAAACAGGGGTAAGGCGCTGACAAAGCTAAACCTCTAAATTTGTTCAGCTTACCTCAGATTGTCTAATTTCCAAACACACCAACTATGGACAGCCGTGGCCAGACAAATTCGGCGCGCAGCCCAACCCATTCGGTTGGTGCTACGGACACGTGGTTGCCCGCGCTCGATCCTCGACCAGAGTTGGGTGCCTTCGACTTTATCATTGACGTGTCCGGTGTTCTCGGGCACTCAATCGATTGATGGTTCCCGGTGGTGTTGCCGCGGGATGAAAAGGGAATACGGTGAGGTTTGCCAAAAGGTGCCAATTCCGTAACTGCCCCCGCAACTGTAAGCGGTGAGCAAGGCCAAACAGCCACTGGTCCACAGGGTCGGGAAGGTTGGCCGAGCGCGGACCCGCAAGTCAGGAGACCTGCCATCAGATGTTTAACCAACCCGGGGCGGGGCGTCCTGGAAGGAGGCTTTGATGGCGCGTCAATCGCGTGTTTACATTGTCGGCAGCTTCCGCATGCGCTTGGAAACAAGTGGAGTGGACCATGCCAGATACGCCTGATCATTTCATTCTAGTCTGCGAAAGCTGCACTGAAGGGCTGCCCCTTGATGAAATTTGCGATGCGTTGACCGGGAAATTACATCGCAGTTTTGCGATCCGCGCGTCGTCTTGCATGGCAGGCTGCGATAGTCCCAGAACGGTTGGGTTCCAGGCCGTAGGAAAGGCGCAATACCTTTTTGGTGGCATTCAGACCGCGGATGAGGTGCAGGCGCTGGCTGAGTTTGCAGCGCAGTATCGTGAAAGCCCGGATGGCTGGACAAATGCCACTGATCGCCCGCAGGCGTTGTTCAATAAAACCCTCTCGCGCATGCCGCGGATCGAACAGGGGGCATCGCAATGACGTTGCGACCCTTTCTGATTGCCGAAAACCTTGAGTATTATGCCCTTAACGGAGATGTCCTGTTGCAGGGCGTCTCGTTCGAGTTGGACGAGGGTTCCATTCTAGCCATCGCCGGCCCGAACGGGGCGGGGAAAACGACGCTTCTCAATCTGTTGTGCGGCGCTGAGCCGCTGGCACTTGGCGATGTTCGGATCAAAGGACGCAGTCTGAAACAGCTCTCCGCCAAAAAGCGTGCGCGCATGATCGCAGTGGTAGGTCAGCAGGAACTGCCCGATGGACGCTTGGCGTTACGCGATTATGTTGCGCTGGGGCAAATACCCATCCGTGCGGACCGCTCTACCGAAGGCCACGCGCAAGAGCTGGACCGGATTTTAGACCTGACCGGTCTCGCCAATCTCGCGGACAAGCGCATGGCCCAACTGTCCGGAGGCGAACGTCAGCGTGCCCATATCGCGCGTGCTTTGGCGCAGAACCCTTCGTTGCTGTTTCTGGACGAACCGACCAACCATCTGGATCCTGATGCAAAAGGGCGGATGCTGTCTTTGGTCGCCGAGCTTGGGATCACCGTGGTCATGATTGTACACGATCTGGTCATGATCCCCGAATTCGCCACACACGTGGCGCTGATGAAATCGACCCGTATGATCGAGTTTGGGTCGGTGGACAAGGTGCTGACACCCGAAAGAGTCCGCGAAACTTTTGGCGTTGATTTCCTCTGCTTTCTCCACGAAGGCCGCGTGATCCCGGCGCTTGATATTCGAAGAACCACAGTCTCAACTTAGTCGAAGGAACACACTGAGATGAAATACATCTGGCCCGTGGCGTTTGCCACCGCCATGGCAAGCGGTGCTGCTGCGCAAGAAGTCACCGTAGACAACTGCGGCGAACCACTGGTTTTTGATACCGCGCCCGAGCGCCTGGTTGTGCATGACATGAACATGACCGATATGGCCTTTGCATTGGGTCTGCAGGACAAGATCGTCGGCCTGACCGGCATCACCGGCTGGTACAAGACCAGCCCTGATTTTGATGCTCTGCGCGGCGACATCCCCGAGCTTGCGCCGAAATATCCGACCGTCGAAAACCTGGTGGCGGTTGAACCCGACCTGTTCTTTGCAGGTTGGTACTATGGCATGAAGCCGGGTGGTGATGTGACCCCAGATACATTGGAACCGTTCGGAATCAAGACCTTGGTTCTAACGGAAAGCTGTGTCCATCTGGACAAGGATCGCCCCGAAGCCAGCATGGATCTTCTGTTTGGCGATGTGTTGCGCTTGGGCAAGGTGATGCAAGTCGAAGACAAGGCCGAGGCTCTGGTCTCGGGCTGGAAAGAGCAGCTGGCAGCGATCGATGCCAAGACTGCTGAACTGCCCAAGCCCCGCGTCTTTCTTCTGGATGGTCCTGCAGATGCTCCGTTTACCGCCGGTAAATTCGCGATTCCCGATGCGATGATCACAGCCGCTGGTGGTGAAAACGTCACTCATGACATGGACACGAGCTGGGGCCGCACTTCGTGGGAGGCCGTTGCCGCATCGAACCCGGAATTCCTGGTTTTGTTGGATTATCAGACCGGCAATGGCGCCGAGGACACCTTCAAGTTCCTGCAGGAACATCCCGTCATGTCGCAGACTGATGCCGTCAAGAACGAACGCTGGATCGGATTGCGCTACGAAGAGCTGACGCCCGGACCGGCAAATATCGAAGCGATCTCGAAGATGGCGCGCGCGATGCATCCGGGTCAGAGCTGATATGGGCGGATTGGGCCTGACGTTGTTGCTGGGGGCGGTCGTTCTGGCCGCCCTTTTGCTGATTTCCACAATCTACGGCACAACCTCGATACCTTTGTCCGAGACCTTCACCGCGATCTTGCGCGGTACCGGGTTGCAGGACGGAGAGATGTCGCCGCTGCATAGGATCGTATTCGACCTGCGATTGCCCCGCGCGTTGTTAGCAGCCGTGATCGGTGCCGGGCTGGGCATCGTTGGCGTGGTGCTGCAAACGACCACACGTAATGACCTTGCCGATCCATTTCTGTTCGGCCTGTCCTCGGGCGCGGCAGCGGGGGCGGTGTTTGTAATTACCGTGACCGGAGATATTCTGGGTTTCTGGACTCTGCCTCTGGCGGCCTTTTGCGGCGGTCTTGTGGCGTCGGGCATCGTGCTGGCGCTGGTTCATGGGCTTCGCACCAGCGCACCGGAAAAGCTGATCCTTGCGGGTCTGGCTGTGTCATTTTTGTTTTCGGCCATCACCAACTATCTGATCTTCGCCGGTGATAGCCGCGCCGCCCATTCTGTCATCTTCTGGATGCTGGGGGGGCTGGGCCTGGCCCGTTGGGAGACGTTCCCGCTGGTGTGCATCGGTCTGCTGCTGATCCTGAGCTATTCGCTTTATCGCAGCCGCTGGTTGGATGCGCTGCTGACCGGGGATTTGACTGCCGCAACTCTGGGTGTGCCGGTTCGGGGTCTGCGGTTCAGCATGTTTTTCACCGCAGCTTTGGCAACGGCCGTGTTTGTTTCCGTAGCCGGAGTGATTGGTTTTGTCGGTCTGATGGTGCCGCATATTGCACGCGGGATCGCAGGTCCCCTGCACAAAAACCTTCTACCTACCGCCGCTATGGTTGGTGCTGCCTTGTTGACCGGCTCTGACATTCTCAGCAGGCTTCTGCTGGCTCCGCAGGAATTGCCGGTGGGGATCGTCACAACTTCAATCGGATCGGTGTTTGTGTTCTTGCTTTTATTCAGGACAGCGAGAAATCAACGGTAAGGCCCTCGATCTTCGCTCCCAAGATATTTCGTCCTGATCAGGTCTGAGCCGAGTTTAAACCTTTCCGTCAGCCGCTTGGCCGAGCCACTTGAACACAAGCTTGGCGCGGTCGGATGAGGTGTTGTGCAGTTTCACGTAGAAATCCAGTTGCGATGAGATGGTTTGCGGCAACAGTCTGACCAGTTTTCCGGATGCGGTCAGCTCCGAGGTCAGTCCCTCCCATCCCAGCACTGCGCCCATATCGTCCTGAGCGGCCTGAAGCGCGATCGTGTAATTGTTGACCCGATGCGCGGAATTCAGCGGGCCTTCATAGCCGAGTTTCTGGGTCCAGGCACGCCAGTCGGTCCAGCCGGTATCCGGAGCGTCGAGATGAATTAGGGGGACCCTGGCAATATCTTCAACACGTTTGATGGGATTCTGTTGCGCAAACCTTGGGCTACAAAGCGCCATGATCTTGTCGTGAAATAGTGTCTTGAACATGCCCGTTTCGCGACTGGAATCGCCGTAATGGATACTTAGGTCGCATTTTGACGTGTCGATGCCGAGGTCGGTCACGACCTGCGTCACGGAAACATGTCCGTATTGCTTCCAGAATTGCGCAAGGCGCGGGGTGAGCCAAAGTGAACTGACAGCCGTGGTTGAGCGGATCGTCACACCTTTTCTGTCATATTGACGCCGCAACTGCCCAAGTGCTTCGCTGATGCCTTCCAGACCACGTTGAAGGGCAACAAGAAGATAAGCACCGCTTTCAGTAAGTTCCACGCCGCGATGATGGCGCAGAAACAGCGCGCATTGCAGCTCGTTTTCCAGCGCTTTGACCTGATGGCTGATTGCGGCCGGCGTGACGTTCAGCTCTTCTGCAGCGGTCTTGAAGCTTACATGCCGCGCAGCAGCCTCAAAGCTGACAAGCGAACTTACAGGTGGAAGATCGTAGGGCCTGTTGAGCAAGGTGATTTGACCTGTGATGGTTTGTACATCCAATATTATATAAGCACTATCCGAAGATCAGGCTTAGCTGATCTTATTCAAAGTGAATCTTTTTGCAATTGCCCGCCAGCGGTTCACGGTGAAAATTCGCCACAACCGTTTGAGACATGATCAATGGATGTATCAAAGGTCCTCAAGACCCTTGGCGTTCATATCGATCTTTCCTAATGCAATGCGACCCCCGGTTGGTCGTGCACAAGTTGAAGGAGTTGCAGTATGCAGTCACATGCAAAAGTCGTGGTTGTCGGAGGTGGGTGCGTCGGTGCGTCAATTCTGTACGGGTTAACCGAACATGGGTGTTCCGATGCCGTTATGCTGGAGCGCACCACACTGACCTCGGGTTCGACGTGGCATGCGGCTGGTTTGCTAGTGACCTTTGTGCGGTCGCACAACGTGTCGAAGATGACGATGGAAACCATCCGCATCTACACCGAGGTGGAAGAGAAGATGGGCAGTTCGGTCGGACTGCGTAAGGTAGGACAGCTGCGGGTGGCTAATACCGAAAAGCGCTGGGATGAGTTCCAGTCCTATATCTCGATCGCCGAAGCCGCCGGCGTGCCTTGTAAGCTGCTGACGCCAGAGGAGATTGCTGAGGTTCATCCCTTGCTGAACCAAAGCCCGGATATTCGGGGTGGTATCCTGCACACGGAAGACGGCTATGTGAATCCCGCCGACATTACCATGGCATTGGCCAAGCTCGCGCGGGATACCGGCGCCAAGGTATACCAGAACACCGAAGCGCAGGCTTATGAGAAGCTGGACAATGGCCACTGGAAAGTGACCACCAATCAGGGTGAGATCACCTGCGAGCATCTGATCTTTGCCACCGGCAACTACGCCCGCGAAAATGCGCGCCGCGTGGGGCTGGACCTGCCATGTATCCCGATCGTTCACCAGTATTGGACGACCGAGACGGTGCCGCTGCTGAAAGAGCGCCGGGCGCAAGGCTTGCCCGAATTCCCGATCCTGCGGGATGAAGATTACGGCGCTTATCTGCGCGAAGATGTGGGCGGGATCCAGTTCGGGCCGTATGAATTCACCAAAGACCTCAAACTATTCGCCGAGGATCGTGTCCCGCCCGAGTTCGGAGCCGATCTGTTGCCCGAGGATTTTGATGCCGTGGAAACCCAATGGGAACGCGCCATCGAACGTGTGCCGACCTTGGGTGAGGTTGGGATCAAGGCCAACACCCGTGGCCCGTTCCAGATGACCCCGGACGAGCTGCCTCTGGCCGGACCCGCACCGGGGCATGAGAACCTTTGGCTGGCCGAAGGCATGCCTGGTGGCATCCTCTGGGGCGGCACCGTTGGAAACCGTTTGGCCAAATGGATCGTCGATGGCGATCCGGGCATGGATATGTCGGAGCTCGACCCGCGTCGATTCTCGGACTACGCCTCAAAACGTTGGACCATGGATAAGGTGCGCGAGACATGGGGCACCCATATGGATGCGCATGTTCCGGGTGAGGATTTCCCGGATGCGCGCCCGATGAAGACCATGGGGTCATATGATCTTTTGACTGCTCAGGGCGCGGTTTGGACCAGCTTTAACGGCTACGAATTTCCTCGCTGGTTTGCCAAATCGCCCGAAGAGGCGATCCCCGAACACAGTTTCCGCCGCACCAACCATATGGAGCGTGTTCAGGAAGAGGTGCGCACCACCCGTGAAGAGGCTGGCTTCATCGAAATGTCGCCGATGACCAAGTTCACAGTGCGCGGGCCGGGTGCCGCCAAATGGCTGGATAGCCTGATGGCCAACAAGCTGCCCAAGGTGGGCCGCATGACCTTGTCGCTGATGTTGAACGACAAGGGCGGCATGGATGCAGAGTACACAATCGTGCGCTATGCCGACGACGATTTCTACCTGATATCGACGCCGAACTGGCGAGCCTACAATTGGGATCAGTTACAGCGCGTGCTGCCAGGTGATGGCTCGGTGGTGATCGAGGATATCTCAGAACAGCTGGGCGTGATCGCACTGGCCGGGCCCAAGGCACGGGACATCCTGCAACCATTGACCGATAATGATTTGTCGAACGAAGCATTCCCATGGCTGTCGGCACAGATGGGCGAGGTGGGCTATGCCAAAGGCGTGCACTTGTTGCGCGTCTCCTACACCGGTGAGTTGGGATGGGAATTGCACCACCCGGTCGGGTACAATCGCCACCTCGTTGATTTGCTGCTGAAATCGGGTGTGAAACCCTTCGGGCTTGAAGCGTTGGAGTCGATGCGGCTTGAGAAATCCTATCGCGCGATCAACCGCGAAATCTGCAAGGACCTGACCCCATATGAGGCCGATTTGGGCCGTTTCGTTGCAATGACCGAGAAGATCGGCGGGCAGGTGGCCGAACGCGATTTCGTCGGCAAAGCCGCGCTGCAAAAGCAGCAGGAGCAGGGTGGATACAACACACTGGTCACACTGAAGCTGCCGTTCTGCGACACCTCGGTGATGTTTGACGAAGGTGTCTATGCCGATGGCAAGCTGATCGGACGCGTCACTTCGGGCGGGTTCTCGTATTACTGCAACCACGACCTTGCGATGGCGCTGGTTCCATACGAGATGACGGCACCCGGCACCAAAATGCAGGTGCTCATCCACAATGAAATGCGCGAGGCAGAAGTGATCGAAACCTGCGCCGTTGATCCCACCAGCGCCCGCGCGCGCGCCTGATCAGGAGGATTTGAGATGGCAGAAGTCAAAGCACGCTCGGGCCGTGGCGGTGGACGTGCCGCGCGGGTCAAGGCTCGCACCAACCCGCCCCCTGTCTACTTGTCGACGCTGAACCGCAAAGTTGGTCCGATTGATCTGCTTGGTCCCGAAGGCGTTGAGAAAATCCACAACGCGGCCATGACTATACTTGAAACCACAGGGATTGAGTTCCGCGATCCGGTGGCCTTAGCTGATTGGAAGAAGTACGGTGCGGATGTGCAGGGTGAGCGAGTGCGCATCGGGCGCGAGATGCTGATGGACCTGATCTCGGCCGTTCCCTCGGAATGGGGCTATGCCGCGCGCAACCCGGAACGCTCGCTGCGGGTGGGCAATCGGCATTCGGTCTTTGCCAATGCGTATGGCGCGCCATTTGTCTATGGTCTGGATGGTGTGCGCCGCCCTTCGATGCTGGAGGATGCGCATAACTTCTTCAAACTCAGTCAGATGAGTCAGTCGATGATGGTACCGGGTATTTTGCCGGTCGAGCCGCAGGACGTACCCGTCCCGCAACGCCACCTGGAGCTGGTCCATGCCGCACTGACGCTGACCGACAAACCGATCAAGGGTTCAGTTCTATCCGAGCAGGCAGCGTTGGACTCGGTAGAGATGACTCGCATCGTGTTTGGTGAGGAGTTTGTTGACAACAATGTGGTGATGGCAGCCCTGCTGAACTGCAACACACCGTTGGTCTGGGATGAGACCATGTTGCAGAGCCTGCGCGTCTATGCCGCCGCCAACCAGCCCTGCCTGCTGTCGCCCTTTGTTCTTGCCGGGGCGAGCACACCTGCAAGCCCGCAGGGTGGTGTCGCGCTGCTGATTGCAGAATCTCTGGCCGGTATGGCCTACAGCCAGATCATCCGGCGCGGAGCCCCGATGGTGCTGGGGGTAGCAATCATGGGCGTTTCGATGAAGACAGGTGCACCGATGATGGGTTCGCCCGAACCAGGGCTGATGAACCTTCTGGTGGGTCAGATGGCTCGGTTTTATGGTGTGCCATGGCGGACCTGTACCATGTGGACCGGATCGAAATCCCCGGATATGCAGGCTGCGTTCGACACCGCAAACACCATGTGGCCGGTGCTGCTGGGTGGCGCAAACTACATCGTACACTCAGCAGGCTTCCTTGAAGGCGCGCTTGGGGTCAGCTACTCAAAATGGGTGCAGGATGCGTTGCAGTTGGAGAACTTCCACCGTTTCTTCAGCGGCCTGCAAGAAGAAAATCTGGACACGTTGCTGGGCGACATTGACAAAATCGGACCGGGTGGGCACTTCCTTGGTACTGACCACACGCGCGAAAACCCAATGCATATGAACCACTTGCAAAACAATGACAGTTTTGAACAGTGGGAGGCAGAAGGTGCGAAAACCGCAGAAACAGTTGGCACGGAAGAGGCGCAGCGTATGCTGAACACCTACGTCCAGCCACCAATGCCGGACGATCAGCGCGGGGCGTTGGATGAATTCGTCGCTAAGAAGCGGGTGGAATACAGCGCCTAAACAGATCTGCAAGCGGGCACTTATGTACCCGTTTCCTCAACCAACGACAGGATTAGGCACATGGCCGATAACTCGACGATCGCTCTCTCACTCGACGAAGTAGAGGAATTGGCAAAATCTGTCCTTGTGGCAGCAGGCATGGATGAACATGGCAGCACGGTTCTGGCCGGGCTTGTGCGGATGAGCGAGCGCGACGGCCCGCGTAGCCATGGGTTAAGGATGTTACCTGTTTATGCGCAGAGCTTTTCTTCGGGATATGCCAACCCCGAGGCCGACCCGATTGTCGAACGGATCGCACCGGGGGTTCTGCGCGGAGATGGTGACAATGGCTATTACCAGATCGTGGCCGCCAAAGCTCGAAACGAGCTTATTGAAATGGCGCGCGCGAATGGTATTGCCGCGTTTACTTGTGCCAATTGCCACCATCTGGGGGCACTACGTTTCGATACAGGTCCGCTGGCGGACGCTGGGCTGGTAGCGCTAGGTGTTGTGAACTCGCTCTCGATGGTGGTGCCGCAAGGCGGCATCCGCCCTGTTTTTGGCACCAATCCGATGTCCTTTGCTTGCCCGCGACCGGGTCGTGCGCCGGTTGTATGGGATCAGGCCTCGTCAATGGTTGCGCTGATGGACATCCGGATGGCCGCGGCCGAAGGGCACGAATTGCCACGCCCTGCGGGGCTTGACCCGAACGGTCAGCCAACCAGCGATCCCAACGCGATTTTGGAGACCCGCAGTCTGTTGCCGTTTGGCGAGCACAAAGGCGCGGCGATCGCCTTCCTGATCGAAGTTCTTGGCGCGGCACTGGCCGGTGGAACATTGTCCGTGGACAATGCCAACCGCGAAGCGCACGGTGCCTTGAATATCAAGGGCGGTTCAACGTTGATCGCGATTGATCCGGCGCGTTTCGGGAATGCCGCATTTGAAGGCTATGTCCAACGCATCTGCGCTGAGATTGAAGGTAACGGGGATGCCCGCGTTCCCGGAGATGGCCGCTTGAAGAACCGTGCTGCCGCCGAAGCGGATGGTGTTCGCGTCACGGCGGACTTGATGAAGCAACTTCGCGAACTTCTGTAGGGGTCCCAGTAATGGCACGGGTGGTTGTAATTGGCGGCGGCATCGTCGGAATATCCTGTGCGCTGACATTGCAGTCGCAGGGCCACGAGGTCACCGTCGTAGAACCGGGTCCGGTTGGTGAGGGCGCGAGTTGGGCTTCCTGCGGGTGTATCGCAGTGGGTGAGATCGTGCCGTTGTCGCAGCCGGGGATGCTGATGAAAGTGCCGGGCTGGTTGCTGGATGCCGAGGCCCCGTTGACACTGCGCCCGGCTTCAGCAGTGAAGCTGCTGCCGTGGTTTGCACGGTTTACCGCCAATGCGCGTCGCTCGAAAATGCGTGCAATCGCCTCCGATCTGGCAAGACTTACGTTTGCTGCAACAGCGGATTTCAAGGCTCAGCTTTTAGATGTAGGCCATCCTGAGCTTTTGGTCGAACGGCCGGTAATCAAGTTGTTTGACGACGACAATGACCTTGCGACCATGCGCGCAGCTTTTGAACTAGCGCGTGAGCTGGGTTGCACAATTGATCAAGTTACAGGTCAGGAAGCGCATGAAATCGATCCTGCAATAGCATCTGATTTCAAACATGCAGCTTTGCTTAGAGACTGGAGTTTTGTGACGGACCCTAAGGTATTGGTTGAATCGCTGACGCAGAGTTTTAGCAGCCGCGGTGGGGCAGTCGTGGCAGGAAGAGCAATCGGTTTTACGCAGGACGGACAACATGTGAAAAGCGTGAAGCTGAGCGATGGGCGATCGATCAGCGCAGATGATTTCGTCATCGCTGCGGGAACGCCGTCTAGAATCTTGGCCAAGACGCTGGGTGTTCAATTGAGGATGGAAGGGGTGATCGGATATTCGACTGCGTTGAAAGATAGCGGGGTCGAGCTCCGCCACACGGTGTTTTATGCCAAAGGTGGGTTTGGCATTACACCGTATCAGCAGGCGCTGGCAGTGGCTGGTACCGCAGAATTTGCCGACCTGAACGCGCAGCCGAATTGGAACCGAGCCGATGTGCTGGTCAGGCGTGCATGCCGCGTATTACCGGGTTTGAAGACCGATAGTGCGGAACGCCGGATGGGTCGCCGCCCGTTTACACCGGACACACGTCCGATCATTGGCCGCAGCAGGCGACTGGCTAACGTCGCCTTTGCGACGGGTCACGGACAGCTTGGCCTGACACTAGGCGCGACGACGGCGCGGATAATCGCAGATGTAATTGCTGGCAGATCACCGGACATCGATATAGAAGCCTTCAGCCCAGATCGGTTCTCGTCCTGAGCCAAAGCCCGCCCAGCTCTTTTTGAGCCACATGGGACGTCATCAGCAATGCGATCATCCAGCCAGTCACCACGGCACCTGCGGTGCCGAACCAGACACCAATTTCGTTAAAACCGAGCAGGCCGACGAAAATCCAGACAAAAAAGGCGACGCCAAATCCTTGACGATATAGGCTAATCCACACGGTCCAGATCGGTCGCTTCAAGGCTTGCAATAGCGAGTTGATGGAAAAAAGCATCATGTAGACCGGGAGGATCAGACTATCGACACGTAGATAGCTAAGTCCGACGCGGATCACTTCGGGATCGTCGGTGAAAAAGCCCATCATAAGGCGGCCAAAAATCCACAATATGGGGGCTGCGATGGCGGTCATGATGAACCCGACTTTCCAGCAATAAAACAGTGCCTCGCGTACCCTTTCATAGTCGCGGGCACCGAAATTCTGGGACGCGATGGGTAGCAGTGCCCCCGTGACCCCCAGCACCGGCAAAAGCAAAATCTGCTCAAGCCGAATGGCAATGCCAAAGCCAGCGATTGCGTGCTCTCCAAAGATTTTCAGGGCGAACTGCATGACGAAACCTGACAGCAGCATCACGAAGAAAGATGTCGCTGTG
Organism: Ruegeria sp. K3; assembly: GCF_056531845.1. NCBI lineage: Bacteria > Pseudomonadati > Pseudomonadota > Alphaproteobacteria > Rhodobacterales > Roseobacteraceae > Ruegeria > Ruegeria sp. K3. The sequence goes on along the minus strand of NZ_JBQFMM010000016.1, from coordinate 17,936 downwards.
GGAAGTACCTGAACCGAGATCTCCTTGAACTTCTGTAGGCGCGGAATGAAGTTTCGGGGGCGCATGCGCCTCATCCTGCGGCGTCTGAGGACCTGACGGATCAGAAACACCATCACACCGGTCTGGCTGATCACCGTCGATACAGCGAGGCCATCAAATCCGATGCCCGGGATCACGCCCGGAATGCCGTAGATCAATAGGGGGTTCAGACCGATATTGGCAAAAAACGCCACCATGAGGGCGCGTTGCATCGATACCGCGTCACCATGTGCCTGAAGAATGCCATTGCAACCGAAGGCCAGAAGAAATCCGGGCAAGGCCAATAGGAGCCAGTGGAAATAACGTAAACCTGCATCGCGATAAGGTCCCGGTTCCGAAACCAGATTTATCAGCGCAGGGCCGTACCAGAGACCCGCCGCCGCCAGGACACAGGCTGCAATGAAACCATAGATCATTCCCTGTGCTGCAAAACGCCGCGCTGCGCGAGTGTCTCCAGCGCCTAACGCGTTGCCGACCAGCGCGCTCATCGCGGCACCCAACCCGACCCCGACCGAAATGGCAATGAAAAAAGCCTGAAACCCTAATGCCAATCCAGCCTGTGCGCTGGTCGAGAGAAGGCCGGCGAAGAACATGTCGACAACGTTGTAGAGAGTGTTGAACAACATCCCGATTGCGCCCGGGATCGCCAGGGTTCGGAAATGGGTCGAGATTGGCCCGCGCGTCAGATCAATTTCAGTTGGGATGGCCATATCAACTGGCCACTACGGACGTTCGGCCTGAACGGTCAGGAATACGAACTCTGGCGTTAGGACTTCTTCGAAGCCGTGATTCAGCTCTGCATCGACGCTGATGCTGTCTCCTGCTGAAAGAGTAAATCGGGCCTCGCCATACCGATAGATGGCCTGCCCTTCGAGAACCTGAACAAACACGACGCCATGGCCGACATAAGTGGGTGGCTGCCCCTCGTCGCGCAACAACGTGACACGACGGGCCTGAAAGCGCAGGTCCTTCCGGGAATGCAGCGCAAGGTTGACGTATTCGTGCGAATGGCCGCCCGCCAGTCGCGTAGACTTTAGCCCTTCGCCATGGCGAACCAGCGTATAGTCGGTGTGGTCTGTCCGTGCTTCGCGAAACAGCGATACGATTGGTACCTCTAACGCTTCGGCAAGTGCAGCCAGTGTATCGATTGACGGAGAGACCAACCCGTTTTCGATACGGCTGACCATTGCAGCCGAGATACCAGACTGTTCTGCCAACCGACGGGCGGATTGCTTGCGGCTTTGGCGCAGCTCCCTGAGCGAGGCACCAATAGCGCGATCAATCTGTCTTCCCGGCGTGTCATCGTGCATGATTCAATCCGTCAATCCTCGGCGTAGTAGCCCACCACGTCCCCTTCCGTTGTGACACCCAGACCATTCAGCAATCGGTTGGCATAATTGAAATATCCGACGATCTGGTTGATCTCGAGAATCTCTCCGTCTTCCCAGCCGGCATCTTTCAATGCGCGAACTTCGGATTCCTCCATTGCACCCGGCGACAGGGTCAGCTTTTGCGCATAGATCAGCGCGGCCAACTGCGCACCTTCAAATGCGTCCTGCGGACGATGGGCCTTTAAAGCGGCCTCGATTGCGTCGGCGCGTGCGTCGTCACCGATCAGATGTCGGGCGTTTGCCCAATGGTTGGCATAAGAATAGGGGCAGGTGTTCAACGTCGATACGTAAGAGCTGATGACTTCCTGAAACCACATGGGTATGGAATTGGCTTCATCATGCAGGCACGCGCGATACAGAATGACGTGACCTTTCATGGTGTTGGGACGCAGTGAATGCACGCGCATCACGTTGTCCACGGTCCCGTGTGGTGTGCGCGCCAGATCCAGAGTCGCTCTCAGGTGCTCGTCGGCATCTTCGTCAGATATCATCCGAATCCAGGCGGACATTCACGTTTCCTCTCGTGTTTTCTGTTTCTATTTTCGCGGCGTGTGCCGTTCGGCTGAGTTTTTTATTGACGAATATTGCACATTAAGCAACCATATTGAACAGCGCGCAACGAATTTGAGGATTCTGAAGCTTTGCCAGATCTCTCCACTCTGCCTGAATCGCCGCGAATGACTTCGTGCGCATGCGTGCATGACCTCATGTTGCGATCGCACTACCACAGCGTCATAGATCAGCGACGCCAGCTGATCCGCATCTTGACAGGTTCGGCATGACACAGCTCTCCCCCATGATCGAAGTGACCAATCTGGATAAGTTCTATGGGACTTTCCATGCGCTCAAGAACATCGATCTGACCGTTCATCAGGGCGAGAAGGTGGTAATCTGCGGCCCGTCCGGATCAGGAAAATCCACGCTGATCCGCTGTTTCAACGGGTTAGAGTGGCATAATTCCGGGCGTCTCGTGATCGATGGGATCGAAGTCTATGAAGGTGCCAAGGAAATCCGTGAACTGCGACAGGAAGTCGGCATGGTCTTCCAGCAGTTCAACCTGTTTCCGCACCTGACTGTGCTTGAAAACCTGATGATCGGACCGATGAAGGTGCGCAAGCTATCCAAGGCGCAGGCCGAGGAAACCGCGCGCAACTATCTTGATCGCGTTCACATCCCCGAGCAGGCCGACAAGTACCCGGCGCAATTGTCGGGGGGGCAGCAACAGCGCGTCGCGATCGCGCGGTCCTTATGCATGGAAACACGGATCATGCTGTTTGATGAACCGACATCCGCGCTTGATCCCGAAATGATCAATGAGGTGCTGGATGTGATGGTTGAACTGGCCGATACGGGCATGACCATGGTGGTTGTCACGCATGAGATGGGGTTTGCGCGCAAGGTCGCCGACACGATGGTCTTTATGGAGGCGGGGCAGATCGTTGAAATCTCGCCGCCCGATCAGTTCTTCACCAACCCGTCAAGCGAGCGCTGCCGTCTATTCCTGAACCAGATATTGGAACACTAACGTGACCGATCTGGGCATATCACAGGGACGCGGGCAAGCGCTGCCGAAGCCGCCACTATACAAGCGGTTCTTTGGCTCGGCGTTAGTGTCCGTCGTGATCTATGCGGTTATTGTCGGGTTGATCGCCTACGGGTCATATGTTGGCGCGCAGGGTATGGGCTATAATTGGCAGTGGTATCGCGTGCCCCAATTCCTGTACCGCAACACCGAGATTGGGTTCGAGTGGGGCGAAATTCCCATCGGACTGGTCGCCACGATCAAACTGTCCGTCATATCGTTTCTGCTGGCAACCGTCATCGGGTTACTGGTGGCGCTACTGCGCTTGTCGGGCTTGGTGATTGGTACGGCTGTCGCGGTTGCCTACCTTGAACTGATCCGCAATATCCCGCTGCTGGTTCTGCTTTACCTGTTCTATTATGTCCTGGGTCCTATCTTTGGATTTGATCGATATACCGCCAGCATCTTGACCTTGGCGGTGTTTCATTCAGCCTTGATTTCAGAAATCCTGCGGGCGGCGATCAACGCCATCCCATCTGGTCAGTGGGAGGCGGCCAAGTCTATCGGTATGACCCCCTATCAGACCTACAGATATATCATTCTACCGCAATCTGTTCGCTTTATGCTGCCGCCCATGACGGGCGAGGTCGTCCACTTGATTAAATCCTCGGCTATTGTCAGCGTCATTGCCGTGGCCGAACTCACCACATTCGGACGCAATATCATATCCGACACGTATATGAGTTTCGAAATATGGTTCACCATCGCGCTGGTCTATCTGGTGGTGACCCTGATCCTGTCGATTGGCGTTAGCTATCTGGAGAAGAAATATGCCGTCGACCAATAACCACAAGAACTCAACCGGACAACAAGGAGAACCAAGATGAAGCTATCTCGCAGAATGCTCGGGGCGGCCCTGGGCGCGGTCGTGGCAACAGGCATGGCGACCTCAGGCTGGGCGCAAAGTGCGACTCAGGAACTGTCCCGCGAAAGTGTGATTGAAACGATCAAACAGGATGGGGTAATCCGGATTGGTCTTTCGCTGTTCGTGCCGTGGTCGATGCGCGACAAGAATGGTGATCTGATCGGGTTCGAACTGGATGTCGGTCGCAAGCTGGCCGAGGACATGGGTGTAGAGGTCGAGTTTGTACCGACCGCCTGGGATGGCATCATCCCGGCGCTCGTATCTGGCAATTTCGACGTGATCATCTCGGGCATGTCGGTGACTGCGCAGCGAAACTTGACGATCAACTTCACCGATCCTTACGCGTATTCGGGCCTAGCTATTATGGCTAACAAACAGTTGACCGATGGTATGTCTTTGGAAGATTTCAATAAACCTGAGGTCACCTTTGCCGCTCGTCGCGGGGCGACACCAGCTACGGTGATCGCGGAAAACTTCCCCAACGCGACGCTGCTGTTGTTTGATGAAGACGGTGCATCAACGCAAGAAGTGCTAAACGGAAACGCGCATGCTTCGATGGCGGCTCAACCTACGCCGAACCGCGAGGCCGGTCGCCATCCGGAAACTCTGACCGTTCCGTTCGATAACCTCTATGATCCGCGTGGCGAAGCGTTCGGAGTACGCAAGGGCGATCCGGATGCCATGAACTTTTTCAACAATTGGATCGCTCAGAACTGGCGGTCGGGTTGGTTGGAAGAGCGTCACAACTATTGGTTCGCAACTGAAGAGTGGGCAGACCAGGTTGCCCAATAACCAATTAGCCGGGGGCGGGTCAGCCGCCCTCGGGCCTGAAGCGGAGCGCCCAGGTGCCTGAATTTCTTAAAAAACTCAGATGGCCAGATTATCTGATCGTGGCGGTATTGATCGCCTTCTTCGGATATATCTGGCTGTCGATCGAAGGTACGCTGAACTATAAGTGGCGGTGGGAATTGATCCCCAGCTACATCGTCGGCTGGCATACTGGGCGAGAAGAGTATTTTGCCAATCTATTGCTGCAAGGCTTGGTGGCGACGGTTCGTATCAGCATCTATTCCGGCATTTTGGCGCTCATTCTGGGTACAATTCTGGGGATCGCGCGCTGTTCTGCCAACCTGACCATACGCATGCTGGCACGCACTTATCTTGAATTTCTGCGTAATGTGCCACCGGTTGTTGTTGTCTTTATTTTCTTTTTCTTCCTGTCGCAGCAACTGATCGACGCACTAAACCTTGAACGCTGGGCACGTGGAATTGCGCGGCAAGAAGACAACCAGATCTGGACATTTTTCTTTGGTGAGATGCGGCGTTTTCCGTCGCTTGTCTCAGGTGTCATCGTTCTGGCGCTGTTTGAAAGCGCATTTGTCGGCGAAATTGTCCGAGCAGGTATCCAGTCGATCCCGAAAGGTCAGCGCGAAGCTGCACGCTCGATCGGGATGAGCCGTTTGCAAGAGCTTCGCTATGTCGTGCTGCCGCAGGCGATGAAAAAGGTCGTGCCGCCGCTGGCCAACCAGTTCATCTCACTAATCAAGGACAGCTCGATCTTGTCGCTGATCTCGGTTCAGGAACTGACCTACAAAACCGTCGAGTTGGTCGCTTCGTCCCGGATGATCTTTGAGGCATGGATCACAACGGCTGCATTCTATTTTGTCGTCTGCTTCGGCCTCAGCCGCATCTTTGCGCGGCTAGAGAAACGATCTGACAAGCGCTAGGTTCAGGTCACATTCGGACCTGAACCATTCCATCCTGAATCCGTGTCTCAAAAACCCGCATTGCTCGGGTCGCGGGCGCTGAAACGGGCTTGCCATCACGCACATCGAACGCGCCCTGGTGCAATGGGCATTCGATAACATGCCCATCAAAATAGCCGTCACACAGATCAGCCCCACCATGGTTGCACAATGCCAGCGAGGCATAGACACCGCTGGGTGTATCATAAACTGCAATCAATCTCGGCCCGATCTGAACCCGCGTGACCCAGTTTTCTTCCAGCTTCGATGCCTCGATCACATCGCGCCAAGATTTGTCTGCCACCATCTCTCAGGCCTCGGCTTTGCGTTGCATGATCTGCCGCAGAATGTCGCGATGCGCAGCCAGATATCCACCTTTCTCGACGAAGATATGATCCTTTAACTTCTCATGCAGACGGGGCAGAGCGTGAAAGGGAACTGAGGCGACATAGTGATGTTCGGCATGATAGTTCATATTCCAGCATAAAAATGACATCGGCTTTGACACCAGATTGGTGCGCGTGTTTTCTGACATCTGCGCCACGGTGGGACGTCCGACATGCTCGGTCATTCGTATGAATCGCATCACCGGCTCACCCAGAAACAGGGGTATGATCCAATACCAGATCAATCCCCACCATCCGGTGAAGGCCATAGCCAGAAAGATCAAAGCGTAAATGGCCAGCATGCGGCGCGCGTCCCAATAGACCGACTGATGCTCCTCTTTGGGAATGAAACTCAACTCGGCCTTGCTGAGCTTCCCAAAGGCATGTCGGAACAGCTCAGTGAACTTACCGCGCCAATAAGGCAGGGCTGACAGGTACAGAAAGTACTCGCGAAGGGATTTGGGCAGCGGGATTAGTTCGGGATCCTCTCCGTTCAATTGCGTATATGTGTGATGATCACAATGTTCGTATCGGAAGAACCGATGGGGCAGAATGATGATCAGCCCGCAAATCTGACCAACCAGATCATTCAACCACCGGGTGCGAAACACGGTATAGTGCACACACTCATGCTGAAGCGAGAAATGATGCACCAAGACGACCCCTTGCAGAAACATCGCGGGCCAAATCAGCCAACTGTTCCAGGCTAGGGTGATCAATGTTGTCGTGCAGGCCAGCACTAAAATCCACATTGCAAGATGACGTAACCCGTGCGCGTTCGAGCGTTGCATGAATCCTTTGAGTTCTTCGCGCGTCAGTTTTCCTTCGGCCAGAGCCTGAGTCAGCGGCGTAACAATAGCTTTTGACATGTGATTTCCATGATTTTGCCGGAGCGGGGGTCTTGCCCTCTGCGCATATTCCGGCACCGGAGACGGGAGTGCTCCGCACCATAGGGCCAACTCGAACAGACCCTATTATCTAAGAGTATTTCCACAGCTCGTGATTCGATCAAGCCGCTATTGATCAGCCAACTGCACGCAGACCGATATCCGGATCGGGATGGGCGAACAGGGCGGCCGCGCAGGGGTGCCGATCCAGGATTGATTGACCGCAAGGCAGCCGTTCGGCATGGAATGTACCGCGGTCCCAATAAGTTACGCCATCGATTTCGATGGAAGGATCAATAACGTTCCAGCTGATTTCTCCGGGCGCGTACGCCCCGCAGGTGTGGAAATGCAGGATGCGTGGATTTCCGAAAGCGGAGCCGCCCCAGCGTTCATAGTTTTCGCGCATATCCCAGGGGTAGCCGCAGCCCGGATGGATACCTGCATGCCAAGAGTGCACGAAATTGCGATCAATTCCCAACTGATTGGCTACCCGGTCATAATGCGCCTCGGCCCGTGCGGCGTTGGCGGGATCGCCGTCAAAACGCTGCAGCCGCCCATTCTCCATCATCGCAAAGACGGGGCGGTCGAATTCGATGGTGTAGTCATCGTAATACTTCGACCCCGTTCCCGTCAGAAAACTGATGGCCACACGGCCCGAGAAACTGTGGGCAGGAACCGGGGTAAAGACTGACATCGGAAAGCGCAGGATCGAGGTGTCGCCCGAGGCTTGCAGGTTCATCACCGGCCGACCGCTTACATCAGTGCCCAACGGGCAAGTGATCCGCACCTCGCTGGCCGCGTCCAAGACCGCGTTGATATCGGCCTTAAGCTCCATGAACGCATCGTGGTGGCCGTTGGAGAAACCAGATCCCAGCATTTCTTTGGTTAAAGCGAAGCTAACGATGACTTTCTTACCCTGCGGCATGTCCGAGAACCGCAACTGATCCCCAAGACGGGCCAGAAATAGAATGATGTCTGCCGCTTCGAACCGGGCAAGCAGATCAGGCGATAATTGCGGATTGCCCGGATTGAAGCCCACATCAACCGTGTCGACCCCCAGCCCAAGTTGACAGGCCGCCTGACTGACAACATTCACGCTGTCGGCGTCGAAATATCCAAACTCTGCAGGTTCATAGGCAATCAGCAGCCTTTCACCCGCCGCCGCGCGGGCGCAATTGACCAGCAGATTGTAAGCGCCCCGCTCTGGCGTCATGTCGGACATCGACATCTCCTGATTACTTGACATTATCAACTTACGGCCTAAGGCCGCCGGCAATCCATTTGAAAGTGATAATGGCTGACATTAGGATGACTAATATGATCTTGAATCTGCCATACTCCGCGCTGCGAGCCTTTGAGGCAGTTGTACGCCATTCCGGCTTTTCACCCGCCGCCGAGGAACTGGGGGTCAGCCAAAGTGCCGTCAGCCAGCACGTCAGATCGCTTGAGGAATGGCTTGGGCGGGATTTGCTGGTGCGCGGTGCGCGGCAGTCGCGACCTACCCGCGAAGGTGAGCAATTGGCGCAGGCAATCTCGGATGGGCTGGGCCGCATTTCAGATGTGTGTGCGCAACTTCGCGATCGAACGCGTGCGGACCGGACCATCGTGATTTCATGCTTGCCGGGGTTTGCATTCAACTGGCTGTTTCCAAGGCTTCTGCACTTTGATTTGGCCCACCCGGACCTGTCTATTTCGATCGCGACGGATACGGGATACTATCCGTTTTCCGGCGCAGATTCCGATATCGGCATTCGATATGGTCTTGGTGAATATCCCGGGTTTGAAGTGGATTTGCTTATGCGGGAAAGGCTGTTTCCCGTCTGCGCGCCCGCGCTGTTGCCTGAATTGAAGCGCATTGAAGATTTGTCACAGCACACACTGCTCGTAGATGAAAATCTGCACCATGGTACGTCCAGCCCAACATGGGAGTTCTGGGCGCGGCAAACCAATCTGACATTGCCGTCTGGAGTGCGCACGCGCCGATTGGGCCAATCAAACATGGTCATACAGGCAGCGATTGAGGGGCTGGGGGTGGCGCTTGGGCGCGAACCGCTGGTTATTGATGCGTTGTGCGATGGCCGTCTGGTGCGACCGTTTCAGCAACTGACTCAATCGCCACTTTCCTATTGGCTCGTCCGGCGCCCTGATAGCAAAGACAGCCAAAAAGTCAGCGAGTTCCTGAACTGGATCAAGGCCGAAGTTGCTTCGCAGCCCGATCTGCCCCCGTCGGTAATGCTGCCGAATTAGCTTGCCTTATATGTATCATTACAAATCCAGAATGGTGTATTGCACTGACGCTGCCATAATGGCGCTAAGCCAACTGATCAAATTGGAGAGCAAACCATGTACCTCAGAAATTGCTGGTATGTTGCCGCCTGGAGCAAGGATATCGGGCGCGAACTGAAGGCTGCGACATATCTGGGTGAGAACATTGTGCTCTATCGTCAGCAGGATGGGACGCCCGTTGCGCTTGAGAATGCCTGCCCGCATCGCAAGCTCCCGCTATCCGATGGCAATCTGAAAGGGGATCTGGTCGAATGCGGCTACCACGGGCTGACATTCGATTGTTCGGGCAAATGTACGGACAGCCCAACGCAGCGGGGGATGACGCCTCGGCGCGCGGTGGTGAAGTCTTATCCAGTTGCCGACCGCTATCGCCTGCTCTGGATCTGGATGGGCGATCCTGAACTGGCTGATCCGGACCTGATTTTCCCAATCGAAAACTTTGATGACACGAGCTGGGGCCTAACCGATGGCGGGGTGATGGATATCGATTGCCATTATCTTTGGGTTTGCGACAACCTGCTTGATCCCAGCCATGTGGCCTGGGTACATGTCTCGTCATTCGCCGGCGCGGGAACGGATGAAGAGCCTCTGGACGTCAAAAAGACAGATCGCGGCGTGATTGTCTCGCGCTGGATCGAAAACAAACCACCATCGCCTTACTATGCCAAACTGGTCTCGTTCGACGGCGATTGCGACCGTTTGCAGCATTACGAAATGTGCATGCCCGCAATCGGGCTGAATAAGTCCATCTATACTCCGGTTGGCACGGGTGGATATGACAAAGATCCTGTCGATGAGACATTCATCAACATCTCTTACAACTTCATGACGCCAATCAACGAGGATCAGACCAGGTATTTCTGGTTCCAGCATCGCAACTCTGATCCGGACAATGCCGAGGTTTCAAAGTTCATGAATGACGGTGCCCGGATGGCGTTTCTTGAAGACAAAGATGTGCTGGAAAAAGTGCACAAGGGCATGAAAAATGCTCAGACACCGCATATTGATCTGGGTTTGGATGCCGGGGCAAAAACATACCGACGCGTGCTCGATCGAGCGATCGAGGCCGAGGCCGCTGTGCCAGAGGGTGCAATTCGGCACGCCTGAAACCTGAACAGGGGCCAGTTCCCGGCCCCTTATCTTAGGTGTTGCTATAGATGACAGGGAAGCGCCCACCGGCAAAGGGAGCACCCGGTTTCAGGTCGTCATCATGCAGCCATTCAGTAACGCTATCGCGCGGTTCATAGGTGGCACCTTCAACGGCAAAACGTACCGCATATCCACGCCTGCGACGGGTCGAGGTGCGGTTGCCCATCGCCGAATGCACAGTCATTCCATCGAAGGCCAGGGCATCGCCAGGTTCCATCTGTTCATGATGGAATATGTCATATTTAGTGCGATCCGCCTCGAAATCGGGCATGTCGATATAGTCCGGGTTATCCTCTTCCAGATAGTGAAGAAACTTGCCAAGCTGGTCAGTTTTGAAAGGCCGGTATTTTGCGCCCCAAGCGTGCGAGCCACGGACAAATTCCAGCGCTCCATTGTCTGGGTCGACAGGATCAAGTGCGATCCACATTGTCATGATGGGACCGGCCACAGGCCAATAGGGCTGATCTGTATGCCAGCCGGTCTGGGTGCGTGTGCCAGGTTCTTTCACGAAAATTTGGTCATAGATCAACGAAGTCCAGGGGCTGCCCGCCACCTCGGCCACTCGCTTTCCAATATCTGAGTTCAGACAATAGTCCTGAAAGACACTCGGTTTTTCACGCATATTTTTATAGGCAAAATACCGGTCACCCTTTTTAACCTCTTCGTCCACGGCATCACGCAACTTGTTTAACCAATCGTCCCTGAGGATGTTTCTCAATAAAACGACGCCGTCGCGCGCATACGCTTGCTGAACAGTATCTGTATCCGGTGTGTTAATCATAGTTCTTCCATCCATAGCTTCCGCCTCATTTCCCGGCGGGTTTGAATTCAGGCGCAAAGCGCCACGGTCTGCATGGAGTCAGAGAGAGGGTGAACTGCGGCAGTTTATGATGAAGCAGGGCCAGCGGGATCGGGCCGACCATTTGCCAGCAAGATTCCGATGAAACTGTTCAATTTTGAAGGTCATGCGCCATGGTAGCCCCCGACCTTTGATTGCCCAAGCAGTTTTTGCGCAATGGTAAATATATTTATTGACGATATATTTTTTCTGATAAATATTGTGCTCGTTATGCAAAAATACTCGGCATTTTCACTCGCCCGTAACGCGATTTCTGGTCATAAGAACTGGTCCCGAGCCTGGCGGAGCCTGCCGCTCAAAGACCGGTACGAGGTGGTGGTGATCGGGGCAGGGGGTCACGGGCTGGCCACGGCTTATTATCTGGCCAAAGAGTTTGGCATAACCGACGTCGCCGTGCTGGAACGGGGCTGGTTGGGTGGCGGAAACATAGCGCGCAATACGGTTACGATTCGGTCAAATTACATGCGTGACGAGTCGATCCCGTTCTACGTCAAATCCGTCGAGATGTACGAAGGGCTGACGCATGAGTTGAACTTCAACATGATGCATTCCAAGCGTACCATGGTGGATGTGGTGCAGACCTGGCCCAAACTGCGAGAGTTGCGGCGTCGGCAATTGGTCATGGACATCTATGGCTCGACCTATGAGCAGATCACCACAGACGAATTGCGCAAACGCATACCTGCGCTGACAGGTGGCGGGCCAGATGCGCGCCTGCCGATCATCTGCGGAATGGTCCACACAGATGCGGGTGTAAACCGTCATGATGCGGTGGCCTGGGGCTATGCCCGCGCGGCGGATGCAATGGGGGTCGAGATGCAACAACAGACCGCCGTGCAAGCATTGATCCGTGGCGCTGATGGGCGCATCGAAGGTGTCGAGACCAATCGCGGCACCGTGCGGGCGAAAAAGGTTGTGGTGGCCGTATCGGGCCATACCACGACGTTGACCGAGACAGCGGGGCTCAAGCTGCCATTGCGCACGATGAACCTGACGGCCTTTGTGTCCGAGCCTGTGAAGCCCTTGGTGGATGTCATCGTAAATTGCCCGGACAGTGGGTTCTATTTCAGCCAGTCTGACAAGGGCGAGATGGTGATCGGCGGCGCTCCTGATATGGGGCAAAGCTTTCGTCGCGACATCAAGCAACATGTGTTCGAAGACACTGTGACCGCGATGCTGTCGCTTTTCCCGAGCTTCAAGAAACTCAAACTAATGCGCCAATGGGGTGGGCATCTTGATATTGCCCATGATGCCTCGCCCATCATGGATCAGACTGAGGTACCGGGGCTGTTCGTGACCGCTGGCTGGTGGGGCGGATACAAAGCCATTCCTGCGGGCGGACTGACGCTTGCGCATCTGGTCGCCAAAGGCGAGCCGCATCCGCTGATGGCCTCGTTCACTTTGGACCGCTTCCGCCATCTAGAATTTGTGATGGAAGCCGGCACCACGACGGCGAGATAGGAAGGGACAGGATCATGATGCTCATCCCCTGCCCATTCTGTGGCAAGCGCAATGAAAGCGAGTTCGTCTATGGCGGCCCGGTCGGAGCTGCTCGACCCGATACCAACGCCATCAGCGATGCTGATTGGGTCGAATACCTGACCATAACGCCCAACCCTATGGGGCCTGTGCAAGAGCGGTGGTGGCACGCACGGGGCTGTGGCGAGTGGCTGACAATCTGGCGGGATACCGTGACACATGACATTGTGGAGGTGCCCGATGGCTCAGATTAATCGCCGCGCAGTGGGTGGTCGTGTTGATCGAAGCCGCCCTCTGACGTTCCAGTTCAATGGGAAAACTTACGAAGGGTTCGAAGGGGACACTCTGGCCTCGGCCTTGCTGGCAAACGGGGTGCGAGTAACAGCCCGTAGTTTCAAGTACCACCGCCCACGCGGCATTGTCGGACACGGTCCCGAAGAGCCAGGAACGCTTGTGGAGCTGGAAGGCGAGGACGCCTCGGGCAACCGTCCAGCGACCACGGTTCCATTGCGCGAAGGGCTGAATGCACGCTCGGTCAATTGCTGGCCATCGCCCGAGTTTGATCTGGGCGGGATCAATCAATTGATTGCCCGTTTTATTCCTGCGGGCTTCTACTACAAAACTTTCAAATGGCCTAACTGGCAACTGTTTGAACCATACATCCGCAAGGCGGCGGGGCTGGCAGCAGCGCCTGTGCACCCGCCTTCATCGGGGCATTTCGAAGCGCGCTACGCTCATGCAGATGTCTTGATTGCAGGTGCAGGTCCCGCCGGCCTGCAAGCTGCACTTGAGGCTGGTCGGGCAGGCAAGCGAGTCTTCCTCGCAGACGAGGGAACCGAAGCGGGCGGCAGCCTCCTGAACCGCACCCTGACCATTGGCGGGCGTCCGGCGATGGATTGGGTGGGCGAAGCGGTTGAAGAACTAAGCCAAATGGCAAACGTCACCCATCTTCAGAACGCGACCGTATGGGCCTATCGCGAACACAACCTAGTGATCGTCAATGAACGCGAGCCAGATCAGGCCAGCATTCTAGAACGCAACTGGCGGGTCCGTGTTGCTGAGGTGGTGATTGCCACCGGGGCCACGGAACGGTCGATGGTGTTTGCCAATAATGACAGGCCGGGCGTCATGTTGGCCTCATCCGTGCAGGCCTATGTTAATCGTTGGGGCGTGACACCCGGTCAGAGTGTGGTTCTGTTCACCAACAACAACAGCGCTTACGCAGTGGCCGCCGATCTGGTCGCAGCTGAGGTAACGGTTAACGCGATCCTCGATAGCCGCGACACGGTTCCAAGGGAAGCTCTTGATCTGGTGTCGGGGATAACCGTCCATGCCGGAACAGTAGCCGCCGATATCCGAGGGTACAAAAGCATCCGTGCCGTCAAGGCCTTTCCCAAGTCCGGGGGCGTAGGCACCTGGATTGACTGCGACTTGCTGGCCCATTCCGGAGGCTGGAACCCAACCGTGCATTTGTGGTCTCAGTCCCGCAGCACACTTCGGTTTGATGAAGAACTCGCTGCGTTTTTGCCCGATCAACCGATTCAATCCTGTCGGGCCGTCGGCGCGGCGGCGGGGGATCTCACACTGGATCGGATCATCGATGACGGTTCAGAGCTGCCTTATTCGATTGAACCGCTATGGCGCGTAGATGTGCCAGGGCAACGCGGAAAGGCATTCCTGGATATTCAGAACGATGTTGCGGTCAGCGATGTGCATCTGGCGCTGCGTGAAGGATATGACAACGTGGAACATGTCAAACGCTACACCACTGGCGGGATGGGCATAGATCAGGGCAAGACGGGCAATATCAACATTATTGGCACCGTTGCTCTGCAAAAGGGCGTTCCATTGCAAGATTTTGGCACGACGACATTCCGCTCTCCCTACACGCCGGTCTCATTCGGTGCGATTGGGGGGCTGCGTGAGGACTCGGTGTTGTTCCCCTACCGGCACACGCCGGTGACCCAATGGAACAAGGATTATGGCGCAGTGATGTATGAGGCTGGTGCCCGATGGCGCCGTCCGGGGTTTTTTCCCAAACCAGGTGAGGGCCTGCAAGAGGCGGTGAACCGGGAATGCCGCGCGGTGCGTGAAGGCGTTGGCGTATACGACGGTTCGCCGCTCGGCACGTTTGAGCTTAAAGGGCGCGATGTTCCGCGCTTTCTGGATTTTCTGTATTCGAACATCATGTCCAGCCTGAAGCCTGGCGATGGTCGCTATGGTCTTATGTTGTCGGATGATGGTCTGATCATAGATGACGGGGTGGCCTTTCGGCTGGATCAGCACCGCTGGATGATCTCGACCTCAACGGGCCATGCAGACGCCGTCAACCAGCACATGGAAAAGCTGCTTCAGACCGAGTTTCCTGACTGGCAAGTCATGATCACAACTGTGACAAGCCAGTGGAACAACGCCACCATTTGTGGACCCCGCGCGCGCGATGTCATGCACGCGCTGTTTACGGATATCGATCTGTCGCCCGAGGCATTCCCCTTCATGTCGTTCCGGGACGGTACGGTTGCGGGGTTCCCTGCGCGGGTTGTGCGCGTCAGCTTCACCGGTGAGCTATCCTATGAGGTCAACGTTGCCCCACGCCACATGGCCGCCTTGTGGGACAAGGTGATGGAGGCTGGTGCACCCCTTGGTATCCTGCCTGTAGGATCGGAATCCAGCCATGTCTTGCGTGTGGAAAAAGGCTTTCTTTCGCTGGGGCACGAGGTCGACGGTACCGTGGACGCCTATGACCTGGGCATGGGTTGGGCAATGTCGAAGAAAAAGCCCGACTACCTAGGCAAGCGCTCGGTCCACTTGCGCCGTGAAGCGGTAGGGGAACGCCGGGAATTGGTCGGCATCTTGCCCGAAGACCCTGACAAGCAAGTGCCCGAAGGCGCGCCACTAACCCCTGAAGGTCGCAAAGAAGCGACCGAAGGATTGGTTACCGCCTGCGTCTGGAGCGTCGTCAACAATCGCTGGGTTGGCCTGGCGTTGCTGAAGAACGGGCAGGAGCGACACGGGCAAACCGCGCATGTTCGGCTGAAAGACGAGGTGATCCCGGTGACCATCACAAAGCCTGTATTCCATGACCCCGAGGGTCAGCGCCTGAGGTCCTGAGATGAGCTACGACGTCAAGATCGAACGCCAAACCCTGAATGCGCTGTTTGACCTCAAAGGGGATCCCGAGGTCGTTCAAAATTGGGCCGAATTTTCTCTGCCAAACCGCCCCAACACAAGGGCGATGCAGGAAGCGTTTGAGGTATATCACATTGGACGCAATCACTGGATTGTACGCGCTTCGCTGGAACTGGAAGAGGCACTGGAAGCTCAGCTCAAACCAACGGATTGCCCTGCGGACATCAGTATAGTGCGGATATCGGACACCCTTACCTTCTTTAGTGTCGCCGGACCCCAAGCCGCTGAAGTGATGGCTATTGCCTGCCCGCTTGATCTGCATGTCACTGCTTTTGATGAAGACGCAGTAACCTATTCCGAGTTGTTTGGCCTAAAAGCACTTGTGATGCGCTGCGAGGCTGGTTTTGAGTTTGCGGTTGAACAGAGTTTTGGCGACATGGTTCAGGATTATCTGACCCGAGCAACTGCCTGACGCAATTCGAAGCAGGGGCGGTTTACGCCTTATGGCTATTCATTACCTCGCCGGTCTATATGCATATCGTCCAGGAACAGGGATCAGATAAGGACATAGCGGACTTATCGAAAGTCATTGGCTGGCACAAAATCCTTTGTGAAGTGTTGCTTTTAGACGGGACATCGCGCCACAGGTGCAAGGCTTGCAAGTTCCGGTCATTTAGTATACCGCCGCATACAATTAGGATCCTCGGGCGTTCATAACGTCTTTGAGCCCCTGCTAATCGAGCCACATATACCGGAACGAGCCATGAGCCTTTACACCAACTACCTCGACGAAATTGAAGCCCGCAAAGCGCAGGGTCTGCATCCGAAACCGATTGATGACGGCGCGCTTGTCAAAGAGCTTGTTACACAGATCAAGGACGTCGATCATGCGCATCGTGCGGATTCTCTAAACTATTTCATCTATAATACGCTGCCCGGCACGACCAGCGCCGCTGGCGAGAAGGCACGTTTTTTGAAAGAGATCATTCAGAGCGAAGCGCTGGTTGACGAAATTTCAGTACCCTTTGCCTTTGAACTGTTGTCGCACATGAAAGGCGGTCCTTCGGTTGAGGTTCTTCTTGATCTGGCTTTGGGTGGTGATCCCGAGATCGCAAGGCAGGCGGCTGAAGTGCTGAAAACACAGGTCTTCCTGTATGAGGCTGATACGGATCGTTTGAAGGAGGCGTTTTCTGCCGGAAATCCGGTCGCGCGCGACATTCTTGAAAGCTATGCGCGGGCCGAGTTCTTCACCAAGCTGCCCGATATCGAGGAAGAGATCAAAGTTGTCACGTATATCGCTGCCGAGGGCGATATTTCGACTGACTTGCTGTCGCCGGGCAACCAAGCACACTCGCGCTCGGATCGGGAGCTGCATGGCAAGTGCTTAATCTCGCAGCAAGCGCAAGACAAGATTCAAGAATTACAGCGCCAGCACCCAGATAAACGCGTGATGCTGATTGCTGAGAAAGGGACAATGGGCGTTGGCTCGTCCCGGATGTCGGGTGTCAACAACGTTGCGCTTTGGACCGGCAAGCAGGCCAGCCCATATGTGCCATTCGTAAACATTGCCCCGATCGTGGCCGGCACGAACGGTATCTCTCCGATCTTTCTGACCACCGTTGGTGTGACGGGCGGGATTGGTATCGACCTGAAAAACTGGGTCAAAAAAGTCGATTCCGAGGGGAATCCGATCCTCAACAATGACGACAGCCCTATCCTGGAGCAAAAGTACTCGGTCGAAACCGGGACAGTGCTCACGATCAATACGAAAGACAAAAAGCTTTATGACGCCGATGGCGCCAAAGAGCTTGTTGATATTGCCTCGTCCTTCACTCCGCAAAAGCAGGAGTTCATGAAGGCCGGCGGATCCTACGCCATCGTGTTCGGCAAGAAGTTGCAAACATTTGCAGCACAGACACTGGGAGTCGAGCTGAAGTCGGCATTTGCGCCGTCGAAAGAGATCAGCCGAGATGGACAGGGCCTGACCGCGGTCGAAAAGATCTTTAACCGCAACGCTTTGGGAGTAGCGGAAGGCACGGTCTTGCACGCCGGGTCGGACGTACGGGTCAAGGTCAACATCGTAGGATCGCAGGACACCACTGGCCTGATGACCTCGCAAGAGCTTGAGGCGATGGCGGC
>NZ_JBQFMM010000015.1:0-75202 GCF_056531845.1 Ruegeria sp. K3 | reverse complement strand
CCATCCCATGCCAGCTCGTCCTCTTCTTGTTTTGAGGGCAGAGTGACACTTCTGCTTTGCTTACGGGTGACATTTTAGCTTTGCGGCTACACGTTTTTGGCGCGTAAGGTTTATTATGTTAATATTTTAGTGTGCTGGCCAGATGCTGAGACTTCAGGAATAGCTCTTAGCAAGTGCTGCTGGGCTAGGTGATTTTGCCGGAATAGAAACATCTGTAAATTCAAATTTATCTGATCCAAGGCTGCGCAGTAGATTCAGGGAGCCAAGCGCCTCGCTCGATGTATAACACTCGAGGAGTTTCCGCGCGATGATTGGGATCATCGTAGAGCTTGCCCCAAAATGCTTTTCGCTGTGTGGGCTCAGTTGCATCACTAGTTCTTGGCGCAACTCGTTAGTGGAGAAAACTTTGTGCGAGTAGCGGAATTTTTGAAAGAAGAAATGCCAGGCTTCCGCGCGTGCAGGGTCTTCAGTTAGGCTATGGTGCATAAATATCAGTGTAGCTTGTTTGGAGAGATATTTGTCATTTAAAACAATGACTTCCCCAAAATCGGTGAGGGAAACTGGTCTGCGCCTGCTTGTAAGGCCAGTTTTGTGTAGCCAAGAGCGATAAATAGCGGCGAACGGGGCGCCGTATCCGAAGGGCTTAGCTAAGTCGGAGTCACCCAGTGCCGGATTGGCTAGACCATTCTTCAAAAGGCCAGCCATCCTCTGTCGGTTGAGTCCGAAGTTGCCGTGAAAGAACACAGTCATGGACTGATCACTCCTTTACTCTACCAAGAGTACGCACAGATAGCGCACCAAAAATTCTGAAATGTGCACCAGATCGCTACTATGATCACTAACAAACTAACATTTAAAACATCTTTCCGGTGCGCCTTTCTATCTCGCATTGAAGCCTGCAACGTTCCAGTCTTCGATCTCAGCAGATAGCGCTCATAAGCAAGCGAACTATTAAATTGTCATGGTTTGATTGGTCATGCATGTTGTCAATCGAGCACGTGCAATTCAAAAAAGTCATTTTCAATGAACGAGAAACCAGAGACTAAAACCAACAAGTTCCAGAGTATCGCCTGCGAGCAGAACCACGAGACATTTAGATCGTTGAATCAACAAATGTGGCAGATCCCGATCATATCAATGACATTGACGGGAGGATTGTGGTTTGGCGTGTCTGGTGCTTCGGACTTTCCAGTGTTTCAAGTTGCGCTGCTGTTTTTGGCAGCTGTTGGAAATCTAGCGCTTGCGGTCATTATCGTAAGGTTGCGCTACGTCATGGACCGACACTTGGACTGGCTTGAGTTAAACCTTGGTGAAGGCTTCGTTAAGGCTGGGGGCGTGCAATGGTATAACAAGCCGTTCGTCGTTCGGACCTCTTTTCAGGTGGTGCTGCTCTTGGCAGCAATTGTAAGTATAGTCTTGCTCATTTTTACCGTAAAACAAACTGACTGGGGCAAGGCGTTTGCAAGCATGAATGACAATCCCGCTCTGACCTACTACCAAGATCACGCAGTGCGCCTGGCAGACCAGTATGAAGCTGTAGACCCCGTCGAAGCGCATCCTGAGCTCAACGCATACTTGGACGAATTACCTGAGGGAACGAAACTCCGAATTCTCGATGTGGGTGCCGGATCGGGAAGAGATGCCGCTTGGTTGGCGGAGCGCGGTCACGATGTTACGGCCGTCGAACCGTCTGCGGCAATGAGACGTCTCGCCACTCACTTACACCCGGAAAAAACGATCAAATGGCTCTCTGACCATTTACCTGGGCTTACTCATCTTGGGTCTGACAGATTTGATTTAATTGTGTTGAGCGCTGTATGGATGCACGTCTCACCTGAAGAACAGACTTTGACAATGCAACGCCTTGCTGACCTTCTTGCAGTCAACGGTCGTGTTTATGTTACTTTGCGGATAGGTCCAGCTGAGCCGGATCGAGGAATACACTCTGTTAGCCTCGAGGGCCTCAGATCAGTTGCCGAGCCTTTGGGTCTGAACGTTCAAGTGCTGGGGGAACAAGAAGATCTCTTGGGCCGCAGTTCCGTCAAATGGGTTTCGGTAATGCTCGGTACGGCATAGTTGTTAGTCGCACGCCTTGCGATCCCTTTTTATTGACCTTCCAACGATTTGGGGCCGAAGTACCCTTTTTCATAACCGCCAAACTTGCACCTCTTGTGCTCTACAAGCTGAATAAGGCTTTCCCTGTTGATGCCAGATTGCCCACCAAGAGTAAAAATTAGCTCGATCAAATCGGCTAGCTTCTCCTGGCGGAGATGAGCTTCTTTTGTCTGCATCAGGTTCAGGTAATCGTTTTCCAGTTTCTCATAGAGCGCTGAAATCAATGTTTGGCGTTCGAGCCGCTTGAGCTTTGAGTCTTGGTGAGCGTCTTGATGACAAGCTGCAACGCCATCACGGATCAAGGTGTTCTGGCGCCTGAAATCTGTATTGTCTTGGTTCCGTTTAGCTCGGTTGCAAGAAAAGCAAAGTGCTTGCAGGTTTTCACGATCGTTTACGCCAATCAATTTTCCATGCAGCCGGACCTTACCATCCTTGTTGGCCTTTGAGCGTGGAACAATATGGTCAACATCGATTGGCCGAACTTGTGACGAAACTCCGCAGAGTTGGCATTTGCCACCGGCCAACCTTAAAACTTCATATCGGACCGAAGAACCTGCCTCAGGAGCCCGTTCGCGTGTCTTTTTCTTCTCAACCCACCCAGCGATCTTTTCATCGCAAATGGTTAGAGCTTGGTCAAAGTCCTCCTGGTTTGTTGGATAGGACAGCAATCGAAACCTAGAGCCTTTTCGCTCATACTTCACCACGCCATGCTTGGTTAGTGTTGTTTTTGGCCAACGCATCACGACCCGTTCGTAATACTCTTGAACTGCGAGGTCATGACCTGCCAAAGCGGCGGCGAGCTCTCTCTTCGTAAGCTCGCCTCCGTTTAGAAGAAGCTCTTTTAAGACAGCTGGCTGATAGACATCTGTCATCGACATTCTGTTTTTTAGAAAATCAAGAAGATCTGATTGCTCCATGGGATTCTCTAGTCGATCTCAAGTGCTTTTTCGATTGCCTTTCGAATAAATGTACGCCCTGATCCGGAAGCGTTTCGGAACTCCGCAGCGGCGAAGTCGATCGACTTCGCCGGTTTAAGTCGCTCCTCAAAATAGCTGCTGCTAATGTCCCGATCCTCATAAGCTTCGCGCGCGATTTTTCGAAGTATGTCGAAAATTGCCTGTACGCCGATTGTTCGGAAGATATACGAACCTTCCGACGCATTCGCCCAGAAGATAGAGTCAGCGGCTTTAAGGTAGTTAAACACCATCTTGTAGATCACCGCATCGTTGCCTTCGATAAAGACGTCACGCAGCGGGGATGAGTCGCGTGGACCGCTTTGAAGTACACTTCGTGTGTGAGCCTCACCTTCTCGCATTAGGTTTGCGTCACGCTTCGGATTTCCGGAATAGAGACGAATGATCCCATCAACGGCCACAGCGGTTGAGATCTTCCAAGTTACTTCTTGCGCAATTTTTTGAAGTTCGACATCGCGTTTTGGAGCCACCATAACGCGCCCCCTCAGGGGGGACTCTGGATCTGTAGCCAGCTTGCGGGCAAAGAAGACTGCTAGCTTATCCGGTGTCCATAACTCCTCAGGTTCGTCAGAGACATTGTAGCCAAATAGTTCAAACGTGAGGCTCCGGTCGACTCGTTTTTGTGTGGAGTTGATGGTCGCAAAGATCTGTGCCTGCAAAGCCTTTGGAAGGTCGACAAAAACCGAGCAAATTAGGTTCATGCTTTCCAGTGCTTCCCTGCTGGCCTTCGCAAAAGAGAATAGGCGATGCTGCCCATCAATGACCGCTGCCAATTTGGCTTCAGACGGGATTACCAACGTATGGCCTCCGTCATCCGATTCTTTGATTGTCCAGGCCTTTGAATCCAAGACTGGGGACCCGGATTCCTCCAAGGCCATGTCTTCGCGTTCGTTCTGGTCAAAGCCTGTTTCGAGGTCGTAGTTGGCCGCGACAATAATCGAGTTAGGAAATGCTGAGTCAATGCGATTGATGTATGCAGCGATCTCGCCCAGCCGCTTATCTTGGATAACACGCTGGGTGCCCTCCAAAGTGTAACCTACCCCATCGGGGTTTAGTGAGGCACTCATGCGGTCGCTTGCACAAACTCGGAGCAGCAATTCAGCTGGCAATACGGCGACATAAAAACTGCCCAAACGCTGATCAACGCGCAACGCGGGTACGCTGTAAGGAAAAGAAATATCCATCAGTCCACCTTGAAATTACTTAGGTTGCCTTTGAGAGCTTTTTTGGTGTCTCCGCCTGTCGCAGCGTCGATTGGGGCATTCTGATAGGTCAGGTCGTCACCATTCGTGAACCACCAAAACCAAATGGCAAAAACTGCAAACGCGATTGCCGCCTTAAAGCACCAAGACGGATAAAGAGAAAAGAAAACACTGATAAGGACTACGCCGAAGAATGAGACAAAACAGGCAAGTAGTGCAAAGGAGACGAGTACCTTGTCTGAATTTCCTGTAGAGGTCAAAATTAACTGCAACGATGCAGAGCCAATTAACGCTGGAAAGAAAGTCGATAGTGCGGTGAGTACACCATCGAAATTGTTAGGCGGACTGTCGAGTGCGGTCTTCACCAACTCCACCCAGATTCCTAATCCGCCAAGGCACAATATTGCTAGGACAACATAGAAGACGAACGGTACATTGCTAAAGGGCCCCCAAGTGCTCCTCCAGATTTCGTGACCCAGATACCTCCAGTCACCTATCGAACCTGGTTTCGTTTTAGCGGTATTCAAATTACCCACCCCTCTCTTAAGTTCTCAAATCGAGAAAATGGCCATGCATCGATCCAATAGATTTTGCTGGCGGGCTTTGAAGTTCTCGAGGTTCCACGTCTCATATTCACCGATGAGGCGATTGATGGATAAATCTGATTGCGAGAAGACTGCCCTCTTCTGCTCGAATGGCTTGTTGGCAACAGCATCATTCTCAGCTTGGCTCATGACCGTTAGGTTTCCCAGATTGTTGATGTAGGGAGTGAGCTCTGGATCGAGATTTGCCGCGTTAGAAGCCTCGATGTGTTCCAGGGTGATACTTCGAAAATCGACCACCCGGGTTGCATCTCTGCAAACTGGTGGACCCTGAGGGTTTTCGTCAAACCAGCGGCTCATGTGTTCGATCATGACCAAGGCGTATCTCAAGGGCTTTCGAGTATCCCGACCGTACTCCATTGTGAGAAGCCGCTCTCTGAATAGGTCATCGCTCGCGTATGCTTCTGTCAACTTGGCCAATTCAACCCGTAGATCAGCTATGCGGAAGCCTTCAGGGTTTGCTCTCAAAGCTTGGATTTGGTTAGCAAATACCGGTTCCAGAGCATGAAAAGGTGCCCTAACAACAACGCTATAACGGAAGGCAAAACGTTCTACGATATCGCAAACTTTCACGTAGTGCTTTGGGGGCAGGCACGTTGCAGCATGCAACAATGGTATGCAGTAGTTCTGATTTAGAACCGAAATGAGTGCATCAAATCGGGATCGAAACACCGGAGTAAACCTGTCGTGCTCTGCTTGGCAGATCTCGCCACCTGCTATCCTTGAGAGCTCTTCGACATCCTTTCTAAGACTACAAACAGCTCGGGAAACGTCCCTGGCCTCCTCAACAGTTGGCTTTTCATCAGATTGCAAATGAGGAAAGAGCTCTTCTTCGATTTGATCGACAGATCCGTTTTGGGTGCGGGTAATACCTGTGCGAGAGCAGAAGGCAGCGTCGAGGGCCTTGTCAGGCCCCAACAGGCTTCCCGTCAGAATGCTATCCCAGTCCTCAGCCATGGCGTCGACATCGGCGCTTTCGAGCTTCTTCGCGGCGAATTCCAGTGTTGATGCACGGAGCAGATCACAGTTGGTAACTGGTACTCCACGGCTATTAAGGACCCGATAGATACGGTTTGCTTCCCGGTTTGTTCCCGCTGCAAGCTGAACTATCAGCCAGTCCTTTAAGAAAACAACGTAGAGGCTATCCAAAACCCTCCGCGTGTCTTCATCGTTCTCTGCGCGCTCCTGAAGTCCATCCAGGTACGCTTCGATCGCAGTGCTTGCATGCTCTAACCGTTCGTGAGAAGCGCGGGTCGGTGTGCGTTCTTCCTGCGCCAACAAGCGCGCAAAAAATGGATCGTCTGCTTTGTTCAGAATCAGCTTTCGAACTGATTTCTGCGACTTGAATTCGATGTCGTGTGCACATTCAAATGCGCGAACCAGATTGCTCGCTCTTGAGCCAAAGTAGTCGGCAAGCTCTTCTGCATCTCCGGTTGCTTGTGCCGTAGCTTGCGCTATCTCATAGCGGCGCCTAAGGGCGGTGATGAGCAAGAATACTGTTGCCAACCTTTGCTGTCCGTCAATAACAGTCAGATGGGGCCGTGACGTGCCCAGTGCTTCACCAGGGCTGGTAACCACGGCACCAAAGAAGTGTGGCTGAGGAACGGAAACCTGCCTTTTTTTGCGACAACGGTCCACATCTTCAATGAACAGTGAAACGGCTTCATTGTCCCAAGCGTAGCCCCGCTGGAAATCCGGAACGGAGAGAGTTCCAAATCCGCCAAAAAGAGCCGAGATAGTTGTTTGCGATGGTCGGAAGCTCAGTGCCGCTAACATCGGTTGGCCTTCGATACCAGTCATTTATTCGACACCTCTCTTTCCCACAAATCATGGAATCGGAGTAGAAACTCTTGTGCACTCACTGGCTTTGGCTGCAGGTTTTCGGCAATGAAACCAAAACCTCCAGCCGCATAAAGGTTGGCTTTTGCTATTCCGGCTCCTGCGCTAAGCCGGGTGGGTGAGTTAACATCTAGCAACTTTGCAATCTCGCGCTCAAAATCCTTGCCTGAATAGTCTTCTGTATCCAGGCGACGAAGCTCCGCCTCAACGATTAAGCCTGCGATAAACTCTTTGCTGCTTCTAAAGACTTCAGGGTAGCCATCAATAAAATTTGTACTCTCAAGGTCGCTTTCCACCCCAAGCCCTGAAAGGCATGTGCCAGCAAGTAAACACGCATAGTACGCGTCAAATAACAGTAGCTCTCGGCTTCTATCCTGTTCCTTCGGTGTTCCGTGAAACATCCTTTGGTCGCGATATCCGAAGTAGTCTCGCACTTCTTTGTGAAGGATGAAACTCATACTGAACCTCCCGGATTTGTGTGGAAGCTTCGGAAGTCCTTTTGGCCCTTCATTTGTGAAGGTCGCCCGGTTACGGAGTCGATTGAAATCGTGATGAACTCGACGTTTTCATTGCCTCGGTTAAAGAAGCTTTCGGCAAATCCCTCCCGTTCACTTGAAATCACAAAAATAATCATCTGCTCAAAGAGGGGTGGGATGAGTTCCCCCACGGTTCGACGAATTTCTACGTCTAGAGAGACAGCGGGTGAATCAACGATGAACGGAAACCGATGCGGTGCCTCGGCAAGCAAAGCGGTAAGAAAGGCATACGAAACAGCAAGCTTTTGTCCTTCGCTTACGGATGTTTTTAACTCCAAGTCGTCGGTTGTGAGTCGTAGACTTCCATCGATTGAAGCCACCCTGAGTTGTTCGTTCGCAAGGATGTCTTCAAGATTCTTGTTGGTTGATGACCTGATCCTTCTCCTGAGCCGCGTAATTGCATTGCTCTCCACACTTTTGACCAAAGCTTTAAGCGCCTCAGTCTTTTGGATAAAATCATACGTTCCTGCGGCCGTGTCCCTTTTCCTCTGTCGAACTTTTACTTCTCTCTTGCACGCCGGAATGTTTGATTTCCACGCAATATCACTGAAGTCAAAATGATCACTTGTGAGCTTATCCAGGGCTTCGAGTATGCCTTCCAAACGAAATGAAATCTTGCTTCTTTCGTCTTTGAACTCCCCAATTTCTACTAGTCCAGCCTCTTCAAGCTCGTCCTCTATGCGAAGCTTCCGTTGCTCTGCCAACTGCAAACGATCCCGAGCTGTCCGAAGATGCTCTAAGGCGTTACCTAGAGTTTCGCCTCGCTGTCCTGTGTCCCTCAATGCCAGCTTCATCTGATTGACAACCGCGATTTGGTCGTGACCTAGAAACTCTTTCGCGTTTTCTCGGATGGATTCTCGTTCTGCGTGCCCAAGTTCACGACCGCAAATACAGTGCTGATTGTCTTCGTCGGCGAGTTGCAGGAAAAACTCTTCGGACATTGTTCGTGGGAGTTTGAGTTTTTGCATAGTGCCCCCAAGTGCGTTGAGGCGTTCGCGAACGGTTTTATGAAACAGCGGGGGGGTTCGGAACAGCTCGGTAGATTGGGTAGTCAACTCAGAAATCGCCGCCTTGTCCCGAAGGATCTGTTCATTGATCTCAGCCAATTCGTCCGAGTATTGCTCCTGTTGGCTAGACAATTCTCCGATTTTGCGGTCGAGTTCTGCGATCGCATCTTCGGCTTCAGCCCTACCAGACAGAAGTTTGCGTTCGTCACGTTGTAGGTGTGTAAGCGTGGCCTCTGCTTCTTCTAGGTCCCTAGTAAACCGGTTGATAGAATTTTTTGTAGTCGCTGCTGAAATCGACGCCGCGGTGTTTCGCCGCCTTTTGGCCTGAGTATCAATGTCTCGGTACAACTCGCCAAAACTATCCAGTTTATAAAGTGCCCGGATAGAGTTGTCTGCTCGATTGGCTCCAAGTTCGATGATTTCAGCGGCAAGTTCGCCGTCGAACACAAAAAGCTCTGTTATCCCTTTCTGCAACGTGTCTCGCAGAACTGTCGGCAGACGTCCCGACTTATTTCCCCCTGATCGTTCGCCCACGGACGTTGTGCTGTATTCACATCTTCCGGTGCGGAAATCAAAATTCATTTCCACACGCCATGGCTCGTCGTCAATCATCATCGACAACTCGAACATGCCGTGTTCGACACTGTCGTCAGCTTTGAGACTGTTTACTTCGGCGGTAGATAGAGGTGCACCGGTCAACGCGTCGCGAAAGAGGCGCATGGTAGTGGTCTTGCCTGTCCCGTTAGGCATTTGAAGAAGAGTCCAGCGTTTTGGCTGAATCGACAAATCAATCTCAATATCCCTTAAGTATCCTCGGAGGTTCTTTGCCCTCCATCCGGTAATTCTAACCTTCATTTCGCCTTTCCTTGATTGGGAAGGGGAAAATCGTCAATAAGATCAAATAGATCAGATTCTTCGAACTGGCCGACCAGTTTGTTTTTTATCCGACGTTCGAATTTATTTCCGTAAGTGGTACCCTGCAATCCGGCTTTTTTCAGCGCGTCAGCAATAGCCTCGACAATGTCGGGATCGATTTCACTTTGTGAGTTCATTACTCTCTCCATCATGAGGCACCACTGCCGATAATCGCTTAAACCACTCATAGCGATCGGTGTCGGCTGATCCGTTTTCGGTACTCTCGTTCGGCTGTGCAGAAAAGTCCACGAAGTCCAACACATGAGCCCGCTTCTCTGGGTTCTCTGGATCCGTTCTCAAGCACCTCCCAAGTCTTTGAATGGTCTCGAGCTTTGCTTTTGAGGATGAGAACAACACAATGTTCTGGACAGATTGAATGTCGATGCCTTCGGACAGCCTGTGACAGCTTATGAGGCACTCTAGGTGGCCATCCGCAAAGCGCTTCAGATTCTCGCTTTCATCGGATTGAAAATAGGTGTGATAGGGCACTTTGGCGTTCATCAGCAATGTCTGGACGTCCCTACCAAATTCAGCTGTTTCAACAAAGATCAAGCATCGCTGAAAAAACTTAGGATGCTCTTTGAGGAAGTCCTCAAAGGGGGGGATCTTCTCTTTCGTTGTTTTGCGAACGCGCGCAATGTCTCTGTAGAGAACCTCATCACTTTGTGGCTCGCCGGCGGCCTTCTTGGCGTGATGCCGTTTGATCAGTTGGCGGATCTGAGCCTTGTCTTCATCCGATAGCGCATAGTCGAGAGCTGTGTAGTCGAAGCTACAAAGGATGCCTTTCTTGATTGCATCCTCGAGACTAAACTCGAAAACGACTTCTCCGATCTCGTCAGTAATGAACTGATTACCGTCTTGGTCGTATTCACGCTCTGGCGTCGCACTTAGACCCAACCGGTATCGGAACCTCTGAAGTTGGCCAGACAAGTCTCTGATCATTGCTGGGGATCCCATCCCATGTACTTCGTCACAGATGAGCAAAGAGCGATCGGTGTCTTTATCTTCCAGGTGGGGTATCACGTTCTTTAGTTGTTGCCGAGCAATCAACAAGACTTTTGGCAAACGGCAAGTCAGATAGGATGAGGCCTCCTTCCACTTTCCAAAATGACGGAATACCGCAAGATCAGAGTTTGCGATGGCGGAGCGATACCATTGGCTAAGCAGGTCAGTACCTGACATTGTTATCACCACCGCATTTATCTCTCTGCGCTCTAGCAACTCATCCAAAATCTTGAAAGCGGTTCTAGTCTTCCCGGTACCGGTGGCCATCTCTAGGACACCGTTCCCTGCCTCAATAAACTTTTCGACGGCCTGGGATTGATGTGCCCATTTGTCTCCTTCCAATCTGCGCGGGGTCCGTTTTGGTGCCCCGTAAGGCCTTCCTAGGCTATTGGTAAACTGAACTAGGTTTTTCCGGATTGCGTCGGGCAATTGCAGTACACGAACATTTGGATCCTGGTTTTGCCAGAGGCGCTCGAAACGATGCTCGTGTCCGGATACCCTTCGTGCCTCTCGTTCGTCGACCCAAGAGTAGAAAACGCTGATGGATTCATAGTTGCGAAATGCCTTAGCGCTGTCATTCTGCGACCCGTGGAAGGCTACGCTGTTCCCGATGTCATCAAAGAAGATTCCAAACTTGTCGTGAAAATCTCCGTCCAGATCACCCCTGGGTATTGCGATGCGTATGTCTAAAAGACCATCTGCGATCATCCAGGCCAAGGCTGACAGCGTTTGAACCTCCAACGCGTGCGGTAGATCTTCAACAACGCCTCGCAGGCTTTCGTAGAGCAGATTGTCCGTTTTTGCTTGATCTCCTTGGTTCAGAGCGGCCCAATCTTCTGCTCCCATATGCGGGCTCACGACAAATCTTGCCTGCCCACCGTTGCCAGCAAATACCGCCAATCCTGATGAGGCCAGTCGCAGCCAATTCGAGGTAAAGTATCCGACCCCACGATCGTATCGATTTGCAGCTGCCAAAGCTGGTCCATAGAACTCAGAAATCATGCCGTTCGTTGATGTGTTGAGCGTAGGAAGTGTTGGCAACTGGCAAAGAGTCATGGTTGGTAGGTGCTTTTTCTTGGTGCGGGGTGTTTCCCGCGAGATGCTTGTGGGGTACTCAACTATCACGAGCTTAGCAGCTACATCTTGTCTTTGAAAATATATACTTAAACGATTTAGCGTGGGTGCGCACCATTCCAATCGCTGTGACGGTAGTAGAAATAGTTACCGCTGTGTGCCGACGTCACCCGGTCCGCAGACGAAGCAATTCCGTTGTTGCACTTTCGAAGCAGGTGACGATCTTTGGGATATCTTCCGACCTTGTTTGGCGCCCCAAACCCAAACGGAAGGCGTTTCTTGCGCGGGGGGATTCACCAAACATCGCCAGAAGAACATGGGAAGTCTCCACATGTTCGGTCGCACAGGCACTTGAGGCGGAAAAACATAGATCGTCTTTGAGCTTTTGTATCAGGGCTTGCGGGACAACACCGTCGATTGTCAGCGATAACGAGTTGGGTAACCTCTCCTCTTTGGAACCATTCACTTGCAGTGACATACTCTGCTGCAGTTCGGCCTGAAGCTGGTTTCGAAGAGCCCCAATGCGCCCAACGTCACCTTTCATGTTTTTAGCGATGAGCGCGAAAGCATGGCCGAGGCCTGCAATCCCCGGCGTGTTTAAGGTTCCCGCCCTAAGCCCTTTCTCTTGCCCCCCTCCCAAGAGGACTGGGTGAAGCTTTACTCTCGGTTTCCGGATGGAGCGGTAAAGCGCGCCAATCCCCTTTGGGCCATACGCTTTGTGGCCGGAAAAACTGGCCATGTGAATGGAGGAGTTGCGGAGATCTAATGGCACAAAAGCCGTGGCCTGCGAGAAGTCGGTGTGAAACAGCGCCCCCGCGGTCTCAGCTATGCGGGCTGCTTCAGAGATCGGCTGCAAGACACCCGTCTCGTTGTTTGCCGCCATGATTGAGACAAGGCCCGTCTGTTCGCAGAGCGCGTTCGAGAGTTCATCCAAGGAGATTTGTCCCCCCTCGCCTACTCCAAGGCGGGTGACCCGTGCTCCCTTTTCTTCAAGGTGATCGAAACAAGCCAGGACAGATGGGTGCTCAATCGCCGACGTGATGCAATGCGTTCGGCCGGTTTTCTCAAGCTCCGGGTAGGTGCCGAGAATTGCGAGGTTATTTGCCTCGGTCGAGCCACCCGTGAATATGATTTCAGACTCTTTGCATTTCACGAGATCGGCAACCTGAGACCTTGCCTGCTGGACAACCTTTGCAGCCGCAGCCCCTTGGCTGTGTTCAATGCTTGAAGGGTTGGCGTAGGTATCTCGGCTCACACGAAGAACTGTTTCAAGAACATCCGGATCGATCGGTGTCGAAGCATTGTGGTCAAGATAAATCGGACCGGCCATAGTCTTAGACGCTCCCCGCGAGCAGTTCTGCCGCGTCGGCCGGGGATTTGATCCTTACGGACAGCTGTCGAATTCCACGGTCAATGTGCAGGCGAAGCCGGTCCAGAAGAACGTTGTCCTCCACATCCACCTGGTCCGAGCCAAATTCAACAAATCTCAGCATATCCAAGAAAATGGGCTGGTAATCTCCAAAGAGCGTATATGCATTGAACTCCTGCCCATCCTGAGTATCTGAAGACGTTCCAGGTACAGGACCCGCTTCGAAAGACGTCAACATTGCCATCCTGCAAACCAAGTTGGGTGTTAACCCGGCTTTTTGGGCGACAATTCGGACTTGCCCTGTGGCTGCCGATGAAATGCGGAATTTGCTAATGTGCATAAGAATGCTCCGCTTCTTTGATGCTCCGCTGGGTTTTTGAAGTCGAGATGGTGGTTGTAAGCCCGCCATCTACCACACCGATCTCAAAACGCCGCTTCACATGCGGCTCGATAATCGCTTCGAGATCCGGCGTCAGTTCGGAGTCAGTGCAAAGCATGATAACTTGGGCACTGGTGCGCGGGATGTAGTTCGCCATCAGGCTGGTGCGATGTTGTCGATCCAGACGGGACAGTGGTGTGTCGATGATCATCGGAAGTTCTCGCCCGCTAGTCCGCCCAAGCGCCCAAAGCATTGATATTGCAAATAGCTGACGTTCGCCGGCGGAAAGTTCAGAGGTGGTAATCTCCTCCCCGGATTCGCGGTACAACCGGATGTGGAAGGTGTTGGGATCCACTGCGACTTGCCGAACGAGCGTCTTGCGGGTGACCAAGCCGTTGAACGCTTCGATGAAATGGTTTGAAAGAGAAGCGAGTCGCATTTGCACAATGCGTTTTTCATAATCGTTCAAAGCTGACTGGGTGCGGGTGGCGAGATCTCTCTGTTCCTTCGATCTCGCAATATCGAAGATGGCTTCCTGTGATTTGCGCAATTCGCGTTCAAGCCGCTCAGCAAGGGCCCTCAGTTGTGTTGCTTCAGCTTGTTTGCGGTTGAGTTCTGCTTCCAGTGCACCCTGTTGATATTCGGCTTTCTTCAGCTCTTCGAAAGCTGCGGCGGCAGCGCCTGGTCTGAAGTTCTTTAGTTGATCTCGAAGGGTTGCACGCTTGTTCTGCAGCTCACTCAGTGTTGCAGCAAGAGTGGCAACTTTAACCCGTTCGTTTGCGATAGTATTGAGCTTGCCGAGCACCCAATCCGGATCAGAACTCAGAGACACTGCTCCTGCGTCGCTTTGAGTATCTTCCGAGAAAGCTCTCAGCGCTTTGAAATGGGCGCTCCCCCATTCACCGGCTGCACTGTCGAGCATTGTGCTTTCGAACGAAGAGATGAACTGTGCAATCACTCTGCCAGATTGCAGGCCTTTTGCCCGTTCAACTTCGGAAGAGAAGTTCGCCAACAGTTTAGGGGCCAAGGCAAAAGGAACCACACTATTTGCGAGGTTTTTTAAAGCCGTGGTGTTCTTTGAAAGCTCTGTGTCGATCTTCTTCAACTCATTCGTCAGCGCTTCACGACTGAGCGCGACAGTACCACCCTCGCGTTCGAACAAGTGTTGGGCCGCCTCACTGTGCCGTGCGAGTTGGGAGCGTTTCGAAGAAAGAGATCCTATTTGTTCGTCAGTAATCACGAGTTCAGTTCTCGCTACCTCCAGGTCTCGCTTGGTGGCTTCCAGATCCGGAAAATCGTGATTTTCAGCGTTTCGAGCTTTATAAAGCGCTAGGTCGCCTCGAAGCTGATCGATGAGGTCGATGCCCAGCAGGGATTTAATAGCTTCCGTAAGGCCTGCATTGTTCTGATCATCTGCGATGTCCTGAATCTTCTCACCATCAAAGAAGAAGAGCTGTGACACCCCGGCCGGAATGATGTCCTCCAGGTAGTGGTTCCAATCGTCTCGATGGATTTCATCTACTGGTGACCCATTGCGGTCAAACTGCAGGCTTTCGATGACACTGTTGCCTCGAGAAGCCCAAGCTCTACGAACTGTGTAGGTGTCATCCTTGCCAAGATGGTGGCTTTTGAATGTGAGCTCAACGAATGCGCTTCGCTCAGAGGCAGTATTGTTGATCCGTCTAAGAAGGTGTTGATCGTACTCAGCTTGCCCCACACGTGCGCCAAGAGCGCGCTTTCCATACAAGGCCAGGCGAACGGCCTCCAAAAAGGTCGTTTTGCCCGACCCGTTGTGGCCCACCACCAAAACAACGGGTTTGCCGGATGCCGCGTCAGGCGTCAGATCGAACTCGTGATCTCCACCGTAAAGGCCGAAGTTTTTGAGGCGAAGAGACTGCAGTATCATGTTTCGGACTCGAATAGTGGATCGGGAGAAACGCTCAATTTTCGTTGAGCCAGCCGATCCTTGCGCTCATCAAGAACATCTGCCTCGTCTCGCCATTCCTGCTCCAGGATGCTCGCAATTTTTCTGTGTATTAGTGTTCGCCGTTTTAGCCCCCGAACTGAGCGCTCGGCTTCGAGAAGCTGTGCTAATAGACGCGGAGGTAGGCCGTGAGTGTTGCACACATCCGCAAGCACTTGGGCATCGCTCGCTTGGAACTCGTAGCTGTCGGCTCCTTCTATTGGCAACTCGCGACCGGTGGCGTCTTTAACAATCTCGGAAACCGCGTCGCCCCAATCACCTTGTTCGCTCCGCCACAGCCTGCGGATTTCACGAAGCTCTTCATCTTGGATCAGGGTGGTTTTCTCGCCTGGGGGCGCACTTTCATTGACCAATTGTTGCGCTTCGAGAAGTTTACGAAGAATCTCTTTTCGATAGTCGAAAAGATAAGGCCCCGGAATAGGTGTTTCGGCTTCACCTACAAAAGTGACCGACCCATCCCGTCGTCTAAAGTCTCGAAACTCCCGCTTTCTCTCCGGATCTTGAGTTGTTGCGAGCTCATCGCGAAGGTCCAAAAGCGGTTCCAGCCATTCTTCGCCGTTTTCGACCATGGCTTCCATGGCCTTGTCTTTTGTGACGACCGTGCAAACCCAGCATCCGAATCTCGAGTTGCCGCAGCTTTCCGTCTGTTTGTCGACCACGAGTGGACATTCACCCGCCTGCGCGTTTCGATACATCGCTAGGAGATCGCGATTGTCCGATCCCCAAGGCGAGTCATTTTGCAGAAGGAAGGACCACACGTCATCGACATCAAACGCCTCGATCGGGGTGAACACAAAGGCCCCGGGAAGGGTCGAGTGTCGGGAGAGCGCCGTGCCATCAATTTTGTGCAGTGACATGACCTGCGCGCGTGTCGCGCTTTCGGCGGATCGGACCCCCAAGACCATGACCACCTCGCCGTACTCTGCGACACGGTTCTTGATGAAGGCATTGGCCGGATCGATTTTCAACCGCTCGGTACACCAGCGAAATCTTTTCGAAGGTGCTGGGTACCCACGACCGATTAAGTTGACCCAAAAACTGTCTGATATTTCAGGAACAACCTTTTGGGCTGAGATCGGCATGTCCTGCGCATCCGCGGCCGCGTTGATTGCCGCGAGTGTTTCGTCGATGTAGTTGACGATGATCGGAGTTTCCACAAGGGTATCTGAACTTAGCACAAAGATCGGCTTTTGCCGGTCTTCAACGGGCAGTTCCTTTAGCGCTCCCCAAATGAGTTGTAGCGCACATGTGGAATCTTTGCCGCCGCTATACCCGATAACCCAAGGGCGGTCGTCAGATCGGTATACCGAACGAATGTGATTTCGTATGGCAGTTATGTCCAAGCCGCTGCTTTGGTCTGGTGTTGGAGTGTCTAGCGTTGAAGTCATGCTTGCACCACCTGGTCGGTCAATGAAGCGATATAGGCCTCTTCATTCGCTTGTTCTCTTTCGTTCAGTGGCAGGCCGACCGCCTGAACCAGGACGTTTGCTGCCAGATGGACAGACTTCACGCTCCCGTCCATTCCACGCGGGCCCATCACTCGAGGCCGCCAGAGATCAGTGTTCCTCTTACTCCAGTTGATTTTGGAAAGGGCGCTCAAGGCTGCTGGCCATTTCTCAGGTTTTTCCTCGATCAACCGAGCGCCCATTACGCCCATTGCCTGAAGCATGACGCCATGCGCATGAACTGTTTCCTTGCGCAGATCTCCAGAGGTGACATTGCCACTCATTAGACGTTGCCAGTCCGGGATCGCTTCAGAAATGCACCGCCAAAATTCAACAACAATCGCTTCAGTTTCGTCTCCGTAGCGATTGGCGTCTTTTCCAGCGAGCCATTTATTCGCTTGGTTCAGGCTCGAAAGCGTAAACAGGTTCTTGGCCCGGTTTGAGAGTGAAGTTTTTTCGAGCTCCAAGAACTCCTGAAAAAATGGAATGCCCTCCAGTGCGGCTGTACTTAGTCGCGCCAGTGGGTTTCTTCGGTCATATAGAACATTGAGTGAGCCGGACGGCCGAACAGCGTTCTTGTTTAGGTCGGCAAACATCTGTTGGCAGCGTTCCAAGCCGTGATCGACAAACAGAACGACGGAGATCGTTTCATTCTCGAGTTTGGGTCGAGACTTCAAAGCCTCTTCGATTGCTGCACGCCTATGTTGCCCATCGTTCAGGATAATCTGCGCTTCCATCGACAGGCGTAGCTCACCTACATTCCGGAACTGGAGGCTGTCATTTGCAGGTGAAAACTCTAGTTCGCCGTTTACAGACGCGCAGAGCGAGGAGAGCGTGTATTCTTCAAAATTCTCCGATAAATAAGCTGCGATTTGCGGTACGCGTACGTTCGACAAAACGCGCTGTGCTCTCAAGTCAGCAGGCAATTCCTGGCAGTCAAACTCGAAGATCTTAGGCACCATTTTGAGCGGGACCATAACAACATAGTATTCTGACCCGGCCTGCACGCCACGGATCGCGGCAAAGGTGTAGTAGTTTCCGCTCATCAAGACCTCCAATGAATGGAAGTCTATGGAAGTTTGTCGGGAAGTCAATGTCTGTTTGTAAGCCGCGCCTCACTTTTGCTGCTGGCAAAACGGTGGGCCGGCTAGAGAGCAAACACGCCTTTGGTTGCCGCACTCACTAATTCACCCCGTTACCGAATACGAGAGAAATCGTCACCAAATCGCCGATATACAGAGCATCATGCGGCTAGCGCTTGGTCATGATGGGTGTGGGATCGCCGTCCCAAACAAAATCCCAGGTCGCGCCCTGGCGGATATTCTGCACGAGATGGGGGCGAAGCGCGGCCAGGCATTGGCCGTTCGGTAGTCGTGAGGACGGGTAAAGGATCCCATTGCCGCCTGAGCCAAGCACATCGCGTGCCAGGACTTGCCCCGCCGGGTAAGCGGTCGCGGGAAAAGCGTGCAATGCAGCGTCTTCTGTTCCCGGGGCGAGTTCGTGAAACTGTGAAGTGAACCCGGCAAAAAGCTCCCTGTAGGACGTGGTGTTGTCAAACACGCCGGTCGCTTCGAGCTCTCGCGTCAGATGCCAGGACACCTCGGCTTGCGCGGTTTCGATCGCAAGATCTCCATAGGACGCGTACCACGCCCCGCGGTCCGGGCCATTGAACCTGTTGCCTGTCGGGCGGGTATAGCAGAACGCTGCATTCACCAGCGTCCAGCCATAGCCGGCGGCCTCGGTCAGAAGTTCACCAGGATGAAGGCCGCCCGGGATCGGCAAGGTGACGGACTGGCGCGCGGATGTCAGCCCTTCGATTTCCTCAAGGATCGCCAGTTCATCGTCATCATCCGCCAGTGGTGCCATAGCGGGCTCGTCGATATAGGCGGTGGAAATTAGCCGGACAGTTGTGGGATCTGTGAACTCGACCTGTGCCAGATCACTTGCTCTGATCACACGCCACCTCGGAGCGCATCGATATGCTGGCGCATTTTCATCATCGCCGGAATGCCGCCTTCGCACATGATCTGAACCGGGGTCTTGCCGTTGAAACCCGGGCCAGCATTGGCGGTCTTTGGCCAGCCAAATGTGAGAGGGCCGTTGAACAGCAGTCTCAATCCCTTGAACAACCCAATCAGCAAGCTTGCGCGGGTGACCTTGTCTTGGTCCAGCACACCCTTGTAGGTGCCAGCCTTCATGCGTCCCCAAGTGGCCGTTGGGACATCGAACAGCATTGCAGCCTCGGCATTCGACAGCCCCCAGGCATCAGCGGTCCGCACAACGCCTTTGATAATCGCGGCGATCTTGTCCTGTTGGTCAATTGGTTGGACATATGCCGGTTGAGGCGCATTTTGGATGGGATCAAGCATGATTGCCTCCATATGAGTAGAAAATACATATCATATGATGAGGTATTGTCAATATCCTTTATATAGCCTGCGTTGCTTGATTGGGGTGGCACGCCAGCGCCCTGGCGCTGTCCAGGCTCTTGGCTACGCCCGGAGCCGCGTGTGTCGCGTCTCCGCCAATTCTGGATACGATCCTTCGTGCATGTCCCAGGTGAGATCGCGGGTGAGACCGCGATCGCTTGAACCAGCGGTCAGCCGGGTCTCCGCTCCGCTCTAACCCGGCTGTCAGGTTTCCATTGTTGAATTCCGCCTGCCATCCGGCCGGCGCCCCGAACAGAGGCTCTGGTGTCGCGTTCCGCGCCAGCCTTCTCTGGAGAAATCCGGTTCCTCCCGCGCGGTTTGCGCGGGTCCCTCCCGATTTCACCGCTCCGGCCCCCTGTGTCGGGTCGCCGTCCGGTCGCAGGACGGGCTTACGCCCTCACCTGCTCTGCCCAGCCGAAAAGCACGGGGGCTTTTCGGACTGACAGATCAGTCGAGGCCTCCGCCACTGGCGGAAGCGGACAGGGCTGAGAGGTCGCAAGAACAAGACTCCGCGCCGCTCTAACCACGAAAGGAGCAGGCCATGGGCCTTGATCAATACGCATATGTCAAAACCCCCGAGAGCGGCGAGGATAGCGAAAGCCCCAAGTTTGTCTGGCGCAAGCATTCCAAGCTGCAAACCTTCATGGAGGCGCTCTACACCGAGCGGACCGGGCTTTCAGCCTCCGATCTGAATTGCGGCGAGTTGCAACTGGAAACCGCCGACATCGACACGCTGGAACAAGCCATCAAGGGAAGCGCCCTGCCCCAGTGCGAGGGCGGGTTCTTCTATGGCCATCAGTTCCAAGACGAACAGGCCACGGAATACCGTGACTACGATCTTGAGTTCTGCGCTTGGGCGCGGGCCGAAATCGAACAAGGATCGACCGTGATCTATTCTTGCTGGTGGTGACGCCGCTGGGCCGGAGCCACACAGGTTCCGGTCCCCCTCCCCTACCCCATCAACGAGTCCAGCCGCCGAGCGCCTGTGCTGCGCTCCGAGCGGGCCTGATTTCCATCCGAAAGGACAACCCAATGACCAAGCAACAAACCATCCAAGCAGACACCGCTAGTGCCGTGATCCTGCAAATCCCCTTGGAGATGCTCTACATATCCGATTTGAACCCGCGCAAATCGGTTTCCGAGGCGCATATCGAAAGCCTTGCCGACAGCATCGAGCACTTCGGCCTCATCCACAATCTCGCAGGCCTCATGGACGAGGGCGGTAAGGTCGGCATTGTCGCGGGCGGATGCCGCCTCCGCGCCATCCAGATGATTGCGGAACGCTCCAAGACCCATTCTTTCACCACGGTGCCGGTCAAATTGGCCGCTGACGCCACCGAGGCGGAGGATTGGGCCAGCGCCGAGAACGCCGCGCGCGAGGACATGACCCCCGCCGACGAAATCCGCGCCTTCGGTCGCATGAAATCACGCGGGGCCACTGTGCCTGAAATCGCTCTCGCCTTTGCCGTGACCGAGGCCCGGGTCTATCAACGGCTGGCCCTCGCAGGCCTGCCAGAGCAAGTGCTGGACGCGCTGGCGGCGGGCGAGATCAGTCTTGGCACCGCCAAAGCCTTCACTCTCTCCGATGATGAAGCGCTCACCCAGAGCCTTCTGGATCAGGTCAAAGGGCAGGCTGTCTCCGAGAGTGCGATCAAGAATGCGCTGCATCCCGATGCGATCAAGGCCACAGACCGCCGTGCCAAGTTTGTGGGCCTTGAGGCCTACGAGGCCGAGGGCGGAACGGTCACACGTGATCTCTTCTCCGACGAGGTCTTCCTCGCCTCCCCTGCCCTTCTGGATCGGCTCTTCACCGAGAAGTTGGACGCGGCCCGGGCCGATCTGGTCGAGACCCAAGGTTGGGCATGGGCCGAGGCCCGTCCCGAGGCCTGGCTCAACTACTACGAGTTGGACCAGATGAAGCTGGCCCGCCTCTACCCCATCGAAGGTGACCTGACCGAAGAAGAAGCCGAGGAATACGATGAGTTAGCAGAGTTGGCCAATGGCGGGGTTTTGGACGAGGATGGCGAGGCACGGCTTGCAGAGTTGCAGACCATTCTCAACGGGGACTATTCCGAGGACCAGAAGGCCTATGCGGGCTGCATCATCCTCGTGAACGGCTCAGGCAAACCCGAGGTCACAGCTGGTCTGGTCCGCCCCGAGGACAAGAAAGCCGCCATCGAGGCCGGTGTTCTGCAAGCGCCGCAGACCACCAAATCCGAGGCCCCGAAATCCCCTTACTCGCAAAAGCTGGTGGCCGATATGCAGGCGATCCGGCTGGCCTCGGTGCAGGCCGCGCTTCTGGCCAAGCCGGAACTGGTTCTGGACCTGCTGGGCTTTGGACTGTCGGAGGCATCGGGCAGCTTCGAGAGCGTGTTCGGTATTCGGCTGGACCGCCCGAACAATGCGCCGAGTGTTGAAGATGGCTTTGTCCGTGAGCCGCGTCTCGAGCACGGGATCGATGCCAGTGAATACTTGCATAGGGGCACCCGTGTTGAAGACCTCTCAGAGGCCTTCGACACCTTCCGGGAGACAGGCATGAAAGCCCGCAATGCTCAGATCACCGAAGCGATCGCACGCACCCTGCCCTATCGAGCTGGCGGCGCGGAATTCTTCGGCCTGATCGCGGAAGAAGCCGGAGCCGATATCCGCAAGCACTGGACGCCCACAGCGGAGAATTTCTTCTCGCGGGTCTCAGCCGGTCATCTGGTCGATCTGCTGTGCGAATTCCTCGACTGCGATGCCCGCGACGAGCGTGTCGCCGTTTTCGCCAAGCTGAAGAAGGCAGAAAAAGCCGAGAAGATGGAAAAGCTCGTGAGCGACCCCACGACGCAGAAGCTAATGGGCGTGACACAAGATCAGAAAGCCAAACTCGACAAATGGGTGCCCGACTGCACCTGACGGCTCCTTCGTGGGAGACCCAACTGGCCCCGCTTCGGCGGGGTCCTTTTTGTTCAGATCGATGGTGAGGGGTAAGACCTGGAAAAAATTCCGGCGGCGGCGCAGAAGGACAAGCCCCCTGCCCCGCCGCCGAACCGGCGCTGTCCGCGCGGGAGCACCGCATTGCGGTGCGAATGACTTAAATTCCTAGTCAGGACTTCACAGAGTTGTTCCACTGTCAGGCGTAACTATATGAAAAATTGAGAAATTGACTGGATTCGGCCATGAAGCAAATATCGCGAGAGGAACTCTATGAACTCGTCTGGCGCAAACCAATGACAAAGCTTGCGGAGGAATTTGGCCTGTCAGATCAGGGCCTTTCCAAGATTTGCGCGCGCCATGCAATCCCAAGGCCACCACGGGGGTATTGGGCGAAGCTGGAAGCGGGCAAGGAGGTTCAGAAACATGAGCTTCCTCCCTGCCCTGCGGGAACAGCCAGCATCATCCGGTTCCCGCAAAGCGGCCAATTCCAAAGAAAGTCCCGCGAAAGCGCGAAGCGTGTCGCGAAGGTGGTGGTGAATGTCGGCAAAATCTCGATACCGGGGACGTTGCGCAATCTCCATCCGATTGTTGCGACTTGGGTGGACGAACATCGAAAGGAACAAGTTGAACGGCGCGCTCGATTTCGTGCTCGCCAGCCGGATGATCTTTGGTGGGGTGAAGAAACACTGGCCGATCTGACCGAACGGGATCTGTATCGTTTCCGGGTCACCAGCGCGCTTCTGAAAGGGTTTGAGGCACAGGGAGGTCGCGCGCTTGAAGGCAGTATTCGTGGCAAATTGAGGTTAGAGGCTTCAGGAGAAAAGTTCGAAATCGCTGTTGTCGAAAAGATGTACCAGTTTCATGGAAGGCCGTCCGATGAGCCGAAGGGCTGGACGGCCTTTCCATATCACCACAACAGCGCCCTGGCCCCTACCGGGTTCCTACGCTTCACGATCACGACTTACCTTGGAACGGGTGTGAAGAAAGAATGGGTCGAAACGAGTAAGCTCAATGGCGAGGATTTACTTCCAACCGTGATTGCGGGGTTCTTGCTGGCAGGGCCGGCCTTGGCCGCACGACGCGAGGAGTTTGCGGAGCGAGACCGTCGCATTGAGGCGCAGCGGCTCGCAGAGGAAGAGCGCCGTCATCTGGCTCAGCTTGAGCAGGAGAAATGGCGTCTGTTTCGGGACCGGGCGAAAGACTGGGAGGAGGCGCAAAGGCTTCGATCCTTTCTCGCCGCAATCGAGGCGAACCCTCATAGCCTGGCTGAGGAGATTGACGGGATGCCAGCCGCTGACTGGCTGAAATGGGCACATCGCAAGGTCGAAGAACTCGACCCGTTGGTCTGATCCGTTGGCCGCCGCTTGACGTCAGATATTGGCGTCGGTCTATGCCGAGTGACGCAGTCGCACAGACCTTTCATTGGTGTTGCTTAGAATGCTGGTCGCAGGTCCTGCCAAAACCACAAAGGGCGGTTCTCAGAATTCTCCCCTGCCCTACCGTGCATTCCTCGCGGAACAGAATTCTGGTCCCCTGCCCCTCTCCGCTCCGCTTCGCCTTCGGTGTGGTTTTGGTCATGGTCCCTGCCCTCGGACCATCATCGCAACACCATAGAAAGGAACCTGGCGATGACCACCAACTGCATTCACTTCGACAGCTCCGATATCGAAAACGCCAAAGGCAGCGGTTCGATCTCTACCCTGACATTCGACATCGACATCACCGTTGAGCCCATCTCAAGCGACAATCCAATGGCCCCTACGCACCGTGTCCTTGGGCGCTCTCCCCGTGGTCGCCTGGTCGAATGTGGCGGGGTCTGGAAGAAGCAGAATCGCGATACCGGCGCCGACTATTTCACGCTGACGATCCGGGACTTCGGCTTCAACGCCAATCTCGGCAAGGCCGCAAATCAGGATGATGACACGCTTCAGGCTGTCATTCCTTGGGGTCCGAAGGAAACGGCCTGACCCATTGCGCTGGCCGGTATCGCGGCCAGCGCCCCAGGCTTGAAGAGCAATTTTGCACGCGTGCAAAATTCACAACATGCGCTGGTTGCCGTGCGATACTCATCTCGGTATAGCCCATATTGTGCGCCGAAATTCACGTAGGCGTACAATATATGTACATTTGGCTGAAAACCGTGCTATTAAGCTCGGGAAGCGATTCCGGGAGAGAATCGAAAGAGAGCGGTGTCATGAGCGGCAGTATAGAACAGTTTCTTCAAGAGCTCGAACGAGGCCTCGGCCGAACCATGGTCTCGGTTAACAAAGAGCTGACGATGCGCGAGCGGATCAAGCGCTCTTGGTCGATGCGCCAATGCGCGCGGTTTTTGAATATCAGCCACCAGCATCTGACAAAGTTCGCCAAGGACAACGAGGATTTTCCAGCCGGCAAACATGTCGGGCGAGAGCGTGTGTTCACGCTTGCCGAGCTGATGCACATCCGGGCCTTGATGGCTGCAACGGCAAAACGGCCGGAACACTTTCTTGCATGGCGAAAGCCTGATGATCCGCTGCCTGTCATCTCCTTTGCAAGCCAGAAAGGTGGCACCGCAAAATCACTCAGTGCCGCGCATTTCGCGCAGTATCTGAGCTTGCACTACGGGATGCGCGTGGGCGTCATGGATGCCGACCCGCAAAGCACGATCACGCTCTATTTCGTGGGCGGTGAGGAAATGCCCACACTGCCAGACGATGAAACCCCGACAATGGTGGATTTTGCGGGGCTTTTTCAAACAGTCGAAAACGTCCCCTATACCGATTACGATGCGGAAACGCTCGACAGCTTCTTTAAGCGTACGTCCTGGCCGGGCGTGAGGTTGGTTCCAGCCCATGGCGAAACCTCTGAAGGCGAAATTCAGATCGCCAGGCTGCTACGCGCGGGGACACCGGAGAAGCGCTTTTACAGATTCCTCAGAGACTCCATCGATCGCTGGAAGGAAGAACACTCCCCCGTCACCCGCCCGAATGAATTAGTGGCTGATGGGCGGGTTGACCCGAAAAAACTTGATCGCGCTCTGAACGAAACGCTGGATTGCATCGTTATCGACTATCAGCCCGCGCTGACACTCTTTCAGCTAAACAATGTCATGGCGTCCACGTCGCTCATTATTCCGCAGACGATGAAGGGTTTCGACATCGCGACCCTCTCCACTTTCGTGACGGGTCTGCTCACCATGCTGCGTCATATCTTTGCGACTGATCGCATCGATATGGGGGGCGCTGCGCATATGCTGTTGCCCACTATTGTGCAGCGGACAAATGAACAAGACCTCACGCAAGTCGGTAATCTTCTGGAGAATTGCCCCGACGAAGTATTGCCGGTGTTTTATCTCCGCTCTGATGCGATTTCGAATGCCTCGGATGTCTATCAGTCAGTCTACGAGTACGATCCGGATACACCTGGCAAGCGCAAGGGCATCAATCGCTTCATTGAAAACGCTGACGCTGTGAACGATGCGATCGTTTCGCGTCTTTGGCCTGGGCTCGAGCGCGGATACGCAGATGAATGGATGCAGAAATTTTACGACTTTGAGGAGGAAACCGAATGAAGAGAACGTTGAGCAGTTCGGTCCTCAAGAAGAAAGCTGTGCGCCCAGATGAAGAGGCGCCTGCGGTTTCTGATATGGAAGCCACGGACCCACATTCTGTTGGCGAAACGAAGCTGGCCGGAGGGGTCAAGCCGCGTTTGGGCGGCTCTGGCAGCGCTTGGAAAGCTGGTGCACTGTCAGATGCCAGCCAAATCCTCCAAGTCGAACGTGCCCAGATTGTGGAGCAGATCCTTTCCGGTCGTCATGAGTTGCAGATCGATGCGTCTCAGATTGTTGATGTGATCGGTTCGGATCGGCGTGAAGATTGGCGCGATCAGGAGGCATACGAGAAGCTCAAGGAGAGCATTGAGAAAAACGGCCAAGATACACCTATCCATGTCTGGCCGGCGGATCCGAATTGGCGGCCGGACGAGCGCGAGCCCGAGAGTGTGGAAGGGGTCGTGTTCCATCTGATCGTTGGGCGCCGACGCCATGCGATTCTTGAAGCATTGGGCCGTCCAGTGCGGGCCGTACTCGTCCCACAGTCGCACCGGGGTTCCCGAGAAGAGCAGTTCGAGATGCTGTTCATGCGGTTTCGAGAAAACGAGGAACGTGAGAACCTGAGCGCGTTTGAGCGTTTGGTGTCGATCGGAGAGATGTTTGAGCGGCTTCAGGAAGCAACCCAGGACGAGAAGCTCACAGCAACCGAGTTCGCAAAACGCGTAGGCGTGCACAACAGTGCCGTATCTCGCGGCCGCGCGGTTTATGCGGCGAGGGATGAGATTTTGCACGCGTGCAAAGATGTCTACGAGCTTAGTCATCGTGATCTCGAACGGGTTCTAAACGACCTGTCCGGTAAGCCACCAAAACCTGCTCAGAAAAAGCCATCAAAGCCCAAGAAGCTCACCATTCAGCGGAAGATTGGGTCGCGAAAGCTGAGCGTGACGGGGCAGGGAGGCAAGCTCTCTGTCGCCGCTTCGGGGCTTATATTGGATGAGGATATTCTCAACGGATTGAGTGACCTTATCGCAGAATATTTGAATAAACATGGATCGAAGTAAGAGGCAGGAGCCGCGAAGACGGTCATCTTCGGTCAAAAACGAGGTAAGAAACAGGAGCGCATATGCTTTGAGATAACGGCAAAAGAAAAGCCCCCAAGCTGAGGGCCTGAGAGCTAATCAAGATTGTTTGGTCACTATCAAGATAGTTCTCCGGCGAATCACTGTCAATGACGAACGCTCCTGAGCGAACGGGTTTCTTTTGCCTTCCATTGAGCAGAGGAGGCGAAAACATCTCATGAAACATTCTGGTTGGCGCAAGCCGACACCGGGCCTTGGCATTGCAGAGCAACTTGCCAAAGCCGGTGAACGGGTAGCTATTCCCAAAACCCAAGCATTCGTAGCTGTAAAGCGCGTCGGCGCTCACATTGGTCTCAAGGCCGGCGATATGCTGCTTCTCGACACACTTGGGGCCTTTACACAGGCTCAGGACTGGGAGGAGGGGCAGCGCCCGATCGTTTGGGCATCAAACGCTTATCTGATGGAGCAGACGGGCTTC
The DNA here is from genome assembly GCF_056531845.1 of Ruegeria sp. K3. NCBI lineage: Bacteria > Pseudomonadati > Pseudomonadota > Alphaproteobacteria > Rhodobacterales > Roseobacteraceae > Ruegeria > Ruegeria sp. K3. Next base: position 48,322 of record NZ_JBQFMM010000015.1, on the reverse strand, counting down.
TCACTTTCGGCACTCAAGCGCCATGCGCGGCGTCTGGCCGAGATTGGCGTGATTTCCTTCAAGGACAGCCCTAACGGCAAAAGGTGGGGCCGTAGGGACGCTGACGGGCGCATCATCGAGGCCTACGGCTTCGATCTATCCCCGCTGTCAGCACGTGTTAAGGAATTCGAGCAGCTCCAGGCTGAATTGCAGGCCGAGCGTGAGCTCTGCCAGCGCCTGAAGCGTCAGATCACGGTTGCACGCCGGATGATCCGGGCACGGATCGAAGCGGCCTTCAGCAGCACGCTAAGAGGGCCTTGGGAGCATCTTTCAGGGCTGTTCGAGGATCTTCTGGACCGCCTTCCGCGCCGGAACTCGGCCTCCGGGACGCTTGAGCGACTCCTGGCATGGTTCAAAGAACTCCAGGAGCGCGTCGAGTCGGCCTATCTCAAAGCAGTTCGCGCGGATGAGGTTGTGGAAAACACCGCTGAAACCACCGAACAAGCTAGTGAAAAGACTCAAGAAATGAACCCCAGGGAGGTCATTTCTGACCCTCATATACTAATTACAACTCAACTTCATCCTGTAACCTGTAATCGCTCAGAAACTGAGCAAGCGGCGGGCGTGGTGCCCAATGCGCCACCGGAAGTGCAGGTGGATAGGGAGTTGGAAGATTGGGTTGCCGAGACACGCAAGAAACGCGGTGCTGCGCTTGATTTGCCGACGGTGATGCAAGCTTGTCCTGAATTCGCGTCCTGGGCGCGCAATATGGGCGGATATCTGAAGGATTGGGGCGATTTGCACCGGGTTGCCGGGCAGTTGAGGCCTATGATCGGCGTTTCAGAGCACGCCTGGAACCTCGCTCAGGACCGACTTGGGCCTCAAATCGCAACAGCGGCGCTGGTTCTGACCTTCGACAAGCATTGCGCCGGCGAAGTGGCGTCTCCAGGGGGATATCTGCGTGGCATTGTCCAAAAAGCCGGGGCAGGGGAGCTCCATCTCGAGCGCAGTTTCTATGGTAGGCTCAGTGGGCAGGCGGCATGAAGAAGGCGGTCCACTGGTCGATGCCCGCAGGTTTACTGCACAGTGAATCTGCGAGATTTCGCAAATACGGGTCCGAATCTTTCGCGATTCTGTCTGAATGTTCTACCGTGGATTATGGGGCAGGGGAGAGGATGTGCCAGAAGTGTTTTCTGAGCGGTTTTTCGGATAAACCGGAGAAAAATTCGATTTATGCGTTATAGGTCGGAGTTTAAGTCGGGTTATGCCGCGAAGTCTTGATTTGTGTGGTGTGAGGCTTTATACCGGAGAAAAATCCGAACTAAGTCTTTGAAGTCGGAAAAAAATCCGGTGTAACTCTAGGAGGGCGTTGTGGGCTCGTTACAAGTTAAATCCGCTTTGTCGCAGCTCGGTCGCGATATCCAGACGGCACGCAAAAGGCGCCGCATGTCGGTTGCGGATTTCTGTGGCCGAATTGGCGTTAGCGATAAGACTCTCGCAAAGCTTGAGCGGGGTGATGGCGGCGTCCGGCTTGAGACCTTTGCCATGGCGCTTCTCGCTCTGGGCATGCTGGACCGGTTGGCCGGGATCGCAGACCCATCTTCAGATTCTACCGGCATCGGACTTGATAGGGAGAAACTCCCAGAACGCATCCGGCAGCGTGGGCAAAAGGACAAGAAGACCGTCCCAGTCAACCAAAGTGACGCGTCACAGGGGCCGACGGTGCTAGATGATGATGAAGGGACGGCATTTTAATGCCTGAGGCAACCGTTGTTCTTGGGGACGCCTGCATCCCCGTCGGTCGTTTGATTTTTGAAACCGATGGGCGTCGGTCTCATTCCACGTTCATCTATGATGAAAGATGGCTTGAAAACCCGTTAGGATTTGATCTCGCTCCGGATATGCCGCGCAGTCGTGCGCCTTTCCATTCTTCGGCAGAAGGACGGGAAAGCCGTCGTCGAGATGTTCTGGCGGGGCCCTTTACGGACACATCACCTGATAGTTGGGGGCGCAAACTCATTCGCAGGGTGCATGGCGAGGGCGCGACGGAGTTCGACTATCTGGTTGCAGCTGATGACAGGGCTCGCCACGGCGCATTGCGGTTTTTGAACGAAAGGGGCGAGTTGTTCCACCCGGATCAGCCTCCTGTGCCACGCCTGGCAAATATTGAAGAGCTTCGTGTGATCGCAGCCCGCTATGAACGCGATCCGGATGGGGCAGAAGCCGAAGCGCGTGATCTTGTGGGTGCGGCAGGTTCACTTGGCGGTGCACGCCCCAAAGCCAATGTCGTGGATGGCCAGGAGCTTTGGATCGCCAAATTCACCTCAATCGATGATACATGGCCCGTTGAGCGGTTAGAAATCGCCACGCTAAATATGGCGCGCGCGGTAGGTATTCGAACACCGGAGGCCCGACTTGAACTGGCCGCCAGCAGGCATCCTGTGGGGCTCATCAAACGCTTTGATCGCCGCAAAGGCGGCCGTCTGCCATATATGTCGGCCCGTACGGCTCTGGGGAAAAAAGGATCTGCTCACGGTTATTACACCGACATTGCAGATGCTCTTCGTCAAATGTCTGTTCTTCCTGACAGGGACATTCTGGAGCTTTGGCGGCGTCTGTTGTTCACCGTGCTGATCACAAACACCGATGATCACCTGAAAAATCATGGATTGCTCTATGTTCGCGACAACCGTTGGCGCCTGTCACCGATGTTTGACGTAAACCCGCAGCCACGCAGGCAACCCACATTGGAAACGGGGATCAGCGACATTCATGGCTTTGAGCCTTCCGTGGAAGCGGTGATAGATGCCGCGCCCTTCTTTGATATTGAGGCAGCTGATGCCAAGACTATGGCCAGGGAAATGGCCAATACGGTAACCGAGACCTGGGGCGAAACGCTCCGCCAGCATGGCATTACCGGGGCTGCGCATAGAAGATGCGCACCAGCCTTTGAACATGAGAGGATGGAGATGGCTCTCGGATTGTAAGCGGATCCGATAAGGCGGACCATCTCAACATGGATGCCGTTCGTTGCCACAGTGGACGTGATAAAGCGTGCAACATGTCTGTGCGAATGATGGGGGCCGAATTCTAGCCCCTTGAACCTCCTCCTTTTCATCCCCGTGCGAGCAAGGGGAACGCGGGTCTGCCGGACGCGCAATGGTTTGCCCGCTCCATTCGCTGACGCTCCCGTGTTGACCATGCCCGGGCGGCTCATTGCGTCCGCCATTTCCTCCCGCGTCCCGCACGGGGACGAGACAAAGGAGGATCACATGGCAAAGCCCGACATCTATACCCGCATCACCAAAAAGATCATTACCGATCTCGAAGCTGGCACCCGGCCCTGGCATAAGCCCTGGAGTGCCGATCATCTCGCCGGTCGCATCACTCGGCCCCTGCGCCACAACGGCATCGCCTACCGCGGCCTCAACATCATCCTGCTCTGGACCGCGTCCGTTGCCCATGGTTACGCCGCACCCACGTGGATGACCTATCGCCAGGCGCTCGAGCTCGGCGGGCAGGTCCGCAAAGGGTCCAAGGGCCAACTCGTCATCTATGCCGACAAGATGCGCAAAACCGAAACCGATGATGCGGGCCAAGACCGGGAGGTCGAGATCCCCTTCATGAAAGGCTACACTGTCTTCAACGTCGATCAGATCGAGGGACTGCCCGAGACCTACTACGAGGTGGCTGAGCCGATGCGCGAGCCTGCCGAGCGTGATGCCAGGACGGAAGCGTTCTTCGCTGCGACCGAGGCCGATATTCGCCATGGTGGCAACCAGGCCTTCTATGCGGTTGAACCCGACTACGTTCAGATGCCGCCCTTCGAGACCTTTGAATCCCCTGAAGCGTACTATTCAACCCTCGGTCACGAGGTTTGCCATTGGACTCGCCATCCGAAGCGCCTCGATCGCAGCTTTGGCCGCAAACGCTGGGGCGACGAATGCTATGCCCAAGAGGAACTCGTCGCCGAGCTCGGGGCTGCGTTTTTGGCAGCCGATCTGGACCTGTCGCCAGAGCCGCGTGACGAGCACGCCGCCTATATTGCGCATTGGCTCGAAGGTTTGCGCAATGACAAGAGGTTTATCTTCCAGGCTGCCGCGCATGCGCAGAAAGCCGTTGATTATCTGCATGAGCTGCAGCCCAAGCCGGAGGAGGTGGCCGCATAGGCGGCCTCAAGTCGAGTTGATCTCACCATACGAAGACCTTCATAGCAGCCCCATCCAACAGCTGGGCTGCGTCGTCAATCGTGATTGCCGCCGCACGCGCGGATTGTTGACAGGGCCACTACTTGTCGATTGTTTATTTGTTGCAGTCGGCCAGATAACGGCAGTAGGCGCTCGACAAGTGTACGATCAACTGAGCTTGCTCCTGGGAAGGCACTTTTGTTGGGCTGACATGCCGACCAAAATTGGATGAAAAGCCCCACATCTGTTTCAGAGCCCCATCCAATGGAGCTGGCAATCCAATTTTTGAAGCGAGTTTTCCAAGGTCCTCATTGGTACCGGAAACGTAACGAGCGGTTGCCTCAAGGGCGCCCAAGGCATGGTGAATTGCGCCGGTCAAATCCGCCTCAGGACGTCGCGAGAGATCACTCAAAGCTTCCCGGATTTCCTTAGCTGCCACATCGAAACCGGTCTGTGCTAATGCGGTTTGGGAAGACTGGACGGCTTCTTCAAAGTCAGCATCACCACGCATTACAATGCCATCGCCTGCAACCAGTTGCCAGCCAGCCCCAGTGTCAACGAATACTGAGTTGATACGATCAGCAAACTCTACCGTTACTTGGTAGCCGTATGTCCCTTCAATGAACGATACAAGACCTTCAATCGCGTCATATACGCGATACCATTCCACGTCTTGAATGATGCGTTCGACCTCATCCCGGATATTTGGGATCTCGCTCCAGTTTCCTTTGTCCGGTGCCAGATAAAGGGTGCGGCAAATAGAGGTGCGTATTTGCTCATAAGAGAGATGGTCGTAAGCGGCTTGAATGACTGCGTGGCGTAACCCCTCTGGAGCGTCATGACGAAATCGGATGGCCGGGGGTGATGCGAACCCGTGTCGTTTAGAAAACATTGCCCAGAAACCTACTCTTATACTTGCTCTGCCTCGGTAAACCTAAACTGTCATTAACCGCCAATGCACGTGGAATGAAAGTTTTTGGTAGTGCTTACAGTTTACAAAACTAACTTTGGCCGTGTGACGCAAAACCGGTAAGCGTCTTGAAGGCACATCGTGGCCGCCTCGGTTTGCCAATCGAGCGGGACCTCCACTTTGAGGCCGACGCGCCGCTCAGCACCTATGCCGAGCGTGCCCGCGAAGCCGGAGGGATCATTGCATGAGCACGAACATTCGTCCCGAACATGTCAGCGCCTTTGAGGCGCTGACATGTTCGGGAGAGCACGACAATTTCACGCTGTTCTCTTGCTTCCTCGATGGCGAACCAGCCGTGGCAATCGTCGTCGTGACGCCTCCTGAAAGCAACGAGGGCGAGTATCAAATCACACCGCTCTTTGTCGGTATTACAGAGAACATGGTCCTGACTGATCATGAAGGTGTTGCCGCTTGACGATCACACGCCAGTTGGTATCCAAAAGAAGAGGCCGCCCATTTCCGGGCGGCCTTTTTCTGTTTCATTCATGATCTCACGCGCACAACGCTGGACGAAAGTTGGGCGGCGTTCTGGCGAATAGGAAGGGCTCGCTGTTCCCCGGCTGGTGATTGTTTGCAGTGCGTTGAATGGTCGAATCTCGGGGCACTTCGTTTGTCGGGATGTGCCAGCAATGGGGTGCAAAAATTCATGACATGCAATACAGCATATTGCGCAAAATGATGTATTGAAGTATAAGGGAAGGAGAGAAGGAGGACGTTGGCAGGATATGGCCAATGTTTGCACATTTTGTCCGAGGGGTCTGACCCGTGCCGAGGCCAGCGAAAAACCTGAAGCTTGAGCAGCGCCTTGAAGTGGCACGGCGCTTTGCGGCGGGCGAAAGCGCGAAGGACCTGGCGGCGGCGTTTGGCATCTCTCCGCGCCACGTGAACCGGCTCGCGAAAGAGGAGGCGGGGGAGGGGATTGCGGTGCGCGATCCGAGCGAGACAGTGGCCTTCCGGGCCAGTCAGTCTGAGCTTGCAGCGTTCGATGCCGAGTGGCGCGAACGGGGTTTTGCCAACCGGTCGCAGGCACTCAATGCGGTGCTGCGCGGTCGCTGCGGTTTCCTCGATGTGCCGCGTGATCTGGCCGCGGAGTTCTGTGCCGCTTGGCGTCAGGCGAAGGATGTGAGCGACGCCGGACTGGCGCTCGCCAAGGCGGTCCATCGCGGTCGACTGGAGGTCTCGGAGGCGGATCGCGCAGTGCTGATCGAACTGCTCGATCTTGCGCAGTCGATGAGCCGTGAGATGGGCCGGATGAAGGATGCGGCGCAGGCGCTGCGTCATCAGGAGTGGCCGCAAAAGGAAGAAGGGCAGGGGGCAAAGAGCGCGGTTCTGGAGGATGACCCGCGCACGATCGAGCGCGGATTGAGGTTGGTGCGCAATGGCTGATCCCCTCGCCCTCTATGCTTCGGTCATGGGGCGGCTCTGGGAGGATGAGCGCATCCGGGGCCAGGCCGCGGCGCGGATCGACGCGCGGCTGGCGGGGCGTCGGCAGGGTCGCAGTTTCGCGCGCGTCGGCTCGATGTCGGCGCGCAACGCGCTAAAGGCGGCCTCGGGTCAGAGCCGGGCGGCGGTGTTCAAACGGATCCGGGCTGGGGGTTGCAAGACGAGGGGAAGTCTCGGGGCGCAGCTCTCCTACATCAACGACAAGGCGGTCTACACCTACTCGACGATGACCAACGCGCTGACCGATGCGGCGGTGCTCTCTGAGGAGCAGAAAGAGGACATCATCGAGGATTGGGCCGGGACCTGGCGCGGCTCGACCAAGCTCGGGTTCACCTCCCACATGTTGCTGTCCTTTCCGGCCGACGTGACGGTCGAGCAGGTGCGCGACATCGCCATGGACTGGACGGAGCATTTCTTCGAGAGCGGGGAATATGGCGATCAGTGGGACTATGTGCTCGCGGTCCATGACGACCGGGCGCACAAGCATGCCCATATCATCCTGAACAATCGCGGCGTCGAAAACGGCACCTGGTTTTCCTGCTGGGCCGAGGGCGTGATGTCGCCGCAGCTCATGCGCGAGAAGCAGGCCGAGATCGCGGAGCGCTATGGCGTCATGCTCGACGCCACGACCCGGCTCGAGCGCGGCATCTTCGAGAAACCCGCCGGGATCGAGGAGATCTACCGCGCCAAGGAAGAGGCCCGCCTGCCGCGCGAGATCGTCATGACGGCCCAGGAATCCGCCATCGCGCAGGCGCAGGTGGTGGGCTTCGCCAAGGACTACAAGAACCTCGCCGACCTGCTGGACCGGATGGACCAGCGCCATATGGCGCGCGCCGTACGCGGCATGGCGGACGGGTTTGGTTCCGGCACGCCGTGGAACTTCACCGAAGGAGAGATAGACATGAAGGACATCAAGACCGTCGGTGACGCAATCGACTATTCCGAGCGCACGATCGAGGCGCTGCGGCTCAAGGCCGAGGAACTGGATCCGGCCGAGCGCGCCGCTTTTGAAGCCAAGGCTGCGCCGATCATCGCGGATCTCTCGCAGATGGTGCCGGACCCGGAATTGCGCGCGCGATTTGGTAAGCGGCTCGAGGAACCCTATCCGCCGGGGTCGGGTAGTGAGGTTCTGATCGCCGCGTTGCAGTCCGGCAATGACGATGGGCTGCGCGATGTGCTCGAGCGCGCCGAGGAGGCAGGCATGGACAGCGAGGAACTGGTGGCCCGGATCGCGGCGGGCGGCACGCGGAACTACGGCATGGCACAGGACTGGGTCGAGCGGGACATGAACGCGGTGCTGGCGAAGGACGGTCTCAGCGTCGAGACCGCGAGTGACGACCAGCTCGATGCTGCGCTGGAAAAAGTCGACGGCGTGATGGACGCCCTGACGGAACGTGCCAAGGAGATGGGCGTCGAGATCGGTCGGACCCTCGCCGATGAGGAGGAGGCGACGCTGCCCCTCATCGACGAGGATGACCGGACGCCCAATCCCTACCTGCAGGACCTGGCCGACATGTTGCGCGACGGCAAACTCACCGAAGAACAGGAAGAGACGGTCGAGCGGACCCTGCAATCCGAGCTCTTCAAGGAACTGGGCGAAGAAGGCTTGGCCGAACTTCGCCGCGGCAACTACGAGGTGCTGGACGCAGTCCTGCCGAGCAAGCTCGACCAGATCACGGTCACGCAGGAGTTCCTCGAGATGACGTTTGAGGAGACCGGCGACCAGGTCTTCACCGACCGCGCTGCCGGATTGCAGCAGGACAAGGCGACCGAGGTCGCGCGGCTGCGCGGCCAGCAGGAGGAGCTGGGTCGCGATCTTGGCTGGGCCAAAGAACTGGATCGTGGTCTCGATGACGAGATGGAATTCTGAGGGAGATGACCACCATGACCAAGACACTTCCCCTCTGGGCTGCGCTTCTTTTCGGTGTGATCTGCGGCGCCGTCATCGGCACCATCGTCGCTGCCTTTTACCTGACTCTGGCCCTGAAAACCGGCTTCGCCAGTTTCGACATGCTGACCCTTTGGAAGGCGAGCGCCGCAACACGCGCGGCACATCCTGAGGCCTTCAAGGTAGGGTTTGGCGCCGTCGGCTTCGGAGCCATCGGCCTCGGCGCTCTGGCGCTGGCCTGGACCTGGAAGAAGGAGCGCGACGACTACGGCTCGGCTCACTGGCAGACCAAGGCGGAGCTGAAGAAGAACGACATGCTTCAGGCCCCGGGCAAGGGTTTCGTCTGCGGCAAGCTTGGTGCCCCGGCCTCGAAGGCCGAGTTCATCTCCTCGACCACGATCCCGCATGTGATTATGGTGGCACCCACCCGGGCCGGCAAGGGCGTCGGCTTCGTGATCCCGAACCTGCTGAGTTTCGCGGGTTCGGTCGTGGTGCTCGACGTGAAGGGTGAGAACTTCGAGAAGACTGCCCGTCTCCGGGCGCTGAACGGCGACGAGGTCTATCGCTTCAGCCCCTTCGACTGGGCCAACGCCACGCATCGCTACAACCCGCTCGCCCGGATCGCCAAAGCCCCGACATTCGCGCAGCGTTTCACAGAGGTCTCGATCCTGGCCGACCTCTTCCTCGACAAGGACAACAAGACGCTCGACACCTTCTCCGAGGCTGGCAAGTCGATCTTTGTCGCGGCCTGCCTGCTGGCGATCCAGCGCGGCACGCCGAACCTTGGTGAGGTGAACAAGATCGTCGCCGGGGGCGAGTACAAGAACGCCCAGTACAAGACCTATGCCGACGAGGCCGAAGAAGACATCCTGCGCGAACTCTGGACCAATGCGGCCTCCGCTTCCTCGCGGCTGCTGACCTCGAACATCCAGGCGCTGATGACCGCCGGTCTCAAGCAATGGGACAACCCGGCGGTCCGCTCCGCCACCGAGGCGAGTGATTTCGAATTCTCGACTTTTCGGAAGCAACCGCAGTCGCTTTATATCGCGGTGTCCGAGGATCACATCGCCACCCTCGCCCCGCTCCTGCGCCTGATGTTCGCCGACCTCATTGCCTCGATCCGCCTGAACGAACCAGGCCCGGACGAGCCCTGGCCCGTCATGATGATGATCGACGAATTCCAGCAGATGGGGGCCATGCCCTACCTCGAACGCGCGATCCATTCGCTGGCAAGCTATGGCGGTCGCGTCGCGATGATTGCGCAGTCACTGGCCTCGCTTGATCGGATTTACGGACCCGAGGGCCGTGAAAGCCTCGAGAACGGAGCAGGGCTCAAGCTCTACATCACGCCTCGCGATCAGCGGACGGTAAAAGAGGTTTCCGCAGCCGTTGGCAGCACGACCCGCGAGGCGGTGACCCGGATGTATGGCCGAAACAAGGGGTTCCTCGGCGCGACCTCGACGTCAGCGCGTCTGGAAGAGCGGCCGCTGCTTTCCGAGACTGAAGCGCGCCTCATGGATCCCGACGAGGTCATCATCCTCGCCTCGCCCCAGCATCCGATCAAGGCGAGCCGGATCAAGTATTACGACGATCCCTTCTTCAAGGACATGCTCGCCCGTCAGGAGGGCAAGCGCTTCCCCTATCCGCCGAGTGTGAAGGGCGTGGGGCCCTGGGGCGGTGACGGTGAGGTCGGCGCAGACGAGCAGGCGAAACCAGCCGAACGCGCGCCTGTCCGGGATCGATCACAGCGCCGCGAAGCGCGCGCGATGAGCGTGATGGCGATGGAGGCCGGGCGCGGGCAACCAGAGCTGGAGACGCTCGAGCGGGAGGCGGCGGTGCCGAAGGAATGGGAAGCGGTGTTGGATGCGCGGGGGGATTTCATTGAGGAGTTGCTGGGTGGATGAGGAAGGCCATAACTGGATGGCCCGTCATAGCCGTTCGCCGTATCGCAAGATCAGCACTGATACTGTAGTTCGGAAGAGCGGACTGCAATGTCAGAGCCTTTGCGGCAAGCATTGGCTCTATGTAAATCGGTTCGAAATGCTTCTGTTCTTAAGAAAAAAAGTCGACCATCCAGTCGAACAGTGCCCGCACTGACATCTTCAAAGTGGTTGTCGCAGAGTCTGCAAGTTCGTCTTCCAGCCGCTTTTTAACGCTGTTCACGATTCCCTCGGCAACCTCCGGAACAATGTTGTCCTCGGCTTTGACGATGATGGTTGCGATCCGTTGCAACTCGCCATCTTCTTTGCGGAAGATGATCAGCTTGTTAATGCCATCCTCTTCTTCCACCCGCTCGATCAACCAGCCCTTTTGCTGGGCAAGATTTCTGAGTCCTTTGATGAATTCTTGCATCCCTCATCCTCATCTTTGCATTAGTGTAATTATATCACTTCTGATATCTTGTCAATCATGATATGATCGGATATCAGCAGGACACTGAAAACCAAGGAATACAAATGCAGCTCAAATTCAGATGCGCGATCGTACGCCGGGGAGAGCACGATTTCCTGGATGTTCCGGCATTTCCTGAAATCATCCTTAGGGTCGATGTCGACGAAATGAAGAAGCATGAAGTCTACGCATTGGCAGAGCGCGCAATTCGCCACGCCCTACAAGCACGACTGAATTATAACGACGTGATTCCGACCATTCAGGGTGAAGCGAGAGAAAACTCGTTCGTGGTCCAGATGTCGCCTTTGGTTATCACAAAGGTCTTGCTGCACTTGGAATGCCGTAAACGCGGCTGGTCCAAGGCGCAACTTGCACGGCAGTTGGAAATCACTCCGACCACGGCGGCGCGGCTCCTCGACCTGTTTCATGAATCAAGATCGGAGGTCGTTAGCTATGCTTTTCTTGCGATGGGGAAGTCGATCGACTCGAATATAGATCTAGTTCAAGCAGATTTATAACCTGAGATGGGGGCACTAAAGTTTTTGATTGCCACGCCGCATAGGTAACCGACAGCAAATGGTGTGCGTCGGTGGCGATCCTCGCCGCCGCCAACTCTCTGGATTTGAACTTCTTGAGGGCGTCTTGATCCTTAGGCGGATTCAGACGTCTTCCGTCCGGTGTTACCCGTAGCATCCGGCGTACCGAACGCGTTATCCCCTCATGGATTCTATGAAAAACCTGATCTTCATCACCCGCCGACACACCACCAGCTTTATTTTGTTCCACGTGGCGAAGATAGCAAAGCAGGATAAACGCGTTATTGATTGCTCGAGCCGCCCAGCTTTCGGCGTTTGTCTCCGACTTTGGAGGGTCACTAACGTGGCCGATCAAATCTGACGGAAGACGCGTGCGGTGAAAGACATTTTCCACATAGGCTAGATTTTCAATCAATGAGTGCATGCTAAGCAAGGCTCGAGGAGTGCAGCGGTATCTGAAGTCGTAGTCGTCCTCGACTGGCACGATCTCAGCTGTAATGAGGTCGCTTTTCAACAAGAACAACAGAAGTGTTCTGAACTCGGGAGGTTCGTACCCAAACCGCGTTCTGAGCTCAGCACGGAGTTCGTCTCCCGTAAGGGGCATGTTTTCCAGGCACTGTAGAACACGAATTTTCTCAATCAGCGGATGCCCGTCAAGGTTCTCCGCCGGTCCTCTGAAATGATAGGTAAACAGATTGTCAACATATCCGTGGCATTGCTCGTTCTTTTGAATCACCGGTACCCCGGTGGCGCTCGGAAACTCCTTCGACCTACTCCCCACTGAACGAAGGACGTTTTCAAACCTCAGGCCATCGTACAGAAACATCTCTACAATCTGGTAAGATTTGTGCTCCAGATAGTCGTCGCCTACCTCAACTGCGCGGTTGGCCAAAACCGCTGTGGAGCCAAAAAGAGTGTCGCCGTCAATCAGGTTCATCCCAAGCATGTCGTTCAGACTGCGATGTACTATCCGCGCCACAAACGCAAAGAGTTCTCTGAGGTTTCCGTCGAACACGCCATAGACAAGTTCGGTTGCCACTTCAGCACCATCCCTCTTTGAAATCGCGAGAAGGGTGCGCTGAACTACAGTGACCACCGCTTCAACGAAAGCCTTTTGTCCTTCCAATTCCTGATCAACCACATCTGGAATGAATCTACATGAGCGCGCCGCAACCGCTACAATGGCAGAAAAACCGTCAATACTCCCGACTTGATGAACCCGTGCGATGCCCATACGTTTTCGCTTTTCTCTAAGCTTTGATTTGAGCAATGCGAGAGTGTTTTTTCTGACAATAATTAGACTGTCAGCCTTAACGGCGATGCCTTCTTCACGGAAAATTGATGGCTTGCACAGATTGGATCGATTGAAGACGATCCTTTCAACAGCTTCCCATTCTGGCGTTTCCTGAAATGCATCTTCCACATTCAGCGAATCCAAGCCGTCGAACACGGTTACCAGATTTTTCTCACCCCAGAGTACGTAGATCATCAAAATCCGGTCGTTGACGCTTAGCCGACGCACCCATTTCATGAGTTCACTATTGCTCTGATTGGCACGTGCGACCGCCTCGGACAGGATCATGACGCAGCGGGCCTTCTCGAAGTCATGGGGCTCATGACCCAGCTTCAATACCCGCGCCTTAAGGTGCATCTCAGTTGCAAGGCCAGAAACCTCCCTCTCCAGGATTTCCGAGTCCGAAAACTGCGGGCGCATCACAAGCTGATTGCCATTTCGGAACTCGAAAAAGTGGGAAATCAACAAATCACGGCATTGAATGAAAGATAGGTAGTTTCTCAAGGACTGTGAGATATCCTCGCCAATTTCGTGCCACTCAGCCCAGAACTTTAGAAATTCGAACCGCGACATGACGATGCCAAGATAGTCCAAATGGCTGGAATAGTGTGACATCGCATATTTGATCAGGGTTGATTTGCCGCTTCCTGGAGAGCCTGTCAGCGCTTGACTGTGCCGCTCTCCCCCTCCTGCGGCAATCACTTCCAAGAAGTGGTTTTGAAACCAGTCCTCAAACGCTTCAGGTGAAGAATTAATCACATCCCCTTCGTTCCAGGTGGCCACATCCACTCTTTGTTTTGCGAAGGGTTTGTCGGAAGACAAGCGATCTCCCGAAAACAACAGGAGATCTTTCCAGTCATCGTTTGACGTATCACCAAAACGAAGTTTCTGCGCGGCGTCTTGGATGCCGTCTCGGAGCTTCTCCACCGGACCCGCAGAGGCGTTTTTCTTCCTTTTTTGATGACTGGAGTAGTCCAGGGTCGCATCATGGGCGGGCATGGACTGCGATCTTGCCTCCATTTTCGGGTAGGTAAACTCTGGGACCTTCGCGCAAGTAAGTTTGAGCACAGGAATGACGTCAAAGATCTCCAAGATTTTGGAACGCGCATCACTTCGATCGTTTGACATCAATTCACCCTAATTTACCTCTCAGAAAAGATCACAAGTGATAATGCATATCAATGCACGACATCCGGTTGCCGCCCAAAATTTAAACTATTTTAAGGAGTTTCCGGTCTCTGTTTAGGTAGAGAGACTATGTACCTTTGATTCCCACGATGCTCTTGGGTCAACTTTAAAGAATGGGTAAGCGTCGATAAGTTCGCTCACCGCCTATCACGCCTGAAGGCATGACTGACCCGGCGCGAGGAATTCCGTGATCCCCCGCTTCCCCTCTGCGCGACCAAGTTGGACGATTATATCGATAGACTTCCGGATGTACTCCCGCACCTCAGCAAAGGTCAGCGGTGTACCGGCCTGCAGCACCATGATCGCCAGCCGGTCGATGGCCAGTTCGGCAGTCTCAGCGTGGATTGTCGAGACCGATCCGCCATGCCCGGTGTTGATCGCCTCGAGATAGGTCAGGGCCTCGGCGCCGCGCAACTCGCCGACGATGATCCGGTCGGGACGCATCCGCAAGGAGGCCTGCAGAAGCGCATTGGTGCTCCGTTGCGAACCGGCACCGCGGTCAGCAAGGAGAGCGACAGTGTTGGGTTGGCCGGGGAATAGCTCAAAGGCGTCCTCGATGGTGATCAGCCGCTCGCGCTCGCTCACATGGGTCAGAAGGTGGCGGGCGAAGGTGGTCTTGCCGGTCGAGGTGCCGCCACTGATCAAGACGTTGAGCCGCGCTTCGACCAAGGTTTGCAGCGCGGCCTCAAGGTTTTCCTCGGCGAGACTGGCGATGTTCTTCATCTTCTCGACCCGGAGCGCATTGAGCGAGACGGCCTTGCCAAAGAGATAGGTGGGGGCGTATTCCCGGACGCTGCCCGAGGCGAAGAGGCGGATGGTGATCGAGGCGCCGCGATCTATGGCGGGTGGTACGGCGACCTGAACGCGCAGCGGGCGGCCTGCATATTCCACCTTGCCGGACACGAGCGGGTTCTTTTCAGAGACGCGGGCCTTGGCGTCGCCGACGATGGTCTGGGCCATGTTGAGGGCTGTGGTCCGGTCCACAGTCTGGCCTTCGTGGCGCATGGTTGCGTCGCCCGCGACCTCCAGCCAGACCTTACCATCCGGGTTGATCGCGATCTCGACTACGTCATTGCGCCGCAAGAGGTCGCGGAAGGGGTCGAGGTAGCGCTCGAGGTATGACGTGGGGCGTTCTGAGCGGCTCAATAGATCACCACATCCCGATCCACCAGCACGGTGACCGAGGCCCCCTGATCGACATAGATTGTCGGCGCGATCGAGACCTGATCGGCAATAACAGACCCGACCGCGTCCTGTAAATCCGATCCGACGTTGCCGAGAACAATGTTGGTGTTCTCGTCGCCAGTGCTTTCGGCCGCCACCGCAGGCGCGGCCCCGATCACAGAAATCAGTGCCGCTCCGCCGAAGCGCTCGGCGAACTTGGTGTCGACAAGGCCGGTCAGGCCCGAGCGGCCGAGCTGGTCCCCGCCCACTGCGGCGATCTCCATAGAGGTGCCGTCCGGGGTCAGCACGCGGGTCCACAGGATCAGGATGCGCTTCTGGTGCATCTCAATCCCGGAGCGGTATTGGCCAAAAAGGCGGGAGCCTCGGGGGATCAGGATCTGATCCCCGGAAAACGCCGGAACCGGCTCGGAGACGACCGCGACCACGGAGCCCGGCAGATCACTATTGATGGCCGTCTGGAGCGCGGCCTGAATGACGGACCCTTGAGTCAGCGTGCGTTCGGGATGGGTGAGACGGGCGGCTTCCTGCACCTCGAGCGGTCGGGCGTTTTGCAGGAACTGCTCATTGCCCGAGAGGGTCGGCCCTTGGGTGCCGGGGGCCGCCGGATCGGCCACCGCCGCGCCACTTTGGCCGCCACGCGGACCGTCAGCATAGACCACCGCTGGCGACTTGATCTGGGCAGTCAAGAGTTCCTCGGCGACCCGCTCGGCTTCGCGCTGGCGCTGCTCCTCTTCCTGACGCCGGCGCTCTTCGAGCAGGCGCTGATCGGCGATCAGCCCTTCGCGGTCAAGCTCAGCCTCGAGCCCCTCGCGCTGCGCCCGCTCGGCGTCGAGCATGGCCTGCAGACCTTCGATGCGGGTCTCGGTCTGGCGCTGCAGGTTGGCCAGCTCGGTTTCCTTTGCGGAGAGCGTTGCTTCGAGTGCTGCCTTCTTCTCGTCGAAGGCTTCGCGCAGGTCCGCGACGGCGGACTGGATTTCCGAATTCCGGGCGGCCTGGCTGGCGGCAAGGGCCTCGCGGAGCTTGGCGATCTCAGCCAAAACCTCGGCGCTTGGCTCCGGGGCCGGGGCAGCGGGCACGTCGAGCGCTTCCTCAACGGCGATCAGCGCGTCATTAACCCTTTGCTCGGTTTCGTCCGGGGGGAATTCCAGCCGCCCCCCGGTGCCGACGCGACGGTCCTGGAAGGTCTCGACATCGGAGGTCTCAAGCGCGCTATCGCCCTCCTGTAGGCCGGTTGCCAGGAAAAACGCGACCCCGGCGCCGCCAAGGGCGAGGGCGGCGGCGAGGGCACCGACCCCGAGGCTGTTGCCGCGGCGTTTGGATTTGCCGCGCTGGCTGAACTGGTCGAGGCGGTTCTGCAGATCGGGAGGGGTTTGATCGGCCATGGTCAGTTGCTCACATAGATCGCGCTCTCGTCGCGCCAGGCGCAGATCGCCTCGTCGCCGATGCGTAGCGTCCAGTAGGTGTTCACCCCGAGCACCCGGACGGTATTGCCTTGCTGGGTCCAGTTGACCGTGCGCTCGCGGCCCTGGTCATCGGCCTTGAAAAGGGCGGGCTGGCGGCCGTTCACCGGGAAAACGAAATAGGTATAGCGCCCGTCGTCATAGATACGGCTGGGGCGGAAATCGCCTTCGCCCGAGACGCGGTAGTTGTAGTTCCTTGGCGCCTCGAAGCCTTTGGGCTGGGTGGCACCTGCCGCGCGGCGCTCCTCGTCGGGGTAGCGGAAGCGCACCTCGAAGAACATGCCGGTGCGGTTCGGGATCAAGCCCTCGCGCAGGTGGAAGGAGTAGGTGCGGCGGTTGGTGATCACCGTCATATTGGTCGAGGCATTGGCCACATGCGGTTTGATCGTGAGCACATTGCCAAGCTCGGGGATCGGATCGACCTGGAAGCTCTCGGTGTCGCCGACAATCACCGCCTCAAAGTGTTCCCCCGACCCGAAATGAATCGTCGTCGAATGTCTGAGATCGGTCTCGATCCGGTAGACCTGATTCTCGTTGTAAACGGCGGTGCGGATGCGGATGTCGAGCGGGCCGCCTTGCGGCGTGGCCTCGGCAAAGGCGGCAACAGGAAGGGCAAGCGCTAGAAGAAGCATAGTGGGGAGCGCGGGCAGGGATTTCATCTTGGTCAGTTCTCCAGGGTCTCGGCGTCGACGCGGTAGGAGGTCACCACGAAGCCCAAGGGGTTGGCCCAGACGTCCTGAAGGCGCTGGCGGGTTTCAGGTTGGAAGTCATAACCAACGGTAGCGACATAGGACCGGGTGACGGTGCGGGTGTCGCGGGGACGGCGCAGCGTGCGGGTGAAGCGGACCTGGGCCACTCCACGCTCGATCTGGTTCACCGACTTGATCACCACCTCGATCTTGGCGTCCCGGCCGTAGACCGTGATCGGGTAGTCTTCGTTGGTGGAGGACCAGAGATCACGCAGCGTGCGGGCGGCATCGCCATCGGAACGGTCGAGCACCGAGTTGATACGCTGCTCGCCATCGGTCAGGTCATAGGTTTCCCGGTCATCGACATAGGCCACGAGATTGGCCTGGATGATGGCGTCGCTTTCGGACAGCGTCAGGGCCTGAACGGTGGCCACGCGGTCCATCTCGCCGGTTTCCTTGTCGACCACGACCACGAAGGTCTCGGTCGTTTTGAGGGGAAAGAGGCTCGCGCCCGCGATCATGCCAGCGACGCCCACCAGCACGCCCGCCGCCGCGACAAACCAGGCGAAGCGCTCGCGCCGCCTTGGCCCGTAGATGAAATCCGCTTCAAACGCGTCGCGGTCAGGCGCGGGGGAACTAAGTACCTTCTTCTTCAAGTCAATCGTCTTTCACATCAGGGTTTGCGGAAGGCCTTGGCGGCGGAGAGGAGTGCGCCGGGGCTTTGCCGGATCATCTCGCCGGTCTTCACCACGCCCGCATTGGCCATCTGGTTCAGCTCGTGCGGAGACTTGCCGGTGACGAGACGCGAGGCGGCACCCGTGCCGTACTCCCGAGTGTTCACGAAGCCCTGACGTGCAAGGCCCGTGAGACCCACGGCATTCGAGGCAATGCCGACAACGCCGGTGAGGTTGGAGGCGATGTACGGGACCGAGGCCATGATCCCGGCGCTGAGGATCAGGATGACGAGAAAAGGCAGGATCAGGCTGACGGTCTCGACATCGCCGGGATCGGCGGAGGCATCCCCGATGGCCTCGGCGATGGCGACGATGATGCCCGCGGCGCCTGCGGCGGCGACGGGCATGAGCGCATAGCCGATGGTGGCGCGGGTCCAGGCCTCGAAGAGGGATTGGGTCGGCTTGAAGAGCGAGGTCACGATCATGAAGGGGGCGATGACGATCATCAGCGCGAAGACGATGCGGGCGAAGGCGATGATTCCGGCGGTGACCGCGGCGAAGACGGCGGAAAGGACGAAGAAGATCGCGCCTAGGACCGCGCCGAAGACCCAGCCCGCGCGATCACCAATCGTGTCGCCATAGGCGGTGATGCGGGCGACCATATTGTCGAGGCTTTCATAGACCCCGGCTTCGTCGCCCGAACCGGTGAGGGCCAAGATGGAGGCGCCGATAGAGTCGGGGACCCGCGTGACGATGTCATAAATGACGCTGAAATTGTCCCAGCTCTGCGCGAAGATCCCCACCAGTGCCACCTTCATCCCGAAAGCAAAGCCGGTGCCAAAGGGCAGGGGGCGGAGCTGCATGACCGCGTTGATCCCGAGCAGCACGACAAGGAGCGCGGCTCCGGCTGAGATCACGTCACCGACAGCACCTGCCGAGGAGACAAAGCCATCCTGCGCCACGGTGTTCACCGCGGCGTCGACCTGGCCAAGGATGTCGCGAATAACCCCCATCTACTCCTCACATGCCTCCGCGATTTGCGCCTCGAGCGCGTCGGCTTGCGCGTAGAGCTCGAGCACCTTGAAGGGCAGGCGTGGGTTGTCCGAGGTCTGGAACCGGGGCAGGGCGGTGAGTGCCTGATCCCAGGTGAACTGTTCGAGCAGGCAAGTGCAGGTTTCCGAGGCGAGCGCCTCCTCGGCAATCAGGATACGCAGGATCGCGCGGTAGCCATTGCGCAAGTATGCGGTCTCGGCGAGATCCACCGGGGGTTTGGGGACGCGGCACGCATCCTCGTCGTCTCGAGCGATCTCCATCGAGGTGAAGGGCCGATCCTGACCTGATGCCGCGTCAGGCAAGACAAGGAGGCCGAGCGGCGGGGCAAGCGAAAGGCTCAGAAGTCCGGCTTCCATCAGGGTGAAGCGGCTTGGGGTAAGCTTGGAGATCCTCATGGGTGCACCGCCATCGAGCGGAACTTGCGCTCATCCGCGAGGGTTGCGGCATCGACGACGCCCAGCTGGCCGGCGCTGACGCCTTGCGCCGCTTCCAGCCGCCAGATCTGGGTCAGGATGATGCCAAGCTCGGCGGTCACGCGGGTGTTGAGATCGACTGCGGCCTTCAAGCCGTCCTGATCGTCAATGAGTCCAACCATGGTCTCGAGCCGTTCGAGGCTTTGGCCTGCTTCCTCGTGGCTTTCCTGCGCGGCGACGGAGAGCATGGCGCTGGCCCCGGCCGAAGCAGCGATGCGGTTGTCGGCAGGCTGATCGGAGCCCGAGAGCGTGCTCAGGCGCTCCGAAGTAAACCCGCTGCCAGACAGCACCCGCTCGACCGAAGCCGAAAGCTCGGCGCCGGGATTGAACCCGCTCAGGAAATCGCCGCTGGCCAAAGACTGCGCGGTATTGAGCGGGGCCACAAGCTTGCCGCGCAGCGCACGGAATTCTTCGACCGTGGCGAAGAGTTCTCCGAGCCCGCTGCCTTCAATGAGCGAGGTCAGTTGCGCCTCGAGGTTCGTCAGTTGCGACAGCTGGGTTTCCAGTTCCAGCCGCATGGTGGCGAGCTGTTGCATCTGGACGTTCAGGTCCTCAGCCATGTGTTCGAGCTGTGCCACGAACTGCTGCAATGCCGAGCCGTCAAAGGTTGGGACGCCTTGGGCAGCAGCGGGTGAGGCAAACCCGAGTGTGGTGACCGCGGCCACGGTCAGGAGAAGGTGTCTCATTCGGGAACTCCCATTTGCATGAAGTCGCGCTCGGCCAGCCGGTCGGCGACGAGGTGCTGCGCATAGGCCGCCTCGCGCTGCTGGTAGGCGGCCATCAGCCGGACGCGGAGATTGAGGATGCGGCCGATCTCGGCCTTGGCATAGGTATTGAGTTCCCAGGCCGCCTTGGCATTGGGTTGCGCATCGATCTGAAGGATGATCGCGCGGAGGCGGTTGATCACTTGCTCGGTCGTTGCCGAACTGTCGGCGGCGTAATAGACACCCGCCTCGGAGATGCTGGCATATTCGGCGAGCGCAAAGTCCGAGGGCGAGAGCGTCCCGAGCGCGTCGGCACCGCCCACAACGGCGAGGTATTCGTTGTAGAACTTCGAGATGTTACGGACGTAGCCTTGGGTCTCGGCAAAGGGTGGCACGCCGCCGTATTCGATGACCCGGCCCGGCCCCGCGTTATAGGCCGCAAGTGCATGGGGGATGTTGCCGAAGCGGTTGAGCTGTGTGGTGATGTAACGCGCGCCGCCGCGGAGGTTGTCTTTCACGTCATAGCGGTCGACGCCGAGATCGGAGGCGGTGCCGGGCATGAGTTGGGTCAGACCATAGGCGCCGACCGGGCTTTGTGCGGCGACATTGAAGCGGCTCTCCTGTTTGATCAGGGCCTGAAAAAGGCAGCGCCACTGGGTGGCCGAGAGACCGGCGCGGGCCACACCGGGGGCACTCGCGAACTCGCCCGCAACCTCGACGATCATCATCTCGACCGTCTCGCGACCCTCGCCGAAAAGACGGCTGTTCATCGGGCTCGGATCGGTATTGGGATAGACCGCCGCCACCCTAAAATCTGCATTGCCCTCGAGCGCGCGGATATCGAAGCTGGGACCGGTGATGGCCGCAGTCATCTCCTCGAGGACGCGCAGCTGGTCGGCCTGCACATCGGCCAGCGTTGACTCGGCGCGGTCCTTGTCCTGCTGGACGCCCAGATCCTCGGCCAGCGCCGTTACGCGTGCGATGGCGCGGCCAATGGCGGAATTATCCTGCGTCGGCACGCCTTGAGACTGCGCGGGCAGGGCACCGAGGCCGAGGCAGAGCCCAGCGGATATGATCGCGGCGTGGCTCATTCAGGACGGGGCAGGGGTTCGAATGTGCAGTCGGGCTTGGCTGTTGCGTGAGCCGGTGCGCCCATGGTCGAGAAGGAGAGGGCGGACCGCGTCACCTGCGGCTCGCCATTGCGTCCGAAGCAGGGCGAGGTTTTCTCGGTATATTTCTCGCAAGCGGAAAGAAGGCTCGTGGTGGCACAAAGCGCGAGAAGAGGTTTCGAACTCATATAACATGTCTCCAGAAATCGGGATTGGCACGCCAATCGGCGGGCACGCGGGCCTCGCCGGTGGCGCCGCCGCCAAGGATGGGAAGGAGGTCGCCGAGCGCAGAGAGGTCCGCGTCGACAAAGACGCTGTCGCCCGCCGAGCGGACAAGCGCTATGCGCTGGCCAATAGTGGGTTGCACGAGAAGTGCCGCCTCCTTGGCGTTCACGCGCAGGAAGTCGTAATCGGAGATGGTGGCGCGGTCGTTCGGGAAGAGGATCTGGGTAGGCACCGTCTCGACGATGGTCTTGCCAACGCGGGAATCCCGCAATTGGCTCGGATACTGCGTCATCATGATCACGACGCAGTTCATCTTGCGCAGTGTCACCAGCCAGTTTTCCAGCCGCGCCCCGAAGTAGGGATCGTCCAAGAGCTTCCAGGCCTCGTCGAGCACGATGATGGTTGGGCGGCGGTCTTCGACCACGCGTTCGATCTGGCGGAAGATGTAGGAGAGGACCGCCATGCGCTCGGTTGTCATATCGAGGATCTCGGTCATGTCGAAACCGATGATGTCGGAGGCCAGTTCAAGCCCGGCACCGTATTCCGGCTCATCGAAGACCCAGCCATAGCGCCCGCCCGGGGCCCATTCGGCGACGCGGGACTGTAGCTCGCCGTCGTCATCGAGCGACTGAAACAGCGTCTCGAAACTCGCGAAGCGTCTGAGCGAGCCCTCGGCATGGGCATTTTGCGCGACCGCGCTTTGGATTTGGCGGGATTGCTCGCCCGTGAGAGTGCCACCCCGGGAAAGAAGGGTGGAAAGCCAGTCCGAGAGCCAGGCGCGGCCACGTTCATCGATCTCGGTATCGAGAGGGTTCAGGCCGGAGGGCACGCCGGCCCGGATTTCGTTATAGCGGCCACCAAGGGCGCGCACGGCCATTTCGAGACCGCGATCCTTGTCGAAGAAGAAAAGCCGTGCGCCGACCCTCTGCGCCTGCGCTGCGAGAAAGGCAGTGGTGAGCGTCTTGCCGGTCCCGGTGCGCCCCAGAACCAGCGTATGGCCAACGGTCGGTTCCTTGCCGGGGCTGCCCGCCTCGTGGAAATTGAAGCGGTATCCCGATGTGCCGACCGTCGGTAGGACCGAGATCGTCTGGCCCCAGGGCGACTGGTCAGGTCCAC
This sequence comes from Ruegeria sp. K3, assembly GCF_056531845.1. Taxonomy (NCBI): domain Bacteria; kingdom Pseudomonadati; phylum Pseudomonadota; class Alphaproteobacteria; order Rhodobacterales; family Roseobacteraceae; genus Ruegeria; species Ruegeria sp. K3. Next base: position 25,758 of record NZ_JBQFMM010000015.1, on the reverse strand, counting down.
GCCCCTCGACGCTGCCGTGCAAGGCGGCGAAGTCGGCGAAGTTGATCGAGGAGATTGGCGTCTTGCGCGCCCGGTATCCGAAATTGCCGGGCGATTGTGCAAAATACGTCGCCTTAAGCGCCATGTTCTCGCGCACGATCACCGACATGATTTCCTGACCCACGCGCTTGATCTGGGCGGCGGCGCGTTCGAGCGTGTCGCGGTCCGGGGCATAGACGGCGATGGAAAGGTGATGGTCTCCGAAGGCGATGCGGCCTGCTTCCTGGTCGTCAGCCGCCTGTCCAAGCTGTTCACGCAGGGAGACGGCGGCATCGTCGGAGGCATGCATCTGGCGGATAATTCGCTGGATGCGTTCGGCCATGATGTTGTTCGGGATCGGGCTGAAGGAGTTCGTCAGCACGATGTCGAGCGGTATATCGAGCGCGTCGAGAAGCGTGACATCGGTGAGGGCCGGATAGGTCTTTATCGAGAAGAGCGCACCGTATTTGACCTGACCGGTCACGGCGTCGGTCAGGGTGACCACGTCGCCATCAAAGGTCGCGCGGCAATCGCCCAAAGTGTGCGAGAGGGGCAGGGCGCTTTGCCCGAAGGCTACGGGAGAGAAGCTGCCCGCGTTCAACGTGTTGAGATAGCCCAACCATTCGCCGCCTGACTTCGTGAGCCTCACGGGGTTGGCCGGCGCAAGCGCAACCTCGAAGAAGCCCATGACCTCGTTCAGCTCCTGCATGCGTGTCGCGCGATCCTTGACCCAGGCCTTGCGGGCCAGCGCCCGCAGGAGCGGGATACGTGCGGAGATGTCGGGACGCCGAATGACGCTGAGATAGAGCTGACGCTTGGCCGGGCGCAGGTCTTTGACATGGTCTTGCCAGCGCGCATCGATCGCCGCGGCGAAGCTGTCACCCTCGATGGGGCGCATCCCGAGATTCTGCGGGACTGAGATGCGGTGGATGTAGAAGCCAAAGGCGTTGCCGGTCTGGGCGACGATGGCGGCTACTGCACGTTTGAGCGCGTCGAGTCGCGCGTCTTCGCTGGTCATCGGATTGAGACCATCAAGGCGCAGGGTCGCCAAAAGATCGCCCTCGCGCAGGACCATGACATCGTCATCCGCGAGCGCGAAATACGGCAGATGCTCCGCGAGATAGCTTTCCCGCGCGAACTCCCTGCTGCCCGCTTGAAGGAGTGCCGTTCCGTGAGTGGAAAGTGTGCCCGCATCAAGCGCCAAAGCTGTCACCTCCGTGCAGGGCCCGGTTCTTCGTCGGGCGCACCGAGCCGTAGGAGACGCGCAAGACCTCGAAGAAATGCGGCTCGCGGTCGGCGACGAACCAGAGGATTGGATAGGCGACGAGACCAATCAGGAAGAAGATCATCGACTTGGTCCAGATAAAGGGCAGAACGACCCCGGTCGCCAACACCACGAGGTATCCGACAGGGAGACCCAGATACTTGGGCGGGCGGGCGAGGCCCAGAAAGAGGGGGGATCGTTCTGCCACTGCTCTACTCTGTTCTCAGGAAAAGCCGTCGACGATGGTGCCGGCCGAGAAGATCAGCACGATCCCGATGATGACCGAGGCAAACCAGCCCCAGTTGAGCCGCCCCATCATGCACATGAAACCGGTGCCGATGACCGCGAGCGTGGCGACCGCGATCCCGATGGGACCGGTCAGCGCGGCCTCGACGGTTTCCAGCATGGTCTGGATCGGCGACAAGTCCTGCGCGAAGGCAGGGCTTGCGAAAGCCGCCAGGGTTGTGGCGATGGGCAAGAGGCGGCTGAGGCGATGTCGAAGCATGCGAAATTCCCTTGTTTTACTGAAGATCGATGAGGACGGGCGCGCGGGCTGGAACCCGGTCTGCGACGCGGATGTCCTGAGCGGCAACGGGCGTGCCCGCGAGCCGGGAGCGGATCCAATGGATGCGCGCGATGTAGTCGCGGGTCTCGGCGAAAGGCGGGATGCCGGAATACTCGACCACCCTGTGCGGCCCGGCGTTGTAGGCTGCGAGCGCCAGGTTGATGTCCTTGAACGTACCGAGCTGCGCGAGCAGGTAGCGCGCGGCGCCGTCGAGGTTCTGGGCGGGATCGCGTGGATCAACCCCGAGAGAACGGGCCGTGTCCGGCATCAGCTGGCCGAGACCATAGGCGCCCTTGGGGCTCACGGCGGTCGGGTTGTAGCTGCTTTCAGCTTCAACCAAGGCGCGGAACAGGATCTGCCAATCGTCGGCACTCAGACCAACCTGGCGCAGGGCGCGGTTCCCTTGGTGGCGGACGGCAGTCGTCTGGATCAGCGCTAAAATGTCGTCGCGACCGGAAGGCAGCGAGGCCAGAACGACCTCGGCCTCAGCACTATCATCCAGACCAGCCCAGGCAGGCTTCGCGCCGTGGAATGTCCAGCCCGAAGTCCGGGCCGTGCCGTCGCGGCCGAAGGCGATAACGTCAGCCGCGCACCTCGAGGGTGATGTTGTAGTCAGGACCAAAGCGCAGATCGCGCCCATCACCGAACTCGAGATGATGTTTGAAGAGCCCCGGCCATATGTTGAAATACCGCGGCTCTGGCCCGTGCGGGGTGATCCTGGTCGACACCAGAATGGCTTCCGGCTCGCCCTCGCGCAGGTAGATGCACTGGTAGCGCGGCTTGCCATCGTCCGTGAACCCCACGAGTTCATACCGGCAGCGGAACGCGATGCCCTTCTCGGACAGGTCTTTGACACCATCGATGGTGATCAGGATCTGGTTGCGCGCTATCGGCATGTTCGGACTCTCCCCACGAGAGCCCTTCTACTTCACGACACTAAGGCCATAAAGTCATATAGAGTCAATACGACATATTGCAGATAAATACATATTGCGAGATAGTCTGCGCGACTTTTGCGGGAGAGCGACATGAAGCGACAGGCGATTGCAGCGGCGATGGGAGTGATGGCGGTGTTTGGTGCCCCTCAGAAGGCGCAGGCCTATGACATCGACTGCGCCATCATGCTCTGCATGGCGGGTGGTTTCCCGCCGAGCGCTGTCTGCGCGCGGGCCTATCGTACCATGATCCGCCGCATCACGCCCTGGCCAAGCCTGCCGCCATTCGGGGTCTGCACCTTTGCCCATGTGCCGGTCGAGCTGGGTGGACCCGGCGGAGAGGGTGAGCTCGACACCAATCTGCCGGAATACGAATGGCTGAACCGGACCCATGTGATCTGGTTCACCGGGCGCTCCTACGAGCCGCGTGATGAACCCCGTCAGTGGGATTGGTCGGTCCGCTCCTGCGATCGCGAAAACCGGACCTGTCGGTACATCCAGCGGGTCTACGGGTCCCACACGCCCTGGCCTGCGACATTCGTCTCGGAAAGCGGTCAGGAGATTTCCTATCCAACGGGTGGCGGCTTATGGCACTCCTATTCTCGAAGCATCTTGGTCGAATATGGCGACTACGAGGGTAATATGGCTCAATCGAATTGGTATTCTTACTGACTTTCGCCTTCGGGCAGCTTGAGAGAAACTGGCCGTACGATGACGATACTGACGTCGTAGCTCTCCGGGTCGACAAACTGGTACCGGCTCACGGACCCGTCATTCCAGCGGAAGTCGGTGAACACATGGCTTTCCTGCATTCCGTCGATGATAAATCCTTCCTGAAATGGCCAACCCGTTTTCTTCTTAACCATTGAACTCCTGCCATAGCGTTAGTCTACCAATTGTAGCGCATCAAGTTCGTACCGACCGAGGACTGGCAGGAAGTAGCTAGCATCTTGTGAAGAGCTTAGCTGGCATGTTTACGCCCCTCCAGAAGGTAGTTATAGATGATTGACGTGCCAGTAAGGAAATCGGTGATTTCCATGGCTTCATTGGGATTGTGTGAGCCGTTTCGGTTACGGACAAAGACCATAGCCGTCGGTACACCTGCATTCGCGAAGACCGCTGCATCGTGCCCACCACCGGACGCCATAACCATGGGCTCCAACCCTGCTTGCGCCATCGTCTCTTTCAACCCAGCGACAATCTGATTGTCCATGTGGGCCGGCGCCGAAGTGTTGACTTCACCTAAATCGAAGCGCACGCGCCGGTGTTTTTCGATCTCGGATAGTTCGCGAGATAGCATCTCGCTCATGCCGATTAGCGTTTCGGAACTTCGGCTGCGGATGTCTAGCGAGAAGTCGATATAGTCGGGGATGCGAGAAAGGGCGTTCTTTTCCGGATCGGTATGTACGACACCAGAGGTTAAGACAAGGTCTCCGCCATTTTTAATAATCGACAGCCAAGCTTTGTCTAACCGCGACAGTAGGTCGGCCATGGCGAGTACCGGGTCTCGCCGGAAGGCACGCGGCACAGCACCCGAATGTCCCGACTCGCCAATACAGCGGATACCTTTGTACCGAAAGTTGCCGCGTATGCTCGAAACTACAGCAGCCGGAGTATCCTTGCCAACCAGCAAAGGGCCCTGTTCGATATGCAATTCAATAAATTCGATGATGCACCTCATATCAATCAGGGCCTTGCCGGCGCGCACAGGTGCAACATCGACGCCGACTGCTTGCATGTGGTCGGCGAGGCTTCGCAGGTCGCCCTTGTGTGTCGCGGCCAACTCGGCGTCCTTTAGCACGCCTGTCAGCGCTTTCGAGGCGATATAGCACGGCCCGAACCACACGCTCTCTTCGCCCCGCATGGCTATCACCTTAACCGGACGGCTAAAGCGCTCGCCGTTTCCGCGCGCGCGCAGAAGGCAAATTAGGCCGGCAACTACACCGGCCAATCCGTCGAAATTGCCGCCCATCGGCACGCTGTCTACGTGGCTACCGACCAGCACGAATTCCTGGGCGTCGGCATCCTTCGGTAGGCTCATCACAAGATTCTTGCCTGCATCGAAAACCGCCACCAAGCCAAACGCTTCGCATACGGATTTGAGGTAATTGAGCGCAGCCGTTTCGATTTCTGAAAATGCGGGGCGGCTGACGCCTACCGTGTCCGGACTGAGCTTAGCGATATCTTCAAACAATTGTTCAGCAAATTTCGCTTCATCGTTAATCCTTGGTATGTCTGAAGCCTCGGTCATGGTGCGGTCTCCATGAAGACGATTGGATCGGCGGAATTGCTGTCGCGAACTGAACCGATCAACTCGTACAAATCGGAGATGTCGTTCCCGATCATGTAGGCTTCTAGGTCGCTGATAATTTTGGGCATGATCGTCGGGTTGATGAATGTTGCTGTACCAACCTGCACTGCGGATGCGCCGACAATAAGGTATTCTAACACATCTTCGACTGTGGAAATGCCGCCGCAGCCGATCACCGGGATCTCCACAGCTTTGGCGCATTGATACGCCATGCGCAGCGCGATGGGCTTGAGTGAGGGACCTGAAAGCCCACCCATCAGGTTTCCCAGCCTCGGTTTCCGCGATTGGATGTCGACGGCCATCGACAGTAGCGTGTTAGATACCACAAGCGCATCCGCCCCCGCCTCCTGTGCCGCAAGTGCAACTTCGATGGTTTCGCCGGTGTTCGGAGAAAGCTTGGCCCAAAGCGGCAGACTTGAGGCATCGCGCAATTTTGTGATCACCTTGTGCGTGGGCGAAGGCCGCATGGCAAATGCTTTGCCGTCATCCTCAATGTTTGGACAAGAGATATTCACTTCGATCGCGTCTACCCCAGGCACCGTAATCGCTTCGCAGATTCGGGCGAAATCGTCGGTGTTGTGGGCGGAGATGCTGACCACGAGTGGTGCATCATATTCTCGATAGTAAGGGATGACATTTTTGATGAAATGGTCGATTCCTTTGGACGGAATGCCAATGGAATTCAGCATCGAGCCGCGAACTTCACAAATGCGGGGCGTCGGATTGCCACCGCGTTGTTCGTAGGTGATAGTCTTAGTCACATGTGCGCCGAGTTCGTTCATGTCGATCACACTGGCAAGTTCTTCGGAAAAGGTTCCGGACGCTGGCATGATCGGGTTCTTAAGAGTTACTGTGCCAAGCTTTGTGGTTAAGTCTACCATCCCAATGCCTCCTGAATGTCGAAAACCGGCCCTTCACAGCAAACACGCTCCTGGACGATCTGATTGTTGCGACGGAATGAGCGGACACAGCACTGGCACATACCCAGTCCGCAGGCCATCTGCTGTTCCAGAGCAATTTCACCAGGGATTCTGTGGTGGGCACCGATCTCCTGCAGAAGCGCGAGCATCCTGTTAGAGCCGCACGTATACAGCGCATCGACCATGCCGGCGCCAATTTTATCCTGAATGAGTGCCCTGATGTTCTCCATGCCTGACGTGCCTTCGGCATCAGTCACGGTGATCACATCGGCGCCCATTTTGCGGAAGAGATCGACTGACATCAGCACGTCTTCCGAGCGTGCGGAGCAAATTGTCGTCAGCCTTCGGCTACGACGCCGCGCCTCTTGCGCAAGTGGGGCAAGGGTTGCCAGGCCGACACCGCGAGCAACCAGCAACAGGTGCTGCCAATCCTCCCTTATGGTGAAGCCCTTTCCCAGGGGCCCTAGGATGTTGAGGCTTTCGCCAGTCACAAGTTGCGCTAGCGCGCGGGTGCCTTCGCCTGTAACCTTGTAGAGAAAATGCAACTCGCCCTTTTTAGGGTGAAACCCGTAGATGCTCATAGGGCGACGAAGGTATGGAGCATTCTCAGATGTGACGGGGCAGAGTAAGTGAAAGAACTGGCCGGGCTGGCAATTCAGCACATTTTGCGGTGCATCCAAGACCAGAAGGCGATATTCGCCATTTACTTCATTGTTTCTTTTGACGCGGGTTTCGACTTCGTAGGCCTTCCCGTTCGCTGGGGAGGATACCCCAACGTTCTTGCAAGTTATTTTCATTGTTTATTCCCTTTTATCCGATTTATCCGAAGATAAGCTTCGGAACGAAAAGCGAGATGTCGGGTACGTAGGTTATGATTAGAAGTACAACCAGGTTGACAGCAACAAACGGCCAGACGCCTTTGATGATGTCCATCACAGGCTTGCCTAGCATCGATGAGGCGACGAAGATATCCAATCCGAACGGCGGAGTTATCATTCCAAGCGAAATGTTGAGTGTAACGATCATGCCGAAATGAACTGGGTCGACACCAAGCGAAGTCGCGACTGGAAAGAGCGGGGGCACCAGGATCAACAAGGCCGAGTTTGGATCGATGAACATTCCGGCAATAAGAAAGCAAATATTGACCACCAACAGGAATGTCAGTTGCCCGGCGTCGAGCGCCGTCAGAAGCCCGTTGATTTGGGCAGGCACCTGCGCCAGCGTGACAAAGTAAGAGATCAATCCACCCATGGCCAGTAACACGAAGATGACCGAGGTGGAGATGGCGCTCTGCTCGGTGATGCGGACCAGGTCGCCAAAGCTGAAGTTTCGGTAGACGATCATCTCAACAAAGATCGCGAAGATGACGCTTACAGCGGCCGCTTCGGTCGGGGTTATGACACCCGAGTAGATGCCGCCAAGGATAATGACAGGCATACCTAGCGCCCAACCAGCAGTCTTTGCTGCTTTCGCGCGCTGTGTCCAGTTTGTCTTAGGATCACCCTCAATGCCGCCTCTGCGTGCTTCGATCATGACATAAACCGCGAACGCGGCACCGAGAAAAAGTCCGACCGCAAGACCGCCGGCGAAAAGACGCGCAATAGAGGTACCGGTCATCCAGCCGTAAATAATAAATGTGATTGACGGCGGAATCAGCAGTGCTGTCTCTGCACTCGACACCAAGAGACCGAGGCTGAACTTGTCGCTAAACCCGGATTTTCGCATTTCAGGGTAGACCATCTTGCCCATGGCGGCGACAGTTGCGGGCGCTGAGCCTGAGACCGACCCAAATGCCATGGAGCCCCCGATCACGGTATGACCCATGCCGCCGCGGGTGTGTCCGATCAGTGTGCGCACAAAGCCCGTGAGGTTGCGAGCGATCTGACCGGAACTCATTAAATGCGCGGCAAAAATAAAGAACGGAATGGCCAACAAGGTTGTATGGTCGATCCCGCCGAAAATCTTTTGAATCACCGCGACGTCGGGCAATTTACCAAAATAGGCTTCTTTGACGGCCAATGCGGGAATTCCGAGAACGAGAAACATCTCGAAGCCTAAGACTAGGAGTATCAATGCAAGGACTGCTATGAGCGCAATCATACTTCCAACTCCCATTCGTTCATGTCAGTTCGGGAGAAGCGGTTTATCATACCGAAGAAACTTAGTCCGAAGCGCAGGGCGAGCAGGAGAAATCCCACCACCGGAGCGAGATAGGCATATCCCGTCGGAATGTTCAGGGTCGGGCTGGCTTGTCCGGTGTCAAAAACGAATAAGGCGAGACCGTATCCCAACCACGCCAAGTAGATAGAGAACAGGAACCCGGAGGCGTCGATTGCTTTCATCAGGACCGTTCTAAAGGCAGCAGGTAACCGGTCTCGCAGTGTGTCGATACCAACATGTTTCCCTCGTTCGAGAGCGAGGCCGAGACCAAAAAATACTAGGTAGACATTCATTAACCGCACGGCCTCCTCGATCCAGGCGAATCTGCTGGCGAACGTTCCGCCGATTTCTCGGGTTACAACACCGAAGAAGAACAAGCCTGACATTGTCAGAAAGAGGGAAACTAAGACCATTCGCTCGGCCATCCTGAGATAGGTCATCGCGTCGATTATCCTTTTTCAGTCAGGTGCAAGGAGACGCCAATCGCGGTTTGTTTTTCAGCACGACGTCTCCTGCGATGCGCGTCTGTCGTTTGACTGAGCACGCAAGTTGCAGCGTATCTTTAATTGCTTCTCTGCCCTTCGTAGAGCTTGATAATGGCTGCGCCTTCGTCTCCGGATTGGGCGATATACGCCTCTTTCGTCGGCTCATACATAATGTCGCGGAGTGCACTGCGCTCTTCCGCAGAAGCCACCCGGACTTTGATGTTGCTGCTTGCTTTGATTTGTTCCAAAGCCTCCAAAACTGAATCTGCCTTGTGCGCAGTTAGATCCGGCACGACTTCATTGAAGGCGTCAGTGATGACGTTGCGATAGTTCTCTGGTAGACTCTCCCACCAGGTCGGGTTGAACAGCACAACATCTTCCATAGCCCCATGCTCGGACACCACAAGGTATTTCTGGACCTCTTGGAATTTCATGCGATAGATCGTGTCGAGCGGGTTCTCTTCACCATCAACGACGCCCGTCTGCAGTGATGTATAGAGTTCGCCAAATGGGAGTGCGATGGCGGAGGCTCCGAGTGCATTGAACTGCTCGATCAGTATGCGGCTATCCATCACGCGAAACTTCTGATCGGCGAATTCGTCTATAGTATCTAAAGGCTTGTTCGAGGTGAAGTTCTTCTTGCCGTTCGGCCAAAGCGCCACACCTACGAGACCGCGCCGATCGAAGGTTTCAAGCAGCGCCTGTCCAAAAAGGCCAGCGCGCAAGTCTTGGGCCTCCGCGAGATCCTCTGGGATTAGGTAGGGTATGTCCAGTACCGAGACGATTGGATTGAAGCCGCCAAGAAAGGCAGCGGGCGATACGGTTGCTTCCAAAGACCCAAGTTGCACTCCCTCGGTCATTTGGCGCTGACTTCCCAACTGACCGGAGGGAAAGATCTGAAACTCAACGGCACCTTGCGTGCGTTCCTTCACAAGATCGGCGACTTTTTCGAGAAAAATGTGGCGACTTTGTTCGGGCGACTCGAGATGCCCAATCTTGGCGACATATTCCTGTGCCACAACCGGTAGGGCCGCTAAGGTAAACGCGGTAAGGGCGACTAAGAGTGAGGTCTTCATTTTCGTCTGTTCCTTCCTGTTGAGGACCCGACATTGAATGAAGAACGAGGGGGAAGTCAAGCATTTTGTCTCAATAATGAGACGAATCAAGACGGGATGTTTATCTGCCCGCGGAAGCATCAACGCCGAACTGCTTGGTGAAGGGTTCGATGTATGCCAGCAGGCGACATTCGCGGGCTGTGTCTGGCGGGAAGATGCGTTTTGCAGAAGCCGTCTATCAAGAAACGCTTGAGACCGGGTGCGGAAACTATCGACGCGCTCCGTGGTCTGTTGGCGGAACTCTTCCTTGTGGCGCTGAGGAGGCTGGTCTATCGGATCAATGAGTATGCTTTGCGCCAATGCAGGAGTGATCCTGAAGGACGCGAGCCGGAGGCAATAATCGCAATGAAGATCGCAATACAATGTACTTTAATTTCTGCGAGAGTATTCTCTTTTGTATTGCAACAGCAACATTACAAGCGAAACCGTGGCGACGGCTTGAACACGGGACTGGAAACCGACACGACACTGGAACGGTCAAACAACAATGTGGTGTTTCGCGCACCGATCGACTAGAGTTTCGCTTCAGCGAGGGCTGCCCGAACTGCCGGATAGGCGTGGCGTCCAGATTTTGAAAGTAAGTACAGTGCAGATCCGGTATGACTGAGTCAAATTTTCCCGAGGCAAACACACAATTCGCCGAGATTGGTGAACGTTTACGAGCCCATCGGACCGGGCGGGGCCTCACCCCTGAGGCACTGGCCTCTCGCCTGGGGATTTCACGCGCCGCCCTTTACCGGGCCGAAAAGGGCGAAATTGCCAAAATCGAGATGTTAACGGCAATTTCGAGGGAACTAGACGTATCGCTGCCGACCCTGCTTGGCGTGGGGATTGAGTACCTGCCTAACGCTCCCGCTTTTTTCGAGCGGATGCGCCAACTCGAAGAGCATTGCGACCAGATCATCGGAGTTTTCTCCCCTGTGTCATATCTGCTTACCTCGGATAGCTACGAAGAGATGCTGGGGCAGGTGCTCAAGGATGTGCCCGCGACCGACCCCGAGATTCTGAAAAGCACATTGGAACTTCTGCGGATCCGCAAGGAGAACTTCCGCAAGCGAAAACCGCTGATCGTTTCGATTGTCTCGATTCCTGAGTTGCAGGGATTCCTTCAGTCGGGCATGTCCAGTAACTCGGAAGTTTCCGAAAAAGAACTCGACCTGCGGCGTGAAGCCGCCGTGAATGAGTTGCGGCATATAGCCAGGATGCTGCGGGACCAACCAATAGGCGTCCAAATCGGCGTCGCCCACGATCCGATTCCCAGCACTAGCTTTCAGATCATGCGAAGCGGCTTGGTCTCGACATTGACAATTAGCCCATTTCGGCTCGGTCAGCAGCCGAACATTGGTATTGGTGTCGGGCTTGTCACCCAGGCACCGGAAGCTCTAGAACTGCATGAGAAAATTGCCCAGACCCTGTGGGAAAACTCTCTCAAGGGAGAAGAGGCGGCGGCTGAAATTGACAGGCTGATTGAACCTTGAGAAGTTGCTGCGGGCGGGAACCAATAATATTAGCGGCGCTAACGATGGGTCTCATAAATAAGACGCCAGTCGGTGCGCTAAACCTAGCCCATGGCTTGGTCGACAGCAGCGGTATGGGGCATATGGCCGAAGCCAAACCGGTTAACTTCGGCTCTGTTTCCGCGAACGTAAAGGCATTCTGGGAGATTATCATATGAGCCAAGCCAATCCGTAGGCGCAGTGAATAGCTATTGCCAAGCCAGATCCCGCCCACCGGGTCGAGCTTATTCCACTTATTGTGGCTGCCGGCCACTATCTGTCAGATATCTTCAACCTCAATTCGTCGGGCTTGAAGCCGAGCACTGCCCCAGGCGAGCAGCGCAAAGAAGAGACCGACCCCGATGGCCAAGCCAATCCGCCAATCCCAAAGGCTTTCGGCTCCCGTTTCCTCCATCCAGCGCACGAGTGGTCGGAGCGGATTCAGCATTAGCAGTTGGTCGACCGGTCCGGTTAGATCGTCGACGACACCCGAAGTCAGGACCACGATAAAGAACAGAGAGTTGGTGAAGATCAGGTAGTCGCGCATGGAAATGATGACCACGGCGCACAGTAGACCGACAAGGCTGAGGGATAGGCAGGCGATGACCGTAGCGATCGCGAAATGCACTGAGACGGCGACACCACTGCCGACAATAATCATAGTCGGTAGGGCCACAACCAAAACCGTGAAGACCGCGAAACCCGCCGCCCAGATCACTTGGACCAGGCCAAATTCGAAGAGTCCGACCCGGGATATCAAAACATATCGCAACACCCCCCAGTTGCGCAGCCGAGCGAATATGGTGGATAGGTAAAAGACGGTATTACCCACCGGCATTAATAAGAATGCTGTAAGCAGTATATCCTTCGGATCTGTGCCCGCAGTGGCACCGTACCGTACAAAGAAGAAATACAGGACGTAGAACAGCGGCCCAAGGACGGAGTTGGCCAATAGGACGCTGATGGGCAGGGCCTCGCTGTTGCCGCGATGGCCCAGCTGGGCGACGGCGAGAAGGTTGGCGCATCTTTCGACCGTCGTCATACTAGGCTTCCCTGTGCCAGAAGGGTTCGCTGCATTTGCCGGAGCAAGGTCGTGGCTAGGGCAATAAGGCTTAGACCCACCAGAACTGTCGCCGGCCACCAGACCAGTTCTGTAGGGCTGGTAGGCGTAACACCGGCCTTGTAGCGCGCCATTTCGGCTAGAAACCCTTGGGGCAAACAAAGGGCGAACTGGGTCAGCAGGTTCGGAAAGAGCGTGGCCGAGAACCCAAGTGCGCTAACGAAAACAACCGGGTAGTCGATGAAGTTCATGATGACGCGGCCCCGCACCGTCATTGCCACTATCATCGAGAAAAGAATTGCGATCAGTGTGATCGCCGCCATGGTTAGCAATAGCCAAACCCAAGCCTGTGAGAGCAGATCGCCCGTCTCCGGTCGGGCTACAATGCATGCCAATATGGCCGTCATTGCAAGGGAGACACAGAGAAAGAGGAAATTGGCGAAGGTCCGGACCGCCATGATTCCGAGCAGCGGCGTCGGCATTGGTAAGTACTGTCCCAGCAACCCCGTCCAGCGGTCTCGGTCCACCTCGGACAAAGTGGAGAACACCAAGATCGTCCAACTGTTCACAAGACCAGCGTTAATTAGGATGAACCAGAAAGCTTCGGTCCCTGAAAAGGCAGGGGGCCAGTTTAGGGCGTAGAGCCAGACCGTGAAGATCGGCTGAACCAGCCCAACGAAGATCATCATCGTCCTGCGTGTATTGAGTCGGATGAATAACCAGGCTAGTTCGAAAAGCCGCCTCATGCCGCCGTTTCCTTTATAAAGGTTCCGTAGAATTCCTCGAGCGAGGCTCCCTCAACGGAAATGTCGTCAATGATATCTGGGGCTTGTGAAAACAGCCTGTAGAGCGCTGTGATCCCCTTTTGGTCGAGAGACATCAGGACGGTCGATCCAACTGCGGTCTTGATTACGGCAAGGCCCGGATCCAGCGCCGCGAAACTGTCCAATGCCTCCTCAGCGGTAACTCGGAAACTCACTCGCGAGCGGTATTGGGACCGTAGATCCTCGATCTGGAATATTCCCTTGTTGTGCCCCTCGGCCAGCAGCGCCACCCGGTGGCAGGTGCCGTCGATGTCTGAGGCGTTGTGTGAGGTCAAAATGATGGTGGTGCCGGACTGAGATAGGTCCCTAACGATATCGCGGATACGCTGGACGGCATCGAAATCCAGCCCGATGGTGGGTTCGTCGAGAAACAGGATAGAGGGGTCGTTGAGGAGGCCCTTGGCCATCAGGACTCGCTGTTTCATCCCCTTAGAATAGGTCATCGTTGGCGCGTGCCAAGCGTCCTCGGCAAGGCCGACCCGGGTTAACGCGGCTTCGACCTTAACGCGGACCGACTGCATCGGTAGCCGGTAGAGCAGGGCAAAGAGACGCAGGTTCTCGAAGCCAGTAAGCCAAGGATAGAGTCCTTTGTCGCCACCCTCGACGACGTTGATCCGGCTGCGTACCCGCCTCTGGTCGACGATCGTGTCGAAGCCGTCGACGAGAATCCGCCCTCTATCCGGCGCAATCTGAGTAGACATCAGCTTGATAAGGGTCGTCTTGCCTGCCCCGTTAGCGCCGAGGATGCCGAAAACCTCTCCTTTGCGAATCTCATAGCTAACAGAACTGATGGCCTGTTTCCGACGTGTACGGCTTATGAAGAGCTTTGAGACGTTCTCGACCCGGATGCCACATTCAGAGATCATGTGACCTCCTCCCTTCTAATCTTAAAAAATGGATTCATGCGGCTCTGAAACCCGCACTGCAGAAAGCCTTGTCCAGACCGAGGTGATCTTTAAATGAATTAAAGCCCTAGTAGTATTGAAAAACATTGCCCACAACCAAGGCGAGAGGAGATTCGGATTGGCTTGGAATTCTACTTGCCAACGTATCTCAATACCTGTACGAGCGGTCCGATTTGGCTTGGAGGCTGGTGCATATGCAAGAACGAAACACGATGTCATTGCAGGAACTCGCGGATGGTATCGCTGCGGTTTCCAGGCTCGAAGGCAATTTCGTACTGCGCTCTGGCCAAACCTCCCACAGGTACTTCGACAAGTACCGCTTCGAGGGACGGCCAGACCTTCTGGCGCCCCTCGGTAGGGAAATGAGCAAGCTCATCCCGCCGGAAACCGAGATCATCGCTGGGCTCGAGCTGGGCGGCGTCCCTCTTGCAACGGCCATCTCGCTGTACACCGGGTTGCCGTCGGCATTTGTCCGCAAGGCGGCTAAGACTTATGGCACTTGCCGGGCGATCGAGGGGCAGGAATTCGCCGGAAAGAAGGTGACCTTCATAGAGGATATCATCTCGACCGGTGGTGCAGTGGCCGATGCACTTAGAATCTCGACTGAGGCCGGCGCTGAGGTTCTTTGCGTAGTCTGCGCGATTTGGCGAGGCGAGGGTGCCCCGATGGTCAAAGCCGCGCCGACCCTGCCGGTGTACCCGGTCTTCAACTCGGAGCAGTTGGAGCCCTGAGGTCAGGCCGTAATCCGCCGTTTGTATGCAAATCGCCATCGCAGCCCCCTATTTCGCAGCGATCAGTAGTTTGTCACTCTGGCGCAGGGCCCAAGTCAGGTGCCGGCGGTTGAGTTGCGGTGGCAGGATGATCCTCTCGAAATCCGGGCGTAGGTCGTTGGGTAGCTGGTCGACGTAGTGGAACACCCATTTGACCCGGTCGCAGAACACCCCCTGCCGATTCAGAAGGGCTAGTATGGCGTAGGCAGTGCAATCGATGACGGATAGGTGGCATGCCAGTAAGTCACCTGCCTTGAGGAATCCAAGCGCGTCCTCATAGCGATTCTCGGCGTCCATCCAGTAGACCGAGGATGCTACTTCGCCGAAGGCTGACTCGCTAATCCGACGGGGCATCTGTGCATGCTCGGTGGTCGGCGAAGGCATGCCCTCCGCAATGCGTCCCATCATGTCGATCAGCCGTCTTAAGGGTCGTTTGAGATTCATTCCCAGCGACGCGCCGTTACTACCAGGGTCGTTGGGGTCGTAGGTCTTTAGTCGATCGAGGGCGAACTCCAACTCCTCCAATGTTAGGTACTCGATATCGATCCGGACCCCCTTGACGATGAGGTTCTTGACCGGGGTTTCCTCGGTACCGTCCAGCACGACAAAACCATCGAGATCGGATTCTTCGGTCCCATGTCCCCGGACAAGGGACCCGCCGAGGAAATCTACGTTCTCCTCCGACATCGCCTGCATGATCATGGATATGTCCACGCCCTTACGGGCGAGAAACCCAGGCAGGTCAAGCCAGGTGGGCTCGCTTGACGAGATAACTGACATAGAAACCCCTTGCGGTGAAATTGTAGAGAATGTGAGCCAGTACGGCCCAGATTAGTCCGAAGCCCAGGTAAACGAGGGTCAGTACGACGGCCATTGTTGTCAGCTCTAAGATCTGGGCGACCCCGAATCGAGCACCTTGCCAAGGATTGATGTAATGTGAGGCAACGAATGCGCTGACGGCGATGACGAAATATGGCCCGGGTACCGAAAAGACGAGTGCTGGAAAATGCCGGAAGGCCAACTCCTCTGCGATCGGGGCGAGCAAAATATAGACGGCTTCTGCGCGGGCCATCTTGTAGTTAACCCCGGGGACGACAAAGGCGATCATCTCGGGGTTGCGGATAAAATCGATGGTTCGCCTTAGGTTGGCCCCTGCAAAGGCAAAGACAACGACTCCGAGGCCGAGGGCGAGCCAAGGGCTGCCCGAGCTGAGGCTGGTCTTGAGCAGCGGAGGGAAGAACAGAACCGCCAAGAGCGATCCGAGGATCATTGGCAGCGTCGAAAGCAGCTTCTTGAGGAGAGGCATGTTCTCGATGAAGCGCCGCATATTCCAGATAATAACTGTCTGTACGGTCAACACAGCAACCCATGCAGCAAAGGGCGGGACAGGAGCCGCAGCAACCAACATCGCCGCCACGGTGAGCAGCAGAAGGTGATCAGTTGCTCCAGCCCATAGCGGCATGCCTGCCAGTGTCTTTTCTTCTGTCTTCATCAGAGGATCTTGGCGGTTCGAAGGTAATCCACGAAAGACGCTAGGTCTCGGTCGATCGTTCTGGGGTCGACCGCGAAGTCTCCAGCCGCGTCAGAGACGATTTGGTCGTGAGACAGGCCGTCCAAAAGTTTCTCAACGAAGTAGGGGGCCGTGCCAATCAGCTCAATTGCCCGGTTGGATCCAACCAGGTATTGCTTCGCGCCCACCTTGCGGAGTCGCCATTCCAGCGGAAAGTCGTAGGTTTGCTCAGTCATGATACGATCCTAAGATTAAGGAGGAGGCCGTAGCCCCCTCCTCGACCAGTTCAACCTTCGGCGGCGAGGGCGACCGGCAGTTTTACTTCTTTGGCCTTAGGAGCTTCATAGGTCATTGTCTTCTCCTTTTGAGAGGTTTGCCCGGCGACATGCCGGACTTCAGAATGTGGAAGAATCCACAATTTGATACACTAGCGGAGATTCTCCGAAAAACAATACGACAATTTTTGGCATTGACTGCCAATTGAGATTTATGCCCTGCTTACCGCATCAGAACGATTCTATATTTTCTGATAGTGTTTAAAAACAACAGGATAAACATTACTATCGGACAATAAAGGGAAATCAATAAATGGATACAACCAAAAATCTTGATACTAAAGTGAGCGATAAAGCGCCAATCCCGTTGGTTGTCTTTGTTTTGGGAACATCGAGCTGGCATAAGTGGATTTATCCCTTTCTTACCTCTCCAAACTACCGCACCATCGTCGCGATCACGGGGGTCGAAGGGCCGGATTCTACACCCGGGATAGCCCGGATCATCAAACAGACCGACCTTGATGTCGACGCGCGCGCAGAGGTGATCTTGGCCGAGTCGCCCGACGCAGTTGTTGTCCTTCCGCATCAGGACAGTTTGGTCGAGGACACAGCCTTAGGCGAGCAACTCGCTGCGGTTCCAGGCTTGCGGGTCGTCACAACAAGCACGGAGGCTGCTCTTTGCGGAACAGAGAAGATCTACATGAAGGAGGTCTTCAGCCGGCTGTCCATTCCGACGCCCACTTATGTCACCAGTGAAGAACCGGAGTTTTACACCGGGGAGACCCTCTGTTATCCGACCTACCTCAAGCGCAGCGCCGATCACGAGGGTAAAGGCAACTTTCTTGTCGGGTCGCCGCAGGATCACAAGAGCGCGATAACCGACTTTTTGAACGACAACCTGCCTGCCTACTTTGAAGAGCTGGTTGAGGGGGAGGAGTTGTCTGTGATCGTTGCCGGGACACCCGGCAACATCTGTGTAATGCCGCCAGTCTACAAGGGTCTTGCCCAGGCGGGCGCTGATCATCCTGCCCGTCGGTTCCGGTTCTGCTCGCCATCTCTCCGCGCTGCCAAGGATGCTGCAGATCTTCACCGCTACGGCAAGGCGATCATCGAGTATTTCGGCACCGACGGAATTGTCGAGGTCGAGGCGGTCCGTCAGGACAACGGCTTCAGCGTTCTCGAGGTGAACATGCGTCTTGCCGCGACCCTTAGGATGTCGATGCTGGCAAGCGGGATTAACGTCCTGTCTTGGCTCGGGGAGTTGGCCGTTGGGTCAGGGGTTGAGTCGCCGAAGCCAGGCGACCGCAAGTTCGTCTGCGAATTCCCAGTCAAACCGGAGTACAACGCAGGGGTCCTTCGGCAAGTTGGATCTCTGGACTACGTCACGACAACCACCCGTTTCACGGTCAACGCCACCTCGATGGATGGGCTGGTCCACAACGTCGGTGAGGTGGCCAACCTGCTAGGTGATACGGAATTGCCGAACAGGGTTAAGGAACTGACATGACACGCCTTCTCTATGGAATAAAGATTTCGGGTATCAGGATTCGTGTCGTTAGCGACGTGCCGGGTTTTGAGCCGGCTCTCGAGGCAAGTTATGGGCGTTATCTCGAGCCGGTAGACGCCGATTCGGGCGCCAACTTGATACTTGCGATCGAGCGCATGAAAACCGGCGGCTTTCCTCGGTCTGCGCGGCCGGGCTTCGGCGACAGCCGGATTTGTGCGGAAAGAACCTGCGTTCGGGTCTTTGTTCCCGACGGTGAGCCGACGGAGATTTTCATCAATCATGTGCGCCCCTACTTAACCTCGATGATCGCCCGGCACCTGTGGGAACAGCAGCAGGTCGTGATGCTGCATGCATCGGCCTGTCAGGACCCCGACGGCAAGGCGGTGATCTTCATCGGGCCAAGCGGCGCCGGAAAGACCAGCACCGCCCTAACCCGAATCGCCGACGGGGCACGATTCCTGTCAAACGACATCGTGCTGCTGCGTCCCGGCATCACCTGGCAGGTTCTGGCTATGCCGCAGCCCCCGACTGTGGGCCACGGCTTTGTCAGCGCTATGGGCCGCGCATTTCCTGACTTTGCAGCCTGCCTGCCCCAAGTCGGCCCTGATGAAGGCAAGAAAATGATCAAGCTGAGGAACCTGCCTCGAGGGGATCTCGAAACCCCTCTCAAGGCGATCCTCTTCGTGCATTCCAACCCGACGCTGTCCCACCCCTTCATTGAGCCTTGCGAGAGGCAGGAGAGTTTCGCCCGGTTGATGGGGGAGGTGATCCTGCCGATCCGGCCTGGATACCGGTTTGCGTCGGACCAGCCATCGGACGGTTACGAGCGCCTGTCCCACCAAATCTCGACCTTGGCCAGGGATATCCCTTCGACACTGTTCACTTGGACCGGCAATCCGGCGCGCAATGCGCGCAGTTTAGCTCAGGTCCTCACGTTTGAGGAGACTTACGCATGACCGATCTGTCCACCGACTCCGCTGCCAATTTGATCGTGCGAACCGACGGACCGTTCTTCCAGATTCATGCAGCGGGTCCACTCGCGCCTGCCGACAAAGCGCCGAAGCCCTTGCCACGGCAACACCTAGGCCACGGTATTCCTGGGGCGATGGCTGCGGGCCTAGCCTTCATGGCGGACCGTACCCAGATGTCATTTGTCCGGGCCTCTCGCAAGGACACCGGGATGACAGCCCAAATCGAAGGTGCCGTCGCTGAGGCCGATCACGCTGAGGCCCGCCATTGGGGTACCTTTGAGGAAGCGCTTCCCAAGGGGGCCTCGATCGTAACCGTTGAGGACGGCCCGCTTACGCCTCTGGGTACCCGTGCTCTAGCCGGGATCGAAATCCCACCGCCACCAGCCGATGAGGGGCTGACCTTCGATGATGCGATTCTGACCCACCACGGAAACTACCTGACAACCATGGGCGAGCCGGTAAACCGGTTCTACGACACGATCCCTGGCATCAGCCGTTACGAGACTGTTGTACCTTTAGCTAGGCGGTTCGGATCCCCTGCAGAAGGGTTTGACGCGGTCATTGCGCCGGCCTTTGGTGGCATTCCGCTGGCGGTCGCGACTGCCGCAGTCTTCGACCTGCCCTGCCTTATCGTGAACCTGAAATCCGACAGGTTGAAGGCTGCTCTGGACCCGGCGTCATTTGTGCCGCGAAAGTGCCTCGTTGTAGATGATTTCATCTCTGTAGGTAGCCGGTTCTTCATGCTGAAAAAGCTCTTTGACCGGATCGGTTTCGGAGATGCGACCTATGCTGCCGTCGCCGGATTCTCCGACTCGCCCAGCGTAGGGCGTGACGGCCTACGGCTTGCCTTCACCTTGCCGGATCGCCGTAGCGTGAAGTCTACCGCACAATGACTCGCGAACCAATCGTCTCTGCACCCCATCCACCGGATTGGCCGGTTTACGACGCCGAAGCGGTTCAGGCCGCCAGCCACCTGATCGCCGCAGGCCAGACTTTCGACTACGCTCGCGGGGACGAAATCGCTCGGATCGAGGACAGTTTTGCGGCCTATCACGGCGGCGGTCATGCGCTTTTCCTGAATTCAGGCACTTCCGCGATCCTATCGGCCCTACTTGCCCTGGATATCGGACCCGGGGACGAAGTAATCTGCCCAGCCACCACATTTGTGTCAGGGGTTACACCAGTGTTGCTGTCCGGGGCGGCCCCAGTCTTCGCGGACGGCGATCCATTGACTGATACCATGAATCCCGAGGCAGCGAGTTCTTGCGTTAGGCCGCGCACAAGGGCGATTTTGGTGACGCATCTATGGGGCCATCCAGCAGACATGACCCGCCTGACCCTGCTTGCCCAACGCCACGGGCTTGCCCTGATTGAGGATTGCTCTCACGCTCATGGTGCTCGTCTGAACGGCCAACTTGTTGGAACCTTCGGGGATGCCGCTGCGTTCTCGTTTGGCACTGGTAAAATGATCTCAGGCGGAACGGCAGGGATGCTCCTGACACGCAACCGACAGGTTTTTGAACGTGCCTGTCTGTTGGGCCATGCACGCCAGAGATCAAGGGTTTCAGTCCGCGACCCCGATCTGGCAGTCTATGCCAATACGGGTCTAGGAGGCAACCTGAGGGGCTCGCCTGTGGCCGCTGTGCTGGCCCAGTCACACCTCGACAAACTCGACTTGCTAATCGCCCGCAAAAGGGCAAACTTAGAGCGTTTGAGCGCTGGTTTGGCCAGGATTCCTGGGATCGAGCCTCCTTGGACTGCCCCTGGGGTTGATAGGGGCGGCTGGTATGGGTTCCATGCGCGCTTCGACCCCGATGCCCTTCCGGGAGCGAACCGGAATGAACTGATCCGGCTCATGACCATTGAGGGGGCAAGGGTTTCCCCCGCAACGCGGTTACCGCTGCCTCGCGAGGCGCTGTTCCGAGACCTTCGAGAGGGGCGTTTGCCCGAAGGCTTGCTGCCGATGCGCCGAGGTCTCGTGCCACCCGATCACACCCCCCATTGCCCAGTCAGCGAAAGCATATACGACAGAACGATCTGCTTTCCTGCGGGGGTCTTTCACGAGGACTGTCCCGAGCTTGTGGACCAGTACATCGCCGCCGCCCAAGTCGCCGCAGATAACCTTGCCTATTGCGAGCACCGGGCATGACCCGGCGCGCCACGCACATACCTCACCAAGACAAGCTAGGATCACCTCACGTCATGCGTCACCATATTACCGACTCCGCCCACAACCTCGAAACCGAACTGTCGACTCTCAGCTACGGAATCAATGCACAAGACCGATTGATTGAGGTGAAACTTCCAAAACTGACCGTGATCGGCCAACCGCTGTCGATGAATGCTTATCTCGACATTCACACCGGCTACCAACTAGCCAGTAAGGAGCCCAATTGGCTGGTGTATTGCAAGCACGCCATGCCGGTCTTTGCTGTCGATACTGTACGGGCGGGATGGCAGAAACGGCTGGGGTCCATCCTAGAAGTCAATGCTGAACGGGAGTTCGGGTGTTTTGTCTACAATGGGACCGTCGACACGGAGGTGTTTGATGCGATCGCCAACTACAGGTTCCACACCCTAGGCGCGCCTTCCATCGAAGCTGGGATCGCCGATCGGATCAGCGAAGAAACATTCCAAGCGCGCAACCGCAAGGTCGTGGTCGTTCTGGGCCGCTTGCCGGTCGAAACCGTCTACCGGCATAGCAGCGTCGCTGCAGCCCATGACATTCTCTACGAGGCCGGGTTCCCGGCGGACGAGACGATGCTGCAGCGTTGTGTTCGGCTGTGCCGGACTCTCTGCGTGTGCGTTCAGTCCAGGGACGGGGACATCGTGCTGACCAATTCTGGATTTGTCGACCCGATGGAGGCACTGCGGTTCAGTTTCTCCATGCTGGAGGGGCATGGTTACGAGGAACTGGCAGTTGGCACCGATGCTTGTTTCGGTGTAAAGAACCCGGCGGCTCTGCTGGCTAACCATTCCGTGTCTAGTTGCACCCTGTTTGGGCCCAAAAACACCGCCGCCGAGTTGGTTGCCGCCTTCAAGGAAAATGGCATCGCCCTAGACTGGTCCGCTGGCCGAGCCTTTCGCTTGTCAGTTTGATGACCTGACACACGGACTTGGGTCTGATCAGGGGAAGGCTCCGAAGGGCTCCTGTATTATGTTTCGCAACTCGGCATCGAAGGCTGATAGGAAAGGGTCCACTTCCAGCACCGGAGAGTGCCAGGCCGTCGGGATCGTGTCGGTTGTATGAAACCGGACTAGTTCGCCGGTCTGGGCCAAGGCGTCGAGCCGCTCCTGTCCAGTTCGTGTAAGGCGACAATGGGGTGCGGCAATGGAAAACCTCTCGATCCCGGTTTGCCGCATTGCGTCGAAGGCCGCGCATGCAGTTCCTGCACTAGAGACTAGGTCATCGAGCACAAGTGCGTGCCGGAACCTGCCGCTGGGGGAACTCCTGCCGGGGCGTAATTGGACCAAATCGGGGTTGAGCCGGATCTTATCTGCCGCAAAGACCTCATGGCCGGTTTCGGCGGCGACTGCCCGGACGTCGGCCAGAGCCCCGGCGTCCGGCGCCACTAAGATTGTGCTGTCTGGGTCATAGCGGGATGCACAGCCCGCTAGGTAACTGACAAGGCCTATCTGCCGCAGGGCGAGGGTTGGGAATTGCAGGCTGAGGTTCAGGCTAGACCCTGATTTTATAGTTACGACCCGGTCGACCCCCGCCGCAGAGAGTAGGTCCGCGATGAGCCCCGATGTCGTCGGACGGCGCTGGCCGCGAATGACCCGGTCCTGCCGGGCATAAGCGAGGAACGGTACGATCACCGTGATCGGCCCCGCGCCGTATTGCCGGTAAGCTCGCGCGGCGATCATTAGGGAGAAAAGCGCGGCATCTGGCCTGCCGCCACTGTTGTCCACCAGCGCCTGGTGCAGGAATACGGGGGTCCCCTCTCGGAACGGGGGCAGTTCGACATAGGTTTCTCCGTCCGGGAACTTCGAATCGATCTGTGGGTGTAGAGCTACGTGCCCTGTAGCGTCTGTGAGCATGTCAGCTAACCGGGCCAGAGCACTAGGAAACCAGCGGTCGAAATCTCGACAACTCGAGGCGATCGCGGGCAATCGATCTGAGGTTATGTCACCAAAGTCGTGCAAATTCCGATCCTCCTTCGTGCGATTTCGCCACGTTCGGGTCTATAGTGCATCCGACATGATGTGGGTTGTCGCGGAAATAGAGTCAGTGTCTGAGTTCCGATGTATATATCTTGAAAAATCTCTGATTTGAAATCTCTCGTTCATTAAGTTTAAGCCTCGTCCTTCATAAGGAGTTCAACGGAAACATTTGAAACAAAAGTACAGGGAAGTTGACCGCCAAGGCAATGTTAAAAAAGAATAATTGCCGTCATGCTGTACACTCCAATAAAATCCTGACCGTTGATAAGCGATCTTTTGCACGTTTTTCGGAATCTGTGTTTGCTCATCATGTGGAAACAAGTATCATTTTTGGGATAATTACCACAAAGGGATTCTGATTTCGATGCCTATACTCTGCAACAGCGTACGACCTGACCCCGGTTTCGAGCTTTCGGCATCTGTCATCTGCCTCAACCAGCTCAAGCTAGGGGAGATAATCGCCGAATTGCAGGTCCTCGGCGTTCATCGCATTCACATCGACTTCATCGACAATGCGTTTTCAGGGCTGGGCTTGCCCAAAGAGATACTTTCAGACATCTGTGGACAATTCTCGATTCCAGTGGACGTACATTTCATGGTGGACCAGCCCGAAACCCTTGTAGATTTCGCAGTGTCGCGCAACGTAGATTGCCTCTCGGTGCACCAGGATGCCCTGACCGAGACTTTGACGGCAAGCCTGCGTGCGGCGAGCCGTGCTGGAACCGAGGTTTCGTTGGTGCTTAACCCCGGTGAAGCGCCGTCGGAGGAGGCCATCCGGCAGACCGGAGCTCGACGGCTAACGGCGATGAGCGTCATGCCCGGTGCGGCAGGTCGACCCTTTCAGCCTCGAGTCTTCGAGACGTTGCACCACGCGGCTCGACTCAAAACGCGGGGGCTCATTCAACGGATCGAAGTGGACGGAGCTGTTGGCCCGCAGACGTTTCCCAAAATGTACTGTGCCGGAGCCGATATTGGCGTCGTCGGCAGCACTATCTTTCCCAACCGTGATGTCGTTGACAATTATCTCACGGACCTAATTTCGGGAGTCGTCGCGACAAGGGAACGGACAGTCGGCAGGGCAGGTAAGAATCCGACAATAAGTCTCGTTTGATCTCACGGTGGATCGTGGCTTTCGAGCGCTTCAGCACACGCGCCATCTCGCGAACAGGGACCTTTGCATGTCGCCAGCGTTCGATTCTGCGACGTTCCTCAATGCTCAGTTGCGTGTAAACAGCTCCCATGGCACAATCTCCTCATTAGATAACTCATTGTTTTCTAATAGGAGTCGCACTTGAAGGTAGCGCACACCCGAGAAGTCTCAAGGGTCGTTGCGACGGTTTCCGCTATCTCAGTTTCATCAGTTCATCTCTAAATGCCTCGGTTGGAGTTTGCCATCCAAGGCACTTTCTAGGTGTCCCGTTTAGGCGGTCGCAAATCGCCTTCATTTTGCGATTTGAGAGCGCCGCGAGTTGGGTGTCGCGTGGAAGGTATCGGCGAGCCCGCTTGTTCAAGTTCTCAACCGATCCCTTCTGCCAGGGCGCTTGAGGATCACAGAACCAGCTCTCTGTTCCGATGCCTGACTTGAGTCTGCGCCACTCTCGGAACTCAAAACCCCGATCAAATGTAATTGAGCGACGTGCTGGCTGGGGCAGGGGCTCCATTACGTCCATCAGTTTGTTCATGAAATGCGTCGAACTGCGGTCGTTGTTGCGGAACAAAACCGCGAACCGCGTTTTTCGTTCGACCAGCGAGGCTACGTTCATCTTGCCGGTGCTGCGCTCGAAGATCATAAGATCGCCTTCCCAATCCCCAAATTCTTCGCGCGCCTTCACATGCTCTGGTCTCTGATGAATAGACCGATCCGGCGGAAAAACCTGGCCTCTGGGGCGTCTGGCGTAACGTGGACGGCGTTTTTTGCGCCGACTTGGCAGATGGCGCGCCAGTTGTTCAGATTGGCCTTCCGGGCTGTAAACATAGGCGTAGATCGTCTCGTGGCTGACGCGGACAGGCTGATCGTCGTAGCCGAGGCGGCCAGCGATTTGTTCAGGTGTCCAACCTGCAATCAAACGGTTGATGACATGCGCGCGCAGGTTTTCCAACCGGATCAGCTTGCGCCGTCGAGCGCGTCTGGTCTGCGCCGTTCGTTGTGCTTTGACGCCATAGTAACCATTTAGATGCGGTAGTTCGGAGTCTTCAAAATGGTTCCGGTTGATCTCTCGATAGACCGTGGAACGATGTCTGCCGATCTCGACCGCTATCTTGCTGACGGGCATCTTTGCGTTTAGCATGTTCTCAATTGCGCGCCGCTCGCGCAGATCCAGTTCCGTGTGGGCCAATTTCTGTTCTCCTTGCTTTTCAGCAAGATAGGGGAATTGTCGCAACCCAGTTTAGAATGTGCCCCGGCTTCACGTTTTGTTGCAACCAAGTAGAAATGTCACTGGTTCTGCAAAGCAGAAGTGTCACCGGAGGGCGGGACGGGAGCAAGGCTTTGCAGCCCGGAGAC
>NZ_JBQFMM010000014.1:0-84325 GCF_056531845.1 Ruegeria sp. K3 | reverse complement strand
AATGGTTGCCGATAAGCCCGCCAAAGAAGGCGCGGCACCTGCCGGCGGCATGCCCGACATGGGCGGCATGGGCGGCATGATGTAAGCTGCTGAAGCCTTAGTGCATATGGACGGGGTCGCCTTCGGGCGGCCTCGTTTCGTTTATGGCGATGCAACCACCGACCAACCCGCTGAAATGCTGACCACCCTGCCAGCATTCTTTTCCAAATTGATGGTCGCAATGCTCCATTCGAAAATCCAGCCCGAGTTCAAGCAATCCCTTCGCTGTAATCAGCGTTGAAAATTGAACGCCAGCGAAGCGGGTTCCCAAAAAGAAAAAACGAAATTCAGTTATGGAATTTTTGTAACTTACACGATTAGCAAAAACGACATCGGGTCGCTGCCAGGAGAGAAAAAATGAGGAAACAGGTTTGACTGATTCCCAGTCTATTGAGCACTTCTCATGCATGAACGCCGAATACCAGAATGGCTTCGCCATGCGCCAGCACCCAGCGTGCGGGGATTCGCCATTCTGGCGGGATCAGAGGCGATTGCCAGGGGTATTTTGATCTCTGTTTTTCCGGTAGCGATATACAACGCGCTGAAGGATGCG
Organism: Ruegeria sp. K3; assembly: GCF_056531845.1. Lineage (NCBI taxonomy): Bacteria > Pseudomonadati > Pseudomonadota > Alphaproteobacteria > Rhodobacterales > Roseobacteraceae > Ruegeria > Ruegeria sp. K3. The sequence continues at coordinate 83,733 of NZ_JBQFMM010000014.1, read as the reverse complement.
CGATTTGTATCCGAAATTTATTTCGCCATTGGCACAGTTTCACTCTTGATCGGTTTTCTGGTTCCCTACCTGATCCGGTTTGTCCCAAGGAGATGGGTCTATGTATTCGGCACTCTTTCGTACGTCGCGGGTGCGGTTGTGACGACCGTTGCGACCCCTGCTACCGTTATTGCGGGGCTTGCACTCACGACTTTCGCCGTTGTGACGACATTTGTGTGCTTCAACGCCTATGTGCTCGACCATGTTGCCAGGATTGAACTGGGACGTTTTGAGACATCTCGGCTTTTCTACAGTGCGCTGGGTTGGACGGCTGGCCCTGCACTTGGCGCGATATTGTACGAGTGGTGGCAACCTGCACCGTTCCTGATTGCAGCCGGTGCAGCGATTGTCATGCTGCTCATCTTTCTTGTTATGCGCCTCGGAAACGGCAGACTCATCACCAGAAGCCAATGCGCTCCCGCAAATCCGTTCGCCTATTTCGGGAGGTTTTTTGCGCAACCGCGATTGGTTGCCGGATGGGTATTCGCAGTCGTTCGTTCCTGCGGGTGGTGGATTTATGTCGTATATCTGCCCATCTATGCGGTTCAGAACGGGCTAGGCAGCCAGCTTGGAGGGATTGCTTTATCGTTTTCCAATGCCGCCCTGTTTTGCACCCCGCTGATGCTTAGGTTTATGCAGCGCAGTTCGGTGCGCGCAGCAGTCAGAACCGGATTCCTCATGTCCGGGCTGCTATTTCTTTTTGCTGGAGTTCCATTCGGAATCCCTGAAGTCACAATCGCGTTCTTAATGATGGGCTCGATTTTCCTGATCTTGCTCGATGTTTCCGCAGGTTTGCCGTTCCTTCTCGCAGTCAAACCTTCCGAACGAACTGAGATGTCAGCAATTTACGCGAGCTTTCGCGATGTTTCGGGTATTATTACACCTGGTGCCGCCTGGCTGGTTCTTCTCGTAGCACCGCTCTCTGGCGTGTTCGCCGCGGGTGGCGCAGGTTTGCTTTGGACGTGGATTCTGGCTCGTAAGCTGCACCCCCGGTTGGGTCAGACACGCATATCTGTCGAAAGTACTTCAAAGGCAGCTGGCAAAGTTGCTTCTGATATGGTGAGCCTGCCAAACTTAATCCATGAAAAATCAGTCGCCAGTCGCTTACCGACGGATACATAATAGAGGCCAGCCATTGAGTCACCAAAGCAACTCAGGCGTCAGTACCGTGCGGATTCCAGGATTTCGCAGAGACGTTGGACCACAGGAAATGCCATTTCAGCGAATATGTTAAAGGCAAGCCTAACACTTTCGACTCTGTTTCCTACACGAAAGGAATCGTTAGCCTTGTAGTCTCGGACTCTAAATTAAACGAGTACGGAAAACGTTAGCGAAACGCCGGGCCATGTGCCCAGACCGTCAACGAATACCGATCACCATTCTCAACCGGTGTCACTTGATGCAACAAAAAGCTTGGAAAGATGGTCGCGCTCCCCTGATGCCGGCTGGCCGTTACAGCATAAGCGCCCGGCATAATCTCCAAGTCACCGCCGTCGTACATCCCGGGTTTGCTGAGCTGTACGACCATAGACAGCTTTCTTTTTTGGGCAACGGGCCCGTCGCCAATATCGGAATGCCACGCAAAATGACCACCATCTGATCCTTTGTAGCAGGCAATCTGCGGGCTTTCCGCGAACTCGCGAAGATCAAAGGCAAACTTGCTGGTGTTGGAGCGACGAACCAGATTGATCAGGCGTGACATCACCCAATCAGAGCCGTCGACGTCGTCCAGCCAAGTCACATCCGCTCTGCGCAGATTGTGATCCTTGTTTTGCCCGACAAGCAGAGCCTCGTTCGCCGGGGCTTTTTGTGATGCAGCAACAATTTGCTCACATTCCCGCGCGGTAAATGCACCGGGAATCGAATGAACTTCCAGCATTCTGTACACCGTTTTTGATTGGTACTGGATTTTGCCAAAACACACAGAAGGCGCTGCGCTGTTTTCGACCTAAGAGGCCGAAAGCGACGTAATTTTTTTCCATAATCTCAAATGTTTTCGGTCATGCTATCCGGAGCGGGAATTCCTCTTCGGTGCGCTCGGATCCCAAACGGTATGCGATGCGGGATCAGGGGACGCGAGTATTGCGTCACCTGTGACTGTAATATCCAATGTTCAGGCCTTGGATTTCCCTCAGCCTCCTTTGAATCGGTGATTGTGCCCGCGCCAAGGAAGTTCGCCGGTTGTGTCCCATTCGTAATCGCTCGGGCGCAAACGTCGTTCCCGGTTTTCTTTTTCCGGGTCGAATTCGGACGGGTCCCATATCTCGGCGGCATCGTCCCAATCTTGTGGGCTTTGCAAATCCTGCTGTTTTGCTGCCGAATGCTTCACGATCCCGAACCGTTGTGACGCAATGAAACGCCTTATGTGTTCGGTAACGCGATTAATCCAACGCCTATCCATCGAAACCTCCTTTCCCTCTGCTTCGATATTTTAGGGGATCAATCTTCGTTTTCGGAGTGCCAAACCTTATGATTTTTTCTCAACTGTGCTATCGATGATCTGAATAGATGTTTGTTTTCAGTATATTGTCTCTTTGAGTGTCAATCCTTTCGATTTGGCAGACTTTTATTCCTCCTTATACTGATCTGGTCTCGATGGATGGCCGTGGAGAGAGAAATGCGTTTGCACAGGTCTTTTGGTTGGAGGTACTGGGCCGTCATGGGCGGCGTTTTGATGGTCGTGATTACTGCAGGTCTAATGTTCGAGTCTGGCAAAATGCAGCCCGCAGCGACCGAAGCCCTGGAGGCTTCCGAAAACTGACCATTCGCCTTCTACATGGTAAGCCGTGAGTAGTCCGCCATCTCAGGCCGTGACGGGAAACTGTTCTTTTGCAAAGGCACTCAATAGCTGGGCGGCCTTGCAGGGGAGGCTTTCAGGATCATCGTCTGCAAAAACAGCATAGGCGGCATAAGCAAACCGAGGAGCATCCTCAATCACCTTCAACCAACCGGTTTCGACTTCCTGCGCTACTACCCGCCAGGGGAAAAATCCGGCTCCCGGCTGGGCTTTCAAGTAGTTCAGGCCAAGAGTTCCAATGCCAAGCTGCAACATTGGCGTCGGAATTTCCGGAAAGTTCAGCAGGTGATCGGCACGGAACTCCGGCCCCCAGTCGATTAGAACATAGTTTTCTTCAAATGGGCTTCGCGAGGTATCAAAATCGCTGCTTACGAGTACGAAATCATCTTCGAACAACTGCATTGCGGTCAGCCCGACAGTGTTTCGCGGATCATACATCACAGCCAAATCCAGCGCGCCCGCAGTCGTTTGGCTTAGCAGTGTTTCAGTTGAAACCGTAGACCCGTGAACCGCCACATTCGGAAACGCTTGCATAAACTCTGGCATCGCGTCGATCAGGAACCCGTCCCACAAACTGGGCACAGCACCGATTTCCAGAGCAGCTTCCACCGCATCAGGCAGGGAGGCGTCGATCCGGGCCTGTGTCCAGCACCTGACAAGTGCCTGCGCGTGTTTATGAAAGCGGTGCCCGGCCGGAGTAAGTGTAGCACCCGATTTTCCGCGCTCGAACACTGGTCGTCCAAGCTGTTGTTCGAGTGACCGAATACGCATGCTCACTGTTGATTGCGTGACGTAAACCTTGTTGGCAGCCTCCAGAAAACTGCCCGTTTCGACAATCGCCAGAAATGTTCGCGCGAGTTCAATATCCATGGGGTATCTATTCGATTTTCAAATATAATGCATGAAGCAATTTCGCTATTCAACTAAAACAGTATGTGGCAGATTTGGCTCGTAGCATGAAACTGCTGCCGCTGTTCGGTTGCGACCCCTGGGTCTCAGAGTCCCCCATCTCGAAGTGAGTGTCGAAGAACGGCTCCCGGCAGCGCGAAGCATCTTTCATGCTACACGACCTGCCTCACCTGATCGGGAACGAATTGGCCTGCGTTCCCGATCCATATCAGGGAGTTCAATGTTTAGACCGTAGCTAAGCGCAGAACTGGTACAGTTCTGCGCTATCTCTGTCGATGGCAACAGCCAGCGAGAGTTTCGCCCCAGTGGCTGCTACCGGATTTCCTCCAGAAGCACTTTGAGATGCGATACAGGAACACCGATGTTGGAGCCGCCAAATTCAGGTAAGATCGCGGCATTGATAGCCACCACCTCGCCGTTTCGGTTCAGGGCAGGTCCGCCGCTTCCGCCGGTTGTGGTTTCAGCATCATAAACGACGGCACCGGGACTGGTCTGGGCGACGATCCCCCGGCTGGCCAGAGGCCTGATCTTGTTCTGCTCTGAAAGATTTTTTGCAATCGTCCAGAATTCGACGGTGCCATCGCTCTCAAGCGTTTTCAGAAAACCCGGCCCAGCCTGCACAATCAAGGCCTTAAGGCCAGTCGGAAATCCAAGCAGGAAAACTTCTTCACCTGCACGCGGCGGGTCAGGTGCCAGTGTAAGCCCAAGCCCTTGAACACGGTTCGCATCAACGGACAGAAGCGCCAGATCGGCCGTTTTGCTTGCCCTAAGCAATACCGCTTCCATTGGCTCGGATTGTTCTGGCAGATAAGCCAGCAGACTAAGTATTTCGGCTTCAAGCCCTGCTGCCTTCAGGGCCTGCGCCCGATCCCCGGTCGTCCAGGGCAAGGCGACATGACGGTTGGTCACCAAAAGAGAGGTGTCCTGCAATAGAAACCCGGTTCCGGTGAACTGAAATTCTGCCGGCGCGCCTGCCGCATCTGGCTCAATCCATGGTTTTCCGAATGGAGTTTTTAGGTTCTCCCCGTCCGGGCCAAGCACATGCCGCAGCAATTTGCCGCTTTCGGTTTGACGCAATCCGTAGGCCCCTTGGATAAAGGCAATAGAGTGCGTCGAGGCTGTGATAACTCGCCTTGACGCACCAGCGCGTTCTTCCAAAGTGCCAAGGCGCTGCTCGGTGGAAATCACCTGGTTGTCAAACGCTTCTCTGAGCACGACCAGATCATCCGCCGTCAGCGCATCTTCTCGCGTCTGCGTAAGCATGACAGCAACCGCCTCGATCTTGAGAGACTCCTGTTTAAGGCTGTCCGCCAGCTTCCGATCGTTCTGAAAAAGCAAATAGCCAAAGGCAAAGATCAGAAGAAGCACACCGATAACGGTAACCCTGAACAAAACCGTGGTTTGTGATGTCAGCCGACGCCCGCCTTCGCGCAGCGCACCGGACATTTTTCTGGCGAAGGGTCGTCGGCTGGAGCGCGCATACACATAAGCGTCACTTATTATGTCTTCGACCGTGTGATGCGCTGGGAATGAGACCTCACATACCCGATAGCGCGACATGGGTCCCTCTTCACCAAACTCTATCATGTCGCCATGCCTAAGAACTGCCGAAGCAGTTTTTTGACCATTGACCCAGATATCCCGACCGGGCAATGCGTTTAGATTGTAACTACCTTGCGACCATTGAAAGGTCGCCACATCTTCGTCATGTGGGGGTACATCCTTTTTCCGCCTTATCTTCAGGAAACGGTCTTGACCTAATGAAGCGGACAAAGCGGTACCGACAAGCCAGGTAACGGTTCCGCGAGACGGGCCGGTCAGGCTTTCCAGAAATGCCCGGACATTGCCCGTTCCATATTCCGTATCGCTCTTGTCAGGTAGCCGCATGGTTCATCTCTGATCTTATGCGTTGCAAGCAGTTTATCACGCGCGGCTATGAAGCCGCCACAGCTACTCTGGTAATCAAATGGATCGCGTGACCAGATCGTCAAGTTGTAGATCACAAGCCCATTTGTCCGACTCAACTCCGACTTGATAGACGTTCCTTCTGCACGAGCAGCAGTGACCATACTTAACGTTTGCAACACTTCTGGTACTGCGGCTGTACCAAGCGAGAAATTCGAATTCACAGGCTAGGCTCACAGTTGATCTCGAGTGCAACACAGTTTCAGCGACAGGGCCAGCAGACGGCCCAAACCGGATGAGGTGGGTGGCTCCTGCTCCACCGGCATCGAATGTGCCAAAGTGCAGTTGTCATCGACTGCTAGGAAAGGAGCCACCCAATGACAGTAAAGACCGTAGGCCTGGATCTGGCCAAGGATGTTTTTCAAGTTCACGGCATTTCGGAGAACGGCCGAGTGATTTTCAACAAGGCCATCAAACGCGCAAAGCTGCTCCGCTTCTTTGAAACGCTCCCACCCTGCAGGGTCGGGATGGAAGCCTGCGGCTCGTCTCATCGCTGGGGCCGACAGCTGCGCAAGCTTGGCCATGATGTGAAGCTCATGCCCGCCGGATACGTCAAACCCTACGTGAAGCGCGGGAAGAACGATGCTGTTGATGCTGAGGCAATCTGTGAAGCGGTCCGTCGCCCGACCATGCGGTTTGTTGAGATCAAGACTGAAGATCAACAGGCTATATTGTCGATCCATCGCACCCGGGACTTAGCAGTCCGGCAGCGCACGCAGCTGGCCAACATGATCCGTAGCCTTTTGCGCGAGTTTGGGCATATTTTGCCGATTGGGATCGAAGCAATCACGGCTTTTGCAAAGCGTCACCTTGATGGCGACCAACCAGAGATGCCGGAGATCGCCAACGGCATGCTTGGTATCCAGTGCTATCAGCTCATCGGCTTGAACGCGCGCATCGACGGCTGTTCGAAGATGATCGAACAACACGCCCTGCTGAACGCAGATGCACGTCGATTAATGCGCATGCCTGGAATTGGGCCGGTCACGGCATCGGCGATTGTCGCCACAATCGGTGACGCGCATCAGTTTCGGACAGGGCGCGATCTGGCGGCATGGCTGGGGTTGACCCCTCTCAATAAATCCAGCGGCGGCAAGGAACGTCTGGGCAAGATCACGAAGCAGGGTGATCGCTACATTCGCAAGTTGCTGGTCGTGGGCATGACGTCTCGCGCTGTGATGGCGAAACGTTCGCCAGAGAAGGTTGATCTCTGGACAGCCAAGATCATTGCCGACAAACCGTTCCGGCTGGCAACAGTCGCCATGGCAAACAAAGCGGCGCGGGCCATCTGGGCGATGCTCACGAAGAAACAGGAATACCGGCGGCCTGCGTTCTGACCGCGCCAACTGCCCACGAGATGCAAGACGTTGAAGTGATGATGCGGAAGTAAGTCAACCAAGAGCAAGGACACTCCGGCAAGGTCTGCGGCCCTATTTTTAGGTCGATAAGCCGATTGGAACCTCGCTCGCGGAATTCATCAGGGCCAGCGGAACACCGCCGCACAAACAGGCCGGACAGACGACAGTACTGACAAAAGCGACCGCAGAAATCGCCAAAAAACTCTTGCAATGCAGGAGCCACCCACAGAAGACTTTGAGCACCCTGTTGGATTTCTGCAGCCGCAGCCCGCATTCCGGCCATTCGCTGCAAGCGCGAAATCTAAAAAGCCCCCCGTCGGGGATCGCGCGAGAAAGGCGACAATTGGCTCCTGATCGCGAATGTCGATTTCATTTCCACATTCTGAGTTGGTTATCGAATTTGACCAACCCGCGAACTATTGAAGCACTCACAGAAGAGTGCTTGTGTTTCAGTCAGAACGACGAAGGAGTGCACGCACTAATGACTTTGCAGGGCGTATCACCGGCATTCCGAAACCTGTGTGGCAGAATACTCGAAAAGTAATACGCATCTCCTGGACCCAAGACCCTGGACTGCCCGTCTACCGTGACTTCCAGCCGTCCTTCTATCACAACAGCGCATTCCTCACCTTCGTGAGACAGTTCAGCTCGACCCGAGTCTGCACCTACTTCGTACTCCTCAATCAACATCTGTAGTTTCCTGTCTCGGCGCTCACCTGCAACCAACAAATAGGATACCCCAGGTGACCCAAGATCGCGCATGGTTCCATGGGGAAAGTAAAAGCTGTCTTCATTTTTGAGTTCAAAACTAAAAAAGAACCCCAGATTGATATCAACGCCCGCCAGAATCTTCTTGAGCAAAGCAACAGAGGGTTGGGTCGATCCGCTTTCGATTTGAGAAATTGTCCCGCTACCAACTCCAGCACGCTTGGCCATCTCACGCTGGCTGAGACCCTTTGAGGTACGAATCAGTTTCAGGCGACGAGCCGTTTCCAAATCTGATGACAAAACCGTTACCTCAGTGATTTCTCGCTTTTGATCGAAAGCACTTTATGTGAGCACGGTCTGTTTTTCAACAACTTACAGATTCCCACAAAGCCGGGTGTGCGGAATGCCTGAACTCTGCAAAGATTTGGCATCAAATGAAAATCTGCCTCACGAGGAATGAACGTGCTTGATCAACCCAACACAATGTCATCGTTTTGGATGCCGTTTTCGGCCAATCGTGATTTCCTTCGCGAGCCCCGAATGATCCAGTCGGCCAACGGGATGTATTACACCAGTTCTGATGGCCGAAAGGTCATGGATGGTACCGCCGGACTGTGGTGCGTCAACGCAGGTCATCGTGATCCACTGATCGTCGAAGCGGTACAGAGGCAGGTGCATGAGTTGGACTATGCGCCTAATTTCCAGTTCTCCCACCCTCAGGCGTTTGAGTTGTCGGCGAAGCTGACGGCGGTGATGCCTGAGGGAATGAATCACGCCTTTTTCACCAACTCTGGCTCCGAGTCCGTTGATACGGCGCTCAAGATTGCGCTGCATTATCACCGGATGCGCGGTGACGGGGCCCGCACCCGTTTGATCGGGCGAGAGCGCGGCTACCACGGCACCGGCTTCGGCGGAATCTCGGTCGGCGGTATTGTTAAGAATCGTATGCATTTTGGCACGCTTCTCACCGGTGTCGATCACCTGCGCCATACCCATGATCTGGAGAAAAACGCGTTCTCACGTGGATGCCCGCAACATGGGGCAGAACTTGCGGACGATCTGGAACGGTTGGTCGCGCTTCACGATGCGTCGACCGTTGCAGCCGTGATCGTTGAGCCGATGGCCGGGTCCACCGGTGTGCTTCTGCCGCCGAAAGGATACCTAAAGCGGTTACGGGAAATTTGTGACCGGCATGGAATTCTGCTGATATTCGACGAGGTCATCACCGCCTTTGGTCGTTTGGGTGCCGCGACTGCATCGGAGTATTTCGATGTGAAGCCGGACATCATAACGACGGCAAAAGGCCTAACCAACGGTGTCATCCCAATGGGGGCTGTCGTCGTTTCCGATGCGATTTATAACTCGGCGATGGAAAACGCCGATGCGCCGATTGAGTTGTTCCACGGCTATACCTACTCGGCCAACCCGGTGTCTTGCGCTGCAGCTCTGGCGACACTGGAAAGTTACAAGCAGAACGATCTGTTCCGCCGCGCAGCGTTGCTGTCGGGGCCTTGGGAGGATCAGCTTCACGGCCTCAAAGGCCTGCCAAATGTCATCGACATTCGCAATCTGGGACTGGTGGGCGCAATCGAGCTTGCACCACAAGAGGGCGCGCCAGGGACAAGGGGCTATGATGCGATGAAACGGGCCTGGGACGCCGGTCTAATGATCCGGGTCACCGGTGACATCATCGCCCTGTCGCCGCCGCTGATCATCTCGGAACCTGAAATTACGACACTCTGTCAAACACTTGGAGAGGTATTGGCTGACCTGCCATAACCCCTGACTTCCAACCCCAAAAAGGACTGACATCATGAAAGATGCATCCCCGATCGCTTTGATCGGCCACTACATTAATGGCCAAATCGCTGCTCCATCCGGTGAAAAGACCCAGCCGGTATTCAACCCCGCAACCGGGGCACAAACCGGCGCGGTGTCGCTGGCGAACGTCCAGACAGTCGACGACGCAGTGGCCGCGGCAAAAGCATCGTTCCCGAAGTGGTCGAACACACCGCCAATCCGCCGCGCCCGCCTGATGAACAACTTCCTGGCGCTGGTGCGCGAGCACAAGGACGATCTGGCCCGCGCCATCACTGTCGAACACGGCAAGGTTTTCACCGACGCGCAGGGCGAAGTTGAGCGCGGCATCGACATCATCGAGTTTGCCTGCGGCATTCCGCAACTCCTCAAGGGTGATTACACGGAGCAGGTCTCCACGGGCATGGACAATTGGACAACGCGTCAGGCGTTGGGTGTTGTCGCCGGGATTACTCCCTTCAACTTCCCGGTCATGGTGCCGATGTGGATGTTCCCGATCGCCATCGCCGCAGGCAATACCTTTATCCTGAAGCCGTCGCCGACCGATCCGTCCGCAGCGCTGCTTTACGCGGATCTGATGCAGAAAGCCGGTTTCCCTGATGGCGTGTTCAACGTCGTGCAAGGTGACAAGGTCGCCGTGGATGCACTGTTGGAGAACGACGACGTCAAGGCCGTGTCCTTTGTCGGTTCGACCCCGATTGCGAACTACATCTACGAGGTTGGTGCGCGGCACGGCAAACGGGTTCAGGCCCTGGGTGGCGCAAAGAACCACATGCTGGTGATGCCTGACGCCAATATGAACAAAGCCGCCGACGCACTAATCGGCGCGGCTTATGGCTCAGCCGGAGAGCGCTGCATGGCGATCTCGGTTGCTCTGCTGGTTGGCGATGCTGCCGACAAACTTATCCCGGTTCTGAAAGAGCGCGCCGAAACCCTGAAGGTCAAGAATGGCCTTGAGCTGGATGCCGAGATGGGCCCGATCGTTACGGCCGCTGCGCGTGACCGGATCAAGGGTTACATCGACTCTGGCGTTGCAGAAGGTGCTGACCTGCTGGTCGATGGCCGCGACTACACGGTCGAAGGGCATGAGGAAGGCTTTTTCCTGGGTGGCACCCTGTTCGACAACGTCACCCCCGACATGAAGATCTACAAGGAAGAGATCTTCGGCCCGGTTCTGTCCTCCGTCCGCGTCTCGAGTTTCGCGGAAGGCCTGCAACTGATCAATGACCACGAGTTCGGCAACGGCGTAGCTCTGTTCACACGTGACGGCAATGTTGCGCGTGAGTTCGGCAAGCAGGTTCAGGTTGGCATGGTCGGCGTCAACGTTCCGATCCCGGTTCCGATGGCCTGGCACGGCTTTGGCGGTTGGAAGAAAAGCCTGTTCGGCGACATGCACGCCTATGGCGAAGAGGGTGTTCGTTTCTACACCAAGCAGAAATCCATCATGCAGCGCTGGCCCGAAAGCATCTCGGAAGGTGCCGAGTTCGTCATGCCAACAGCAAAATGATCATCCGATCCAAGGAGTGAAGGACATGTTCATTGGTGTTCCCAAGGAAATCAAGAACCATGAATATCGGGTCGGCCTGACCCCTGAAAGTGTCGCAGAATTGGTGTCGCACGGGCATAATGTTGTGGTGGAAACCAATGCCGGTGTTGGCATCGGCGCGGACGACGATGCCTATCGTGCCGCTGGTGCCGAGATTGCTGAAACAGCAGCCGATATTTTCGCCAATGCCGAAATGATCGTGAAAGTGAAGGAACCTCAGGCCGTTGAGCGCGCCATGCTGCGGGAAGGTCAGATCCTCTATACATATCTGCATCTGGCCCCCGATCCGGAGCAGACCAAAGATCTGGTCAACTCGGGCGCAGTCTGCATCGCCTATGAGACCGTCACCGACGACAATGGCGGTCTGCCACTGCTGAAACCGATGAGCCAGGTCGCAGGCCGTATGTCGATCCAGGCCGGGGCCAGCGCGTTGGAGAAAGCCAAAGGCGGTCTGGGTGTATTGCTGGGCGGCGTGCCCGGCGTGAAGCCCGGCAAGGTTGTCGTTATCGGCGGTGGCGTGGTCGGGTTCAACGCAGCTCAAATGGCGGTTGGCCTCCACGCGGATGTCACCATTCTGGATCGCAACCCGGTGGTTCTGGAAAAGCTGGAAAACCATTTCGAGGCGTCGGCCAAGGTCGTCTACTCTACCAAAGCTGCTCTAGAGGAAGAAGTTACCATTGCCGATCTGGTCGTCGGCGCGGTTCTGATCCCGGGTGCTGCGGCGCCCAAGCTGGTCACGCGCGAGTTGATCTCGAAAATGAAACCCGGTGCGGTGGTCGTGGACGTGGCGATCGATCAGGGCGGCTGCTTCGAAACGTCCAAAGCCACCACTCACGCAGAGCCCACCTATGTTGTCGACGATGTTGTTCACTATTGCGTCGCCAACATGCCGGGCGCAGTCGCCCGAACGTCGACCTACGCGCTGAACAACGTCACGCTCCCGCACGCTCTGGCTATTGCCAACCATGGCTGGAAGCAAGCGCTTGCGGATAATCGTCACCTGATGAACGGCCTGAACGTGGCCCACGGCAAGGTGACATACAAGGCTGTGGCCGATGATCTCGGGTACGAGTTCGTCGCCCCGGAACTTTGCTGAATTGAAGCAAAGAAATGTCCCGCCGCGCGTATTGCGGCGGGACACACACCACTGAGGAGGAAACCTTAATGATTACGAAGATAAACCGCCGCGCCCTCGGCGCGATGGGTGGTGCCGCTTTGATCGCTGCAACCGCACTCTCAACGGCAGCCGCAGCAGAAGACATGACGCTGCGATTTGCCGGCGTGTTCCCGATTGACCATCAGGGCACGAAAATGATGGAGCAGGTCGCAGCGGATGTCGCGGCAGCAGACGTCGGCCTGAATATCGAAGTATTCCCGGCAAACCAACTGGGTTCGGGTGAGGCGCTGTTCGAAGATGTTGCACGCGGCAATATCGATCTGGCCTCGGCGTTTATCTATGCCGATACCGACCCGCGCCTTGAGTTTTTGTCCATGCCGTTCCTGTTGGGCGGTTGGGATGACATGCAGAGCACCCTGCTCAACATGGATTCCGAGTTCAACACCATCCTGCAGGAGATCACCGACGAATATGGTGTGACTGTGATGGCGCAGAACCCTGAAGGGTTCATCGGTATCGTTGCTTCGCAAGAGCCGGAGAACTGGAGCAACTTTGACGACAAGGGCATGAACATTCGTGTTTGGTCGTCCAGCGTAGTAAAGTCGATGGTTGAAGAGCTGGGCTACCAGGCGACAACCATGGCTTGGGGCGACATCTTCCCGGCACTTCAGGCCGGTATCGTAGATGGCGCAATCTGCTGCACAAAGACAGCAACCTATTCCATCTTCGCCAAATCGGATGTTGGGACCCACTTTGTCGAGTATAACTCGATCTCGGAACTCACGACATTTTACGCCTCGCAACGGACGCTCGACAAGCTGAATGACGAGCAGCGCGCGGTGCTGCAGGCGGCGATGACCAAAGCCTCCGAAGACTTCTTTGCTTACAACCGCGAGAATGACGAAGTGTTCGGTCAGAAACTGCTGGACAAAGGATACACCATCCTGCGCCTGAACGACGAAGAGCAGGCTGCAATGGCCGCACATGTCCAGGAGACGGTCTGGCCTTCGATGGCTCAAAACGTAGGTCAGGACATCATCGACCGGCTGCTGGCAGCTAAAGAACAACAATAAACACTAAAAGAAGGGCCAGCACATCAGTTGGCCCTTCTTTGTCTTTGGCTCAACAAAGGGAGGGAGAAAGATGTCTAACTCAGAAGCTGACCGTCCATTGGTCGTCGAAAGCGCAGAGAACAAGACTTCGCAAAAAATCACCGACGAACTGCCAATCGTGGTCGGGTATCCATTGAAAGCAGTGGCTTTTGTCATGAGACAGATCGTCATGTTTTCCGGCTTTTTGATGGCGTTCACGTTTGGGGCTGTTGTTGTCATCCGGTATGGATTTGGTGGCGATCTATTTGCCTATGAAGAATGGCTTCTGGGGATCAGTATCATTGGCTTTTTTGCAGGAGCCGTCCTGGCCTCCGCGCGCAATCTGCATATCAACGCAGATATTCTTGGCATCGTGATCCAAAACCCCAGATTGATTTGGTGGCGTGGGTTCATCGTCCTTTTGATTGAGGTACTGGTGATCTTGTTCCTCATGTACGCGTGCTATGTTTCGCTGCTCGATGACTTCTCATTTCCACGGTTGCGCGCGACCCCGGTGCTGCGAATTCCGTTTGTGAGCTGGCGGATTTTTATCATGATTGCCTTTGGTTTCATGGCAACGTTCACGGCTGCTTATCTGTACGTGCATATCCGCAAGGGGCTCGGTCTTCCCCTGAGATCAGAAATGCGTAAAGGAGAAACCCAATGATCATAGGAGGAAGTCTCCTAATTGTCTGCCTAATGCTGCTGTTGGGCGTTAGCGTCTATGTGGCGTTTGGAGCGGTCTTGATTTTCATCGCCATGGTCGGAGATCAATCAATCACCGGCTACTTGCCGACCGGCTCCACGGGCATTCGTTCCCTCGTACTTCTGGCGATCCCGCTGTTCATGATCGCTGGCGGCATCATGGAGAAAGGCAAGATTGCAGCGCCACTTGTCTCGTTGGCTGAAATGTTCATTGGCCATATTAAAGGTGGGCTCAGCGCCGCTGGAGTATTGGCCTGCGGGGTTTTCGGCTCTATCTCTGGTAGTGCGAATGCTACACTGACTTGCATTGGTGGCATCATGATGCCCCACCTGAAAAAGGCCAACTATCCGGGCGGGCAATCAGCGGCACTGATCGTAGCTGCAAGTCCGCTGGGGCTTTTGATCCCGCCAAGTTCCACGATGATCCTTTATGGCTGGGTTGCGCAGCAACACGTTCTGAAGTGCTTTCTGTCTACGGTTCTGCCCGCGTTCATCCTGATCACACTACTAATTGTGGTCAATCAGTTCATGCTGAGGAAATACGACGACATTAACTTGACGGAGCGTCCCAAGCCGTTTTTGCCGACATTTGGTGTCCAGACGCGTCTGGCTGGGCCGGCACTAATGATGCCTCTTATCATTCTAGGTGGGATCTATGGCGGCATCATGACACCAACAGAAGCCGCCGGTATAGCCGTTGTCTACTCGATCCCGATCGCAATCTACTTCTACCGCGGTTTGACCTGGAAGACCTTGGCTCAGACCATTCAGAACTCAGGTGTAACAATCGGTGTTGTCATGGTCATGATCTTCATGGTTCTGATCGTGTCGGACAACCTGATCGCGCAGGGCGCGCCACAGCTTGCAAAGCAGATGGTCTATTCGGTATCGGATAATCCGATTGTGGTTCTGTTGATGATCAACATCGTTTTGATCCTGATCGGGATGCTGATGGACGATATCTCGGGTCTGCTTTTGGCGACACCGATCTTGCTGCCCATCGCGCAGAGCACTGGCATGGATCCGATCCATTTCGCGGCAGTAATTGGTGTGAATCTGGGTATGGCGAACATCACTCCACCAACTGCGCCGCTGCTTTACCTTGGAGCTCAGGTCTGTGATGAACCGGTTTCGCGCATGCTGTGGCCGACATTGATCTTCATCGTCTTTGCATGGCTTCCAACGCTGATGCTGACGACTTTTGTCCCAGAGTTGGCCCTGTTCCTGCCTGATCTCCTGCTCAGCCGGTAGTGGCAAGAAAGCGCAAAAGCCCAAGACGAAATAGCACGCACCCCAACCTTACGGCTGGGGTGCCTGAGCGCCCTCCTAAAGATGGAGTGGGAGAGGCCAGTTCCGCAGAAGAAAACTGAAAACCTAAATACGGAGGTTTAATATGTACGAAAATATTCTAGTCGCGCTGTCCCTGGAGCATGGCATCAGTGAACACGCACTTGCGGCGGCACATGCCCTTGTATCCGAAGGTGGAAAAATCACTGCCGCGCATATTCATGAGCCCCCAAACAGACAGATAATGTACTATATGGACGAAGGGATTGCAGAAAAATCTCTCCAAAAAGCAAAGGCGCGCTTGGCCGAGCGCCTAACAAGTGAGACAGAAGTGTCGTCTATCCTGATCGAGAGCCAATCGGCGGGTCGCGCAATCACCGAATACGCCAACAAACACGGCATCGACTGTATCGTCCTCGCTTCACACAAACCTGGGATGAAAGAGTTCTTTTTGGGTTCCACGGCTGCTCTCGTTGTTCGCCATGCTCAGTGTTCGGTGCATGTACTCCGTCTGTGACGCTGGCACCCGCAACATGTTAGTAACTTTGCCCAGTGAAATCTGCGGTGATAAGCACGTCTCACGGTGACCAAGGTCTAATTTTGGCGTACCTAAAAGAGTTTCACTTTGCGGCATTCGGGAGGTAGGACTCGCGGCCGACCTCGGCGGCAACGCGCCATCCTGTGATATCCTCTTTCGTCAACGTCGGGTTGTCGTTGTGGGCGGGAATGGCGGAAAGGAGGATCAGTTATGGAAACACCAAACTTACCTGCCATTCGCGCGCTTCGCCCAGCTTGGAACAAGGGACGCATCGTCGGTCAAAAACGGCCGTTAAAACCCAAACTCGTCTGGGCAATTCGAGTAAGATTGGAGCTCGCAGAGAACCATCGCGACCTCGCTCTCTTCAATATGGCCATCGACAGCAAGTTGCGCGGCTGTGACTTGGTGAAGATGAAAGTCATTGACATCATGGCCTCTGGTCAGATCAAGGAGCGGGCTTCGGTGCTGCAAAGTAAAACTCAGAAACCGGTCCGCTTCGAAATTTCTGAAGGAACTCGGACCTCCGTCGAGAAGTGGATGGAAGACGAACTCATGGTTGGGTCGGAATACCTTTGGCCAGGGCGTTTCCATGAGCGTTTGCACATTTCAACGCGCCAGTATGCGCGGATCGTGCGTGATTGGGTCACGTCTATAGGTTTGGAAGCAAGCGCATATGGCACGCATTCAATGCGGCGGACAAAGGTCACTCAAATTTACAAGAAGACAGGCAATCTGCGCGCGGTACAACTCTTGCTTGGGCATACTAAGATGGACAGTACCGTTCGGTATCTCGGTGTTGAGCTTGAGGATGCACTTGCCTTAGCAGAGGCCATTGAAATCTGACTACTATGGGCCGCTTTCGTTAGCGGCCCAATCCAGCCGTTCAAGAATATCCGACTCTGCACTACAGCATTCCCCGAAGAAGACATTGCCGGACTGCCCCGCACTTTGGGTGTTCTTGGTCGGTCCAGGTTTAATGTTAGAGTATCATCGGCCCTTGTCCCTAAAGCGGACCTGCATCCAAATCCCAATAGGGTGCGTCGTGCCCGATGCGTTCCACGACGAAATCCAAAAACGCGCGAACTTTCGCTGGCATGTGCTTTCGTTCAGGAAAGACGGCGTACAACGCCTGTTCAGGCAGACGATAGTCGGGCAGCACCCTGACCAGACGGCCACTAGACAGGTGGGCTCCGGCGATAAAGGTCGGCAGGCGACCTATGCCAAGCCCGTCAAGCAGCGCGGTGCACAGGGCCTCACTATTGTTTACGCGCAGAACACCGGATGTCTGAACGCGCACGTCGCCCGCGGGACCGGCTAAGCGCCATTCCGAAGCGTCGCGCGAATAGGCGTAGTGAAGGCAGGTGTGTGACAGAAGATCCTCGGGTATCTCTGGCGTTCCGGACTGCGCAAGATAATCCGGCGCAGCGACAATCACGCTGTGGATCGGGGCGAGTTTGCGTGCGATCAGGGCCGAGTTCGGCAACGTTCCGGCGCGTAAAGCCACGTCGATGCCCCCTTCGACGAGATCGACAAATTTGTCATCCATCGTCAGGTCAATTCTGATCCCCGGATATTGCCTGAGGAATGCAGCAATCATAGGTGCAACATGCAGTTGTCCAAAGGACATGGGTGTACTGAGCCTTAGTAATCCAACCGGTTGCCCCTGCAACGCCGCAACTGCGTCTTCGGCGTCCTGCGCTGCGTCAAGCGCCTGCGCCGCGTGGGCCAGATAGATTTCGCCCGCCTCGGTAAGGGAAATGGACCGCGTCGACCGATGAAAGAGCTGCGTTCCCAGATGGGCCTCCAGCACGCCGATCCGCTTGCTGACCGCTGATTTTGTAAGACCCAGATGCCGGGCGGCGGCTGCGAACCCGCCATGGTCCGCCACAGCAACAAAAACGGGGATAGCGCTAATTTCAGTCATGTTTTGCGATCCTTTGGGCGAATTTTTCTCACCTATAAGTTTCAAATTCACACGATTATCATCAAATAGAAAGCCTAATAGGTATCTGCATGTCCTGTTAACGCCGGAGGCTGCCATGCCCATGATGCTTATCAACGGAGTTCTGCGTGACAGACCGCTCGCCTCGGACGGTCGTTTTCACCGCCTGCAAAGCCCATTCACGAGCCACATCAGCGTGCAACCGGGCGCCGCGTTTCCGAACACGCCCTGCCGGTACCACCTTTACCTGTCCAAAGCCTGCCCCTGGTGTCATGGCATCGATCTGATTCTAACTTTGAAAGGCTTACGCAATGCGTTCAGCATCACATGGATGGACCCGGTCATGTCGGAAAACGGCTGGGTCATCGACCAGACGCTGTTCAACGATCAAAGCGGTGTAGAACGCACCCGCTTCCTTTACGAAGTCTATCAGCACGCCAAGCCGGATTACACGGGTCCGATCAGCGTGCCTGTGCTACTGGACAAGGTTACGGGCCGGATCGTCAGCACCGAATCGGCCGAGATCATGCGCATGCTTCAGACGGAATTTCTCGATGCTGCGGGACCCGATCTTCGCCCGTCCCATCTTTGCGACGAAATCGACCGGATCGCCGAACAAATTCAGTCACCGATCCGCGAAGGCGTCTATCGCGCCGGGTTTGCAACCAGCCAGATCGCGTATGGCGAGGCCGTAACGGCGCTCTTTGCCTGCCTCGACGCGATTGAAGAAACGCTTGGCCAACGCCGGTTCCTAGCCGGAGACGTGCTGACAGAGGTTGACCTGAAGCTGTTTCCGACACTTCTGCGGTTTGACCCGGTCTATGTGACCCACTTCAAGACCGACTACAAACGCATCAGCGACTATGTTGCCCTGTCCCGCTATCTGGCCGACATCATGCGGTTGCCGGGCGTGGCTGACACTGTGGACATGGCCCATATCCGTCAGCACTACTTCCTCAGCCATCGGCACATCAACCCCAGCGGAATTATCCCGATCGGCCCGGCTTCTCTGCGCTTAACCGATGTGCCGGAAATGGGGGCCGCGTGATGCCTGATATTGTCAGAAGATCCCCTGTATCCGCGCTGATCTTGGCCATCGGTGTCCTGGTGGGGGTCAGTTTCACTTTGTCCAAATTCGTCTCGATGGCAGGAATATCAGCTCTGACCGCTTTGTTCTGGCAGGTTTTGCTGGCCAGCATCGCGCTGTTGGCGTTGTGTTTGCTGTCGCAGAAGCGCGTGGCGCTCAACGCGCGGCACATTCCCTATTATGTCGGCGCCGGAGTTTTCGGTGTCAGCGGCCCCGCTGTGATCGGGTTTCTGGTGCTGGAGCATGTGAGCCTTGGGTTCTATTCCGCCCTCGTCACGCTGTCACCGCTGTTTACCTTTGCGATAACGGCACTGATCGCGCGCAGGATGCTGCCGTTGCACCGCCTGGTTGGTATTCTGATCGGCCTTGCCGGGGTCAGCCTTGCCACCATGGGTGGGTTTGACCTGTCGGGAGTCGAGCCGGCGTGGATTGCCCTGTCGCTTTTGGGGCCCTTGTTTCTGGCCTGCGGCAACGTCTTTCGCAGCTATGCCTACCCGCCCGGCGGCGATCCGTTGGGGCTGGCGACCGGAACGCTTCTGTCACAGCTGTTGCTGATTTCCGCCCTAATACTGGGACGCGGCACCACAATCAGCGACGTCTCGGTGCCCCCTGCCCTGCTTGGCGCAATCTTCGGCATCGGATCCATCACTGCGCTCAGCTATGCGCTGACCTTCGAAGTACAGCGGCGCACGGATGGCGTTGGGTTCGCCCAGGTCGGCTATTTTGCCACGCTTTCCGGCATCGCAATCGGGGCAATTGTCTTTCGGGAACCTCTTGGCCTTGGGCTGCTGGGGTCCCTCGCAATCCTGTTCCTTGGGCTAGCCGTCACCAACGGTCACCTGAAACTCCCAACGGTCCTGCATCGAGGGTCACAGGCCAACCAGACTTAGACCCACCGATAACTTTCAAACAGAAAAGGAAACCAAAACATGCAAATCACTGCCCCCACCACAGCGGCCCACGCGCCCCGGATCGCGTCCCTTTATACCGCGGTTGACGCGCTCGACGAAGCGGGCGTTGTTGAGCATGTCACCGAAGACGTGCAATTCCAGCTTGGCAATTTTGAACAGATTGACGGGTGCATAGCCGTGCAAGCCGCGAACGCGGATTTCTTTGCCACGATCCAGGGTATGCAACATACCATCACCGGCATCTGGTCCAGCGGCGATACCGCGTTCTGCGACGGCACCGTACACTATACGCGCAAGGATCAAAGCACACACGACGTGCGCTTTGCTGCAAGGTTCAACTTTCGCGAGGATAGGATCGCGGAATACCGAGTGTATGTGGATATCTCGGGTCTTTGACGCCCCTGGTCAGGGCGGCGCGCATTGCCTGCCGCTCTGGCCGACACAGACAGAAACGGCCATAATTGCGATCCAGCTTCGGAAGAGGGTTCGATGACCGATCGCAGCATTCTGGAACAGCTCATGACGATGTCCGACGACGTCTGGGACCGGCACACAAACCCGTGGAGCGGCTGGAGCCGCCTGAGCATCCCTCCCCTGTTCGTTCTTGCCTTTTGGAGCCGGGTTTGGCTGGGCTGGTGGTGCCTTGTTCCAATCGGGATTGTTGTCTTCTGGACATGGTGGAACCCGCGCGCCTTCAGCAAAACGGGCAACGCGGATAACTGGATGTCAAAGGGAGTGCTTTGGGAACGGATTTGGCTTGCGCGGGCGAAATCGCCAATCCCTGCAAGGCATCGCTGGGTGCCTCTTATTCTGGCCGCTGGTAGTGCGGTTGGTATCGGCCCCTTGGTCTGGGGTCTTTGGCAACTGCAAATCTGGCCAACGCTCTTGGGGCTGCTGCTGACTATGGGTAGCAAACTGTGGTTTCTGGACCGCATGGTCTGGCTGTTTGAAGACACCCGAGCGGCGAGCACCGGGCAAGGAAAATAGCGGCGCTGTGAAATCAGAATGCAGGAGCATCAGATGCCCCTGCCATTCCGGGTCCGCCGGGACACTCTTAAGTTTCTGAGCGCCCATGCGCCAAGGACCGCTGCGACAGGCCCAAAGACATCAGGGACACACCGGCGAATATCAGGTTCAAGCCAGCAAGAACCCCCAGCAGAACAAGGGACGAGCCATTGACGAAACCGGTCAGGATCAGGCCGCCAAGCAGAATGGCCATCGCGCCAGACGCAATCATAAGCGCCATAGATCGCTCCTGACGAGACCGAATGGCAATTACGATCCGCAACACGCCTTCGGCCAGAAAGACCGCGCCAAGCGCAATGGTCAGTGCCAGAACGCCGCCGAACGGATCAAGCAACAGAATAAGCCCCGCAAGCGCGTTCAGTACACCGATGGCCAACAGCCAGAAGAACCCTTTCCAGGCCTTTTCCGCAAATGCCTGAATCGCTGTGACGATGCCTCCGCCCAGCACGACCACGCCGACAAAGGCTTCGACGGCCAGCGTGGACATCAGCGGGAAGGCTACGGCGCACAGCCCTACACAGAGCATGGCGACGCCGAGCACAATCAGCCAGACCGGTCGAGGCTGCCAACCGGCGGCCTCTTCCATGAGCGCGGGTTTCGGCACGGTTTCATTAACTGAATCAGTCATGTCGACCTCCAGGATTAGGGTCAGGCGACCGACTTGTCGAGATGATCGCGATAGGCGGCAACGGCGGCGTGCAAGGCTTCCCAATGGTTCTTCGCCTGATCATGCGCGTCCGTCACAGCGTCTTCGCCTTCTTTCTGGATGCGATCGGCAAGGTCAGTGACCTTGTCTTTTGCTTCCTGCAGATCGGATTGCAGCTTTGTCACCTGCTCCTGGGTCCACTTGTCGGTCGCGTCGCCCGCGTCCTTGACCTTCTGTTCGAACGATTTCAGCTCGTCCTCGACACGGGTATAGTCGTCTTTGGCTTTCTGTACGAATTCGGAAAATGTTGTCATGGTTCAGTCCTTTCATGGGTCATATGTTTGCTGGGCTCTTTTGAGCGCCATGGCCCAGACCCTCGCAGATCCACGGCCCGCATCCGAGTGAGTCACGGTTAAACCGTCGCGCTGTCTTGTGGCGCTGCTCGTCATCGGACAAAGTTGAGCGACGGAGGGAAACATGCTTGCCGAAGTAAGCTCTGCCATCGATCCAAGCGCTATTCAGGAACAGTTGAAGCGCGTCCTCGTCAGTCCGCATTTCGCGGATACCACGCGCCTGAACCGCTTTCTGTCGCATATTGTCGGCGAAGCGCTAGCGGGTCGGTCCGAGACGCTGAAAGGCTATGCAATCGGCATTGACGTTTTCGACAAGCCCGAGGATTTCGACCCCACCATCGACACGATCGTTCGGGTTCAGGCCAATAAAATGCGCAGCCGGCTGGATCTCTATTACGCTCAGGAAGGGCGCGAGGACCCGGTTCGAATACATATTCCCAAGGGGTCCTACGCCCCGGTTTTTGAGATCGCGTTTGACCCCGAACGCCGGACCGATGCCGAAACGCCCCCGGCGGCAACCGGACGGGTCGCGGTGGCCGTGATGCCCTTTGACAACTTGAGCGGAGACCCGTCGCAGGAATATCTGGCCGATGGGTTTACCGAGGAAATCATCTCGGCCATCGCCCGGTTTCGCGAGGTGAGCGTGCTGTCCCGGCACGTCACCTTTCGCTTTCGCGGCCGCGGCCGCGATCCGCGCGCGGTCGGAAGCGAACTCGACGTCCAATATCTGGTCGAAGGCAGCGTGCGACATTGGGACAACAAGCTGCGCGTCACCGCCCAGCTTATTGACGCGGAAACCGGCCAACAGGTTTCCGCGGACACTTATGACCGCGACCTGAGCGCGGACAGCCTATTTGAAATTCAGGACGATATCGCCGCCCGGATCGCCACGGAAATCGCGGAACCCCACGGAGTGATCCATCGAACAGGTGCAGTGCAGCGCAGGGCACAGACGCACACGCTGGATGCCTATCAGTGCAGGTTGCTGGCCACCGAATACTGGCGTGAACCCACGGTTAAAAAACACAAGAAGGTCCGCGACCTGCTGGAGCGCGCCGTTGAGATTGATCCCGAATATGCCGGCGCCTGGGGGATGCTCGCGATTGTCTACGGCGACGAACTGCGCGGCGGGTTCAATTTTCGCAAGTCCCCCCCGCCCTTTGATCGCGCGCTGGAGGCCGCACAGCGGTCGGTCGCTCTGGATCCGCTGAACGCAACCGGCCAGCACGCGTTGTTTTTGACCCATTTTCATCGTGGAGAGTTCGAAAGCTTTGAAGAAGCGGCCGCTAAAGCATTGCGGGCCAATCCGAATTATCCAGACATGTTGGCCGATCTGGCGGCCTGCTTTGCGTTGCGCGGCGATCTTGAACAGGCCGCGAGACTGAGCGCCCGCGCGATCGAGCTGAGCCCCAACCCGCCCGGCTGGTACCACGCAAGCACGTTCCTGATCTGTTTCATGAAAGATGATTACAGCGGCGCGCGTTCAGCGGCGCGCAAAGTCGGTGGTGGCATGTGGAATGGTTCTGAAGTGCTTGAGCTTATGTGCATCCCTTACACGGAACCGGACGCCGACCTGGATTCAACCCTGTTGGCCCTGAAGACCAACATTCCCGATGTTGACCGTTTTATCCAGACGCTCTACGCGATCTGGCATGTGCCATCTGACATCTCACAGAAAATGACTGAGGCGCTGCGCGCAACCGGGGCGCTGGACTGAGGTCCGGCCGTCAGGAATTTAACGGTGACTCACTCTGCCCGTTCGACCACTGTGCGCAGGCTGGTCCTGACATCGCAAACAGACCCGGAACCAACCAATGCTAACTCTGCCTCAGCGCCTTGATCTTATGAAACTCGCAACGGACATCGCAAAAACCAAGGCCAGCTGGTCCGAAGAAAAGCCGACCAAACTGGAAGAGGAAATCCTATCCATTTATGAGAGGCTCAGGCCAGGTGTTGAAAGCGGCAGCGCCTTTGAGAACACCAGCATGTCCGATGTAAAAACCGCGGTTGATGTCGCCTCGACCATCGACGAATTTCTCGATTAGCCGGCCCTACTTCACAAACCCAATCCACGCCGACTCTCATCAGGATGTTGTATGTGTGCAATTCCAACAACTATCAAGTGCGATCGCCCCAACCCGAACCTTAAGCATAGTTCTCTTACACGACGGTAGCGGCACGCTTTCCTGTATTCGCTGCGATTGCGAAAGCTAGCACCAAGATCGGATTTGAGATTTTTGACCCACTTGAGGATGCCGTTATAGACAATAGACTGCGAACCTTGCGACCGAGCATCAATTCTGGACGACACAGCACAATGCCCCAGTTGCATCGCATACCAGACCCTTCTCAAAAGTATTTTTATTTTTCTGATGACGAGCAAGCACGGAACCTGAGCCTGAGTTGATCTTGCTGAGTGCGTTTTCGAGAAATTGGACGCGAACACCCGGCGCCCACGCAACGTTGTTGTTGGGAGCTGCAGGTTCCGCTGCACATATCGCCAACACGTCCTTATTCAAACTAATCAGTCTCTGTGACGAAGGTACGTTTCTAGCAGGTGAGAGATTCCATCCGAACATTTGGTGGTAGAAGTTGTCCGGGAATGCGCCGCCGCGAGATAGGTAGTGTTCGTGCGTAAACTGACGAGCGGGGACAGGATAGTCGTGACGCGAAACAGATATACCGAAGAACGCGCCAAGCGGATCACGCAAGAGGCAGTTCTGACCAACCCCTGGAACTTCAAAGGGCGGTTTCACTACCGATCCTTTGAGATGGGCGGCGAGCTTGGCAGCCTGATCTACGTCTTCGACCTCAATATAAGGAATCCAGCCTTCAAAGGACACCTGATTTTGAGAAACGACCCCGGCCCCTGCCTCTCCATCGAGAGTGGCGAGGACAAAATCTCGATGGCCGCCGCCCCATGCGAAATCTGTGGCGTGTTCGACAATATAGCTCCAACCTGCCACGCTTTCGTAAAATGACCTGGAAGCTTCCACATCAGGCGTGAAAAGATCGTGCCAGACAACTCGGCCAACTTTTTCTTTTGTCACCGCGACTTCATCCAAACTGCTTCCGTTCGCCATAACTCTCGTTTGCGGTCCAAATATTGATGCAGATCAATTTGCGCGGTTCTGGTCCGTGAAATCACTTAATTCAGTGGCTCCGTTGGCGGTCAGCCATTCTGCAAATTTACCCATAGCATCCGTTGCGGGGCGATCCGAAGGCTAGGCGAAGCAATATTTACCAGCGTTAACGGCTTCACTGAAGGGTTGTATCAGGCGGCCGTGTTCGGTGTAGCGTTCGAACATGGGCACAGATAATAAGGCCGCCCCAGTACCAAAGGTGGCCAACTCGGCAAAGGCCACTGATCTGTCCAGAATTGGTCGCTTTACACGCGGGCAAATCGTTCCAACTGCTTCGAACCAACCTGGCCATCCGGCACCCTGAATTACGACGGTACCGCGTCGGCTGCATATTGAGACAGGAATTCCTCTGAGGGTGGGATCTGAGTGATAACATCAATCAGTACCCCGTTTGGATCGCGATATATCGCATGGCGTTGGCCAAACGGCTCGCTCACAAGTGACTTTGCCACCGGAACTCCTTCCGACCGAAGTCGTTCATCCACTTTGTCGACATCCTCGACTTCAAAATTGAGGATCATGCCCTTAGACGCACCGCGGGAAACCTCCGGGATCGTCTCGTGGTCCGACTGGACGATCGCGAGATTGACCGACGGATCCGCTTCACTTTGTAGATGCACATACCAATCCGCCTCGAACGCTGCGCGGAAGCCAAAGTGACGTTTATAGAACTCTGCCGTCTCAGAAACCGTCTCAGACTGAATGACCGGATAATATTGAGTGACACGCATTTTTGATCTCCTTAACTTACATGCACTTTGTATGTATCATCAATTTGCAAATACATGCAAGATGTATGTAAGGTGCTTGTAGTGATATTCGGAGCCGTTAAATTTGCCCCCAGAAAAACCCGCCCGACGCAGCCAGGCAGACCGACGCGCCGAAACGCGTGCCAAACTCGTAGAGGCTGCCCGCAAATTGTTTGTGGATTCGGGATTTGCCGACACTGCAACCCCAGACATCGTACGTAAAGCCAGCGTCACCCGCGGCGCGCTGTATCATCATTTCAAGGACAAGGCTGACCTTTTCCGCGCCGTCGCAGAAGAGGAGGCCAAAGCAATCTCACACCATATTGACCAGGAAACGCGCAATGTGGCCGATCCCGAACAGGCCATGATGGCAGGATCGAATGCCTTTTTTGATGCGATGTTGGTTCCAGGTCGGGTGCGCCTCCTGATGGAAGAGGCCCCAGCGGTATTAGGGCACAGCACCGCTGTCGCGTTGACCCGGGCCAATGGAACAGAGGAACTTCGTGAAGGGCTTTCGCGGGCTCTTCCTAAGCATTCACCAAAACAGATCGATGCTTTGACTAATTTGTTGTCGGCCGCGTTTGATCGCGCCGCTCTTGAGATCGCCTATGGGGGCGATCCGGAGGTCTACAAGGAGGTTATGAACCATTTGATTGGTGAAGTACTCAAGGGCAACTAGCAGACCTCGGAAGCCCCGCAGTATGGGTCCCTACCCTTTCTTCCGTGAGTTACTCGGCCCAAACAGGTCATTCACCGGCCGGTCACATGCTGTGGTCGCAGCCCGCATTGCGGACATTGGCGCTCGCGCGAAATTCTCAGAGCTTTTTGATGACCAAATCGCGCACCAAGCAGTCATCCGAACTAAGTAATTCCACTTTCATCCAGCACGAATTCAACCCGTTCGTTCACGGATACCTTTGGTAAAACTAAAACCTCGTAACCAAGGTCATTCAAAGCACATTCTATGCGATGATACTCTTCTACCGCAGCTTGAAAATCATGTTTGCGTTCAGCGTCACTTTCGAAAATCTCTTTCCAAGGTGGAAACAAGAATACAGGCTCGGAGTAAACACGGGCGTCGCCAATCGTTTCACCTAGCGATGGTCCGCGCGAGTATTCTAATGCAACCGCCGCATCAATGAGCCCCCTGTCAAAAAACACTGAACCTTGATGTTGTCGAGCCGCTTCTAAGTCAGATCGAGCGATTTCGACGGCGCGCATGGCGAAGGCTTTCATGTTTCTCCAAGGCAGGGCTTTGCCGTCACCAGCAATTTCTTCCTCTACGATACGCCGACCCGGTTCCGATACGGTCGCGAAACCACGCTCACTCAAGGCATCGAGAAGCGTGGATTTTCCACCACCTGAACAACCCGTCAGCAAGATGAACCCATTTCTCAAGGATCAAACCTCGTCATCTATTCAATTCATGATCACGTTTGAAAACGCAGTGATATTTCAGGCTATGATAAGGCTTTAGTCCCACCTACGACAGTGCGGCCCGATAAAGCTGTGAACTCATTTCCCTTAAATCCAAAGCTGTAGGATCGAAACCAATAGGAGTGTCGCCATTGCTCCATTGAAGATGTGCCAATGACGGTCAGTACGCAATAAATCTGCGATGAACCCTCCTGCCAAAACCCAAAGCGACAGGGAAACACAAGCGCACGCCAGAAACACAGCGGCAAGAATGCTGCCAAGCAAAAAGGGATCTGAGACCAAGTTGGAGAAAGATGAAGCGACTCCCACCGCCATCGCCCAAGCCTTTGGATTGACAAGCAACAGCGCCGCCCCGACGAGGAAACTCATGGGTTGTGCCTCGCTTAAGCGCGTGGCCGAAGGTGATCCGGCCAACCCAATTTTCAGTGCCAGCCAAACAAGGTACCCTGACCCTATTGCTTTAATAGCAGAATTCAGAAAAGGCGTGGATTGCAGCGTGGCCGCAAGACTGGTTCCGGACACGGCCACCAGCAGCGCGAGTGCAATGGCGATCCCTAGAATCAAAGGCAGGCTTTGCCGATAGCCAAACCGCGCGCCAGAAGCTGTTGCAAGCGCTGTTGCCCCACCGGGAGAGCCGGTGGCGATCAGCGCAAAGAGTATAAGAGCCCAAATCTGATCCGGCATGTGTCATCCAGGTCAGCGGGCCGCAGTAACTTCGATTTCAACGAGAAGATCTGGTGCTGCGAGGGCAGCAACGACCAGCGTAGTTACCGCTGGCGGATGTCCTTGGTTCCAACGGGCCTGACGCAGTTTGGAAAGCTCGGGCAGGAAAACCGCGTCGGTGACATAGTAAACAGCGCGCAGAATGTCGGACGTATCCAGATCGCCGTCTTTGAGAAGTGCCTCAACGTTGTCCATCGCCTGATGGCATTGCTGCTCGAATCCCGTATGGGTTTTGCCATCCGGAGAGACGCCGATTTGCCCTGACAAAAACAAAAACGACTGCGGAGCAGTGATCTGGGTGCCGTGCACATAGATACCTTGATACTGTTCCGGTACAGCGCGCAGCGAGGCCGGAGCCAAACGGTTAATCATCTGATTTCCTTTGCGTGTTCGTAGTGTTGCCGCCGAAAACTTGGGCGAAGTCGAACATCAACACCAACAAAACATCAGGGTCAGGCATCAATGTTTGTTTTGGCTCGCTCAGCTCTGATCGGTAATACTGACGATCCGACCGGCTTCAACACGAAACGCAGATGCGCCGCGGAATCGCGGCTGCTGCCCTGCTTTCCACCCATTTGGCAAATCAGCTGAAACCACCGCTGAATAGTCGATCTCAACCAAGGTAACAGCTTCGACCGTTATCATGTTTGTCACCGTTTGCTGACGGCTTTTGAACGCTTGCACGCCGGCAGAGGCCAAATCGGAAAAGGCTTGTTTCCCTGACGTTTCGACCGTGACATCTCCGTCGACGATGTTTCGGAACACCACGTCATCAGAAAGGCACGCGATCAAACTGGCCACATCCATCTGGTTGTAGGCCTCTATATAGGCTGCAATTACTTCGGGAAGGTCACTCATACTATGTCTCGCGCAGTGCCGGATACCCGTACCGAGTTACCTTTTACATCATCTAATGAGACACTGATTAGTGAAGGACTGCCCATGTCTTCACCCTGCCGAATGGTGAATTCACCCCCATGTGGCCAGTTGCAGTCGCGCAGGTACCCTGCAAAGGCTGCAGCTGCCGCGCCCGTTGCCGGGTCTTCCAGAACACCTCCCGAAGCGAATGCATTGCGCGCAATGAATGTCTGATCGGTTTCTATGAAGACAAGCATCGCAGTGACCAAATTATGATCGCGCATCACCTGCCGCCCCTTGTCGAGATCATATGTCATTCCAGCCAGTCGGGTTCGACTCTTCAGCGGCAGTACGACGTGATCAGCACCACCATGGATATGTGCCGGGGCTAGGCGCGGATCGAGGTCATCCGCTGTCAGATTGAAGAGCGTCAGGATATCGCGCGTTTCACTATCTGTCATGGCGCGGCTTTTGGTCGGGGGTGACGACAATGTGGCCACCACGCCGTCGGGTGTCGTGTCCGTGTCCACTGTGATCGTGGCGTCATTCAGGGTCAGGGAATAGGTGCCAGCCCCACTGTGTCGCCCGAGCGCGGCGCCCAGAGCAATTGTTGCATGGCCACAGAATGGAACCTCAGATTCAGGAGAGAAGTAACGAACGCGCCAACTCTTTTTCCCGCCATCCTGTGGTACGGCAAACGCAGTCTCTGAATATCCGACCTCAGCCGCGACCCGGGCCATTTCCTCGACACTGGCGTCGCTTTCCAACAGTACCACACCTGCCGGATTTCCACCTTCCGCTCCTTGGCTAAATGCCGCAATACGCTGGATATCCATCTTTGTTTCCTTAGTTCTGCTTGCGGCAAACTATCGGAAAGACCCGGGAAATGTCCCAGCACTGATGAAGGGCAAATTGAAAATCTTCTTTCACATCATTGCCCGGTTCTCTAAACTTCCTTCATGTCGAAAGAACTGGATCAAACAGACTGCCGAATCGTAGAGCTTCTCGATTCCTATGGCCGTACCAGCCTCGCAGACATAGGAAAGAACGTAGATCTCTCCGGCCCTGCCGTCGGGGAACGCCTGCGCCACCTTCAGGAAAGCGGATACGTCACGGGTTTTGGTGCCCGTATCGATTTGAAACGTTTTGGCTATACAATCCAGGCTCTTGTCAGGATCAAACCAAGAAGTGGGCAGCTTCACATTGTAGAGAAGATGATCGAGGAGCAGCCTCGCTTTATGTCATGTGACAGGGTCACTGGCGACGATTGTTATGTCGCGCGACTGCTTTTGAAAGAGATCAGCGAACTCGACGATATCCTTCTGCTCTTCCACGACCGAGCTGAGACCAACACGTCCATCGTAAAATCTTCGATCTTCGAGCACAGATTGCCGCCCCTCGACCAGCCCTAGATCTCGGAACGGCTTTTGGCATCTACGAGCGCCAGTCCTTGGTCTTTGCTTCCAGCCATTTCCTGAACCGCCGTATCTTTTGCGAATTGCGGTGGCTCTCCGGGTAGACAAGCCAGTAGCCTGATCCATCTTCACAAGTCAGATTGAACGGTTGAATCAATCGCCCGCTTGCAAGCTCATCCTTGAAGAACGCAGGAGTCAGCATTGCGACGCCCTGGCCAGAAATGGCGGCGTTGGCTTCCAATACCTGCGGGCCGAAATGGTGGCGGATTTCGTCTGACAGTTCCGGCCTTGCCAATCCCGCCTCTGCAAGCCAACGGTTCCACCATGGATCGGAGGGTGACAGGATGTGGAGGCGCATTAGGTCCTTGGGATCCTGAACGCCGCCGATGCTTTCAGCCAGATCCTTGCTCAACATTGGGGTAAAACGGGTTTGGATTAGCAGATGGCTCGATAGCCCACGCCAGTCGCCTTTGCCGCCGCGAATGGCAACGTCGAAACCGCTGGAGACAAAATCGGTCAGGGTTTCACTCACTTCCACCCGCACCGCAATATTGGGATTTTCCACCTGAAATCCCCCCAGGTGCTGTGCCAGGAAATTGGTGGCAAATGTTGGAATGACGCTGATTGCAAGCTTTTCCTGAGAAACGCCTTTGGCCTCGGCAAATGCGTCACTCAGAACGTTGAGCGCGTCGGTCGCCTTTTCTGCGAAACCAGCTCCAATGTCTGTCAGGGATACTCCGCGCGCCTCGCGGCGGAAGAGTGGTGCGCCGACCCGTTCCTCAAGGATCTTTATCTGATAGCTGACAGCAGCCTGAGTCATCCCAAGCTTGTCTGCCGCAACTGTGAAGTTTTTGCACCTCGCGGCCTTCTCAAAAACCCGAATTGCAGCCAATGGCGGAAGATCACCTCGGGAAGCCATTTACGCTCCTTATGTGTTTGGACTCTGTTTTGTTTGTTTTATTGCCATTCAACCGGTCAAACGTATGCCAGCCATCAAATCAATGAATGCGAGGACCATATGAAAAGGCTGGCGTATTTTCAAATCTATCTGAATCGACTTAATGCAACCCGCGGGAAAAAAACCGTTCACTTAGGTGAGTTTCAACACTGGTCTGGCCACATGAAAAGGGACATTGGCATGGATTACCCAGCGCCACCGGAAAGGTGTTACTTTCAAAGATCATCCTGGTAATGCGAAAGCGCCGCTAAGTCAGAAATGTTGTTTCAAACTCTTGCAAGTGGACAGTTTATGAACCCAAAGATCGTATCGGCTGAACACGTCCCGCTCGAGGATTTGCGCCTGGCAATGAACAGCGCGTTTTCGGACTATGCAGTTCCAATGCAACTGACCCGGCAGTCATTTGCTTTCATGTTGAAGCAAAGGGGATTTGATCGCCAAGCCTCGCATGTTGCGCTTGTTGAAGGACAAATCGCTGCCATTTGGTTGATGTCTTTGCGCGGACGCCGCAGCTACCTAGTTGCAAGCGGCACAGTTCCTGCGTTCCGACGGTTGAGATTGGCACGGAGACTGGCGGACGATTGCCTTGTGCACCTTCAACAACGAGACACGGTAAGTTTCCAGACCGAGGTAATGGCCGATAACAGCAAGGCATTTGAGTTGTACGCGTCTCTGGGAATGAAAACTGCCCGGACTCTGCAGTGTTATGACGTTCCACCGCTGCCGAGTACCGATGCTCCTGGTATGGTGCGAAAGGTACCCTGGAGGGAGATTCAGAGCGACGCCACCGCAATGATCGAATTGGAACCCTCCTGGCAAAACGACATCGCGTCCGTCAGCGCCGTAGCGGATGAAGCACAATGCTGGGCCATATCCGATAACCTTGGTTTGGCGGCCTATGCGGTCATTTTGCCAACAAACAATACCCTTGCCCAAATTTGCGTTCGCAAAGACCGAAGACGGGAAGGGATCGGCAGTTCATTGCTTCACACGTGTCAGGCTGGCGACACGCTTCGCCTGCTTAACGTTGACGTTTCATCAACAGAGTTCCAGTCGTTTCTTGGAAGTGTCGTAGCTGTACCGACAGTCCGCCAATTTGAATTGAGCATGAACCTATGACGATTCGGAGCGGGAAAATGCCCGAAAGCCAGATGTTTCGCCCGGTTTCAGAGCAAATTCTGGCAAATGATTGGGGCGTTCTAACCAAATACGAGTTTGAATTGCGTCGCCAGAATGGCCAATGGCAGCGCCAAACGCGAGAAGCCTATGATCGCGGCAACGGGGCGACTTGCCTGTTGCACAACCCGGATACAGATCAAGTATTGCTCACGCGTCAGTTCCGATTGCCAGTTTTCCTCAATGGAGGGATTGATGGGTTGATCGAAACCCCCGCTGGGTTGCTTGACGGCGCTCAGGCCGATGAGCGAATACGTAAAGAGCTTGAAGAAGAAACCGGTTATCAGATCGACAAACTCATCCACTTGTTTGACGTCTATATGAGCCCAGGCTCAGTCACGGAGTTTCTGTCTTTCTTCAAAGGTACGTATTCAGGCTCTGATCAAACGGGCCAGGGGGGTGGTTCTTTCGACGAAGGAGAGGACATTGAAGTTATGCACATTCCACTAATGGACGCGATGCAGATGATTACCGAGGGCGAAATTCGGGATGCAAAGACCATCATTCTTCTACAGCAACTGATGATCGAAAAGCTGACGAGGACTGGCGGCAGCTGAGAAGAATCCCCTGTTCTTAATCCAAACCCCAGGTCCTAAGACGGAAAATTCGAGCATTGCGAAGTTTCATGATTGCTCGCCCTGGAGGCTAAGCTGGCTCCCAGAGCTCTATTGGATTTTCTTCCGGATCATTGAGCCATGCGAATTTGCCATTCGGATAAGGTGAATCTGGATCTCGGCGGACTTCCACACCCTTGGATTCGAGCTGTGCGATCATTCTATCGATGTCACGAACACGAAAATTCAGCATAAATGCCTTTTCCTGATTCCCGAAATACTCTGTTACTTTTTCGAACGGGGCAAACACTGTCTCGCCTGCTTCTTGCGTCCAACATGGCGTTTCATAATCATTGGGAACGAGATCAATTCCCAAATTGTCACGATACCAAACGGCCAAGGTGGCAGGGTCTTCTGCCCGAAAGAAAAATCCTCCAAATCCTAATACTTTTTCCATCGTCGAATTCAAACCCGATCATGTCCTCGGAGCACACTACTACAAACCGTGAGACTTGATAAGCGGCCCAAACCAGCCGTTCATCGCGAGATAAGTTGCCGCATTGCAGCTTCCCCAAAGCGGAAGTTGATCGATTGCGCAGCATTTCCAACATTAACGTACACTCATCGGACAAAACGAACTCGTGCAAGCGCAGCTTCAACTATTGCCACGCGACCTTACTTGCTCCGGGTTCGGCGCTTTTGCACCTGTTAATCGCCACCACTTCGGCGCTTCGCAACGTCTGACAGACCCCGGGCCAGCAGGTCGAATACGATCCGGATACGACGGCTGGTCTGTAACTCCCGATGGGTGACCAGCCAGATTGGAAACTCAAGCGAAGGGAAATCCGGCAAGACCTTCTCTATGCCAGATTCAGCCTCGCCCAACGTTTCGGGCTGCATAGAGACGCCGTAGCCCGCTTTCACCAATTCCCATGCGACGACACCGCTCTCGCTCGACATCACGAAGCTCTCTGCGCGAACGGGCACGCCCATGTTGTGCAGTGGGGCCATTAGCCTCTCGGGGTCGGCATTGCCGACGAAATCGAGTGCAGCCACATCGCGCGGTGTCCGTGGGCGGCTTGCACGATCGAGATAGTCGGTCGCGGCATAGAGAGTGGCGCGAAAGTCGCCCAAGTGCCGTGCGATCAGGTCCGGCTGATCTGGGCGGACGTGGCGTATCGCGATGTCTGCCTCGCGCTGCGTCAAATTCTGCATCTCACTCGACGCGAGAATGCGGACGCGGATGCCCGGCGCCATCTGTCTCAACGGCTTGAGCACGCCCGGCAGAATCGCTGCTGACAAGAGGTCCGTTCCCGTGACCGTGACCTCTCCGGTGACATCCTGAGATTTACCGTCGGCCACCATCGAGATGAGCGTCGCAGCCTCGCCCATCGTGCGCATGTGATCAATCAGGTCGCGCCCTGCTTCCGTCAAGGTAAGACCACGGACGCTGCGTTCTACCAACGTGACGCCAAGTGCCTCCTCCAACGCACCGATCTGCCGCCCTATCGTCGGCTGCGTTGTCTTCAGCACGCGCGCCGCACCGCTGAACGAGCCTTCCTCCGCTGTCGCGAGGAAGGCGCGTACCTGGTTCCAATCGAAGGAAACGGCCTGCCAGTTCATTCATGAGCGTATAGCAGGTGGACGAATTTAAGCAATCGACCTTTTATGAGCGCATGGATGATACCGGATGCGAAACGAGATCGGCCCGGTCTCTGCAATCGAAAGCGACACAATGCATTCCGCAGTTTCTTACGACTGGCGCATCCGCGCCGCTTCAAACCTGAAGTGCAACGCGCAAAGGAAACCGACATGACTGCCCAAGCCTTCTGGGACCGGCATGCGCCCAAGTACGCCAAGAAACCTATTGCCGATGTCACCGCCTACGAAGAAAAGCTGGAATGCGTCACTGCGCTTCTTCGATCGACCGATCGCGTTCTTGAAATCGGCTGCGGCACAGGCGGCACAGCCAGGAAGATCGCGCCTGTCGTCGCTCATGTGACCGCAACCGACCTCTCTGCCGAGATGATCCGGATCGCCCGGTCACGATCAGGTGGCGATGCCGCGGGAACACCAGAATTTCTTCAGGCGGAGGCGGCGCAACACATTCCTAGCCAACCGTTCGACGCCATTTGCGCGTTCAGCTTGCTTCACCTGGTGGACGACATACCCACCGTACTGGATGCAGCATTCCACCAAATGAAACCCGGCGGTCACTTCATATCAAAGACGGTTTGTCTGAAGGACGCGCCGCGCTGGATGCGAGCCATGGTTCGCGTGCTCATGGCCGTGCGGATCGCGCCTAATGTGATCATCTTGAGTCGCGCTGAATTGACCCGACACCTGATCCGCGCCGGGTTCGAAATCGAGCAGACGCGGTACTTCGGAAAGAACCGACTGAGCCCCTTTATCGTCGCGCGCAAGCCCGCCTGAGGCAGACCGACGCCTTATTCTGAGAGACCGAAGCATGCACTTTATCAGCCGTCGCGAATGGGCGTTCCTTGCCCTCGTGTTCCTCTACTCTTTCATTCCGGCAGTCGTAGGGCTGGTCCGGCTTCCGGAACTTCTCGGCGCTCGGGCGATCATCCCGCCGAACCCGCGTGCGGTGTTCGATCCCCTCCCGATCACATTGCATATCCTCGGCAGTTCAGTTTTCTGCCTTGTGGGGGCTGTGCAATTCCTGCCGAGCCTGAGGCGCTACCGCTCGGCCCTGCACAGGACCCTCGGGCGGATTGTGGCGGCAGCGGGATGCATCAGCGCACTAACCGGGCTCTGGATGACCGTGTTCTACGCATTTCCCGATGCCCTGCAGGGACCAGTACTTTACGGGGCAAGGGTCACGCTCGGCCTCGCGATGGTCACCCTCATCGCATGGGCCATCGTCGCGATCCGGTCGCGAAACGTCGCCGCGCACCGCGCTGCGATGCTGCGCGCCTATGCCATCGGCCAAGGGGCCTCAACGCAAACCGCGCTCTTTCTGGTCGCAATGGCCCTCTTTGACACCGAACTGCAGGGGTTTTCGCGAGACCTCCTGATGGTTGGGGCGTGGGCCATCAACCTTGCGATTGCGGAACTCCTTATCCGCCGCGCCTTTGCGACGTGTACATCCGGCGCGGTGATCTGAACCCGGTCGTGCTCTCGACCTGATACCGGCAAACTCCAGAAACACAGAAAGAAGACACCAAAATGAGACGGCTCGATCCCCGTATTCTTCTGTCGGCCCTGTGGCTGTTCATACTGCTCAACATCATCTTTCGCGATATTCACCAGTTTGTCCTCGCGTCCCATATCGAGATGCTGCTGACAGGCCATTACAACGGCATCGAGATCACCGAAGGGCTGATGCTTTTGGGCGGTTTCCTCGTCCAAGTGCCGATTGCGATGGTGCTCTTTTCGCTCCTGCTAACCCGCAGGATTGGTCGCCCTGTCACCTTTCTTGCAGCGATCGTCACAACCGGTACGCTCCTTTCCTCGGCCCCCACCGACATGGATGACACCTTCCACCTCGTCATCGAGATCGTGGCCCTAGTGGCAATTCTCTGGACCGCATGGATGTGGCCCGAGCACGAACACACCGCGCCGCAATCCGACGCAAGTTCTTCGTAAAAAACGTGTGCGCACCGCGGACACGATGAATGAGCAATAGGACCAAAGAGATGTTGGCAGAAACGCCTATAAGCGATGCGGTTGATCTTTATGACAAACTCGCACCTCGTTATGACAAACTTCATCATCGCTGGCTGCGTCATGCAGGCGGTGAGGCGCAGGCCGCTCTGGAAGGCCTGGTGCGTGCACTTGCGACGCCGAATTCGAAGTTTTTGGATGCTGGCTGCGGCACCGGCAATCTGGCACGTGCATTGATTGCCGAGGGCATGCCCCCGAATTTGATGACCCTTCTCGACCCGTCCGCGGCCATGCTTGCGCGCTGCGCCGACATTCCTGTGCCGAAGATACAAGGACGGTTGGAGTCCCTGCCGTTTGAAGATGGCACGTTCGATCTTGTGACGTGTGCTTGGGCTTTGGAAACCGTCCCCGATCCCCACCTGGCTTTGAGTGAGCTTTGCAGGGTTGTTCGAGCCGGCGGCGCGCTTTGTCTCGCGTTTTGCGCGGATGAGCCTGCCCGTGGTCTTGCCGGCAGCCTCATGCGCCAGGCGCTTTTGTTTCGCGGGACCGGCCGATTTATGTCCCGCTCCCGATTGATGCAGGCAATCGAGCGTTTCGAAAATTTTGAAGTGCGGGCAATTCCGAGCCATGGTCCGGCCTCGACCTTACTTGCTAGGCGGTCTGGCGCAGCAACCCAGGGGTCTTTGTAGCCGGGCTTAAAGTTGAAAATGACGACCACAGAACTACGGAGATCAAGCATGATCGGATATGTTACCCTCGGAACCAACAACTTCGAGGCCGCGCTGAAATTCTACGACGCCTTGTTTTCGAGCGTGGGCGCAAACCGTCTTTGGAAACACGGCGATATGGCCGCATGGGGCCGCTCAAGGGCCGAGCCTGCGTTATGCCTTGCTTGTCCATTCAATGGGGCACCGGCAAGCGTTGGAAATGGGGTGATGGTCGCTTTGAAAATGACCAACAGAAAAGCCGCCGATACGCTTCACGCCAAGTGCCTCGAACTTGGCGGAACAGATGAGGGACCCCCCGGCACACGCGGAGATCATGGTTTCTACGGAGGGTATTTCCGGGATCTGGATGGCAACAAACTGAATGCGTATGTCCCAGCGTGACAGCAGGCAAAGAGTTGGCTGTTGAAATATCGCGTCCAGCGGACAATGAGAGACGAGCACATCGAAAGACGCCGCAATGAGATCTGAAATAAAATTCGTCCGATTGTCGGAAATCGACCCAGCCGAAATCTTGGCGCACATGTCCGACCCTCGTGTCGCCGAGCATATGCCGCTTCTGAAATTCACTTGGAATGCCGAGACAGTGGCGCGGTTTGTCGCCAAAAAGGAAGAGTGTTGGCACCGTGACGGACTTGGACATTGGGCATTTTTGTCCGATGACCGATATGTCGGCTGGGGTGGATTTCAAAAAGAAGGAGCCGAGTGGGATTTCGGACTGGTCTTGCGGCCCGACACGTTTGGCCTCGGGCCGCGCATCTCGCGAAAGGCGATCGACTTTGCAATTTCCGATGAACGCATCCCGTATGTGACCTTCCTTTTACCACCGTCACGCACGAACCTGCGGGCACTCGACAGACTTGGTGCTTGGCGGGTTGGCGAAGTCGACTATGACGGGGCGACCTTCCTCAAATTTCAACTTGCGACAGAGTGACAGCATTGTCCGATTTCTGGTACATCGCCAGCTCCAGAGTGTGTTGTAACTCGCGGCCCATAGCCGCCATTCAGTGGACCTTCCGGATGCTGCCCTCGCAGCCCGTATTGCTGCCATTCGCCGCGAGTGCAAAGCCTGAACGCCAACGGTGCACACGGACCCTAGATCAACTCGCATCTGATCTAGAGGCTATATGAGTCCCCAAATTCATCACGACAATAGGCGATGAACGGTTCCGCCAGAGTGTTCTCCGGAGTATCTGCATGCGATGCAATCACGATATGCGTCGGGGGCATCTTTTCGGCCAGCCTGATCGGCACAACATGGCCACCATCATAAGTTGTGTTTTTGGCTGGTTTCATTGAGAGAAGCGAAACCCCAAGTCCGTTGGCAACCTGACATCGCACAGATTCAATCGAAGACGACCGGAAGGCGATTTTGGGCGCAATATCGAACATAGAAAAAAGATTGAGAAAGAACTCCCTACTTTGAGGCGCATCGAAAAGCACAAAATCGGCGCCATCAATTTCACTGATAGAGACAGAGTCTCGGGTTGAAAGCCGGTGGTCTGGCGGAACGATTAGATACAGATGCGCAGGCGCGAGGGGCTTAACCTGGAAGCGCGTGCCATCGATTCCCAGATCGTAAAGGATCGCCAAGTCGATTTCGTTTCGGTCAAGTGCAATGATCAATTCCTCTTGCAGTCGTTCTTCGACTTCAAGAACGACACCTGGCGCTTTCTGGCGATAGCCACTGAGAATGCGCGCCAGATAGAACGGGGCAATCGACTGAAAGCAACCCACACGCAAAGTTCCTTTTCGGTGCGCAGCTATATCTGCCGCTGCGACTTCCATGTGATCCGCGTAGGTCAACATTTGTTCCGCGTAGCGCAGAAGTTCGACGCCCTGCGCCGTCAGCTCCATGCCGCGCGCGTGTAAGCGTCGAAACAGTACAAGGCCGGTTTGATCTTCCAATTTGGCGATCGCCTGAGCCACGGCCGGTTGTGAGATACCCACGGTTTCCGCCGCTGAGGTGATGCCACCGGTCTGTGCCACAGCCCTGAAGTATAGACATTGCTTGAGTGTTATCTTTGCCATGTACCTTGAATAAGTTTTTTCACATCAAAGGCAACAAAAAGTAATTTTATTTGTCCTTCTATTCTTGATACTCCACTCCAAAAGAAACACGAATTCAGGAGAGCTCTATGGAACTGCGTGACATTATCGATTTGGACACCTTCCCGATTGCTGACGTTGAATTCCGGACGGCTTGTAAGAACGAGTTTGATGATACCGGCGTCTTCGTTATGCCGGGTTTTGTTCTGAAGGATGCGATTGATGCGATCCGCGATGAAGGTCTCGCCAACAAGGACAAGGTGTTCAAATCTACAAAACAGCACAATGTTTACCTGACCGAGAAAGATAAAGACTTCGCAGACGACCACGCGCGCAACCGGCTTGTAACTTCGTCTAAGGGGTGCATCACCGACGATCTGATGCCCCATGGCTCAGCGCTGCGCATACTTTACAACGACCCGGTTTTTCGCAGTTTCCTGTGCGACGTTCTGGGCGAAGAGGCAATGCATGAATATGCTGACCCACTCTCGTCCATCAACCTCCACTTCGCTGAGAAGGGCGAGGAGCTCGGTTGGCACTTTGACAACTCGTCCTTTGCAATCACGCTGATGGTACAGGCACCGGAGAAAGGCGGGAAATTCGAGTATGTGAATGCTGTACGTGATGCTGATTCCGGCGAAATGGGATTTGAGCAAGTCGACGAAATACTGGACGGAAAGGCACCAGTTTGTACGGTGGAAGCTAAAGCTGGGACACTGGTGTTCTTCCGTGGCCGCAACTCGATACACCGGGTAGCGCCGAACGAGGGCGACCTTACGCGAGTTCTGGCCGTGCTGGCTTACAATGCCGAACCCGGTGTCGAGCTTTCCGAGGCAGCGCGCATGACATTTTATGGGCGGCTGAACTGAAAAATTTCATAACGATGAACGCGTCCCGCGGAAGGAAATGCGAGGCGCAAATTGAAAGCCGACTTTGTAATCACTTGCGGCGATCAGAGGCATGGACACTAATTCGCCATTAGATTGACCACAGCATTCATGGGATACCAACTTATGTTCACCTGCAAGGGCAGCCCGTTCCTACTGTTCGTCTCCCTATCTCGCTGCCGCGGTGCGGCCCGCCGAAACAGCCATTCGCTGCACGCGCAGATATAGAGGCCTGTCAAACTCACACTATGCGGGACAAAGTAGACGTTGCAATTGACTCACACTGTTCGTCTGATAGCCGATTACTCGGCCACCAAAGCTTTGTGCCGACAATAACATGATGCCTTGATTGGCACTTCGGCCCGGGCAGCGGCCTTGTCCAGTTGTAATTTAATTTGGGGCGCTTCGACGGTTTCACCGCGCCGAGTCAGACATTCGTGCAAGCCGTGCAAGCTCCAGACATTGCCCGGATGCTGGCAGGCCCGGCTAAGCGTTGCATCCAAACCAAGGTCGGCGCGATAGACCCTTTCCGCTTCCACCGTCTGACCTTGCTCCAAAAGGAGAGCGCCGAGCGCGTGGCGGGTGGGCTGCATCCAACCCCAGGGTTCGTCGTAGGGCAGCGTGTCATCAGTCTCGACCGATCTGCGCAGGTGTTCGAAAGCGCTCTCGTGCTCTCCCTTGTGATAGGCAAGCTCACCTAGCATCATTTGCTCGGCAACCTTCAAGATGTCGCGGCAAGTGTTGTTGAACAGCATTCTGGTTTCAGGCACCTGCTCCAAAGCATCATAGAATCTTACCTTTTCACTCTCGGCGTCGGTAATCTTGTGCTGGTTCGCCAAGGCAACGGTACGCGCGTACCGCATCATGGCGGTAGTGACGCAGAAAAGCTCTTCATCCACTGGCAGATCCTGATCGAGAATCTCCTGCCAGCGTCCGAACCGGATAAGAACATGTTGCTTCATCGGGATGAAGCCTTCGAACCAGTCGGCCATGGGGCGTAGGGTCTCCGAGGGCAATGTCGCAATCAATTCTTCCGCTGCTTCTAACGCTGCCCTAGGTTGGCCAAGGAACATAGCTCCGTAGATCTTGAAATGGTAATTGTGGCAGCGATAAACGGAGTAGAAATTGTCGGGGCCTTCGCGCTCCAGGAACTTCCGGTCGGCAACGATGGCCGCTTGATTGCGAAGCATCACGTTCATGTAATCACCGCACAAAACGTCGACGTGGGTAGGCATATGCAGTAGGTGCCCGGCGTCCGGAATCAGCGTGCTGAGCGCATCGCCATGGCGCAGCGCGCGTTCGGGGTGCGGCGACATTTCCATCAGGTGGATGTACATGTGCAGAAGCCCGGCATGTTCCCATGCGCCAGGAAGAGTGGAGAACGCTGTGTCGAGCACGCCAATTGCCTCAAGCGTATCCGCGCCTTCGGCTGGCTTCCCGGTCGGCAAATCCCAAAGCTGCCAAGGGGTCCGGTTCATGATAGCCTCGGCAAAGACGGCGCACACGTCCAGGTCATTGCTGAATTCGGCATGGACTTTGCGCATTGCAGCAGCGAAGGCGTCATTCCACGGGCTGAAATCCTCGACATCTGACGAGGTTGGATAG
Organism: Ruegeria sp. K3; assembly: GCF_056531845.1. Classification (NCBI taxonomy): domain Bacteria; kingdom Pseudomonadati; phylum Pseudomonadota; class Alphaproteobacteria; order Rhodobacterales; family Roseobacteraceae; genus Ruegeria; species Ruegeria sp. K3. Next base: position 41,987 of record NZ_JBQFMM010000014.1, on the reverse strand, counting down.
CGGGCCGGAATTGCCTCGATCAGGGCACGTTCAACTGGTGTCAATCGATCTAGAAGCGCTGTAGCTGCATCGATTGATGTTCTCGCTAACGCGATGCAGTCGGGCTTCTCGTCGTCCTCAAAGGTTTCCCAAGGCTTGTTGTAGTTCGGTCCGATGCAATACGCGATGCCCCAATGCGCCATCGCACAATCGGGGTCGGCGGCAACAGCCTTTTGAAAGCAAACAATCGCCTCTTCGTGATTATAGGCATATGTCCACGCCAAGCCCCGGTCGAACCATATCTGAGCGTTATCTGACGACGTTGAAATCTTCCGAGTGTAGTCGCCGAGGTTGTAGTACTCCATTGCGATTTTCCCCTCTAAATTCGCCAAGCTTATCACGGAACGCCTTCAGTCGATAGCAACGCCGCAAGTTGGCGAGTATTGGAGTACCTGCTCAAGCTTTTGGCTGCTTTTTGGCTCTTTGCGGAACTCCGTGCAGATTCGGAATCTTGTTGGCGGGCCTGTCTGACAAAGATGAGGACGGCCCATAAGAGACATTCATCGCAGTCACTGGTGCCGCAGTGCGGCTTCACCAGACCGGCCATTCGCTACGGACATAAATATCCTGAAACTGCCGAACTCACAGATTGCAGACAATGCAGCCGTTTGATCTACCGCTATTGGGCGGCTCGAAACATCGGAAACAGGGGTGGGGCTTGGTCGGCTTTGATTAGACCCATCTCTTGGAAACCATAGCGCTTATACAGCGATAGATTTGTAGGGTTTGTCGACTCTAAGTAAGCAGGTCTTCCATCTTCATCACAACGTTTGAGGCAGCATTCAAGCAACGCGGACCCCAATCCTTTTCCTTGGCGAATTGGATCGACCGCAATAAATGCTAAATGCCAGCAATCCTCATCGGGATGATAATTGTCCATCTGCCCGAAGGTTTCGAACAACGCATCATGCTTTTCTGGTGAGACCGTCTGCTCAAAACAGGCGACAAGCCGTTCTTCGTCAGGGTGAATGCTTGGCGGAAGCCAAAGTGCGCCAGCAGTGAAATCATCGTTCCGAAACGCGCTACCCTGTTCAAATGCACGCCCGCCAAAGAAATCCATTACTCGCGGGAAGTGGGTAAGGAAATCGGCAGGTTCAGGATACAGCCAACGCATGAACGGGTCCGCAGAAAATCCAAGAGCAAGTCCGCTTAACAAACTTTCTGCTTCACTTCGGGTTGATGATCTAAACATGAAATTACCTTTGGTCGTTACACCTCGATTTTCACGTTTCAGCATGTGGGCCGCAAATACTTGTTGTCAAATGCGCAATTTATTGTCCTGCTCAAGCAACGATGGATGGCTACGTCGAGCTCCCAGCAGGCCTCTGAGGCGACGCAGCATCCTGTAATATTGTTTCTCGTCAATTTCGGGTTGTCGTTGTGGGAGGGCATGGCGGATCGGAGGATCAGTCATGGAAACCCAAACATACCTGCCGTTCGCGCGCTTCGCCCAACCTGGAACAAAGGACGTATCGTCGGTCAGAAGCGGCCGCCAAAACCCAAGCATGTCTGGGCGACCCGAGTTCGACTTGAACTGGCCGAAAACCACCGCGATTTCGCGTTGTTCAACATGGCATGTCTTACGGGCGAGGGCATCGATGACGATTGACGGCCTGCACATCATCGAAAGCTTTTTCAGTTACTTTTAGATTGTCTCTCCCATAAAGTTCGTTGAAATCAGAGTTGGCGGTGATCGAATGAATGGCGCAGAATCGTTAGTCAAAACCTTTCTTCACAATGGTGTGGATACGGTTTTCGCCAATCCAGGCACGTCTGAAATGCACTTTGTTGCGGCTCTTGATAGACATCCCGAGATGAACTGTGTTCTGTGCCTGTTCGAAGGTGGAACGACGGGCGCCGCTGATGGCTATTACCGCATGAAACGGGACGTCGCCGGCACTCTGCTGCATCTTGCACCGGGGCTAGGCAACGCATTTGCCAATCTACACAACGCCCGAAAATCAGGGTCCGGGATCGTGAATGTGGTGGGAGATCACGCAACACATCACCTGCGCTATGAAAGCCCACTCAGAGGCGACATTATTGGCGTAAGTCAGGCCATAAGCCATTGGACACGAGTTTCTGATCAGGCCACAAGCGTCGCATCGGACGGGGCCGCAGCCATCCAGGCCGCCCGATCTCAAAACGGCCAGATCGCCACTCTTGTTCTTCCCGCCGATACTGCTTGGGATGCAGCGACTGGCCCTGCGACGAATAGCATTCTGGCCCAACCACTTCATCGCCCGTCCTTGGAAGGCATCGAGGCCGCAGCCATGCGTCTGAAGACTGCAAACGCGGCTTTGATGATAGGTGGTTCCGCGCTTTTTGGTCCACTTCGTGTACTGGCTGGAAAAATTTCCGTCAAAACCGGATGCCGCCTGTTGGCGGATACTCTAATCCCTCGAATTTCGAAGGGGGCCGGGGCTGCCAAATTGGATCAACTTGTGTATCCAATTGCACCCAAGATCGCTCAGCTTGAACAGACATCGTCAATCACTTTGATCGGCGCCGACCAACCCGTTGCCTTCTTTGCATACCCGGGCAAACCGAGCACACCCGAGCCCGCCGGTTGCACGGTTTCAAGCCTGTGTGCTCCGACGGATGATATTGCCTGGACTCTTCAAACACTGGCAGATGCGGTTGGTGTTTCGAGCAAGACACAGCTGAACACATACGCTCTCGACCTGCCTCCAATCCCAACCGGAGATCTCACCCTAGCGAAAGTCGGCCAAGCGTTAGCGGCCCTCATTCCCGAGAATGCTATCGTTTGCAATGAATCCGTGACGTCCGGGTTTCACGTCATTCCTCCGACTGCAACCGCGCGACCACATGACTTGCTTGGGGGAACCGGTGGTGCGATAGGGCTTTGCCTACCGTGCGCAACCGGCGCAGCAATTGCATGTCCAGATAGAAAAGTAATTGCTCTAACAGGCGATGGATCAGCCATGTATACGTTGCAATCTTTGTGGACGATGGCACGCGAAAGCCTGGACGTTACGGTGATTGTTTTTGCAAACCGCGGCTATCAAATCCTTCGAGATGAGCTGGCAAATGTCGGTGTTGAGAGTTTTGGCAAGAATGCGGAGGCAATGTTTGATGTGGAAAACCCAACGCTTGATTGGGTAGCGCTCGCTAAAGGGCATGGGGTTCCCGGAATACGAATTGAAGACACCGATAGCTTTGCAAAAGCCCTTTCCGCGGGGCTATCACGTGACGGCCCTTCCTTGATCGAAGTCATGTGCCCGCCAGCATCTTGAACACAAATTCTTTTTGAAACGGGCGGCCCAAAGCCGCCTTTCGTTACCCAAAGCGAAGCTACATTTTGGCACTGAAAGCAGACTGTCACGAGCGCTCAAACAACATGCAAAAAAATGTCATTGGCGTGCCAGAAGAGAACTCATGACAATGTCCTCCACACAGCCAATTTTCGCGATGACCATAATTGCGAAATGATAGTTGGTCGCACCTTAAACGTCACCGATAATCCGGCAGGACGGAAACCGGCTTCACTTCACTACGCCGAAACACGCCAGGTGCGCCTGGCTCGCTCCATCGAAATAAAGTTATGTGCCAAAGACCCGGACGCCTTCGCGAAGGGTCAATCAACCCGATATGCCGATCTGTTCTGAGCCGATCAGCAGCGAGCCATGAAGACGGCTCTCCGCCCGCAGCTAAGAGTTTGCGCCAGGGCTGACTGGCGAGTGCATAGATATCCGCGGCTTCGGGGCTGCGCAGATCGAATAACGCACATCGTTCCACCTCGAAGGTCAGCACAACCCGCGGGCGATCATCCTTCCTAACGTCCTGACCAATAGCGACTTTTGCGCTTTCGACATCAGGGCTCAGATACAAAGCGTCCTGCCCCCGGCGATTGAACCGGGCGGGTGGGCGATCCGGTGCGCCGCGCATGAGGTGAACGTCTGGGTCATCGGCCCAAACAATCTTTACGAATTCTCCGGAAACTTCTGTCAGCATAACGGGTGGCACTGATCGTTTGCGCGTCGCGTTATAGGAAAGACGCAAGGCGGCAGTGGTTTTCCTAGAACAGAGAAGACGCATGATATCTTGATTGAAATCACCTACTCATGTTTCCTCGCACTGTGTTGCATTTCCAAAGGCCTCTCGCATGACGGCTCCAAAGATCGCCCTCCTTGGCGCAATTCTCGAGTCAAATCGCTTTGCACCCCCGGCTGATTTGTCAGACTTTAAGTCTCTGACATGGCTTACAAGCGATGCTTTGATGTCTGAAGCCAGATCCGCGACACCAAAGCTGGCAATAGAATTTGCGGCCTTTGTCCGGGCGATGGATGCTACGGGCGACTGGACGCCGGTACCCTGTATCTTGGCAGCCTGCCATCCCGCAGGTCCAGTACGAAAAACCGTGATCGAAGAGATCATGGTGACTTCGGAAGACATGCTTCGCTCAGCTGGCCCTGTCGACGCAGTCTACATCTGCAATCACGGCGCGATGGTTGCCGAGCACGACCACGACCCCGACGGTTTGTTGATGTCACGCATTCGGAGAGTTGTCGGACCGGACGTACCTGTCATCGCGACACTCGATTTGCATGCAAATATCTCACAACGGATGGTCGATGCCTGTGACCTGATCGTCGGCTATCGGACCAATCCTCACGTCGATCAAATAGAACGTGGCGAGGAAGCCGCCTTTTCGCTGCGCCGGGTTTTGGCGTCGGGCGTCCGGCCCCAAACCGCGCATGTTAAACTGCCTCTTGTTCCGGCATCCGTGACCCTGCTAAGTGCCGAGCACCCGTATGGCGCGCTGATCGACCATGGTCAGCGACGACAAGCCGAAGGTCGAGGTGAGATTCTAAACGTATCGATCTTCGGTAATTTTCTTTTCTCCGACACGCCCGACAACGGTCTGAGCATCGTTGTCACCGCGCGTGAGGACCAGAAGGCGGCCAATGCACTGGCGGAAGAATTGGCAGACATGGCCTGGTCATTGAGGAAGGATTTCGTTCGGAAACTGACATCCGTGACGGAAGCGATCTCAATTTCCGCTGACCAAGCGCGCACGCCTGTGATTTTCTCCGATGCCGGTGACAATCCTGGTGGCGGCGGCAGTGGCAGGACGACGGAACTGATAGCCGCTCTTCATGCGGCAAAAGTCGAAGAATGCCTATTCGGTTCCTTTTGTGATCCGGAACTTGCGAACGAAGCCCATGGCATCGGTGTCGGCGGCAAATTCAGGGCACGATTCAACCGGTCTTCCGATTCCAGCGCTTTCTGGGCGCAATGGGATGTGCCTTTTGAGGTGGATGCAGAGGTCTTGGGTCTCCATAATGGAGATGTGGTAGGTGAACTGGGCATGACGGCTGGTCGGAGATTGGCCCTAGGGCCATCCGCTGCGCTTCGTATTGGTGGTATCACCGTGGTGGTGATCACCGATCGCACACAGACTGCCGACCCCGTGTTCTTTCATATGTTCGGGCTGGATATTGCGTCTGCCCGGACTGTTGTTGTGAAATCCCGAGGCCACTTTCGGGCCGGGTTTTCCAACTGGTTTGGGCCAAACCAGGTATTTGAGGTCGACACGGGCGGGCTTACGTCGCCAGTTCACGACCGCTGGCCGTTTGCGAATTTGCCACGACCGAACTTTCCGATGGACGTCGACACCTCTTGGTCGGCTAAGATGCTGCGCTAGACGGGCTCTGAGTATTTGTCCTGCGGCGTCGTCAACTTGACAAATTGCATGAACTGGCGGGCAAGCTGAGAAGGTGGCCTGCCTGATGGAAGTACAAAGCTCGTGTCATAAAAAATGGCGGCGTCAAATGGCCTGACGACGACACCTTCCATCCCTGACGACAACAACGGGAAGGGATTGATCAGCGTCACGCCCAAACCCTCGCGGACGAGCTCCAGTGCGGCCATGTTCGTTGCCGTTTCTGCGACTTGTTTCGGCCGAATTCCAGCGCGCGCAAAGATCTTTTCGGTGATCGCTCGCGTCCCCAGCCTTCGCAGAAACTCGATCAGCGCGACGCCTTCAAGGTCGTGCGGCGTCACCACTCGTTTTTCCGATAGCGGATGGTTGCTCGGCATGGCGCAGACCACCTGACTGCGGCGCCAAGGCATGAGATGAACACCCGTTCGTTGGATCATCGCACTCGTCAAACCAAGATCATAGCGGAGGTCGAGAATGCCGGCGACCAGCACGTCCGTGGCCTGAATATCCAATTGAAGCTGCTTTCCTTCATTCTTCTTGAGAAAACTGGCCACCCTGGAGATGACAAAGTGATGTGCCAGAGTCGGCGGCACGATCAGGCGTAACGGCTCGTTATCCGGAGTAGCCCATTCTGCGCCCTCAATGTCCGCCAGCGTCTCGAAAATTGGGTCCAGTTTTTCGTTGAGACGCAAGGCTTCGTCTGTTGGGTCGATACGTCCCGATCGCCGGAGAAAGAGCGATCGCCCAACACGGGCCTCGAGTTGTGACAAGGACCGGCTCACGGCAGACTGCGAAATCCCGAGACGCCGCGCGGCGCCGATGGTTGTCCCAGTCGTGATCACGGCTCTTAGCGACTCGAACTCGCGCAGTCTGTGTCTGTGTTCCGTCATGCTACATTACTCCCCCGGTACGAGCGGCTGAACATCCAAACTCTTGGATTGGTCTATGCAAAGTCGCATAGCAATAAGTATTGGCAATGATTTTTGCGGTAGCTAGTTTTTTTATAGGGCGCGGGATCGGCCAAAGATTCGCCCATTCACAAGCGCCAAACAAACAGGGAGTCTTTTTGATGAGGAAACTCACATCTGCGACAGCCGTCGCTGTCAGCATTTTGGCTTTCGGCGCCGGTGCTGTTTCGGCCGAAAAACTAACGATCGGCCTCGCTTCGGAGCCGACGTCACTCGATCCGCATTTTCACAACCTGGGTCCGAACAACGCGATGTCCGTGCACATCTTTGACCGGCTGATCGCGCAGGATGAGAAGCAGCGCCTATCGCCGGGTCTTGCCGTGTCATGGGAGCCGATTGATGAATTGACTTGGGAGTTCAAGCTGCGTGAGGGCGTAAAGTTTCACGACGGAAGTGACTTTACGGCGGACGATGTAGTCTGCACCATGGCGCGTGCGCCGGACGTACCGAACTCTCCATCGGGATACGGCACCTATCTAAAGGGTAAGGAAGTCATCAAGATCGATGACTACACGGTGCACTTCAAAACGGCCGCACCTTATCCGTTGATGGGCAATGACATTTCCACGATCCCTGTGATCTCAGAAGTGGGCTGCGAAGCAACGACGGAAGACTTCAACGCGGGTACGGCCGCCATCGGCACAGGGCCGTTCAAGTTCCAAAGTTACACACCGGGTGAAAGCATCGTACTGGTGCGGAACGACGACTACTGGGGTGACGCGCCGATCTGGTCCGAGGTGGAATTCCGCCCAATCACGTCCGGTCCGAGCCGTGTTGCATCGCTTCTTGCCGGTGACGTCGACATGATATCGGGCGTACCAACGACCGATATCACAACACTTCAGGGCAATGATGGTATCCAGCTGAGCCAGGGCGTGTCCAACCGAGTGATCTATCTTCACATGGACCAATTCCGCGAGGATTCACCCTTTGTGAAGGCCAACGGTGGCGGCGATATCAAGAACCCCCTCATGGACGTCCGCGTCCGCAAGGCGATCAGCATGGCGATCAACCGCGATGCAATCGTTGAGCGTGTCATGGAGGGGGTTGCCCTGCCCGCCGGCCAGCTTCTGCCCGAGGGGTTCTTTGGCGTGTCCGACAATCTGGACGTCGTGGCTTATGACCCGGACGGTGCTAAAGCGCTTCTGGCTGAAGCCGGTTATCCCGATGGATTTGAAATGACAATCCATGGGCCGAATGACCGTTACATCAACGACGCCAAAATTGCCGAGGCAATTGCGCAAATGTTGACCCGTGTTGGCATCAAGACAGCCGTCGAAACAATGCCGCGTTCGGTATACTTTGGACGCGCGTCCAAAGGCAGCCCAGAGGGTCTGCCGGAGTTCAGCTTTATCCTCGTCGGATGGGGCGCGGGGTCCGGCGAAGCGTCCTCGCCTCTCAAATCGCTGATCCACACCCATGACAAGGATGCGGGCTTTGGATCATCGAACCGTGGCCGGCACTCGGATGCTGAAACCGACGCACTGATCGAAGAAGCCCTGCGAACAGTCGATGACGCAAAGCGGCAGGAACTGCTCGCCGCGGCGACAGAGCGCGCGATCGAGAACGTGGCGATCATTCCGACGCACTTCCAGGTCAACACCTGGGCGGCCAAAAAAGGTCTGAGCTACATCCCTCGGACCGACGAATACACTCTCGCGACAGGCGTCGTGAAAGAGTAATCGCAATGCATCCGGGCCGCCTTCGCAGCGGCCCGGAGCCTTTGCCCAGGGAATGTCCTCATGACCGTTTTTGTCATTCGCCGATTGCAGCAAGCAATGCTTGTTGTCTTCCTGATGTCGGTGATTGTCTTTTTCGGCGTCAATATCGTTGGTGACCCGGTCTACATGCTGGTCAGCCCCGACGCGGATCAGGCTGACATCGAAGCTGCAATTCGACGGCTTGGATTGGATCGGCCTATTTGGGAACAGTACTGGTTGTTCCTCAAAGGTGCTGCACAGGGTGACCTCGGCGACAGTTTCGTCTTCGGTGAGCCCGCGCTCAAACTGATCCTGCACCATATGCCTGCCACGATGGAACTGGCCTTCAGTGCACTCTTTCTTGCTATCGTGATCGGTATTCCATTGGGTCTTTATGCCGGGCTCTATCCCGACAGCCCGCTGTCCAAGGGCATTATGGCTGGCTCAATCCTTGGGTTTTCGCTGCCGACCTTCTGGGTCGGGCTTATGCTCATCATGCTGTTTGCCGTAGAACTTAGATGGCTCCCAGCGACAGGGCGCGGCGATATCGGCTCGTTTCTTGGGATTCACAGCAGCCTTTTTACGCTCGATGGGTTGAGCCACATCTTCCTGCCTGCTCTCAACCTAGCGCTTCTTAAGATTTCACTGGCAATCCGCCTTACCCGAGCGGGTGTCCGGGAAGCGATGGGACAGGATTACGTGAAGTATGCCCGGGCCAAAGGGCTTTCGACCCGACGCATCATTCTGGTGCATGTAATGAAAAACATCATGATCCCGGTAGTGACCGTCATGGGCCTCGAATTCGGTAGTTTGATCGGGTTCTCGGTGGTGACTGAATCAATCTTCGCGTGGCCGGGAATGGGCAAACTGCTGATCGACGCAATACTGCAATTGGATCGGCCTGTCGTCGTCGCCTATCTGATGATCATCGTACTGTTCTTCGTGCTGATCAATCTGATCGTCGACATACTCTACTCGATCCTCGATCCGAGGGTTCGTTTGCAGGATCAGGGCGCATGACCGACACCGTCACAGATCATTCTCTGACCCCCGCCAAGTCCCCTAAAGTCGAGACGCCGTTCCAGCGATTTCGGGCCGAGTTCTTCGAAAGCAGGATCGCAACAGCGGCGCTCGGCATATTCCTGATCATCGTTCTGCTGGCCATCCTGGCACCCTGGATCACGCCGCAGAACCCCTACGATCTTGGCCAGGTCAGCGTCATGGATGGGCGCTTGCCTCCAGGTTCCGAAGCATTCGACGGATACACGATGTGGCTCGGTTCGGACGGGTCTGGACGCGATCTCTACTCGGCAATTCTCTATGGCTTGCGTATTTCTCTGACCGTTGGGCTTGCATCTGGGGTGATTGCCCTTCTGATCGGTATGGCGATCGGTCTGGTCGCGGCCTACGCCGGAGGCCGGACCGAAGCGTTCATCATGCGCATCGTGGATCTTCAACTGTCGTTCCCGGCATCGCTTGTTGCGCTGATGATGGTTGCGGCACTTGGTAAGGGTGTCGACAAGATCATCCTCGCCCTCGTGATCGCGCAATGGGCTTATTACGCCCGCACGGTTCGCGCGACCGCGCTTGTCGAGCGTGGCAAGGAATATGTCGAAGCCGCGCAATGCCTTGGAATATCGCGACCCCGGATCGTCTTTCGCCATATCCTTCCGAATTGCATGGCGCCTCTGATCGTCGTTGGCACGGTGCAAACCGCCAGCGCAATCTCATTGGAAGCGACGCTTTCGTTTCTTGGCGTAGGCCTTCCACAGACTGAACCGTCGATTGGGGTGCTGATCGCAAATGGCTTCGAGTACATGCTGTCCGGGCGCTACTGGATATCCGTTTTCCCCGGCATCGCGCTCTTGCTGACGGTCGTGTCCATCAACCTTGTGGGCGACCATTTGCGCGATGTTTTGAACCCGAGGTTGAAGAAATGACGGCAGTACTCGAAGTCAGCGGGCTAAAGACCCACTTCTTCACGCACGCGGGTGTGGTCAAGGCCGTAGATGGTGTGGATTTCACCGTCTCCAAGGGCGAGGTAATGGGTCTGGTGGGTGAGTCCGGGTCGGGCAAGTCGATCACCGGGTTTTCCATCCTTGGGCTGATCGATCCTCCCGGGCGCATCGTCGATGGGTCAATCCGTTTTAATGGTGACGAGATCGCGAACGCACCGGAAGAGCGACTCAAGACCTTGCGTGGCAACCGAATCTCGATGATCTTTCAGGATCCGATGATGACTCTCAACCCGGTCCTGCGCGTCGATACGCAGATGATCGAGGCCATTCTCGCCCATGAAAACGTAAGCCGCCAAACCGCCTGGGAAAGAAGCCGTGATGCGCTTGGTTTGGTTGGCATCCCATCGCCGGAAGAGCGATTGCAAGCCTATCCGCATCAGCTTTCCGGTGGGATGCGGCAGCGCGTGGCGATTGCGACAGCCTTCTTGAACCAGCCGGACCTCATTATTGCCGACGAGCCGACGACAGCGCTCGACGTGACAATTCAGGCGCAGATCATCCACGAGGCACAGAAGCTGACGAAACGCACGGGAACCGCGATGATCTGGATCACGCATGACCTTGCCGTTGTGGCAGGGCTCGCGGACCGGATTTCGGTGATGTACGCAGGACGGATCGTTGAGCAAGGCAGTATCGACGATGTTATCGACCGTCCGTTGCATCCCTATACGGTCGGGCTTCTCGGATCGGTTCCGACGGCGAACCGGCGCGGGCAGCGTTTGTTCCAGATCGAAGGGATGACGCCAAACATGCTCGCCCTGCCTGAAGGATGCGCCTTTGGACCGCGTTGTCAGGCCCGAACGGCAGCGTGTTCCAAGCGCCCCCCGATTAAGGACGTGGATGGCCGCAGCCTTCGCTGTTTCAATCCGCAACGCACCAAGGAGACGACGCTTTGAGTGAGCCGCTCGTTGAAATCCGAGGCGTTTCGAAGCGCTTCACCAAACGTTTGGACGTCGCGGGGAAAATCGCACAGCGACTTGGCGCAAACATCCGGGAAGAAACGGTCCATGCTGTCGATAACGTGAATCTGTCGATTCAAAAGGGTGAGGTTCTGGGATTGGTCGGCGAATCCGGCTGCGGCAAGTCCACTTTGGGACGTGTTGTTGCCGGCATTCACCCTGCAAGTGACGGACAGATGTTCTACGGAGGCAAAGATGTTGCGACGTTGAACGGCACCGACAAACGCGCGGCGACCCTCGCAATTCAGATGATCTTCCAGGACCCCTTTGCCAGCCTAAATCCGCGAATGCGCGTCGAAGATATCATCGGCGAAGCACCGCGTATGCATGGGATCGTCCGCAAGGCAGAGAGTGCGGAATACGTGGACGACGTGATGCGCAAGGTCGGCCTCGACCCGTCGCTCAAGCGGCGTTACGCGCATCAGTTTTCCGGCGGTCAGAGGCAACGGATTGGAATTGCACGTGCGCTCGCCGTGAAGCCGAAGTTCCTTGTCTGCGACGAAGCCATCGCTGCGCTGGACGTGTCGATCCAGGCGCAGGTTATCAACTTGTTCATGGATCTGCGCGAAGAGCTGGGCCTGACCTATCTGTTCATCAGCCATGACCTGAGCGTCGTCGAACACATCGCCGACCGCGTGGCGATCATGTATCTGGGCCGCATTGTCGAGAGCGCATCGACTGAGGAAATTTTTTTGGACCCACGCCATCCCTACACGAAAGCGCTGCTTGCAGAGGCTCCGCGCCTTGATCAGCGCCGGCGTGAGTTTGCCCCGATTGAGGGGGAAATTCCGTCGCCGCTCGATCCGCCATCTGGATGTACCTTCCACCCGCGTTGCCCGGTGGCGACCGCTGAGTGCCGCACCACTGTTCCTGAACTGAAAGCGGGGCGCGGCGGGCGCGAAACGGCTTGCCTGCTGGAACACGCCGAAACCGTTTGAACGAGAAGCTGGAGAGCCCCTTGAAAAACGCCGATCCGATCTGGGACCACGTCGACCGCCATCGTGATGATTTTAGCGCCTTGTCAGATCGAGTCTTTGACACGCCCGAGACGCTTTATGCCGAGTACAAGTCCGTCGCCGAACATGTGCAGATGTTACGCGCTCAGGGCTTCAAGATAACAGAGAACGCAGCTGGCATTCCTACGGCCGTGATTGGCGAAGCAGGAGACGAGGGTCCGGTGATTGCCATCCTCGGCGAGTTCGATGCGCTGCCATATCTGAGCCAGGCGCCAGGTGTGGCTGAACATCAGCCGCTTGAAGAGGGCGGCAACGGGCATGGGTGTGGTCACAATCTTTTAGGGGCCGCCGCACTCTTGGCCGCGACGGCGGTGAAAGACTGGCTGGCCGAAAACGGCATTAAGGGCCGTGTGCGGTACTATGGCTGCCCCGCTGAAGAAGGGGGCGCGGCCAAAACGTACATGGTGCGCGAAGGACTGTTCGATGATGTCGACGCGGCCATCTCCTGGCATCCGGCAACCTTCACAGGCGTGAATGAGGCCAAATCGCTCGCGAACACCCGGATCGACTTCACTTTTCATGGAAAAGCCGCCCATGCTGCTGGCGCGCCTGAATTGGGCCGGTCCGCGCTTGATGCGGTTGAACTGATGAACATCGGTGTGAATTATCTGCGCGAGCACATGCCCGACAGCGCTCGGGTGCACTACGCCTATCTCGATGCAGGTGGCGTAGCGCCGAACGTGGTGCAAGCCAAGGCCACAGTGCGCCAACTCGTCCGCGCCAGCTCGCTACCGGACCTCGCCGATTTGGTCACGCGCGTCCGAAAGATCGCGGACGGCGCGGCGCTGATGACAGGAACGCAAGTTACCAGCCAGGTCTTTTCCGGCGTCTCAAACCTGCTTGGCAACCGTCCTTTGGAAGAAACCATGCAGCACGAGCTAGAGAAACTTGGACCCGTTGCCTTTGACGAGGCAGATCTCAGTTTTGCCCGCGACATTCAGACCACATTAACCGCCGCTGACATCAATACGACCTTCAAGCGGATCGGTGCTAAGCCCAAAAAAAATCTCGCACTCTGCGACTTCATCGCACCTCTTGATCGCCACAGCGATGGCGGCGAAGGCTCGACAGATGTTGGCGACGTGAGTTGGGCAGTCCCAACCGTTCAGGCACGAGTTGCCACCTGTGCTATAGGAACGCCGTTTCATACGTGGCAAACAGTGGCACAAGGCAAGGCGCCCGCGGCTCACAAAGGCATGGTCTACGCGGCAAAAGCAATGGCCGCGACAGCTTGTCGACTGGTTGAGGATCCCTCGCGCATCGAAGCTGCATGCGCGACGCATCAAGACCATCTGGGCCAAACACCTTACACATGTCCGATCCCGGACGACGTGCGTCCACCTGTCTGAGGCAAAACAACCGTGACCCGCGCCTCTGCAATAGACAACGCCGCCCAGTTTTTCGACACCGGTCAATTTGCAACAGAACTTAGCGAACTGGTTGCCCATGAGACGGAGAGCCAGACACAAGAAAAAGCCGCGGAGCTTCCGCGCTATCTTGAGGAAGCCCTCGTTCCGCGCCTGAGCAGACTCGGGTTCTCCTGTGAAATCTACCCGAACCCTGTGCACGATGCCGGACCGATCTTAGTTGCAGAGCGCATCGAGGACGACACGCGTCCGACAATCCTGTCCTATGGGCATGGCGACGTGATCCGCGCGCAAACAGATCAATGGCGCGACGGGCTTTACCCATTTCGATTGGTTGACGAGTGCGACCGCCTCTATGGACGGGGAACCGCCGACAACAAGGGGCAGCATCTCATCAATTTGGCGGCGCTGAGCGCTGTCATTGAGGCCCGCGGAGCGCTCGGTTTCAACATGCGCATTCTCATTGAAATGGGCGAAGAAATGGGATCACCGGGGTTGTCGGAGTTTTGCGCCAAGCACAAAGACAACCTAGCCGCAGACGTCCTGATCGCATCGGACGGGCCGCGCCTTCAGTCCGACACGCCCACGTTGTTCATGGGGGCAAGGGGCGGCAATTCGTTCGACCTCATCGTTGATCTAAGAGACGGCGCGCACCATTCGGGTAACTGGGGCGGTTTGCTTGCCGACCCCGCGATGATCCTTGCACAAGCCCTCTCGACGATCACCGATGTGCGGGGCCAAATCCTAATACCAGAGTGGCGGCCGACCAGCCTGACTGAAGACATCCGGGACGCCCTGCGCAACTTGCCGGTTGGCGGGGATGGCGGTCCGAAGATTGACGAGAATTGGGGAGAGGAAGGTCTGACACCGGCCGAGCGCGTCTTCGGCTGGAACAGTTTTGCGGTCCTCGCAATGAAAAGCGGTGTCCCCGAGGCACCGGTCAATGCGATCTCGGGATTTGCCATAGCCGCCTGCCAGCTCCGCTTCGTTGTTGGCACTAACCAATCCGATATCCTGCCCGCCCTTCGACGCCACCTTGATGCGAGAGGTTTTGAGATCGTTCAGATCAAGCCTCACGACCGCAGCTTCTTTGATGCAACGCGAACGTCGCCCAACCATCCGTGGGTGTCTTTTGTCGCGCGTTCGCTTGAAAAAACGTGTGGGAAGCCACCCCATGTCCTGCCAAATCTCGCCGGTTCCTTGCCCAACGAGGTCTTTTCCGATTTGCTCGGTCTCCCAACGGTTTGGGTGCCGCACTCCTATCGCGGCTGTTCGCAGCACGCGCCAAACGAGCACGTGTTAAAGTCAGTTTCGCGTGATGCATTGCGCGCAATGGCCGGGCTTTTTTGGGATATTGGCGACCTTGCCAGGTCGCTCTGATCCCGCGCCACAAAGGACTTCATCCGTACCTGGATCGGGCGGGTATCGCATATCTGACTGTAAATGACCGCTTTCACAGATTGGTAGAGTTGCTCTCGCATATGCAGCGAAAGTCAGCTGTCCGCCCTTTGTGCAGAAGCTAGAGGTCAAACAACAAAACAGGTTCGGTTGCTTGCCCCCTACCCTGCCCGGCTGATGCCGCCAGTTTAGACTCCGGGTTTTAATAGTCTGCGCCCTGCCGGGTATCCCAGAGACGCAGAATTTCTATTTGAGTGGGCATTACACGATAGATTAACGTGAATGGGGTTCGCGGCACTGAAAGCTCCCGTATGTCTTGGCGTGTGTCACTCGGGTGACCTGCATAAGGGTTGGCTGCGAGAGTAAGCTGAATGGCTTTGAGCTGAGCTCGTGCCCTTTCGCTGCCTTCAGGAAAAACTGACGTGTAGTAGTAACGGAACCATTGAATGTCCCGGGCCGTATCTTCGAGAAATACAATTTTCATTGGCTATTGGATTGCCCGCTTGCAACCGGAGCAGAGAGCTCATTCTCGGTATCCCAGCTGTCTATCCAAGCATTCATTTCGTCTGCCGTGATGAACTTTCCTAGATCTGCCTTTTCAACAGCCGCATCAATGGCTGCACGTTTTGCTGCCTTGGATTCCAGCATCATTCTGATTGCCCGTACCGCTAGTTGTGCTGGTGGCCGATCTTCGATCGCAGCTTCTCGTTCCAGGGACTTTCTCAAGTCTTCATCGAGACGGATTGAATATGGGCTGGTACTCATCGCAATCACCTGTTTCCGGTATGTAGTACAATGTAATACATTGGCACTCTATTCTCAATAGACGTTGGCATGAATGATATCTGTTGCTCTGAGCTCATGAGCGAGATGAGATTTCAAAGGTACGGCCCTCACTTCTGTGGTTTCTTTGTATTTTGCTTCAACAAAGCGAATGGCTGCATGTCTCCCCGATCGATTTTGGAGGTCAGAGAAATCAAATAGGCTTGGTGGGATCTTATGTTCTCCGCTCGTTGGAAAATGTATCCCAAAACCATAAAACGGAGAGCAGCACTATGTGTCGATTTCATAGCATACCAAGTCTGACCAAATCGTAGGTATTCGGCTATATCGTCCATAAGACGGTTACAATGTGCCTGATCCCGGGCAAAGCGAAGTTCCGAGCACAAACGTGGAAAGCTGCGCTCCATTTGATCTGGAGAAACTTGAATCTGAGAATGTTTTTCTTTCTTAACTATCGGATTCAAAGAGTCCTCTTTGTGCCCCTCATTTTCATGGTCATTGGCCCTCAAAATTTCTGTATCTGCCTGTGTTATCTGGGAGATTTCCACAGAGATTTCCGCCAGGAGTTCGCCTAGTACATTTGAATCTGGTTTGCGACGCAGAGCATTGCGTACGGTGGTCATCAAATCAGAGATCGCGGTATCATTTGCTACGAGTTCCCTAAGGCGCGCCAGAGCGGCGGAAACCTTGTCGCGGAGTACAGTGAACTCCAGAACTCGATCAGCATGCCTCTGTGCTTGCTGGATGAACTCAGTGTGCCGTTCAGACAAAGGCATTAAGGAGAGCCCAGTTGCGGTTACCACCCTTCCCTGTCGGTCCCGGCGCACCCAACGTTTGCCGTTCGCGCTCATGACGCGACGGATAAGTCCAAGCTCAACCAACGCCGAGATATGGCGCTCAACAGTTTGAACACTGACATGGGTTCGTTTTGCGATTGCCACGTTGGAAGCGAAGCAAATGTGATGGTCATCCTGATCTGAAGAAATATGGTCTCCGCCCATAAAGGAAACCATAGCTCTTAGGACATTGAGAGACGTGGAGTTAAGCCCAAGCGGTTCTCTGGCTTCCTCAACTGCTCGAAGAAGCATCCATTTTTTAGGCGTACTACCCCCCTGCCCTGCCGTTCCCGACAAGGTTGCTCCGTTTGGAGCCAATGCTGTTACTGTTTTCATGATTTTATGTCAGCAGACAAAGAAAACCTGTTCACCCAGAGGCGTTTTTTGTTGTCTCGTGATTCGCGGGCTGTTAGGGTTTAGGTGTCAAATCTACAACCACTAGTTGGTTTTCAGCCCTCGGAGCCTTAGGTTTCGGGGGTTTCTTTTTGCTTCCTCCTTTTGCTCGTTGCCTCATGTAGAGTTAACAGTTGTTAACTCGCTTTTTCCTCAGCGCCTTCTTTGAAACGCTCGTAGGATTCCTGAATAAATTGACCAAGGTTTTCCTCAAGCCAACGCGCATAGGCTTCATTCTCTCCTGATCTTTTGATCGTCATGTTCACCGTGGAGTTGCTGGTCTTGATGACAACGTCTGGTGCCGGTCGGATTTCTTGTGCTTCTTTCTTAGGGGTTAAGCTACTTAAGAGCCCGTTCAATCGATCGTCGGAATCAGATGCGTTGAGCTTTTCCAGAATTTTCTTTGCGCTATCTGCTGTTATTGCCTTCTTTCGCAATGCTTCAGCGAGAACAGTCCATTTCGGGCGACCAGACTTCGGCGCGGGCCCAATCATATCCCCGAGATCGTCAGGAATGTCGTTGGTGATCCGCTCCAATTGCGACAGCGTATTCTTGGATATCGCAAGTGCTGTGATCGCTTCCGAGCGGTCATATCCTTGGTTTAGAATTTCGCGGGCGAACCGAGCCCTCTCATAATAACTTAGATCAACACGGGAAGAGTTCTCCAGACCTTTCGCCTGAAGCGCCTCTTTGTCATCGAGAGTCCGTACCAGCGCGCGTACAGGCTGGTTCAGATGCTGACAGGCCAGGATGCGACGGCGGCCGTAAATAACCTCGAAGTGACCATCTACCTCCTCGGATGGGCGCAAGAGGACCGGAACCTGTTGGCCGCCTGCTTCACTGATGCTTTCGGCTAATTCTAGAACAGCGGCATCGACGTTCGGCTCGGCTTTTGAGTTAACAGGTGTTAACTCCACTCCAAGCCTGTCCTTCGGACCCCAAGGCAATATGAGCGAGGTATCGATTTCTTGGATTCCGCCGGCGCCAACACGAACAGAAGCTATGGTGCCTCGTGGAAGCGCGGCATTGGCACGCTCGGTTTTCGTAGGCGGAATGGGCGGGTTTCCGGCTGCCGCCGCAATCGCTGCAGCCATGCTGGTTTTGTTTTGTTTAAGTGCCATTTCAACGGCCCCACGCGGTTTGAATCATGTTTGAGACTTCGTGCCCGACGGCATCCATGCTTGATCGGGCGCGGTCATAGGTTGACCGTGTCATTTCTGATCGAACAACTTCGTACATTGTCATTTTCAGCATCGCGGCATCGGCAATCGCCGTGCTTCGCAGCGCAGTTGCTCCGATCACCCGATCCTGAAACAGCGCCCGCATCAGACTTACAATTTGCTGTGATGGGGTATCCGAGGGGTCGTCCCGCGTTATGAGGAACCGGAAATTGTCATGGACTATCGGAATCCCGGAGTTCTCAAACTCTTCCAGGTATGCCGATGTCATTTCAAGAAACTGCTGCGTGGAGGCAACGTCCAACATGCTCGGTGTCAGCGGCACAATCACAGATGTTGCCGCAAACAATCCTGCCAGCGTCAGGAATCCCAAAGAAGGCGGGCTATCGATAATGATTACATCGTAGTTTGCTTCGACTTCTTCGATTGCGCTGGCAAGCCGATTATAGAAGGGAACGCCTTTTCGGGCGTAGACAGCGGTTTCTGTTTCAAACTCTGACAGGATCAACTGGGCGGGGGAAAGATCTAAGCCAGGGAAGTAAGTGGTCCGGATGCACTCGGACATCGAGACCGGGTCCTCGTAGCGCAGAGCATCATAGATCGAATTCCCCTCAAACTCGATTTCTGGCTGAATTCCGCAGAATCCGGTCAAGCTGCCTTGTGGGTCAAGGTCGATAGCCAGAACGCGATAACCTTGAAGTGCAAGATAGTGGCAAAGGTGAATGGCTGAGGTGGATTTTGCACTGCCACCCTTGAAGTTCATGAGTTGAATGACCTGAAGCTGGTCGGCATCGCGACGGCCGGGAAGGTACTTTCCGGGCTTTCTGGAACTGCCTTCAAGGATCTGGCGCATCGCTTTGATTTCGGCTCCGGAGTAAAAGCGACGGCCGTTCTTGTTGACTTCCGGCTCTGGAAGAGAGCCCTCAGCATGGCCCTTTCGCAAGAACTGTCCGGTTGTGCCAAACAGATCGGCAACCTCCGTCGCGCTGAAGAGTCGGAGGGTCTTTGATAACTCAGGAGAATACGCCTGAGTTAAGTGGGTCGTCAGTGCAACTTGTAGACGATCAGAGATTTCACGTGTAACGTGAGACTGCGTCGTCGCAGCAATTGGTGTGGTCTGTAGCATAGTTGCAGTTTTCCTGCTCATTTTTGTTTGGTTGCGCAACTTGAGTACATTTAGGCACTCGTATTCCGATTCATGTCAAGAGAAAAATCAATAACTTGTGGGTCGCTACGAAGCCTACACAAGCGTTCTGAAGTTAACAGCTGTTAACTCACGTCTCCATTGGGTATTTAAGAGGCGCTTGGAGGTTGCATGGTTACAGTAAAAGTTTGGCTTCGAAGTTCCAGTTCAGAGGGTTACCTGACGTCGACAACTTTGTCCTTATAGCCTAGCGAAATCCTGCCAGAAATACTGCAATGCGCTCAGTTTGCTCATGTTGCAGATGATTAAATCAAATGAGCGTTGAGCCTCACGCCGCTCAAACCCGAATTGGTGGGTATTCTTGACAGGTGCCGACAAGTTCACTGACTTGCCAGGGCGGGGCGCCGTTCAGCGTGGCTTGGGTCAGGAAACCCGAACGCAGCCAATGCGGTGAGGCCTAATCCTTCGTAGTCCTGCCACCTTCAGTCGGTGTTTGACGATCTGGGCGATGGCGTCCAGGTTGAGGCGGCGTGTCCGCATCCAGTCAGAATTCAAGACCGAGTGAAACAGGAGGCGGTCCTCGATCTGGCCCACTTCGATCCAACGCGTCAGCGGCTTTGCTGCGCGACCCTTGCGCACCAACCGTTGAGCCTCGCCCTTTTGGGTGGTCTCGACTACCAGCGGCGAGACATAAATTTGGTCGTTCTCGTTGAATTCCTTCAGCGACATTTCCCCTCGCAAATAGCTCGCCGAACACCGAATACTGCCATCTATCCGATGTCAGTCCAGTAACAGGATGGTCCGGTCACGGCAGCCCCGACGCTAACATTGGCTGGTGACCATCTGCTGTTCGAAAATTTCGCGGGCGATCGGATGAGTGGCGTTCGTGGCAAGAAGGACGGCCCCGTGTTTGGAATGTACGAAAGCGGAGGGCGATGGTTAACTCAGCCACGGCTGAGAGCGCCTGTTTGATAAGTCAGGCACGCCATAAGATCAGCTTGATCAAGTTAACGGTTGTGGAAGCCTCTACTGTTGAACCAGCTTCTTCGTTGGCATATATTGCCATAGAGGAGGCTAAGGCCATGGTAACCCGCAATGTCGTACTTACAGAATCTCAGGATCAACTCGTGCAGAATCTGGTTGCGTCAGGTCGTTATCAGAACGCCAGTGAAGCACTGCGCGCCGGCCTTCGTCTTCTGGAGCGGGAAGAAGCGGGACTGGTGTCTCTCAAACAAGGCCTGCAAGAGGGTGTGACGCAGGCTCAGGCTGGAGATCTGGCAGAAGGCAGCGGTTTGGATGCGATCCGTCGTGCCTTTGCAACGGCACGAACCAAAGCGTGACTAGACCCTTTCGACTGACACGCCGCGCTGAAGCCAGCTTGGTTGAAATTGCCCGATGGACCATCGATAAGTTTGGACCGCATCAAGCCGATCTTTATGAACAAGAACTGATAGCGCGCTGCCAAGCCATCACAGAGGGCAGGGTGGCCAGCCGCAGTTGTTCCATATTGGTCGATGACGCGGTTGATCTCAGGTATGTAAGGGCAGGGGAGCACTTTCTGGTTTACCTGGACCAGCCGGATAGCGTGATCATAATCGATATCCTGCACTCCCATTGTGATCTGCCGCGACATGTTTCCGCGCTGGCCACGTTGACAGACGCTGCTGAAAACAAGACGTAGGCGTTGCGGCCAGAGCATTCTTCAGGAAGGGATTTTTAAAAACAATCGGTAAGTGCTCACCCCAACAGGTCAGTCGCCGGGTTTTCTGCGATATCGACGTCGTCATAGTACTTCTGCGCCTGGGCCATGGAGCGGTGCAGCGAGAGGCGCATGGCCGCCTGGATTGGAGCGCCGTCCAGGGCGGCCTGGGTTAGGAACCCAGAACGCAGACCGTGTGGCGAGGCGAAGTTCTCCGGCAACCCGGCCAACCGGAGGCGATGTTTGACGATCTGATGGATAGCGTCCGGCGAGAGCCGGCGCTTCAGCACACGATCCGCTTTTGAGACTGGTCTGAACAGTGGCCCGTTCTTAATCTGTCCAACCTCGATCCAATGGACCAGCGCCTGGGCCGCGCGACCCTTGAGCACCAGCCGCGGCGTCTCGCCTTTGGTGGTGGTCTTGGTCTCCAGAAGAGAAATCCAGATCACGCCCTTGGCATCAAACTCTTTCAGCGAAACATCTTCCCGCACCAGCGCCGTGATCTCAGAGCGCCGTCTACCACCAGAAGCCCAGCCGAGCATCAGGATTGCCCGGTCGCGGCAATCCCGGTGGCTGCCCCGGCAGGAGGCCAGTAGTTGTTCCAGCACATCCCGGGTGATCGGGTGCTGCGATTTTGGGGCAGGGGGCCGGGCTGCAGCCCGCCGCGCCTTGGCACGGGCCTGCTTCACCTGCGGCGCGCCAAACGGGCTGGTCAGGTTCTTCATTCGATGGAAGGCCAGCCAGGAGGCAATGCGACGGTCCAGCGTCGAAGGGGCAGGGCAGGCGAGGGACTTGCGCAGCCCCTGAGCAATCAGCGCTTCTGCGGTTTTGCGCGCCGCGTCCGTTTCTGGTGCGTCATTCAGATCGCGGGCGTGATCGAGAATGAAGGCCAGCGCGATGTCTTGGCGCTCCGGCCAGTCCAGAGCTGACCCGAAGCGCGCAGCCTTCCACGCCGTGATGTAGAGCAGGTCGCGCTCATAAGCCCTGAGAGTGTTGGGTGGCGTGCCGCGGACATAAAGGTCGGTCAGCGCCTCCTGATCCGCCTGAGACAGGGCAGGCGAGGCAGCGGGGAGATAAGGCGCAGGGGCTGTCATGGGGCCTATTTTGCACACAAATTCGCAGGAGATCAATCATACGTAATAAGAGATACTTATCAGGTGTAATAGAGATTTGATAGACTGGCTAAAGTAAAGCTCAAAAAACTACAATAATGCGCATAAACAGGGAAGGGGGCTTGTAAACTCGCGTGGTTCATAGGCTTTGTAACGTTTCACAGCGTAATCGGGAATCTTGACTTCACTCTTCCCCATGTTTGTCATGCTTTCGACCAACCCTGACGCAATATTGCGGTGGCGGTTTAACCGTGAGTGAGTGTTTTCAGTATGTTCTGCGCTCGGGGACTGAACGTCTCCGGGTGAAATTCTACTGGTTGGTGGCGGATTGCGGTCGTTACTTGGGTTCCGCCGAATGGTAGTTTTGGTCTGCTATGCCGCCGTCCGAACACGTTGCAGCTAAGGTCCAGGGTGAGCCCAACTTGACAGACGCTGCGCTCAGCACCGGTGGCCGCTTTCGAAAT
Organism: Ruegeria sp. K3; assembly: GCF_056531845.1. Classification (NCBI taxonomy): domain Bacteria; kingdom Pseudomonadati; phylum Pseudomonadota; class Alphaproteobacteria; order Rhodobacterales; family Roseobacteraceae; genus Ruegeria; species Ruegeria sp. K3. The sequence goes on along the minus strand of NZ_JBQFMM010000014.1, from coordinate 19,227 downwards.
TGAGATTTCCTGCCGCAGCAAATATCTATCGTCGAGGGGTAACTTCGAAGCACTGCAACAATGGCTTCCACAGTCAACTAGGGTGATGGTCAATTGATTAGCCGCAGAACGTTTTTGAAGACACTGGGGTTGGGTGCAGTGTCTGGTGCTGCATTGGCTTCATATGCGTTTGCGATTGAACCGCTTTGGCGGCTGGTCGTAACGCGCTATGCGCTGCAACCTACAAATTGGACACAAGGCCTTAAGCTCAAGGTCGCTATTCTGGCGGATATTCATGCATGTAATCCTTGGATGAGCGTTGGTCGCCTTGAACGAATTGTAGAACGAACAAATGACCTAAAGCCTGACCTCACACTTTTGCTCGGCGATTTCTCAGCGGGCATTTCTTCAAGGTTTGTAACGTCTTACGTGCATTCCAGTGACTGGGCACCGATCTTAGCCAAATTAGAGGCTCCGCTAGGACGGTATGCAATTCTTGGAAACCATGATTGGTGGGAAGACAAAACTGCTCAAAAACAAGGGTATGGTCCGACTTTTGGACAACTAGCACTGCAAAATGTCGGCGTACCTGTCCTTGAAAATCAGTCTGTTCGGATCTTGCATAACGGCAATCCGTTTTGGGTGGCTGGGTTAGGTGATCAGCTCGCACTTCTGCCAAGAAAAGAATATGGCCGAACAACTTGGCAAGGTATGGACGACCTTCCTCGCACCCTAGATGAAGTGCCTGAGAATGAACCAATGATCTTGATGGCACATGAGCCTGATATTTTCCCGAAGGTTTTGGAAGTTCAGAAGCCTGTCGCATTGACCGTATCTGGTCATACGCACGGCGGCCAATTTCGAGTATTTGGGCATTCTCCCGTCGTGCCTTCGCGCTACGGCAACAAATACGCATACGGACATGTTGTTGAAATGCGCCCGGACGGGCGCGCGTGCGATTTGTTAGTATCTGGCGGCTTAGGATGCTCTATCGCTCCGGTCAGGTTCGGAGTTCCGCCCGAGATTGTATTGCTGGAGCTAAGCTAGCTTCAGTTGCCTGCCAATAAAGCCGCCATTCGCGCGGCCGCAGCGAATTCACGGTTTGTCCCGCGTTGCCGCCGTTAAAGGTCGACTAGAACCGAATGATCCTGACCGAAACTGTCGGATGGCTGCAAAGAGCCCAATCTGTGAATTCGATTTTCTCGCTGCGCGCGCTCGCAGCACAGATTTTGCCGCGCGGGCATCACCTTGAGTACGGCAATGCGGCGTAAGAGCGGCCATTCGTGCTGGGCGCACCAAAACTCACAAGCTCAGAAAAAGACTAGATCCGGTGCGTTTCCACATAGCCTCTCCGCATACCGGACTCCGCTCCTTAGTTGAAAATCCGTCAATCCTGTCTCCGGCACCAAAAGCGCGAGGCTACTGAACAGGTTCAGGTAACTTTGGGTTGGCAAATGCAAATCGCCACTATTTTGAGACGCATCGTCATTGATAAGCGGGCCAAATCATGGAAACTTCTCAGGAAAAAGGGGGAGTATGGGAAATATCCGGAAGACGCTCGCATGTATAAACTAAACGATACGGACCAATTGTGCTTAGTAAAATATTTGCGGCAGGGCAAAAGTACCTGCGACCATCCTCTTTACTCCTGACTGCTGCCCTCGGGCTATCCGGGCATGCCTCGCAGGCTGCAGATTCCAGGCTGGACATGGGGACAGGGGGGAAAGGCGGATATTATTTCAAAGTCGGCACCCTACTGTGCAAATCGTTTTCCCAAGATATCGCTGGTTATAAGTGCAGCGCCAAAGCCACAGATGGCCCACGTGAGAATCTGCCAAAGCTGCGCCGGGGCAAGTTTGACCTTGTGGTGGTGCGGTCAGATTGGGCAGAAGACGCGCTTAAGGGTTCTCGATCTTTCAAAACTAGTGAGGCGGACACATCTCTACGCTCTTTGTTCTCAATTCATAGCGAACCATTGACCGTCATTTCGCTCGCTGGATCCGACGTCCGGTCTGCTGATGATCTGAACGGAAAACGTGTCAAGCTGGGTGGTTCAGCCACGTACTTGGTGAAACAGCTTCCCCAAGCTGCAAACTGGGACACATCCGCCTTTGGCACCTACAAGTCCGGAGAGCAGGACAGAGTGCGAAAACAGTTGTGTTCCGGAGAAATCGACGCCGTTGCATACGTCAGCGGCTACCCGTCCAACTGGATTCAGAAAACGGCACAGACCTGTCCGATCCAATTGGTTTCGGTATCTAGTCGCCAGATTGATAGATTAGTTTCCGGGTCAGATGCGCTCAGCCAAGTTTCAATTCCAGCGAACACGTATAGCGGGGTGGCATCACTTACCAAAACCTTCGGCTTCAAGGCCACCTTGCTAAGCAGCGCTGAAGTGTCCGAGAACGATGTCTATGCGTTCATCAAATCCACATTTGAAAACCTGCCTCAGCTGGCCCGCGATCACCCAGCCCTGAGAGGCTTGCAACCGTCAGAGATGATACGCGAAGGACTATCCGCGCCTCTGCATCCAGGGGCGGCTCGGTACTATCGAGAACAGGGTTGGATCAAGTAACGGTACTGCGGTCCGCTTAAACAGGAAAACGCTGCGTCCGAGGCGCGAGGGTTGTCACCTGAAGGCAGGGCTTTCTTATTCTTCAGCGGTAACACTCGGCGCCGTAGACGATGCGGATACGACAGTGGCGCCGAATGACTTGAACGCCTGGATCGCGGCAAACGGCGATGATGGGGGCTGTTTCCCACAAATGCGACCTGACGATTCCAATGACTGCTTTGGTGGTGTCGGCTGCGACACCTTTGAGAACGTGCTGAACTCAGAAACAAATGCTGCGTCAGCAATAGCCGCAGCTGCACAAGTCCGGTTTGTCCCGCCTTGTGCGTTCACAGTCGATGACGCGGATGGCAGCGATTTCCGAGAGCGCGCATTCGTCCTTCGCGCGGCAGATTCTACGAAAGAGCCCAGAGTGATGCATGCTGCGCTCCATACGAATGTCGGTTTGAGCGGCAGAAATTGACGTATTCCTGTCCCGCAGACATCTGCGTACTGGCATCTCCCCTAAGTGCGCTGGCGGGACGTACCTCTCAGTCCGTCCCAGCCACGTCATCAATCCTGAGCCAGCAGTCGCCCGCCATGTGGGTTGTCAATCACCATCTTCCAGCTTCCGTCCTGCTGCTTGCGGAGGACCGCAACTGACAATCCCGACTGCGTGATTGCTTGGCCATCAGGGGACTTTGCCGCCATCGACCAAGGGGCGATATGGATTGCGATGTCGCTGGAGACAATAACCTCGTGGCCTGCGGGGTATTCAAAAATCGGGTTCATCGCCGCCATTCCGCCGAACATCTGTTCAAGGATGGCTGCATCGTTGATGGGGGCTTCGGGCTCAAACACCACTGTTGCCCCGGGTTCATAGCTCTCCATGACCCGCGTGATGTCTGCAGCCTGAAAGCTGGTGGTCATGGTTTCGATGGCCGCGAGTACGTCTTGCTGGTCTTGTGTAATATCGTTTCCTTCTGCTGTCGACATTTGGGGTAGGCTCAGGGCAAGCGCCATCAGCCACGCGAATGCATGTTTCATGTTGGTCTCCTTTGGTTTGGGGTCAGTTGGGTGGGGGTTCTAGCCCGGCGGTTCCACGATCCTGAGAACCTTCGCGGCAAAGTCTTTCGGAGACTTCAACGGTCCAGTCGCTCGCTGAAGTTTGGCAGCGACGAGATGCGCCTCCGTCCGGGAGGCGAGCTTCGCGACGTCTTCAAATGCGGGCGCGCCCGCCATCACGTCAGAAGGCATCTGTCCGATCCGATCCGCGCGCATGGCCGCTGGGAGACGCCTGCGGCAACTACAGGTCGCCTTCTCGGCCGCCAGACCACAGGTGCTTGCAGTGAACTCCTGCACTCTGGCTCGCGCCCTGGACAGCCGTTTCCGGAAGTTGGCAGGAGAGACCTGCAAGACCTCCGCCGCTTCGCTGTGGTCAAACTCGATAACTTCGCCAAGCACATAGGCCGCCCTGTGCTCCCGGTCGAGGCACAGCAGCATCGCCATGGTGCAGCGCAGACGCAGTTCATTGAGCATCACATGGTCTTCAGCGGCGCGGCTGCTCTCGTCCGCCAGCCCGTCAAGAAGGTCGTCGGCGAATATTTGAAACGAAAGCCCTGGATCGCGTGTGATGATCTTGCGCGCAGTCAGCAGGTAATTCGTCGCAACCCGATAGACCCAGGTCTCAAAGCTGCTTTCGCCCCGAAAGGTCGACAACTTTGTAACGATACGAATTAGAATTTCTTGAACTGCATCTTGCGCGGCGTCTGGATCAGCCAGCATTCGCAGAGCTAGTTTGTGAATTCGATCCTGAACTCCACGCACGAGGCTTTCCAACGCTTTGGCGTCGCCTTCTTTGGCCAGTTCTATGTCGGTCTTGCTGATCCGGGCCATGTTGTTTTCGGTGCCTTTTGAAGTAATCATGTTCTATTAGACAACTCATTGAGGCGAAGTGTGACAAACAATTTGGAATGGTAGCCGCGACTTCTGAAAAACACGATGAAGCAGACATTGCAATGTACCACGCCAACGACCGCTCATTCCGCGCCTTGTGCGTTCATAGTCGATGACGCGGATGGCAGCGATTTCCGAGAGCGAGCATTCGTCCTTCGCGCGGCAGATTCTACGAAAGAGCCCCTTTGACCGATGCTGCACGATGCGCGAATGGCAGCTATCCGAATACCAGCAACAGCCCGCTAATGGCTGAGATTGACAATACAAGAAACCGAAGCAAACGTGCATTGATCAGTCGGGCAAGACTTGGCGCAAGCCAAAGCCCAAATAGGACGCCGGGTATTAGCAATATCGTCGCCATAGCCTGATCGGTGCCAAATCGACCAACAAATACCAAGGCAATGATCGAGAACAGGTTACCGATTCCGACAAACGTGAGGATCGCGCCTCTCACCCGATCCGGTTCCAAACCTTGATACAGGAGGGCTATGGGTGGGGCGTGGACACCGGCTATTGTTCCGAGGAAACCAGCTCCACCTCCCGCAGCAATCAGGTTTCGTTGATTAAGAGCCGCTGACCAACCGGAAAGTGCAAGCCCTACACCAATAACCACGAATACCCCTAGCAACCGTGTCAGACTCGAACTGTCGATGAGCGCCGCAACAAGCCCTGCTATAGCAGTTCCTGTTGCCAAGCCGATCAGAGCAAACTTCAATTCGGTCCGATCAACCTTCGCGGGGACGCGCCAAAGTGCGAGAAAAGACAACGCAAAGGACGCTACCAGCACCGGACCGGGGGCATAGATTGGATTGATGAGCAGTAAGAGGGGGATCGCAAAGAGGTTCAGGCCCATGCCAATGGCCGCTTGGCTTGCTGATCCGATTAGGATCACCAGTGTCACCAAACACAGTTCCATGAAATCAAGTTGAAGGTCCAAATGCTTCCCAATCCTGCTCGGTTGTCACCTTAGTTGCCGGAAGCTACCGAAGCACGAGATTCTTCTGAGTCCAGTTTTTTCAACAGGAGCATTAGAATCCGCACGTGATCATTTGAAACAGTCATTGGATCAGAAACAACCAAAGTTCGTTTCGCCCCACCCTGCAGCCGTCGAGAAGACATCAGGCCCCACTTCTCCGAATGTCAGCTTTTCGGCTAGTGATAGCCGCGCGCTCAGCGTATCTTTGCATCTATGGCGATCACGATTGAAAAACAGGCTGCTGCGCACGCAAAGGGCCTGTACCTTGCTCTTCAAGACGAACGAGTTTACGAGTTCCTCGACGATAAGCCACCGAACTCTTTGGAAGCTGTAACCGCAGATATTGAAAGGCGTTTGAAAGGCGCGCCAGCATCCAGTGGTGAAACATGGCTGAACTGGACCGTCTTCGAGGAAGACGTCGTTGTTGGCTACACACAGGCGACGATCAGTCGGGATGGCAAGGCAAGTTTGGCCTATGTTCTCTCACCAATCGTTTGGGGACGCTCGGTTGCATATACTGCTTGCGTATTGACGTTGGCCGAGCTTGAGGCGCGATATTCGGTCTATGAGATCATTGCGGACACAGAGCAGCACAATATACGATCGCATGCACTTCTCGAAAGGCTTGGATTTAGCCGAGAGCATGAAGATGGGCATGATGTGTTCTACAAGAGGACATTGCCGCTTGCGCTGTGAATGGCCGTTTCGTCCGGCCCTGCCACCATCTAAACGCCTTGCAGAGAAGGTCCGCCGAGAGCCCAAACTCACCTCAATCTTAGTGCAGTATATTGCGACCGCAGAATATATTCCCAACCACTGCAAGCAAACGATTGTGACGCCCTTTGCTCGCATCTTTGGCGACAATTTTTGTTCTCTTGATCCGCATAGCAGACCATGCACACATGAAAGGCGAAGGCGCATCAGAATTGTCATCACGAGAAGCCGAGATTGCGTTCTGAATAGCTTGGTAGTGTTATTGAGGGAGATAGAAATGAACATTTCAATACGACTTTTCGGAGCAGTGGCAGCCGTTGCCTGTTATTCGACATCAGCGGTAGCACAGTCTTCAGATGAGACGCAAATAAAACCCAAAGTGCTGTTCGTCCAACACGCGGATGAGGTAAGCCTGTCTGACGGAACACTCACCTTGACTGGTGTGAATAACAACTTGATTGCTTTCACAGACTGACCGTTTCGTGTCGCGAGCGTAGTGCCAACGGCAAAACTGATCGAAATCTGGAACAAGGGCAACGATGACTTTGCTGAAGATCCGCCCAATGCTGCAGTTGTCGGAGAAGTTTACGGCAAAGCAACGTCATTGATTGTGGAGATCACCAACCCTCAAATGGCAGATGGCAATCTCACGTTTAACTACGTCATTTTGGAGGGTCAGGATGCCGTTACGCTTAAGAAGAGTTATGTGGTCATAGATGAAACTTGGTGGGGAGATTTAGATTCTATTGTAGGTGTAGGTGACGATCTTACTGGTCAGAACGGTGCTCCCCTGCTGACAATTAGTAATATCAAGCACTAATCTCAACTGGGCTTCAGAAATTGGAACACGGGGAAGGTCATCCACGCAGCGTTCACGTATCGCACGCGAACTATTCTCGTTTTATTGGCTCCGATTTGCTCAAAGTTGTGGGGTTTCTTTAGGGACGAGATCCCAAATTTGAGCTCTAGCTAAACAGCCAACAGGAGTGGCGCGTTAGGGCAGGGCGCTTGCGCGCCCTGCGTCGAATTCATTTTGCGAGCCCACAGTGGTCAGGGATACGACCATTATTGACGGCGCTTAAACAACGCCAATACTAGCGTAGATTCCAATGTCAGTTCTTCCCGCAAGGTTTCATTTTGAAGAGCTCTGAATTTCACACTCGCGGCTAATGGCAGGTTCGACAGGCTGCGGCGTAGAATGGGTCAATTGGAAGGGAAGGCAGCTGTGGGCCGCCATTCCTAAGCCGAGTTGCAGACGCCACTTAATAACCATTGGCGGGAAAAGTCGTGCCCTTGATCGGACAAGGCAGGCTCAAGCACAGAGTCCGTGTTGTCAAACGGCTTGGTGAGCTGGCTGCCTTACTTCTGCGTGATTGTGCAAACAGCTGTGTTGGTTCCGGACTTTGCAACAGAGTTTCCCAGAGGCTCTCAAACAGGTTCAATAACACTCGAGGCCAGAGTGGGAGGAAGCGGTTCGGGCCTAGCGCATGTTGTTGTCATGTCAACGAAACGACCGCTCTCGGCCGATTTCAGTATTGCCGTCATGACATCCACGCTGTGCACCGCAAGTTCAAGCGCGCAACGGTGAGGCGAACTGGAGCGCAGGCCGGAGATCATATCGGCCAATCCTGCACAACGATAATTGGCGCGCGGTTCTGGGTCCTGAAGGTTTTCGTTGGGAATTCCGAAGGGGTGCTCCCACGGTTCAACGACTTCGGTCAGACCGTCCTCGCCTGCGATTTTGAGCGGGCCGCCGAAAAAGTTCGGGTCGGGCACAAACAATGATCCGGTGCTGCCGTAGAGTTCCATGTTGCTGTGAGTATGTGCTTTCACATCCCAACTGGTACCAAGGTTGATAATAGCGCCTGAGGCGAACTCCAGGATGGCCATCAGTGTGGTTGGTGTTTTTACCGGGACGGTTTCACCGCGACGTGGTTCTGACTGTATTATGCGTTCAGAAAATGCTGTCTGGGACAAAGCGGCTACCCTGTTTACCGGACCCAGCAAGTTCACCAGGTTGGTTATGTAGTATGGCCCGATATCCAGTACCGGCCCGGCGCCGGGCAGGAAGAAGAAGTCGGGATCGGGATGCCAATGTTCCATTCCTGGCCCCATCACATAGGCGGTTCCCGAAATGACCTTGCCGATGGCCCCGTCGTCAATCAATTGCCGAGCCTGCTGGTGACTGCCGCCCAGAAACGTATCCGGTGCCGACCCGACACGCAGACCACGCTCGGCCGCTACTTGCGAAAGCTTCGCGCCCTCATCTTTGGTTAGAACGATCGGCTTTTCGGAATAGACATGTTTACCGGCTTCAAGAATAGCTTTGGACACCGCAAAATGCGCCGCAGGCACGGTAAGGTTCACAGCGAGGTCGATGTCGTCCGCCCGCAACAGGGCTTCGACCGACTGAGCTCGGATGCCAAACTCTGCTGCCCTGGCGGCCGCCGCGGCTGGGTTCTGATCAGCAATGGCGCGGACCTCAAAGCCTTTGAACAACGGTGAAAGTCTCAGATATGCCGCCGAGATGTTCCCGGCTCCGATGATCCCGACCCCAAACATGTCCATTAAGATCCCTCCACGAACGATTTTGCAGCTTCAATCGATCGCCGGGCGAACCGGGTGTGATCGGACGGGTTGTCGTGTTCCATTATGAAGTGACGTGCGCTTGTGTCCTGCAATCCTGCGAAAAAAGCGGGCCAGTCCAGCGTCCCGTGACCGACATCGGCCCAGCCATCCTCGTCCACGCAGGTTCCAACAATCGCAATGTCCTTGACATGCACGGCGCGCAGCCGATCGCCGTAGCGTTTGATGTAGTCGAACGGATCACGTCGGCCCCGGACAACCCAGGCCACGTCAAGTTCCAGCAGCAGATCATCCGCGGCCTGTAGAATCAGATCCAGAGGCGTTTCGGGGATACCCAGATCAGCCAGCTCGAAATCATGATTGTGCCAGCCAATGGCGAGCCCTGCGTCCTGCAAGGATTTGCCGGCCTCGGCCAACGACTTCCCGAACTCCTCCCATCCTTTCGCATCCGATGGACGGTCATCGGGCATAAGAAAGGGAAAAAACACGGTCCCGACATCAAACTGGCGGCACAACGCGATGACTTGATCCGGGGACTGGCGCACAAATTCCTGCCCAAAGTGGGCCGTTGGCATGCGCAGACCGGTTTGCTCCATCCCCGCCCGTAGTTGAGCCAGCAAACCGGCATCCTGAAACAGCGCCCCGTAGCCCTCAATTTCCTCGTACCCATATGAGGCCAACAAGCTCAGTGTATCGGTGAGCGGAGGAAAATTCCGGGAACTGTAAAGCTGGTAGCCGAATGAGGTCATTACACATCCTTTTCAGTGGGGCCATAGGTGGCGGACCGCAGGTCTCGCAACACAAATTGCGGTTCGGGTCCGGATACGGTCGGGGTGAACGTCAGGTGCACTGGCGCATCGGGCAGGACTAGCATGGCGTTGTCTGAAAACCGCCCTGGTCGATCCGCTTCGAGACCTGCAAAAAAGGCCGGCCGGTCCGTTGTAAGGGTCAGATCCGTGTGATCTCTGCCCTTTCTGGTTGCCAGTCGAAGATGCGCTTCGGGCAAGTCATAGCTCTTGTAAGCCAATGGCGCGTGGTGATCTGTCTGCACTGACCCGTTCGGCAAAGTCGCCCGATACAGCAGGATTTCCTCGGGTGCTACTGCGCCTTTCGGTACCTGCAAAAGTTCTGTGGCTCGGTCAGTCGCAATGGTCGCCCTGACATCTCCAAGACCGCGTTCACGCCCGTCCATCCTGAGGACGCTTGCGGTCAGAGTGACTTCGCACGGTTCTTTTGTGTCATTGACGACCACTAGGGCGTACCCATCGCGGTTTGGTACAACGGTGACACACACCGCGGCAAAGAATCTGCGGGCCATGTGGTGCAGCAGTTTCCAGCCGCCGCCGTAGTCCAGAGATGACCAACTGGCCACTGGCCAGGTGTCGTTCAGTTGCCAGTACAGCGTACCCATGCAACGCGGCTTTTGCGCGCGCCAATGTGACACAGCGGTTTTGATCGCCAGGCCTTGCTGAACCTGACTGAGATAGACAAAATTTTCGAATCCATCGGGGAACCGAAAGTACCGAAACATGGTCTCAGCAATACGGGCGTTGCCGCCCGCATTTTTCTGGTGGCTTTCGAGAACCGGGGCGGCGATGTTGAAATCCTGTGTGTTTGCGAAAGTGCTGATTACATCCATCGATGGATAAGACTGAAACCCGAATTCGCTACAAAACCGGGGGGCAACGTCGCGGTAGTGGTCAAAGTCGCGCCCCTCGTGCCAGACCGACCAGAAATGCATGTCGCCCGCACGGTCATCGTGCCAGCCATCACCGAAGTCGAGCGGCCCAAGCGACGGAGAAGATGGCCACCAATTGGCATTACGACCCAGCGTGTCCTTGACTGCCCGTTCAACCGTTCGGTTCAGCCGGTCGTAAGCCGCCAGGTATCGGTCACGGTTCTGGACGCTCTCCTCATACCAGCCCAACGCGCCAACCAGTTCATTGTCTCCGCACCAAAGGGCGACACATGCATGGGTCGACAGGCGCGCGGCCTGCTCGGCCACTTCCGTGTAAACATCTTCCAGAAATGCATCATGGGCTGGATACAAATTGCACGAAAACATGGCGTCCTGCCAGATCATTAAACCCAACTCATCGCAGGCAGCATAGAAACTATCAGGCTCATAGCGCCCACCGCCCCAGACCCGGAGCATATTCATATTTGCGTCCACAGCGGATTGCAGCAGATCACGGGTTTTCCCTGGGGCGATCCGTCCCGGCAATGCATCGGCCGGTATCCAGTTCGCGCCACGGCAAAACACGTCGATCCCGTTCACTTTTAACCTGAAGCTCGTGCCGACATCATCCGGTTCGGTGACAAGGCGAATATCCCGCACACCGACGCGCCGGGTCTCGGTCACGTCGTCAGCGACCAGCGTCAACGGGTACAGGGTCTGAGCCCCAAGGCCCGCTGGCCACCACAAGTCAGGGTTTTCAACTACGAATTCAGCCCTGACAGCTCCCGCCTCATCGGCAGACACGGTCTGCGACTGCCCGGCGAAACGAACCTCTGCGTTGCGGGCTCCGTCAAGCCGGGCCTGAACCGTCAAGGTTGCCTGATTTTCCGCGTGAACCTGCGTCGTGCGGATGTACGAAAAATACGGCTGGTCCTTTGGAACCAGACGCATGTCGCCATAGATGCCGAAAGGGGCCAGCGCAATGTTCCAGTCCCAGCCGAAATCGCACTGAACCTTGCGCAGCATATTCCCGTTCGGGATCGGGCAATTCCGGGGATGGCTGGGCACCGGATACGGCAGTTCAGCCTGCCGGGCCGCGCTTTCCCGAACGCCGGACCGCAGGGTGATCCGCAGCATGTTTTCGCCCTGACGCGCGGCCTGTGAGACGTCGACCCGGTAGCTTCGGAAGGCGTTGGCCGTTTTCAGGACTGTGGTCCCATTCAGCTCGATTTCGCTGACCGTATCGATCTCGGACAGACATAGGGTGCAGGCGGGATTGTCCAGGCGAAACGTCCGTTCAAACACCCAATCGCGTTCGGCAATCCAACGCAGATCGTATTCGTTGCGCCCGGCATATGGGTCGGGGATCAGCCCCGCCTCGTACAGGGAGGTGATCCCGTCACCCGGCAGCCGGATCGTCAGATCATAATCGCCGTCAACATCTCGCATACGCCAGTGACCCGTCAGGTCGATGGCATGGCCGTTCGGCAGACCCTTCACAGCCGCACCTCGGTCTCTGCGTCGAAAAACGAGGCCTTGGATAAGTCGATCCCGATTCTCAGATGATCGCCGGGCTGAATGCCGGTTTGACCATCCAGCCGTACGCGGAACGGTTCCCCCGCAAAACGGGTCCAGGCGAGCGTGTCGGACCCCATAGGTTCGACAACTTCAACGGGGACGTCGGTGCTGAACGTCACCGCCTCGGCAGTTGCGCCTGTCACCACATGTTCGGGACGGATGCCCATCGTGGCCGGGCCGCCGGGCTGCCGAGCAAAATGATACTCGTCGACCGACAGCACCTGATCCTTGGTTTCGAACCGCCCTTCGCTCAACAGACCTTCAAGGAAATTCATCGCCGGAGAGCCCACAAAATCCGCCACATAGCGATTGCCCGGCCGGTTGTAGATCTCCGTGGGTGAGGCCAGTTGTTGAATCTGCCCGCCCTTCATCACCGCGATCCGGTCTGCGAGGGTCAGCGCCTCGACCTGATCATGGGTGACGTAGATGATAGTGTTTCTCAGTTGCTGGTGCAGGCGCTTGATCTCGACCCGCAAATCGGCGCGTAGCTTGGCGTCCAGATTGCTGAGTGGCTCGTCAAACAGAAACACATCAGCATCGCGCACCAAGGCTCTGCCAATGGCGACACGCTGCCGTTGACCACCCGACAGCGCCGCAGGCTTGCGTTTTAGCAACGGTTCGATCTGCAAAATTTCTGCTGCCCGCGCCACCCGTCTGTTGATTTCATCTCGCGGCATACGCGCGTTTTTCAGGCCGAAGGAGAGGTTTCCTTCAACCGTCATCTGCGGATAAAGCGCATAGGACTGAAAAACCATTCCGATACCCCGGTCCGAGGGTTCCTCCCATGTTACATTGCGGTCCTTAATGAAAATCTGGCCGTCTGTGACCTCAAGCAATCCGGCGATGCAGTTCAGCAGCGTGGATTTTCCGCAGCCTGACGAGCCAAGCAGAACCAGAAACTCTCCATCCTCGATATTCAGGTTCAGCTCCTTGAGCACTTCGACGGTGCCGAAGCTCAGATCCAGATCGCGTATTTCAACGGAATGCATGTTCACCCTTTCACGGCCCCGGCGGCGATGCCGCGTACAAAAAGCTTGCCGGAGACAAAATAGATGGTCAGGGGCACCAGACCCGTCAGCAGCGTTGCCGCCATGTTGACGTTGTATTCTTTTACGCCCTGTACCGAGTTGACAATGTTGTTCAGCTGTACCGTCATCGGATAGGTTTCGGGTTTGGTATAGATCACACCGAACAGGAAATCGTTCCAGATACCAGTCACTTGCAGGATGATCGCCACCACGAAGATCGGCAGGGACATCGGCAGCATGATGCGGAAATAGATACTCCAGAACCTCGCGCCATCGACGCGGGCCGCCTTATGCAGGTCTTCGGGGATCGAGGTGAAATAGTTCCGGAACAGCAGCGTCAGGATCGGCATGCCAAAGATCGTATGCACCAGGACCAGCCCGCCCAGATCGCCCATCAGCCCAATCTCGCGCAGGATGATAACCAGCGGGTACAGCATCGTTTGATAGGGGATGAACGCGCCGACGATCAGGATGGTAAAGAACACCTCGGACCCTTTGAACCGCCAGCGCGCCAGCGCGTAGCCGTTGACCGAAGCGATCGCGATGGAAAGGATCACCGATGGGATCAGGATTTTGACCGAATTCCCGAAGCCGCGGCTCAGCCCGTCGCAGTTTATGCCGGTGCAGGCCTGCGCCCAGGCTTTGACCCAAGGCTCAAAGGTAATTTCTAGCGGCGGGGAAAAGATGTTCCCGGCCCGAATCTCTGGCATGCCTTTCAGCGATGTCACCACCATCACGTAAAGCGGCAGCAGGTAGTAGAACGACACCACAATCAGCGTGCCGTAAAGGAAGATGTTCGCTCTGCTAAAGCTGCGTTTCGGCTTTGGGCCGCGCGGCCCTTCGGCATAGCGGTCGGAGGACAGATCAACCACGTTTGCGCCCTCCGAATTCCAGATAGGCCCAGGGGATCAGGATGATCACCACCGAGATCAGCATCATCGTCGAGGCGGCAAATCCCTGACCCAGATTCTGGGCGCGGAACATGTATTGGATCACGTATTTGGCAGGCACTTCCGAGGCTATGCCGGGCCCGCCATTGGTCAGCGCCACCACAAGATCGTACAGCTTGATGATCCCGCTTGTTATCAGGACAAGCGCGGTGACAAAAACCGGCCGCATCATCGGAATAATCACCACGATATAGGTTTTGACCGTGCCGATACCGTCGACTCTGGCGGCTTTCCAGATGTCTTCGTCGATCCCCCGCAGCCCGGCCAGCATTATGACCATGATCAACCCGGTCCCCTGCCACAGACCGGCAATCAGAATTCCGTACATCACAATGTCAGGGTCGTTCAGCGGGTTGAAGGTAAAGCTTTCCCACCCAAGGCCACGCACCACATACTGAATGCCCAGGTCCGGGTTCAGAATCCATTGCCAGGCCAGACCGGTCACAATGAAGCTCAGCGCGAAGGGATATAGGAAGATTGTCCGAAACACATTTTCGCCCCGGATCTTGCGATCCAGCAGGGCGGCAAGCGTGAACCCGATGACCAGTGTGAAGATCAGGGACAGAATGCCGTAGAGCGCGAGGTTCTCAATCGATTCCAACCATCGCCGGGTCGTCCAGAGCCGCTCGTACTGATCAAGCCCCACAAAGTTGAGCTTGGGCAGCAGTTTGGAAGACGTGAAGGAATGCACCACCGTCCAGGCCGTGCCTCCCACAAACACTACCAGAGCTGTCAGGATCATGGGGATCGAGGCGATCTTGGCCGACAGATTGCGAAACAGCGATACGGGCCTTTTTGTGTGTCGGCGGTCAAGCGAGTTGTCGGATGTCAGGTCTGACATGATAGTCCTCTGCGCGCAGTTCACCTGCCCGAGGGTGCAAATCCCCGGACAGGTGGACCTGTGAGTGGTGCTCTATTCTGCGGACCGGATGATGTCAGCGTAACGTTCCTGAGCGTCCGCCGCGGACATGTCAGTCGACCAGAACTCGGCCATCAGATCTTCGATTTGCGTCTGTGTGTCAGGTGTAAGGTTCATCTCGCCGGACGGCAAAACACCTCCGGCCTTGAGGATATCCAAACCTTTTTGCATGCATTCGTTTGCTGCAGACAGATCGATGTCGCCCCGCACCGGCAGCGAACCCTTCTTCAGATTGAAAGCGACCTGAACTTCCGGCGCGATCAGGGTCGAGGCAAGAGCCATCTGCGCCTTCTGAATCTCTGGGTCATCTACAACAGGGAAATAGAATGCATCACCACCAGTATCGAGGACTTTATTCATGCCGAGACCGGGAAGACAGGTGTAATCCTCTCCGGCCACCTGCTCAGCGATCTGAAACTCTCCCTGCGCCCAGTCCCCCATGATCTGAGCCCCAGCCTTACCAGTGATCACCATATTTGTGGCCTGGTTCCAGTCCTGAATATTCGAGTCGGCGGCGAGCTGGCGCGCCGTTTCAATCGCTGCGAAGACCTCCTTGTATTCCGGTCCCATTGCGGCATCTGCATCCCGCTCGACCACCACCTTGCGCCAGGCATCCACGCCGGCGATCGCAATAGCAAGAACGCCGAATGCACCGTTCTGCTGCCAACTTTGCTGCCCCATCGCCAGAGGCACTATGCCTGCCTCCTGCAATTTGGGAGCAGTCTCCACAAATTCGTTCCAGTTAGTTGGCACAGGAATACCAGCCGTCTCGTATGCTCCGTGGCTGAGCCAGATCCATTGCCATGAGTGGATATTGACTGGAACGCAGTAAATGCGGCCCTCGTATGTACAGGCCTCCAGCAATGATGAGGGGTTCACAATGTCCTTCCATCCCTCCTGCTCGGCCAGCTCGGTCAGATCCGTCAGCAGCCCGGCCTCGATCAGTTCTTCAGACTGCCGGCCATGATTCAGCTGCGTCGCGCCCATCGGGTCACCACCGATAATACGACTGATGATGATCGGGCGTGCCGTGCCACCCGACCCCGCGATCGCCCCATCCACCCAGTTATGATCGGTAACTTCATTGAATGCTTTAGCAAATTCGGAAACAGCTGCAGCTTCGCCCCCGGATGTCCACCAATGTGTGACCTCTAGGTCCGCCGCATGGGCCGCGCCGGCCCCTGTCAGGACTGTTCCGGCGAATATTTTTGCCAAACGATTCATTGATTCCTCCCAATCTAAATCGATATAGTGGACGACTGTAACGCTTTAGAAGCTTTTTGCAACGGATTTACACGCACCGCCAACAAAGCTAGGTTCAGGGAATAAAATATCGGTGCAGGCGAAATCCACTTTGGCCGTAAAGCCCGGAACAAACATGTTAGGCAAGCGTTCAAATGCCCCCTCCAGGGAACTCCCGACCAACATTGCGCACCATCGCCGAGCTTGCGGGACTGGCGGTGCCCACCGTGTCACGCGCTCTGAACGACGCACCGGATATTGGCTTGGCTACCAAGGAAAAGGTGCGCGCTATTGCCGAGCAGATCGGCTACATCCCGAACCGTGCCGGCTTGCGTCTTCGCACGGGCAAGACCAACGTAATCTCGTTGGTCCTGTGTTCGGATCATGAAGTGACCGATCATACCGGTCAGCTTGTATCGTCGATCGCGCATGCGTTGCGTAGCACCCGTTACCATCTGATTGTGACCCCCTATTTTCCTGGTGAGGATCCAATGCAACCGGTCCGCTACATCCTTGAGACCGGATCAGCGGATGCGCTGATCCTGAACCGTATTGAAGTCGAGGACCCACGTGTCGTCCACCTTCTGGAACGCAAGTTCCCTTTTGCCACCTACGGCCGGTCGAAATGGCGGGATCAGCATCCGTATTTCGACTTTGACAATACATCCTTCGGAAAGATCGCGGCCCAGGAACTAATCCGCTGTGGCCGTCGGCGCATTGCGATGCTGACGCCCCCTCTCAGTCAGAACTATTCACAGGATATGCTCCGGGGCGCGCAGGAGGTGATCTCACAGACCGATGCGCACTTCCAAACCATCTCGGCGCTTACCAGCGACGAAAGTGGGGAAAGCATAAAGCGGGGAATTACAGCGCTCTTGACAGATCAGACCGATATCGACGGTATTATCGCTCCATCCTCAACAGCAGCAATTTTCGCCAGCGTTGGGGCAGAACGGGCCGGTCGGGTCATTGGGCATGATCTGGACATTTTTGCCAAAGAGGCTGTGCCGTTTCTGAAACACTTCCGGGAGGCAATCAAGGTGGTCAGAGAAGATGTTCAGAACGCAGGCAGCTTTCTAGCCAGAGCGGCCATCCAGGCAATCGAGTCACCGGAAGAAAAACCGAGCCAGGATCTTGTTTCTGCCCGCTTGGCGTGACTTCGGTTTCATCATGTAAATAGGAAAAGCGATCCAATAGCATGATCCGCCTTTTTTCGGTGGGTCAGATTAAACAGGACCCAGGGCGGCCCTGGTGTGGTCCGATTGCTCCCCACGGCTAGGACAACAAGGTTTTTCTGAGGTCCGCTTTAGCATTCACAGCGCGAATTTGGCGGCCGCAGCGAACGGCAGCTTGGTGGCCGATTTTCCCGTGCCTTGCCCGATCAATTGCAGGCGCGGAGAAAGTTGGTTTTGTCCCGCACAGCTGACCTTGAGCCCGCTGGTTAACCTGGTCCGGCGGAGACCGGCCCAGGGGCGGGCATGCCGATCCGTGCCTCCGCCAATAGAAAAGGGCGACGTGTACCGAGAATTGATCTTAACCGTCAGGCAGATCCGCTTTGGGAAGGCCACCAGGTCTCGGATCAGATCGATGAGCTTGTGGGAGATCGATGTGATGTTGCCGGCGCCGTAGGTGAACCGTTCATAGGTTCCGAACGCATCAGCCCCATCCGTTTTTGCCTTTTCGCGGGTTAGACAGCATCAACACCGTTGCCAGTGAAGGTCCTCGCTCACGTGTTTCTTCAAGATGAACATAAGCGGGCAGTCGGGGAAGCCGCTCTCGATCTGCGTAAAGATCAAGAGCTTCAACACCTAATTTCCCCTGCGCCTACAGCGCATTCCTCGCGAGACAAATTAGGTGCTGACATCCCCTTGGTGCCCGCTTTGGCCATGTTCATCGAAACACTCAAAAGCGAGGATCCAGCAATGGCAACTTAAACTCTGAAACTGAACGTCAAAACCGGCCAAAAAGATGGCAAAAATTTCTGGGACCGCTGCGGCGTAGCCTTCGTACATACCGACGACCGGTTCAACATCACATCGATCCAGGTAAAGCACAACATGTTCCCCAGTGTCGACATGGTGGCCTTCCCTAAGCGGAGCAGTGAAGACGATTGAACCAAGGACGGGCGGCACAAGTCGCCCTTTCTTTTGCTCCGGCAGTCCCGGCACGGCACAGTTGGTGATCGCGGGCAGGG
The DNA here is from genome assembly GCF_056531845.1 of Ruegeria sp. K3. NCBI lineage: Bacteria > Pseudomonadati > Pseudomonadota > Alphaproteobacteria > Rhodobacterales > Roseobacteraceae > Ruegeria > Ruegeria sp. K3. The sequence goes on along the minus strand of NZ_JBQFMM010000014.1, from coordinate 876 downwards.
GGATCAAAGGTGAACAGGCTGAATTCCAGAAAATACAGGGCCGTGCCCTGAGAAACCTAGCACATAAACTAGAGACATAGCGCCAGTGTGCCATCGGCCCTGTTCGGGTACAAAAAGAGCATCACCACTCGCACGACGCCGCTACAGCATTTGCGCGCCTAAGACCCCCTGGCGCACCGGAAGCGCTCCCTTAGTTATACCGGGAGAATGCTGTAGCGGCGTATCTGAACGCCTTTTATCAGCGCATCAAGGAACGCAAGGGATCAGGCAAAGCCATTATTGCCACCGCCCGGAAGTTGCTCTCGATAATCTATGACACGCTGAAGAACGGCTGGATATTCGAGGTTTTTCCGGCCTTCATTATCAAACAAAAACAAACGCCTACTGGACAACCATCATAGGAGATCCGCGCGCGACGCGCGGTTCACATTTGTTTTTGACAGGGCAGGGCGCACGGGCACGCCCGCTTAGCCCCACCCAGGCATTATCTGTATTTGCGATAGCAGCCCGCCGAGGCGGACTGCTCTTGCCTGGTTTCCCGCTTGAGCGCGGCCCCTGATCAGTCGCGCACCATAAAGCTGTTGGCAGGCCCTGCTTCCCCGCAACTGGAGACGGGGCAGCTCCTGCGAATTTTCATTCCGCCTGTGAATTGCTGAAATGAGCCAAAGCTCTTGATGGCATAAGGACAAGGAAGCGAAGAGCGCAACGATCACTTATATCTCAAGTTTACGGGAATCCCCCAATTGGAAACCTGTGAGGGTTTGGTACAAACACAGCCAGAACGAGGTGCGTGGATAGACCCCCTCTCTAATGCGCCGATAACGTTAGGGGATCAGTCATCCTCCTTTCTGATCCCCTCATGCGTTCCCTTCAATC
>NZ_JBQFMM010000013.1:0-145897 GCF_056531845.1 Ruegeria sp. K3 | reverse complement strand
CCCAATCAAAAACCTCAGATGCCCCCAGTCTCTCCCGAGCGTCTCCGCAGCTTCCACCGCGTCCCAGCACCTCAGCAGCGCCGGTGAAGGGGTATTTACGGATTAGGTCTGGGACCTGCAACCCCCAATTTTAAAAAACTTCACATTTCCGACCACCTTCCTCTTCACCTTAATAAAAACAACAGGTTAGCTTAACAAATCCTCCCGAGAACTCACAAAAAAGAGGTTTATAGAAAGAGAAAGAACAGTCTCTCGGCGGAATCGTACCCAATGCTTGGTACGCGCCCTGAGCCAGGCGCATGAAAACGCCGCCCGACTCTCCTCGGGCGGCGCAATTTACTGCGATGGTTATAGGGTTACTTCAGATCAAAACGATCCGCGTTCATCACCTTGTTCCAGGCCGAGACGAAATCGCAGACAAATTTGCCACCTGCGTCGTCCTGACCATAGACCTCCGCCAGTGCCCGCAGCTGCGAGTTCGACCCAAAGACCAAATCCACGCGGGTACCTGTCCACTTCACGTCACCACTTGCGCGGTCGCGGCCTTCATAGATGCCGTCACCGGATGGTTTCCATTCGGTGCCCATATCCAGCAGGTTCACGAAGAAATCGGTGCTGAGCGTGCCGACCCGTTCGGTCAGCACACCATGAGAAGTTCCGTCAAAGTTTGTGCCCAGCACACGCATCCCACCTACAAGCGCAGTCATCTCCGGTGCCGACAGCGTCAGCAGTTGCGCTTTGTCCACCAGCAGGGCCTCGGCCGGAACCGAGTATTCCTTGTGCAGGTAGTTGCGGAAACCGTCCGCTATCGGTTCCATCACCGCGAAAGACTCGACATCCGTCCGCTCTTGCGAAGCATCGGTGCGGCCGGGGCTAAAGGGAACATCAACGTCATGACCTGCGGCCTTGGCTGCCTTTTCGATGGCAGCACCACCACCCAAGACAATGAGATCGGCCAATGAGACCTTCTTGCCACCAGACTGTGCGTCATTGAACGCTTTCTGAACGCCTTCCAGCGCATCCAGCGCCTTGGACAGTTTCAACGGTTCGTTGACCTCCCAATCCTTCTGCGGGGCCAGACGAACGCGCGCACCGTTGGCACCGCCACGCATATCCGATCCCCTGAAGGTCGAGGCCGAAGCCCAAGCGGTCGACACCAGATCTGAGACAGACAATCCCGTCGCGAGTATCTTGGCTTTCAGATCGGCTACATCAGCGTCGTCAATAAGCGCGTGATCCACGGCCGGGACGTTGTCTTGCCAAATAAGCTCTTCGCTGGGTGCCTCGGCTCCCAGATAACGCGCACGCGGACCCATGTCGCGGTGGGTCAGTTTGAACCACGCGCGGGCAAAGGCATCGGCAAATTCGTCCGGGTTTTCGTGGAAGCGCTTCGAGATCGGGCCATAGATCGGGTCCATGCGCATCGCCATATCGGCGGTGGTCATCATAGTCTTGACCTTTTTCGATGGATCACCCGCTGCCGGGGCCATGTCCTCTTCCTTGACCCCAACAGGTTCCCAGATCCACGCGCCCGCTGGGCTCTTGGTCAGGTTCCAGTCGTAGCCAAACAGCAGGTCGAAGTAACCGTTGTCCCACTTGGTCGGGTTTGCGGTCCAGGCACCCTCGATGCCGCTGGTGGTGGTATCATCACCCTTGCCGCTGCCAAAGTCGTTGATCCAGCCAAAGCCCATCGCCTCCATCGGGGCGGCCTCGGGTTCGGGACCGACAAGACCGGGATCACCGGCGCCGTGGGCCTTACCAAAGGTGTGACCACCCGCAACCAAAGCAACGGTTTCTTCGTCATTCATCGCCATTCGGCCAAAGGTGTCGCGAATATCGCGACCTGAAGCCAAGGCATCTGGCTGACCATCTGGACCTTCGGGATTCACATAGATCAGACCCATTTGCACAGCGGCCAACGGGTTTTCCAGATCACGTTCGCCCGAATAGCGGCTGTGCGGGTTCTCGGTTGGGGCCAGCCACTCGGTCTCGGCACCCCAATAAATGTCTTCTTCGGGTGCCCAGATGTCTTCACGACCACCGGAGAATCCAAATGTTGTACCGCCCATGGATTCGATCGCGCAGTTGCCCGCCAATATGTAAAGGTCAGCCCACGAGATCTGGTTGCCGTACTTCTGCTTGATCGGCCAAAGCAGACGGCGCGCCTTGTCCAGGTTGCCATTGTCCGGCCAGCTGTTCAGCGGAGCGAACCGCTGATTGCCGGTCGATGCGCCACCGCGGCCATCTGCCGTGCGGTAGGTGCCCGCTGCGTGCCAGGCCATACGAATGAACAAACCGCCATAGTGCCCATAATCTGCGGGCCACCAATCTTGCGAATCCGTCATCAGCGCATAGAGGTCTTCCTTCAGTGCCTTCAGGTCGAGCTTCTTGAACTCTTCGGCATAGTCGAATATCTCGCCCATCGGGTTCGATGCAGGGCTATGCTGATGCAGAATCGACAGGTTCAGTTGGTTCGGCCACCAATCCCGGTTGGACCGGGCCTCGGCGCCATGCATTACCGGGCATTTGCCCATGTTGGGGGTATCACTTCCGTCCATATCGATCTCCAGTCCTGGCTAGATGTGTGCGTCGCGCGGTTAACTTTGAAACGAGAAACAGGGGTCTTGAGTGTTTTTGCGCTCGTCCTTGGCATGGGCGTTACGCGGGATCGCGCAGATCGTCCCTGCCTTCATTGTAGGAAATAGCATTAACGACTCGTTCTTTCTGTTTGGATGTAGATTTAGCAAATCCAAGCCATTCAAATAAGTTTTGTTTTTTGATGATATTGATAATCCAGAGCTATCACTTGAACATCTACGCGCAGCCTGACCCTGAAGCGCGTGATTGCGATTGCACCACCAAGCTTCACCGTACCTCGCAAGTCGGGCACGAGAGAGAGTGGACGCAAATAAGCTTCCGATGATGGCCGCGCATGAAACGACTGAACTGAGTTAGCGCAAAACGGATTGACCGGCCCAGATTCAGTGGCCACTGACCTTCTTATAAAGGGCCGATTTATAGCCGAAGGGAATTCCCAATACCCCGACAAGCCACCCAGCCGTTCGGGCAATCTGGATCAACCGCCGATCTGGTTGGAACGGAAACAGAAGGATTGCACCTAACAGCGCCAACAAGCGGAAGGGGATGCTCAAAAATCCCAAGACCGCTTTTGTTGGCTTCTGATCAAGCTTACGGCGCATATGGGTGTTGGACTGGTCCCTTCCCCGGGCGGTCTGATACCAGAATGACAACCTTTCGGGAGGAATGGTCTCGTACACAAAAGCGTCGGGCACCCAGCCGACCGGTAAGCCTGCAGCAACGGTCTCGGCATAAAACTTTGCATCCGTCCCGCCGGTCATCCGCATGGTTTCATCGAACCAAAGGCCGGTTTCGCTGAACAGACGTGTCTCGCCCAGCCAGTTATTTGTCACGATGGTCACGCCACCGGTACCGTTCAACGTGGCTTTCTTTGCAGCCGCGTTTTCCTTGTCGAGGTAACGATTGCTGATATTGCGCAACATCAGCCGCTGAATCGCGGTCTCCTGCCCCGATGGCCCCGCCGCACGAAGCGGAGCGCCCATTAGCACGGCAGAGCTGTTGCGATACCCGGCGACCAACCGTTCAAGCCAATCGACCGCCACCACTTCGTCATCATCGACAAAACAGAGCAGATCCGAGCCATTCTCCAACGCTTCGCGTGCGGCTCGGTTGCGTCCGAACGGGATGCCGAGTTCGGTCTCAAGGACATAGTTCAGACTTGCTCCATTAGGCAGCTTCTCCCCTACTGCCTGCACGGTACCTTCGCTGAGCGCTGCGCTGTCGTTTTCCACCACCAAACATCGCACCGAGCAGTCGGGCGGCAGCTTCATCTCTCCCCAGCTTCGAATCAAAGCGGCCAGCATCTCGGGCCGCTGCCGGGTCAGGGTCGAAACGGTAATGTTCAGCGGGACAGAGCGGTCTTTCATCGAAATCCCATACAATCCGTGCCGGTTTCTTGGCAAGGCGCGGTGATCAAGTGGCATCCTTCTGATGCTGCATCAGTGCTTCCAACCCTACACGGTAGCTCGGATAGAGCAATGAGACGCCCAGTTCATCCTTGATCCTGTCATTCCGAACGCGCTTGTTCTCATTATAGAAACTGCGCGCCATCGGGGTCAGATCAGCCTCATCAAACGGAACAGCAGGTGGCATCGGCAGACCTTGCAATTCGGCGGCATAGCCGATCACATCCTGCGGCGGCACCGGTTCATCATCACAGACATTGTAGATCGCACCCGGATTGGGTTTGGCCATCGACGCGATCAAAACTTGTGCAATGTCGTCAACATGAATGCGCGAAAACACCTGGCCCGGCTTGATGATCCGCCGCAACCCACCGCGTTTCAGCTTTGAAAACGGCCCGCGACCCGGCCCGTAAATCCCTGCCAGTCGGAAGATATGCAAGGGCAGGCCCGGAATGCCGCCCCATTGCTCCTCGGCACGCACGCGCCAACGGCCACGTTCAGCCGTCGGTGTGGCGGGCGTCGTCTCATCCACCCAGCCTCCCTGGTGATCCCCGTAAACGGCTGTGGTCGAAAGGTAGCCGACCCATTTGAACTGTCCGATCCGCGCGGCGATCTCATCCTTCAATTCCGCCAGCACCGGATCACCATCGGCTGTGGGTGCTGTAGAGACAAGCAGATGCGTCACCCCATCCAGATCAGGCCGATCCCCCGGCCAGACCCAAGGCTCGGCGCCCGAGTCGCGGATTGTCTCAAGTTGCTGGGAATCACGCGTGGTTCCGATGACCCGCCATGTGGTTGGATCCAGTTGCCTCGATATCGCTCGGGCAGAATAGCCGTGGCCGAAGGAGAATAGTGTCTGTGTCATGGTCCCTTTGATGATCTGCCCGGCACGTGGATGCAAGCGCCGGATGGACGCACTTGATTCGAATCCTCTGATGCGCATTCATTGAGAAATGACCAAAAAGACACCTGACTTGCACGCAGCCTACTCCCTGAAATCGCCCGAGGAGAACAAGCGCCTTTATGCGGAATGGGCAGGGGAATATGACGACAGTTTCGCAGCGCTTGAGGATTACCAACTCCACATCCACACGGCGCGCGCTTTTGTGGGTGCAGGCGGACAAGGCCCGGTATTGGATGTAGGCGCGGGCACTGGGTTATGCGGAGCTATTCTGGCCGGGTTAGGCGTGGGTCCGATCGACGCCACCGATATCAGCGCCGAGATGCTGGACGAGGCGATGCGCAAGGATATCTATCGCGACGCGATCGAAGCCGATCTCAATCAGGGCCTGCCAGTTCCACGCGGCAGCTATGCCGGTGTCGTCTCGTCCGGAACGTTCACCCATGGCCATCTTGGGCCAGAAGTTTTGCCAGCGCTCTTGCGTGTCGCACGCCATGGTGCGCAGTTCGCCCTGTCGATCAACGCAAAACACTTTGAGGCGCTCGGATTCGCCGATACCTTCCGCCGCCTCGAGGCGGATCAGATCAGAGACTTATCTTTAACGCAGGTCCGGATTTACGGCGATCTTGCTGCCGGCCCCAACAAAGATGACGTCGCTTTGATCGCATTGTTTGAGAAAACCTGACCAAAGCTCTGCGTAGGTCATATACGGACCTATGCAGAACTCGGCGGGGCAGAACGCCCTCGTGATCTAAGTATACATCTGCTTCTTGAAAGCCCGTGTCCGCGTTGTCGCCTCGGCTGAACCATCGTGATAAGTGCCGAACCACTTGTCGAACGGAATCTCCGACGTGCCGTAGTTACACTCGAAATACCGGTGATGAAGTTGGTGGAAGAAATCCCCGGCCCGCGCGGCATCCGTTTCACCAGCCTTCAGCTTTTCGAAACCCGAGTGAGACAGTACCGGGCTGATCTGCTGGAAGTAGGCGTGAAACAGCAGATGCAGCGGATGCGAGGGTACAATCAGATGGATGAAGTAGGTGGTGAAATAGAGAAGGTTTTCATACCAGTGGTTCGATATTCCCGACCATGGTCCGATATTGACGTTACGATGGTGCACAGCATGAACGTGCTTGTAGAGTTTCGGGTGATGTTCCAATCGGTGCACCCAGTAGAAATGAAGCCCTGACCACATCGGGATGAAAAGCATCCAGATCACGAACCAAACGGGGGCCACGGCCCAGGTTATCACTGGCGCATAGCCATTCGCCATGGCCCAGTAGATCAGCCACTGATAGACCGTCGCCACAGTCATCGCACTTCCCAGCGTCCACCAGATGTTATCCAAAACCTGATTTCGAAAGGTAAACGGCCCATTGTCACGTGTCAGATCACGCCGGTCGAATTTCTTGTACATGCCCTGCCCTTTGCGCATGTAAAGCCACCAATGCAGACCTCCTGCTATCATGATCTGAGGCACCATGTTCAGCAGCCAGATACGGAACATCCAGCCGGGCGCGAAACTCTGCATGGTCTCTAATGGAGGTAAAAACACGAAATAGGCGGCAAAAGCCATCACCATGCAAAGCGTCAGCGACGTAAGGGGAAGCCAAGCCCCTTTGTACCAGTTCAGGATAGCCGCAGGACGCGGCGGCCAGTTGAACAAAGGGTTCAAACCGACGGGCCCTTCGGGGCGGTAATTCCATCGGGCGGCTTCTGCATCATGTATATCGGTCATGGCTGAAACTCCTAACAGTGCGCTTCAGGTTGCGTAATCCGAGCCTTCGGCATCCAGAACAGATTTGATTTCGCGTAAATGTGCTTCGGCCTGACCGGGATATTCATCAAGCTCTTGCGCGGTTTTCTCAGCAATCTCATCGGACAGAACGCGCAAAGGTTGCCCGGTTTGAAGAGCACGAATGTACGTTTCTGCGGCGCGTTCAAAATAATAGAGTCTGTTAAAGGCATCTGCCGGACTGTCGCCGATCACCAAAACCCCGTGGTTGCCCATGATCATGACTTTCTTTTTCGGGTCCGACAGCATCGCGGCACAGCGCTCACCTTCGTTTTCAAAAGCCAGACCTCCGAATTCTTCATCGATTACGTAGCGATTGAAGAAAGTTGCGGTGTTCTGATCGATCGGCGGTAAGGTGCTGTCTGCCAGCGAGGCAAGAACCGTCGCAAAAATCGAATGCACGTGCATCACGCAGCGCGCATGTGGGCAATGGCGGTGGATCGATCCGTGCAGCCCCCAAGCCGTTGGGTCCGGTGCGCCGGGCTGATCCATGACATCTTTGTCATTGGCATCAAGCAGCAGCAGATTTGACGCCTTGATACGCGCAAAATGCATCTGGTTGGCATTCATCAGGAACTGCGTGCCGTCTTCATTCACCGCGAGGCTGAAATGGTTCGCCACCCCTTCATGCATGTTCAACCGTTCGGTCCAGCGGAATGCGGCGGCCATCTCCACGCGTTCGGACCAATGATCGATGTTGGGACGCAGGTTTGTAACGCTCATGCCGGGCTCCTTCGCGGGGTATTCGATTTCTGGAAATCGTGCCTTCGCCGCAAACGTTTGACCAACGAAAAAAACAAGCCTAGTTCATTAGTAAAACTACTGGCAGAGTTATAAGCATGCAGAAATCACTTCCTCCGCTCGGCTGGCTGCGCACATTTGAAGCTGCAGCCCGTCATTTATCATTCACCGGGGCGGCGCGGGATTTGAACATGACGCAAAGCGCAGTCAGCCAGCAAATCAAATCACTAGAGGGCTATCTGGGTCAGCCATTATTCCTACGTCGCCCGCGTGCATTGGAGCTGACCGAAGCTGGTATCACCTATCTGCCGGTCGTTCGCGAAGCCTTTCGAACTCTGGTAAGGGGGACACAAGCCGTCACGGGCGCACAACAAAACGCAGTTCAGGTCCAGAGCAATATCACATTTGCCGTCAACTGGCTGGCTCCGCGCCTACCCCGGTTTCGGGCACTGCATCCGGATGTACATCTGAACATCTTCACCGAACTATGGGAGCCTCGCGAAATGGCCGAAGGCGCGGCGGTGGAAATCCGCTATTCGCTGCGCCCGGCCGATACGGTGCGCACGGAATTGCTGCGAACAGATCACTATTATCCTGTCTGTGCCCCCGATTTCCCGGTGACGCTGGAAACCCTGCAGGAACAGCCCCTGTTCGACTGTTCAAATTTGTTGTCGAATTGGGAGAGTTGGATCTCAGATCAGAGTCTAACTTGGCAAAAACCCAAGGTAACCTATTCGACGACCTATCTGGTCAGCCTGTCAGTTGCGATGGCCGGAGGAGGCTTGTGTTTAGCCCACGACATGATCGCAAAACGGTTGATTGAAGAAGGCCGCCTGATCGCGCCGTTCATCCATCGCGCCGCAATGCCTGAGGCCTATTATCTATTGCTATCGCCCCAAGCCGAGGAAACGCCGGGCGCGTTGGCGTTTGTCGACTGGCTGCGCGCAGAGATTGAAGCCGATCGCCACAACTAATCGCGGGTCGCTCCCGCCCATCTTTGATGCCCTTTGGGCATCTCCTCTGGTTGGGCGTGGCAGCGCTGGCGCGCTGCGGATGGCAGGTTTTGTGATGATTCCATGATACCTTAATAGTGGGGGTTGCACCTTGCGCCGCATTCGGGAAAGTTGGGCCATGGAATACACTCCCTTCCCAAGTTGGCCCGATACCGCCCCTCGTCTCATTGCTGTTGCTGCTGGCCGCGAGGCTGCCGATTTGGTGATCCGTGGCGGCGTCTGGGTCAATGTGCATAGCCGCGAAACCCTGCCTGACCATGACGTGGCGATCGCTGCGGGGCGCGTTGCTTTTGTGGGGCCGGACGCCGCGCATTGTATCGGTCCTGAGACTCAGATCATCGAGGCGCACGGTCGCTATTTGGTGCCGGGGTTATGCGATGCGCATATGCATATCGAATCGGGCATGTTGACCCCGGCAGAATTTGCCCGCGCAGTCATTCCGCATGGCACAACATCGATGTTCACCGACCCGCATGAGATCGCAAACGTGATGGGGTTGGAAGGCGTGCGCCTGATGCATGACGAAGCACTAATGCAGCCGGTGAACATCTTCACCCAGATGCCGTCCTGTGCACCCTCAGCACCGGGGCTTGAGACCACAGGGTATGAGATCACCGCCGAGGATGTGGCCGAGGCGATGTCTTGGCCCGGTATCATCGGACTGGGCGAGATGATGAACTTTCCCGGTGTCATTCATGGCGATCCGAAAATGTTGGCAGAGATCGCAGCCACACAGCGCGCCGGGAAAATTGTTGGCGGGCACTATGCTTCGCCTGATTTAGGGTCTGATTTCGCGGCATATGTCGCCGGCGGCCCTGCTGATGACCATGAGGGCACCTGCGAGGCAGACGCGATAGCTCGGGTCCGTCAGGGGATGCGGTCTATGATGCGGCTGGGATCGGCTTGGTATGATGTAGAAAGCCAGATCACCGCAGTGACAGAGAAAAGGCTGGACCCGAGGAACTTCATTCTGTGCACGGATGACTGTCATTCGGGCACACTGGTCAACTATGGCCATATGAACCGCGTGGTACGGCATGCGATAGCCTGCGGTTGCGATCCTCTGGTTGCGCTGCAAATGGCGACGATCAACACGGCGACCCATTTTGGATTGGAACGCGAGATCGGCTCGATCACACCCGGGCGGCGCGCTGACATTATCCTGAGTTCTGATCTGGTAGAGCTTCCGATCGAAACCGTGGTCGCGCGCGGTCAGATTGTGGCTGAAAACGGGACGGTAACGGTCGAATGCCCGCATCTGAACTGGCCCGCTAAGGCGCGAAATACCGTACACCTAGGGCATGCGCTGACCTCGACAGACTTTGAAATCGCAGCCCCTGCCGGAGCGAACCGTGTCACGGCCAACGTGATCGGGGTGGTTGAAAACCAAGCTCCAACGCAAGCGTTGAAATCCGAGCTACCGATTATCGAAGGGCTTGTTGAAGGCGAAGGCGATGTGTGCCAAATCGCATTGGTCGAACGGCATCGCGCTACCGGAGGTGTGACCAACGCCTTTGTCTCGGGCTTTGGGTATCAAGGCAAAATGGCCATGGCCTCGACCGTTGCGCATGACAGCCACCATATGATTGTTGTCGGCACCGACCGTGAACAGATGGCGCTGGCAGCGAACAGGCTGGCCGAAGTGGGCGGAGGCATCACAATCTTTCGCGATGGCGAGGAACTGGCCTTGGTGGAACTGCCGATCGCAGGCCTGATGTCCGACAACCCAGCGACTGAGGTTGCCGCCAAAGCAGAACAAATGGTCGAGGCGATGAAGACCTGCGGCTGTCAGCTTAACAACGCATATATGCAGCATTCTCTGCTGGCCCTGGTTGTGATTCCTGAACTGCGGATCTCGGACCTTGGGCTGGTGGACGTACGTACATTCGAAAAGATCGACCTTCTGGAACCCCTTGCATGACTACTATCCGAACACCTGACGTTCCCAACCCCGAGAAATTTAGCGATCCGCTTGCAGCTGTCGCACGTTTAGAAGAGCTCTATGAACAGTCGACAAAATTCCTGTGCGATAGGTTTGCAAATGCACTTAAGAACGGCGCTCCTACCGAGAGGTTCCGGGCGTTCTACCCCGAAATTCGGATCAGGACCTCGTCTTACGCGCAGGTCGACAGTCGGCTGAGCTTCGGTCACGTGTCCGAACCAGGTACTCATGCCACGACAGTGACGCGCCCCGATCTGTTCCGGTCCTACCTTACCCAGCAAATCGCGCTATTGATCAAGAACCACGATCAGCCGGTCACAATCGGCGCCTCGGAAACGCCGATCCCGGTCCATTTCGCTGTCGCCAATAACCCGGATCTGGTTGTCCCGCATCAGGGTGCAGCTGGGTTCACTCTGCGCGATGCGTTTGATGTACCGGACCTGAATACAACAAACGACGATATCGTGAATGGCGTGCACGAGCTGGAAAACGAAGCGGGACCCCTTGCGCTCTTCACAGCCCAGCGGGTGGACTATTCGTTGGCAAGGCTTTCGCATTACACCGCGACTGACCCCGGTCATTTCCAGAACCACGTGCTGTTCACCAACTACCAGTTCTATGTCTCGGAATTTGAGAGCTACGCACGGGCGCAACTGGCCGATCCCAACAGCGGCTATACCAGCTTCGTCTCGACCGGGAATGTCGAGATCACGGATGCCGAAGCCGTACTGGAACAGCCCCTTAAACTGCCGCAAATGCCAACCTACCACCTGAAACGCGCGGATGGGTCTGGGATCACGCTGGTCAATATCGGCGTCGGGCCATCGAATGCCAAAACAGCCACCGACCACATTGCGGTTCTGCGCCCGCACGCCTGGTTGATGGTCGGCCACTGCGCCGGTCTGCGCAACACGCAGGCGCTTGGGGATTTCGTACTGGCACATGCCTACCTGCGCGAGGACAAAGTGCTGGACGACGACCTGCCCGTCTGGGTGCCGATCCCACCGCTGGCCGAAGTCCAGGTCGCGCTGGAACAGGCTGTGGCCGAGGTAACCGAGTTGGAAGGCTACGAGCTGAAACGTATCATGCGAACAGGTACAGTCGCCTCGGTCGATAACCGCAATTGGGAGCTTCGCGATCAGTCCGGCCCGGTGCAACGACTCAGCCAGTCCCGTGCGATTGCGCTGGATATGGAAAGTGCAACAATCGCAGCCAACGGTTATCGGTTCCGCGTTCCTTACGGCACCTTGCTGTGCGTCTCGGATAAGCCCTTGCATGGTGAATTAAAGCTTCCCGGCATGGCTTCGGCGTTCTATACCACTCAGGTCAGTCGTCATTTGGCGATCGGAATCCGGGCGATGGAGCACTTGCGCGGCATGCCGCTGGAACGGTTACACAGCCGGAAATTGCGTTCGTTTGACGAAACGGCCTTTCTCTGAAGCAAAAAAGCAACGAATTTCCCCTATTTTCGGGGTTTTTAGTGCTACTATTCGTTGTGTTCAGCCACAATATCCCGTTACAGTTACGCGGTGAGGCCCTATAGATCGGGCACGTTAAGGAGACCAAGAAATGGCAAAGCCTATGACAAAGACTCAGCTGGTGGCTGCTCTCGCTGAGGAAATGGGAACTGACAAGAAATCCGCAAATGCTGCGCTGGAGGCCATGACCGGCCTGATCACTCGCGAAGTTTCGGCCGGTGGTGCCGTCACCCTGCCCGGCGTTGGCAAAATCTACTGCCGCGAGCGCCCCGAGCGCATGGTGCGCAACCCCGCCACCGGCGAGCAGTTCAAGAAAGAAGCCGACAAAGTGGTCAAAATGACCATCGCGAAAGCTCTGAAAGACAGCGTCAACGGCTAATTCGCCGAAGACAGATCGCAAGATCGAAGGGGTCGCCACCGGGCGGCCCTTTTTTGCCTGAATAAGCTATGTAAACATCTGATTAATATCGAGTTTTTGCAGATATCGCCATAGTTGTGTCATATTCCTCATCCACTCGCTTAATGGGAAGTATTATTGAGGAATCTCGATTTTTGGCACGATATCAAACCACTGAATTCGATACAGAAAATCAATTCGACTGGGCAAGCATCCAATACACGATTGAAGACGATGTTGTCGTTGCAACGCGGACGACTTTTGATGCCGGATACGAGGTCTTCGGGACTTACGAAGACGGCGTTTTGCGTCAGGAATTTTATGTCGGAACAGAAGAGGCATTGGGCTTTGATAATCGGTTCATTGACTATGACGCCAATGGCATAATGACCGAACGCGGAACGGTTTATCCAGACAGTATCCGCGTGACCGAGACCTTTCAAAATGGTGTTCCGAATGAGATTCTCATCCAAGATGGGTTTTTCGGAGACGGTGCAAAACCCTGGGACCAGATCGTTCTACGCTATGATGCGTCGGGCAATATCGTAGGCCGCACGATAACAAACGATAATGGTGCCCGGACGGTTGAAGCCTTCGCGCCCGGTCATTTCAGTACTGTTCAGGACTTTCTACAAACCAAATCCTGGGATCGGATCGACACGTTCTTCGATGTCAACGGAGAGACAACCGGACGGACGACCACCTATGACAATGGAATTGTCAAACAGGAAACGTGGGCAGACGGACAGCATAGCAACGTAACGCAGACAGACGGAAGCGACATAAAGTCGTGGGAAACCATCAGCACCTCATTTGATGGCAGTGGAAAGAAATCTGAAAGACAACGACATATGACAATGGAGTCGTGAAACACGAGGTCTGGTCAGATGGCCAGCGCGTCAGCATCAGCCAGACCGATGAGCTGGAAGCGAAATCCTGGGATTCGATCACGACCACCTATCAGGACGGACAAATCTCGGAACGTCGGCTGGAGAAAGATAATGGGGACGTAACCGTTACACTTTATGCGGATGGAAAACGTTCTGACGTGCTGCAACTGGACGGGGACGACAGTGCTTCTTGGGCATTGAAGGTCACCAGCTATCCAGACGCAGGCGGGAAAGAGATTTCTTTGTATGAAAAGGTCGAGGACATCCCTGAATCCTTGCTCCAATACTTCCCGGAACTGACCGCGCCTGACCCGCTTGAAGAGTTCGTGCTGGATTTCAATGACGGAACCCGCATCAATGACAGTGATCAGGTGCTGAATGGTGCATTTATTGCAAGTGTTAGCAAAGGGCAGAGCAACACTGATGGTATTCTAACCCCATACGAATACGGTGGCTCAAACCCCGACCCCGACCTGGAGGCGTTCAATTCCTGGGGGGCAACTGTCGGCTTCTCGAAAAGCGATGGCGAAGAATTCAACTTCAACAGCGTTTCCTTGGCCAATGCTTCCAGATCGGACACCACGTATATACCTGAATCGAACTGGGCAAACCAAGTCACTATCAATGCCTATAATGGCGATGAGCTGGTGCACTCTGCAGAGGTCGATCTGACATTCGATCACGTCACACACGAGTTTGACTGGCGCGATATTGATCACGTCGAGTTCGTTGCATCGGGAGGTGAAATTACCAATGACCATGTCGAGAACGCGGGTTGGTTCTCGATGGACGATCTTAGCTTTTTCGCCTGAATCAAGCGACAAGCTGAATCATAATGATGAGCAGCGCTTTTCTACAAAAGCTCTGCTCATTCTCATTGCGCGCAAGCTCATTGATGCCAACTATCGGGCGACCCCGCTATTCGACGCAATGGGTCCTTGCAGCTCATGTTAAAATCAGGAACAGTCGCCCGAATTTCATCAGGAGGCCGTAATGGACCTGCGCGCCATCGCCATGGGGCTTGTTTTCGCCCTCATCTGGTCTTCGGCCTTCAGCTCGGCGCGGATCATCGTTGCCGATGCCTCGCCTTTGTTCTCGTTGGCGCTGCGATTTCTGATTTCGGGACTAATTGGCGTGGCGATCGCACGCGCCATGGGGCAAAGCTGGCGCCTGACTCGCAACCAATGGCGCGCCACTATTCTGTTCGGAATCTGCCAAAATGCCCTTTATTTGGGTCTAAACTTCTATGCGATGCAGGCAGTCGAGGCTTCGGTCGCGGCGATCATCGCCTCGACTATGCCCCTGCTGGTAGCCCTAGCCGGCTGGCTGCTATTGGGTGAGCGGATACGCCCGCTGGGCATCGTCGGCTTGCTGGCAGGTTTTGTCGGTGTCGCGCTAATCATGGGTAGCCGGATTAACGCTGGTGTCGATCTGTTCGGGGTTCTGCTCTGCGGAATCGGGGCGCTGGCGCTGACCTTTGCCACCTTGGCTGTTCGGGGGGCGACTTCGGGCGGTAACTTCATGATGGTGGTTGGGCTGCAGATGCTTATCGGATCGGCGGTGCTGTTTCTCGCCGCCCCGGTGTTCGAGTCTATTCATATCCACGCCACACTGCCTTTTATGCTGGCTTTTACCTACACCACGCTATTCCCGGGCCTTCTGGCAACTTTCATCTGGTTCCTGCTACTGGATCGCATCGGCCCGATCCGTGCAGCAACGTTCCATTTCCTCAACCCGGTATTCGGCGTGACCATCGCCGCCATTTTACTGGGTGAGAAGTTGGGCCCATTGGATGCGGTGGGGGTTCTGATCACAACGCTGGGAATTCTTGCCGTACAGCTGTCGCGCGAACCCGGTCAGCGCAGTAACGCCTCGACCTGATCTATCAATTTAGGCGCATTTGGCTTGGTGCTTGACCCATAGGTGGCAACGACCTCACCCTCGGGGCCAATAAGCACTTTGTTAAAGTTCCATTTCGGGACAAAGCCAGTCTGCGCAGCAACAGCTCGGTAAAACGGATGGGCATCCGAACCTTTCACTGGAGTGATATCCGTCATCGGAAGCGTAAGGTCATAATTTAGTTCGCAAAAATTCTTGACCTCTTTCGACGACGCCAGCTCTTGTTTGAACGAATTCGACGGGACCGCCAGTACCACCAGCCCGCGTACTTCATATGTTTCGTGCAGCTCCTGCAACGCTGCGTATTGTCCGGTAAAGCCGCAAAGCGACGCCGTGTTGACCACAAGCACGGGCTGTCCGCGCCAGTCTTCCAGTGATAATGTCCCGCCATCGATTGATGAAAATTCGCCCGTCAGTGGTGCCGCCTGAAGGGCTTTGCCCAACAAGATCAGAGCAGTCAACAGAGCCATACGGAACATCACTTCACCTCCTGTTATAAATCATACGCGCTGTGCATTCGTTTGGATCAACTGCACAGACCCGCGAGCGCGCTGTAATATGGTTTTGATTCCTACGCATCTATGCCCAAATAGGACATCATCATTCAAACACCGGAGGATCCATGTCCCGTTATACCAAAGACCCCGAGGTCATTGCGGCCCTCTCACCTGAAGAATTTCACGTCACCCAGCGCAGCGGCACCGAACGCCCGGGCACTGGCAAGCTGTTGAACAACAAGGAACCGGGCATCTACGTGGATATCGTCTCGGGCGAGCCGTTGTTCGCCTCGACCCACAAATACGAATCCGGCTGCGGCTGGCCCAGTTTCACCAAGCCAATCATACATGAACATGTCGAAGAGTTTCGCGACACCACTCATGGCATGATCCGGACCGAGGTCCGCTCGAAACACGGCGACAGCCACCTGGGCCACGTGTTTCCCGATGGCCCCCGCGAACATGGCGGGCTACGCTATTGCATCAATTCCGCCTCGCTGCGGTTCATTCATCGCGACGAGATGGAGGCCGAAGGGTATGGCGAATTTCTGATCCATGTGGAGGATATCTGATGACCGATGAACGCGCCGTTCTGGCCGGAGGCTGCTTTTGGGGCATGCAGGACCTGATCCGCAAATTGCCCGGCGTCTCGCGCACCCGCGTCGGGTACACCGGTGGCGATGTGCCAAACGCAACTTATCGCAACCACGGCACCCATGCTGAAGGGATCGAAATCTGGTTCGACCCGACCCAGATCACGTATCGCGATCTGCTAGAGTTCTTTTTCCAGATCCACGACCCGACCACCCTGAATCGTCAGGGCAATGACCGCGGAATGAGTTATCGCTCGGCGATCTACTATGTGGACGATGCCCAGAAACAGGTGGCTGAAGATACAATTGCCGATGTCAACGCCAGCGGCATTTGGCCCGGCAATGTGGTGACCGAAGTCGAACCCGTCGGCGATTTCTGGGAAGCCGAGCCCGAGCATCAAGATTACCTAGAGCGCATCCCCAACGGATACACCTGCCATTTCCCGCGCCCGGACTGGGTGCTGCCAAAACGCTCCAGTGCGGCAGAATGATATGCGCGGTATAGCCCCTTGCGGGGCTATCCGACCGCCACCCGAGGTCGTCCGCTCGCCTCAACCGTGATCAACGCTTCGACGAATACTTCTTGCGCCTCAATCTTGGCGGTGCGGATATCGCGGTCGACTGTCACGCGTATATCCTCGGCACCTGCTTGGCGCACCGCGCCCTCAGCCTCGTTGCGCAGCACATCTTCAAGCAACTGTAGAGCGGAATTCGAGTCCGAGAAATCCTGCGGCCCCTCTTCCAGATGTACCCGATAGCGGCCTTCGGCCGGGGACGTAACTGAACCGGCCCGCCGAAGGGTCAGCCGCCCGACAACCGCACCGATGGCATTTGCAACACCGGCATGCTTTGGCAGGACCATCTTGCAATGCAACCGCTCTCCGACTGCCGGGTAATAGCTGGGGGCCGAAGCCCCAAGGCCCACTACATCCACATTCAGCGCGGCATCCAATGCCAACAACCCACGGTGTTTCGCCAGCCCGCGCTGCGTCAGAACATGCCGGGCCAGATCTCTTGCAGGCTGGTCAAACCCATGGCTTTCCTCGGCAAAAGCAGTCTCTAATAAGGTCAATGAGGTTTGGTCGGTCAACTGATCGACAATGAGCTGAGCCAGCGCTTCAGGCGATGCTGCCAGCTTGTCCCCTGATCCAACCCGCTTACGCGCCATCAGTTCCAGCGCCTTAAGCGCTGCTGAGCAGTCCCAATCCGCAAGCCGCCCCAGAGCATGACTGGCATCCGAAGGGGTGACACCCGAGACCTGTACGATCCCGCGATCCACCAAACGACCCAGTGCCCCATGCTCCATCCGGGTTTGCAACAGACTGCTGAGCGGCACAACACGATCCTCCAACCGGTCCAGTAACACTGTTTCACGCGGCCCGACCCCATCGGCGGGGATACCCGGCACACGACGGGCAAACCTCGTGTCATGTTCACCTACGGTCGTCGCTCGCAATTGCTCATCCAATGCCGCATGTACCACATCCGGGGCCTCAGCTGCGATCAGCGACACCGGCAGCACCCGACGCGGACCAAGGAAGACACCGCCGCCCAAGCCTTCGGTCACCACATGCACCTGACTGTCACCGCCCAAACCATGAGTCCGCATCGCAACCGCTTCAACCATGGTCCTGAAACCGCCAACCTGCGCGCCTGCGGGGTCGATGGCAGGTTTGCCATCTCTGATCAGCGCGACGTCGGTTGTGGTCCCGCCGATATCGGACACCAGCGCGTTCTCAGCTTCGGTCAGCCAGCGCGCGCCAACGATAGAGGCCGCAGGGCCACTTAGGATCGTTTCAATCGGACGCTCCCGCGCCTGCTCGGCGCTCATCAAAGCGCCATCCCCGCGCACAACCATCATTGGGGCGGTGATGCCCTGCGCGCGCAACTGATCCTGCGCGCGCCCGATCAAGCGGTCGATCATCCCGATCAATCGTGCATTCAGCACGGCGGTCACTGCACGCTTTGGCCCATTCAGCTTGGCCGACAGATGATGAGAGCACGTGACCGGCACTCCCGTACGCTCGGAAATCACGCGCGCCACTTCCAGTTCATGCGCCGGATTCCTGGTCGCGAACTGTGCCGCAACCGCATAGCCGGAAATGCCTGAATGTGAGTCTAAAAAGGCCTCTAGCCCTGCAACATCCAATTCGGCGACCTGACCCCCGGCATAGTTGTGCCCCCCGGCCAGAACCAAAGCCGGATCGCCCTTCAACGCCTCTCTTAGACCGTGTTTCTCAAGGTCGCTTTCCCGAAACCCGACATAGATCAACGCCACGCGCCCGCCCTGGCCTTCGACCAACGCATTGGTGGCCAGCGTTGTCGACAACGATGCCATCCCAATCTGATCCGGAGACACATCAGCCGTCTCTAGCACAGCAGAAACCGCGCGCCCCACACCAATCGCTAGATCCGCTCGTGTGGTCAGCGATTTGGCCGACGCGATCACCTCGCGCTCATCCCGGATCAGCACCGCATCCGTATAGGTTCCGCCCGTATCCACCCCCAAAGCCAACGCCATCGGGTCCTCCATCTGTTCGCCAGAACCGGGTGTAGCGTTTTCCTGCGGCGCGTCCAGCCTGTTTACGACAACCGGGATGCCGCCCAGCGCGCTGCATCAGCCACGGTCGGATCCGGATCATCGGTCAGCGCCTGTGCAACCGGCAGTAACGCCGGCACCGCTGAGTTCCCAATCGCATAAAGCACGTTCCGCACGAACCGATTCCGGCCGATCCGCTTTATCGGCGAGCCCGAGAACATCGCGCGGAATGCTGTATCATCCAGCTGCGCCAGTTCCGCCAACGGAGGCGCCTTTAGCTCCTCCCGCGCCGCATAGCGAAGGTCACTGGCCGCGACCGCAAACTTGTTCCACGGGCAGGCCGCAAGACAATCATCGCAGCCGTAGATTCGGTTGCCCAACAGCGCGCGCAACTCTTCCTCCACCGGCCCCTTATGCTCGATGGTCAGATACGAAATACAGCGCCGCGCATCCAACTGATACGGTGCCGGAAACGCGTCGGTCGGACAGGCCGTCAAACACGCGCGGCATGAGCCACAATGGTCGACCTCAGCGCCATCCACAGGCAAATCCAAAGTTGTGAAAACAGACCCTAAAAAGGCCCAATTTCCCCAATCCTGACTGACAAGATTGGTATGCTTGCCCTGCCACCCCAGCCCAGCGGCCTGCCCCAGCGCCTTCTCTGGCACCGGAGCAGTATCGACAAACACCTTCACTTCACCACCACCCTCGGCAATCAGCCAGCGCGCCAATCGTTTGAGGCGCTTCTTAACCAGATCGTGATAATCCTTGTTCTGCGCATAAACCGAAATGGCGCCCAAGTTGGAATGCGCCAGCACCGCAGTCGGGTCATGCTCGGGCGTATAGCTCTCCGCAAGCATGATCACCGACCGCGCGTCAGGCCACAGCACAGACGGATCACCGCGCCAATGAGCCCGCTCAGCCATCCAGCCCATCTGGCCATGATATCCGGCTTGTAGAAAGGCATCCAACCGTTCGGGAACAAGGGGCACATCCCAAGGACGACAAACCCGACAGGCGACAAACCCCTCAGACAAGGCTTGCTCCACCAACCGCTGTTTCAACTCCGATCCGCTCTTCATCTGGCCAAAAATACCTTCGGGAGTGAATTGGCCCAATGGCCAAGAGGGGGCGGACAGCCCCCTACCCCTCAATCTATCAGAAATCCAGATCCGCGTAATGTGGCGGTGGCCGGAATCCCGGAACCTGATCCGCCAGAATCGAGCGGAACGCCGGGCGGGATTTGATCTTGGCGTACCAGTCCTTCACCGCAGAGCTTCGGTTCCAATCTACGTCCGAAATGTAATCCAGCGCCGACAGATGCGCCGCCGCGGCGAAATCGGCCAATGTCATCTGATCTCCGGCCAGCCAGCGACGGTGATCCAGCAGCCAGGCCATATAATCCAGATGATACTTGATCGCGCGCGCGCCTTCCTTGACGTTCTTGCTGTCCGGATAGCCTTGCCCCGTTACTTTCTTGTTCACCCGCTCATAGAGTAGCTTTGAGGTCACCTCGTGGTGAAACTTGTCATCAAACCAGCCTACCAAACGCCGCACCTCATAACGTGCTTCGGCTTTTTTAGGCATCAAGGGTGGCTCGGGTCGGGTCTCTTCGATATATTCGCAGATCGCGGCGCTCTCGGCCATGATCTGACCATCCAGTCGCAGCACAGGAACCTTACCCGCCGGGTTGCGGCGCAAAAAATCCGGGTCCTGTTCCCAGTATCGTTCTTCGACCAGCTCAACCTCGATCTTCTTTTCGGCCAAAGACAGGCGAACCTTGCGGCAATAGGGCGAGAGGGGAACGTGAAACAGACGCGCCATGAACTTCCATTCGAACCAGTAGAGTACCCTTCAAGCTTTAGCCGCTGAGGGGTCTGGGTTTCAATCCTCGAAACACGCGGCGCGTCCATCTGCGCGGATGGTGGCCGCTCCATCCAGAATTGACGCGGCACGCCTGCGGGTCCGCACCGATGGATCCGTAACCGACCGGTTGCGCGGCGATGGCAGAATCGCCGCCACACGCGCCGCTTGTGTCGGAGACATCTTTGCCGCACTTACCCCATAGTACTTCTGCGCCGCGGCCTCGACGCCAAAGATCCCTTGTCCGGTTTCCGCGACGTTCAGATACACTTCGAGAATGCGCTGCTTGCTCCAGACGATTTCAACAACCGGAGTCATCGAGGTTTCAAGCGCCTTGCGGACCCAGCTGCGCCCTTGCCAGAGAAATACATTCTTGACCACCTGCTGCGTGATGGTCGATGCACCCCGGCTGCCGCCATCTTCCAGCGCATCGCGGATCGCTTCGACATCAAAGCCCCAATGCAGGCAGAAGTTGGCATCCTCGGCTGCTACGACCGACCGCGCCATGATCGGTGCAATCTCTTCGATCGGCACCCACTCGCGATCAACCTTCCCAAGCCGACGCCACTCGGACCAGATCGTATGCGTGACCGGCGGGTTCACGACTGAATAGATCAGAACCAAAGACACAAAAGCCACGACCATCGCCAGAACAACACGAAGGGCCCAGCGCCGTATCCGAGCGATGGGGCCTGTTGTTTTGTTTGATCTGGACGCCCTCTTTTTCTTACCGCGCGGTTTGCGGACTGCTTTTTTTGCCATGCCTTGCTATACGCCGCGAAGGGCGTATTTGAAACGGATTATTTCGACAACATCTGTCCGTCGCGCGGTCGCACAACCGGGCGTGCAGTTCTGACTGAGGCTGCTCCGCGCGCCGCCAACTCCGGGAACAAGGCCAATACTTCTGCTTGCGTCCGACGCTCGGCCTGGGTCAGTGCATGTCCCGGGTAGTAGCTTTCACTTTTGGCGCCATTGGCGAACACGATCTCATGTCGCCGGAACAGAATGTGGAAATAATCCACCTCGCCCCCTTCGACACGCGTGACTGTTGTTCCGTTCACAAGACAATGGGCAGCGATCAGAACTTCTTCATGGCCAAACAGGTAGGGTGCACGCCAATCATCGATCAGTATCCTGTGCTGCGGCGAAACAAGCAGAGGGCGCGTGAGCCCGAACATCCCTGTCTCGAACCGAATTGGGGCCAGTTTACCCTCGGCTGCTACCTTGGTCCGACCAATCCAGAGCACAGGTTTAGCGCCGCTATCCACGGTCGTAACCAGATCTCCAAGTTTCAGGTCCTCGACCGGTCGGGGCCCATCGGGGGTATTAATCAATGTGCCGGGCGTAAAGCAGGGCGGACCGAGATCACCGTTGGCGATATCGACCGAACCAAACGAAGCCCCATCATCGCTAAAATCGGTGACTGAAGAAGAAACAAACGTGCCTTGCTGCAGAACCGATCCGTCTGTTGGGGTAAAAACCTCGCGCCCGTCAGCAAGGTAGAAGGTAACGCCGGTATATGTAACCTGCGCACCACCCGGCAACTCGATCGTCACCATATCATCGAAGTAAGACGCAGTGATATCAGATCCGTCGACCGAGTCTCCGCTCAGCCGGTTGACCAGATCATCGTCATTCTGATCGATGATATCAAAGAACTCGACGTTCAGCGTGGATCCAACAACGGTTCCGTTCGCACCCGGATTGGCCGGATCGAGCACAAAAAACTGGTCTGTATACGTCGTGGGCACACCGATATTCCACTTCACTCACATCATTGGGATAGCAGCATGCCTGCATTTCCCGAATAAACTATGACTAAAGCTAGGCGTTATGCACGGCATTACACAAGAATTGGAAACAATATGGCCAGACAAAAGAATACCCGGCGTGTTGGGAACGACACGCCGGGCCAAAGATTTAGATCTCTCAAGACCTATTCTGCAGGAACCGCCGCCACTTCGGTGGTCAAAGGATGACTGAGCTTGTTCAACATCTCTTTCGGGCAAACCTGCAGGAAGTTGGTCTTTTCCACATCCCAATGCTGTAAGATATCAATGGCTTTGCGGCTATTGGTTTCCGCGACATGGCGCTCGATCATTGCTTTCAGCTGATCTTCCCAATGGTCCACTGTCACCGGACAGGTGACAAGCGTCTCCATGTTCATCAGCGCTTCGGCCTTGCCTTCGGGGTCGTACAGATAAGCCATACCACCCGTCATCCCCGCACCAAAGTTGGCACCGATATCGCCGAGAATAACC
The DNA here is from genome assembly GCF_056531845.1 of Ruegeria sp. K3. Classification (NCBI taxonomy): domain Bacteria; kingdom Pseudomonadati; phylum Pseudomonadota; class Alphaproteobacteria; order Rhodobacterales; family Roseobacteraceae; genus Ruegeria; species Ruegeria sp. K3. Next base: position 123,084 of record NZ_JBQFMM010000013.1, on the reverse strand, counting down.
GCAACACCGCCGGTCATGTATTCACATCCATTCGAGCCGCAGCCTTCGATCACCACTCTGGCACCTGAATTTCGCACCGCGAACCGCTCACCTGCGCGGCCTGCCGCAAATAGGTGGCCATCGGTGGCACCGTATAGGACGGTGTTGCCAATGATGGTGTTATATTCCGCCTTGAGCGGGCTCACCTGCGGCGGACGTACGACGATCATGCCGCCCGAAAGCCCCTTGCCGACATAGTCGTTGGCATCACCCGAGACCTCCAGCTTGAGACCTGGAGCGGCAAAAGCCCCCAGCGACTGGCCGGCCGAACCCTGCAGTTTCACATGCAAGTGATCGTCCTGGAACGTGTTCCGCATGCCGAAATTCTGGACGATGTGGCTTGAGACACGTGTACCCACGGTCCGATGCGTGTTCTGCACCGCGTAAGATAGTTGCATCTTCTCACCGTCTTTCAGGAATCGCGCCGCATCGCGCACAATCTCGGCATCCAGTGTATCCGGCACTGCATTACGATCCTTGTCGCGGTTGTAGACGATATCATGTGCGCCATCGACGGTGATCAACAGCGGGTTGAGGTCCAGATCATCCAGATGCGCCGATCCGCGGCTGACCTGTGCTAGCAGATCAGCACGACCGATGATTTCGTCAATCGAACGTGCGCCGAGGCTAGCCAGCAGTTCTCGCACTTCCTGTGCGTAGAAGGTGATCAGGTTCACCACCTTGTCCGCGTTGCCAGTAAACTTGGCACGTAACGATTCGTCCTGCGTACACACGCCCACCGGACAGGTGTTCGACTGGCACTGACGCACCATAATACAGCCCATTGCGATCAGGGCGGCGGTACCGATGCCGTATTCCTCAGCGCCCATCATCGCGGCCATGACGATGTCACGACCGGTGCGCAGGCCACCATCCGTCCGCAGAGTCACACGGTCGCGCAGGTTGTTCATCGCCAGAACCTGATGGGCTTCAGTCAGGCCCATTTCCCATGGCAGGCCGGCATATTTGATGCTGGTCGCAGGTGAGGCCCCAGTGCCGCCATTGTGACCCGAAATAAGGATAATATCGGCTTTCGCCTTGGCCACACCGGCAGCAATCGTGCCAACGCCCGAGGACGCCACCAGCTTAACCGTCACTTTGCAGCGCGGGTTGATCTGTTTCAGGTCATAGATCAGCTGCGCCAAATCCTCGATCGAGTAGATGTCGTGGTGCGGCGGCGGTGAGATCAGGGTCACGCCCTTGGTAGAATGCCGCAGACGCGCGATCAGGTCTGTGACTTTCATACCCGGCAGCTGACCGCCCTCACCCGGTTTCGCGCCTTGGGCGACCTTGATCTCAAGCTCTTCGCACTGGTTCAGGTATTCGGCGGTCACGCCGAACCGGCCCGAGGCCACCTGTTTGATCTTGGCCGACGGGTTGTCACCGTTGGGTTCAGGCACAAAATGCGCCGGGTCTTCACCACCTTCGCCGGAATCCGACTTCGCGCCAATCCGGTTCATCGCCACGTTCAGTGTCTTGTGCGCCTCGGGGCTGAGGGCGCCCAGCGACATGCCTGGAGTGACAAAGCGTTTGCGGATTGAAGTGATCGATTCGACCTCTTCGATCGGCACCGGCTTGCCCAGCGGCTTGAAATCCATCAGATCGCGCAAGTGAATCGGAGGATTGGACTGCATCTTGGCCGAATACTGCTTCCACAGCTCGTACGAGGCACGGTTACAGGCCATTTGCATCATGTGCATCGAGGTTGCTTCCCACGCGTGGGTCTCACCCGATTTACGCGCTTTGTAGAAACCACCGATGGGCAGAACATCCAGACCGCTGTCCCACGCTTTGGCATGGATTTCTTCGACTTTGGTCTGAATGCCCGTGACACCGATGCCGGAAATCCGGCTGGTCATACCCGGGAAGTACTCGGCCACCATCGCGCGGCTGAGACCAACGGCTTCGAAATTCAGACCTCCGCGATAAGATGAGATCACCGAAATACCCATCTTGGCCATGATCTTCAGCAGACCCTGGTCGATGGCTTCGCGATAGCGCGCAACGTTTTCGGTCAGGGTGCCGTCAAGCAGACCACGATCAATGCGGTCAGCTAGCGAATCTTCAGCCAGATAGGCATTCACAACTGTCGCGCCACAGCCGATCAGAACCGCAAAGTAATGCGGATCGACACATTCAGCAGACCGCACGTTCAGCGAACAAAAGGTCCGCAAACCCTGACGGGTCAAATGCGAATGCACAGCACTGGTGGCCAGGATCATCGGCATCGCCACACGACCTTGCCCTGAATTCATGTCAGACAGAACCAAGTGACCCGCGCCCGAGCGCACGGCTTCCTCTGCTTCGGCTCTAACACGTGCCAAGGCGGCGCTCAGAGCGCCTCGGCCGGGTTCAAAGCTACAATCGATCTCCGCAAGGGGTGAACCCAGTTGATTGACCAGGGTGTCCCATTGTGCATTGCCGACAAAGGGGCTTTCCAGAACGATGATCTCGGTCTGGCTGCTGTCTTCGTCCAGCACGTTCTTAAGGTTGCCGAACCGCGTCTTCAGCGACATCACACGGTATTCACGCAAACTGTCGATCGGAGGGTTCGTCACCTGGCTGAAGTTCTGCCGGAAAAAGTGGCTAAGCGGGCGGTATTGCTTGGACAGAACAGCCGAGGGCGTATCATCCCCCATCGAAGCCAGCGCCTCTTTGCCGTCCTCTGCCATCGGGGCAAGAATCTGTTCTAGATCTTCTACAGAATACCCGGCCGCGATCTGACGCTTGCGCAGTTCTTCTCCGATGAATTTCGGGTGTTCCGTCACGCCCGCAAGTGACTCGTCCAGATCGTTGATCTTGCCGACCCAGTCGCCAAACGGCAGTGCTCGGGCCAGTTTGTCCTTGATCTGCTTGTCGCGGTACAGCTTGCCCTTTTTCATATCGACAGCCAGCATCTGGCCCGGTCCCAGCGCGCCTTTTTCGGTCACGGTGGCCTCATCAATCGGCACCATACCCGCCTCGGACCCCGCGATAACCAGACCATCGCCGGTTACCACATAGCGCATCGGGCGCAGACCGTTCCGATCCAAACCGGCACATACCCAGCGGCCATCCGTCATTGCCAGCGCAGCAGGGCCATCCCAAGGTTCCATCACTGAATTGCAGTAGGAATACATGTCGCGCCAGCTTTGCGGCAGCTCGATAGCTTGCTTGGACCAGCTTTCCGGAACCAGCATGGTTTTCGCCATCGGCGCCGAGCGCCCAGCACGCACCAAGACCTCGAATACCGAGTCTAATGCGGCGGAATCCGACGATCCGCCCGCAATGATCGGTTTGATATCCTCGGCATAGACGCCAAAGCTATCCGAGGTCATGCGGATCTCGTGGCTTTTCATCCAGTTGATGTTGCCTTTCAGCGTGTTGATCTCACCGTTGTGGGCCAACATACGGAAGGGCTGGGCCAGCCACCATTGCGGGAACGTGTTGGTCGAATAGCGCTGGTGGTAAATCGCAAAAGCGGACTCGAACCGCTCATCCATCAGGTCGGGGTAGAAAACAGCGACCTGCTCGGCCAGCATCATGCCTTTGTAGATGATCGACCGGCAAGACAGCGACGCCAGATATAGCCCCGAGATTCCTGCGGCCAGCGCCGCTTTTTCTATACGGCGACGAATGACATAGAGCTCACGCTCGAATGTCTCTTCATCCACGCCTTTGGAGTTCGAGATCAGAATTTGCTCGATCTCGGGCCGGGTCGCGTTGGCCTTTTCGCCCAGACAGGTCACATCAACCGGCACATGTCGCCAGCCATAAATATAGTAACCCATGCGCAGAACTTCGGTTTCCACTATGGTCCGGCACTGTTCCTGCGCGCCAAAATCCGTGCGGGGCAGGAAAACCTGACCGACAGCAACCAGTTCATCCAAGTTTGGTTCATGACCCGTGCGACGAATCTGATCATAGAAGAATGGGACCGGGATCTGCACATGGATACCTGCGCCATCCCCGGTTTTACCGTCCGCATCCACCGCGCCGCGATGCCAGATTGCCTTTAGCGCATCGATCCCGGCATCCACCACCTTGCGTGACGGCTTACCATCGACGGACACAACAAGGCCCACACCGCACGAGGAATGTTCTTCTTCCTCTGAATAGAGACCTTTTTCTGCCATCCATTTGCGCTTGGCTTCTTCGGCCCGCACCCAATCGGCATCATATTTGGTCATTGGCTGTCTCCTTCTTCCCAAGGGGGCACACAGGCTTTTGTTCATCTGTCGGCGTTCGCTTTCGAACGCATACCCGCTGGGATTTTTCGAATTGCTTTTGCGTTTTGTTTCACTCGGCTGCGATGGCGGATTTGGCGTTAAAACGCTCAATTATGGCATCTGCGCAATCGCGCCCGTCACGGATCGCCCAGACCACCAGCGAAGCACCGCGCACGATGTCGCCGATGGCATAAACGCCCTCCATCTCGGTTGCACCGGTCTGGAACGCAGCTTTGATTGTACCCCAGCGGGTCACAGGCAGATCAGGTTGGCCGAATAAGGTGGGCAGGTCTTCGGGTTCGAAGCCAAGCGCCTTGATCACCAGATCGGCCTCTTCGACATAGTCTGCGCCCTCAATCACTTCGGGAGCCTGACGGCCCGAGGCATCGGGCTGGCCCAGACGCATCTTCTGCACCATGACACCGTTTACTTGCTCATTGCCGGTAAAGCCTTTGGGTGCGCTAAGCCATTCGAAGATCACGCCTTCTTCCTCGGCATTCTGGGTCTCACGCTGCGAGCCCGGCATATTGGCGCGGTCCCGACGATAGAGGCATTTGACCGACGTCGCACCCTGACGAATCGACGTGCGCACGCAATCCATTGCGGTATCGCCCCCGCCGATGACGACCACTTTCTTACCTTCCGCGTTCAGGCGGCCATTGTCGAAGTCATCAACCGCATCGCCAAAACTTTTGCGATTCGAGGCTGTCAGAAAATCGATCGCCTTTTCAATCCCACCCAGACCGCTGCCGGGCATGGACAGATCACGGGATTTGTAGACGCCCGTTGCAATAATCACCGCATCATGTTTCGCGTGGATTTCCGCGAATTTCGCGGCGTCCACATCGCAGTTCAGCTCAAATGCAACACCACCATCTGCCAGCAGGTCATTTCGGCGTTGGACGATATCCTTTTCCAGCTTGAAACCGGGAATGCCGTACATCAGCAGCCCCCCCGCACGGTCATATCGATCATAGACCGTGACCTGAATACCCGCCCGGCGCAGCATATCCGCCGCTGCCAATCCTCCGGGACCACCGCCAATGATACCCACGCTTTCGTCGCGCTCGGCACGAGGCTGAACGGGTTTGACCCAGCCTTTGTCCCAGGCTGTATCGGTGATGTATTTCTCGATCGAGCCAATGGTGACCGTACCGTGGCCCGATTGCTCGATCACGCAATTGCCTTCGCACAGACGGTCCTGTGGGCAGATGCGGCCGCAGATTTCAGGGAAAGTGTTGGTAGCCTGGCTTGTTTGATACGCCTCTTCCAACCGCCCGGTTGCCGTCAGGTTCAGCCAATCAGGGATATTGTTGTGCAGCGGACAATGGGACTGGCAATAGGGCACTCCGCACTGGCTGCATCGGCTGGCCTGTTCGGCCGCCTTCTCCGCGGCGTACTCGGCATAGATTTCATCGAAGTCCTCTTTGCGGTCACTGGCGGCACGCTTTTCAGGCATGACACGATCGATCTGCACAAATTTCAGCATCGGTTGCTTGGCCACGGGTCAGACTCCATGAATTGGCTTGGTCAGGGTTCTTTAAGTGATGTCACTCTGGATGAAAAGTCAATAATACTGACCTATATTGAGAAAACTGCATCGCTCGATGTTTTTTCAGAGAAATTTGTCGTGTTTTTAGTTCCGATTCGGACCTATCTGAGCACTTCACTTTCCCGTTGCCCGCTTATACCCATTGTTCTCAACAAAACGAGCACGGTACCGGCAGAGCAGATGAGCCTTTTTCACTTGATTCTTGTGGCGATCATTCAGGGCGTCACCGAATTCTTGCCTGTATCTTCATCCGGGCACCTGATCCTGTTGCCCCGCCTGACTGGCGCGGTTGATCAAGGCCTGGCAATCGATGTCGCCGTCCATGTAGGAACACTTGGCGCGGTTATTCTTTATTTCTGGTCAGATGTGAAACAAGCCCTAGCCGGGATACCACAAATTATCCGAGGACGAATTGAGACGCCTCAGGCGCGGTTGGCACTGGGCTTGGTCATCGCCACGATTCCGACAGTCATTGCGGGCGGGATCGTGTACCTGACGGGGCTTGAGCAGGCTCTGCGTTCAGTCGCCGTCATCGGATGGGCGATGCTTGGCTTCGGGTTAGTGCTGTATTGGATGGATCAAAAGGGGGTACAAACCAAACGTAGTTCGGACTGGGGCTTAAAGGACGCAATGATCATGGGGCTGTGGCAGATGTTGGCCTTAATCCCGGGGACTTCACGCTCGGGGATTACGATCACAGGCGCTCGTCAGCTTGGCTATACACGCGAAGATGGTGCGCGGATTGCCATGCTGATGTCGATACCAACGATCATCGCTTCGGGCGTCCTGCTTTCGATCGATGTCGTCCGTGAGGCGGATACACAGCTGGCCAAGGACGGCGCGATTGCCGCAGCCTTCGCCTTTGTTTCGGCTCTGATCGCGCTTAACCTGATGATGCGGCTTCTGCGCAGCGTCAGTTTCACACCCTATGTGATCTACCGGGTCATCCTCGGAGCAATACTGCTAATGATCGCCTATAGCTGATCAGATGCGCAGGTTCTTGGCCGAGTTCTGAATATCGTCATACTGACCCGCAGGGCGGAATTTCCACAGATATTCTGGCAGCACCGACTCCAACGTTGCGGGCTCGATCCCGAGGTCCGAAAAACCTTTAGCGTCATCCGCCACCACATTATCGCGCCGCAGATTCTTAAGTTGGTCACGGGTCAGGATATTGTTCGGAAACAACTGAAAACTGACGAACTTCGCGATATCCAACACACCCGCCATGATTTTCGCCGCCCAGAAAGGCATCCCGATGATGATCCGGCGGCGATGAATTACGTCGAGCATCTGCTGCATCAAGGCGCGGAAACTCTTTACCTCTGGCCCGCCCAGTTCATAAACACCGGCAGACGCTTTGCCCAGAACGCCTTGAACTGCCGCTTGCGCAACATCATCGACATAGACAGGTTGAAATTTCGTTTCCGCCCCAACAAGCGGCAGGAACGGGCTCATCCGTGTCATTCCTGCGAAGCGGTTGAAAAACTGGTCTTCGGTGCCGAAAATGACTGATGGGCGCAGAATGACGGCGCCCGGCATGTGTTGCAAAACGCCCGCCTCGCCCTGCGCTTTGGTGCGCGCATATTCGCTGTCGGATTCGGGATCCGCACCAATGGCCGAGATATGGACCATGCGGTCAATACCCTGAGCGGCCGCCAGCCGGGCGATCCGTTCGGCACCTTCGGCCTGCACTGCGTCGAACGCATTCTTGCCCAGCTCATTCAATACGCCGACGCAATTCACCACGGCGTCCACACCATGCATCGCTGCAGCGACCGAGGCGTCATCACGGATATTGCACAAGATAGGCTCGACCTGACCAACCGCGCCATAGGGTCTGACGAACATCGCTTCATTGGGCCGCCGCACAGCGACGCGGACACGCCAGCCTTCTGCAGCCATACGCCGCGCGATATATCGGCCGACAAAGCCCGATCCACCGTAAATCGTGACGAGTTTCGACATGATGGCGCTCCTGCTGTCTTGGTCTGAATTGATCTAGCGCCCACGAGCCCGTCGAACAAGGCGCAATAACGCCGCGCTTCTCTGAAAATCCGTCGCGTGAACCAGAAGTTGGGGCACGCATCAAAAAACTTTCAAAAACACCCCCGAATCTGGTTGACGCCCCCTGCCAGTCAGCTTAAACGCCCCTCCACGACACCTGCCCAGGTGGCGGAATTGGTAGACGCGCTAGCTTCAGGTGCTAGTGTCCGTATGGACGTGGAGGTTCGAGTCCTCTCCTGGGCACCAAATTTTCCATAAAATTTGAACCCCTAGCACTTCCGGTCACTTGACCGATGTACAATTAGACTGGTTTGGCCTGTCTGAGACAATTTCTTTGTTTGACCCCGAAAATTGACCCGCAGGTAGCGGAATTAACAATCTCTGTTGCACTACCTTTTGCCAGTCGAAGAAGGACATGGTGCAAGGCTATGGCAATTTCCTGCAAATCAAACTCATCTTTTTTGAAGATACCTTCCCGTCACGCTTGTTAGTTACAAAGTCAACTATTACCACACCGATTAAATTCGATCGTATCTGTCCGGAAGGAACGTGCAAAATGAATGAGCCGACCAAGAATGAACGCATGACAGTTGCCCCATCCTTGAAAGGGCCGCACGAAGGGTACATGCCGGGCTTTGGCAACGATTACGAAACTGAAGCGCTTCCTGATGCTCTGCCCCAGGGTATGAACAGCCCGCAGAAATGCAATTACGGCCTCTATGGTGAGCAGCTTTCAGGCACTGCGTTCACGGCACCTTCGCACCAGAACGAGCGTACCTGGTGCTATCGTATCCGCCCGTCGGTAAAGCATTCACATCGCTATGAAAAAATCGATGTTCCCTATTGGAAATCAGCGCCCAATGTAGATCCTGACGTTGTCAGCTTGGGACAGTACCGCTGGGATCCGGTGCCCCATACCGGTGAACAGACAACCTGGGTCACGGGCATGCACACCATGACCACTGCCGGGGATGTGAACACTCAGGTCGGGATGGCCAGCCATATCTATATGGTGAATACTTCAATGCAGGATGATTACTTCTTCTCGGCTGACTCCGAGCTGCTGGTGGTGCCGCAAGAGGGCGTTCTGAGATTCTACACCGAATTAGGGATCATCGACCTTGAACCCAAGGAAATCGCTATCATTCCACGCGGCCTTGTCTACCGGGTCGAAGTCGTGGAAGGCCCTGCGCGCGGGTTCGTGTGCGAAAACTACGGCCAGAAATTCGAACTGCCTGGCCGCGGCCCGATCGGCGCCAACTGCATGGCCAACCCGCGTGATTTCAAAGCACCGGTCGCGGCGTTTGAGGACCGCGAAGTGCCCTCAACCGTGACCGTCAAATGGTGCGGTCAGTTTCACCAGACCAAAATCGGTCACAGCCCGCTGGACGTGGTGGCGTGGCACGGCAACTATGCACCCGTCAAATACGACCTGCGTACATATTGCCCGGTCGGAGCCATCCTGTTCGATCATCCGGATCCGTCGATTTTCACCGTTCTAACCGCACCTTCAGGCCAGCCCGGCACCGCCAATATCGACTTTGTTCTGTTTCGCGAGCGCTGGATGGTCATGGAAGATACCTTCCGTCCGCCCTGGTACCACAAGAACATCATGTCCGAACTGATGGGCAATATTTACGGCCAATATGATGCGAAACCGCAGGGCTTTATTCCCGGCGGTATGAGCCTGCACAACATGATGCTGCCCCATGGACCGGATCGCGAAGCCTTTGAAAAGGCGTCGAATTCAAACCTGGGGCCAGACAAGCTGGAAAACACCATGTCCTTCATGTTCGAAACCCGCTTTCCGCAGCATCTCACAGCGTTCGCCGCCAATGAGGCACCACTGCAGGACGATTACATCGACTGTTGGAGCGACATCGAAAAGAAATTCGACGGCACACCCGGCAAGAAGTGACGAGGGTATAATTCCTTCGTCTCCCAAAGGGCAGAGAATTAGAACGCTTGATCTGTAACGCATTTAATCGGGTACGTTCAGAAAAGCTTGGCGACCCCGGCAGGATTCGAACCTGCAACCTGCCCCTTAGGAGGGGGCTGCTCTATCCAGTTGAGCCACGGGGCCGCGCGTCGTTTTCTCTAGCGGGGTTTTTTCAGATTGTCATGGGCTTTGCACAACAGTTGAACAATTCGCCCTGTTCACGCTACCATCGGCCAAACAAACAATGCAGGTATCTCGGTGACAACAGAAACAAAACGCCCGCTTACCCTTCGTGATGTCTCGGAAGCGTCCGGAGTATCCGAAATGACCGTTAGCCGGGTGCTACGTAATCGCGGGGATGTGTCGGATGCCACCCGTACCCGTGTTTTGGCCGCCGCAAAAGAGTTGGGATATGTGCCCAACAAGATCGCGGGAGCATTGGCGTCAAGTCGGGTGAATCTGGTCGCTGTGATCATCCCGTCATTGTCAAATATGGTCTTCCCCGAAGTTCTAACCGGTATCAATCAGGTGCTGGAAGATACTGAACTGCAGCCGGTGGTTGGCGTCACGGACTATCTGCCAGAAAAAGAAGAAAAAGTGCTGTACGAGATGCTCTCGTGGCGGCCCTCAGGCGTGATCATTGCCGGACTGGAGCATACCGAAGCCGCGCGCGCTATGCTGGATTCAGCTGGCATACCGGTGGTCGAGATCATGGATACTGATGGCAAACCGGTGGATGCGATGGTGGGAATCTCTCACCGCCGCGCCGGGCGCGAAATGGCGCAGGCAATCCTGAAGGCGGGCTATGAGCATATCGGGTTTATGGGCACCAAGATGCCGTTAGACCACCGTGCCCGTAAACGGTTCGAAGGCTTCACCGAAGTATTGGGCAAGCACGGGATCGAGATTGAGGACCGTGAATTTTATTCGGGTGGCTCAGCGCTGGCCAAGGGGCGCGAGATGACACAAGCGATGCTGGAACGCTCGCCCGAGTTGGATTTTCTGTATTATTCCAACGATATGATCGGCGCGGGTGGGCTGCTGTATTTGCTGGACCAAGGGATCGATGTGCCCGGTCAGATCGGTTTGGCCGGATTCAACAATGTGGAGCTGCTGCAGGGACTACCACGCAAGCTGGCCACCATGGATGCCTGCCGGACCGAGATTGGGCGCACCGCGGCCGAGATCATTGCGGCGAAGTTGGCCGATCCGGATTCCGAGGTTGAAACCCGTGTTACCCTGACCCCCAAAATCAGCTATGGCGACACGCTGAAACGGCGATAACTCCCGATGGCGCAGCAACGTCTGGACAACCGCGCGGCGCGGGCGCTGTTCATGGATCGGCACGCGCTTTTGGAACAGCCTGCTGGAAGTTCCAAAGGCGATGACTTGTTACAGCTGATCCATCGTTTAGGGTTTGTCCAGCTCGACAGTATCAACACCGTCGCTCGCGCGCATGACATGATCCTATATGCGCGTAAGCCCAGCTATCGCGCGCGCCACCTCAAACACCTCTATGAACGCGACCGCGCGCTGTTTGAGCATTGGACGCACGATGCGGCGGTGATCCCAATGGAATTCTATCGCCATTGGCATCTGCGGTTCCTGCGCGATGCCGACATGTTGAAAGCCCGCTGGAAGAACTGGCGGCGTGACGGGTTTGAGCAAAAGTTCGAAACCGTCCTACAACATATCCGCGACCATGGTCCGGTTGGCTCGTCCGATGTCGGAAAAGACGAGAAAAAGGGATCTGGCGGTTGGTGGGACTGGCATCCATCCAAGACCGCGCTGGAATATCTCTGGCGATCCGGCGCGCTGACCGTGGTTGGACGCGATGGGTTTCAGAAACGCTATGATCTGACAGAGCGGGTTATAGAAACTCAACTTTGCCCCGGCAATTTGCATTGCGACGCAAATGAAACTGTGGATTGGTTGTGTAACGCCGCACTCGACCGGCTGGGGTTCGCCACATCGGGAGAGCTTGCCGCGTTCTGGGATACGGTAAGCGCTGCCGAGGCAAAATCCTGGTGCCAACAGGCTCTAACACAGGGTGAAATCGAAGAGATCTGCGCCGAATGCGCAGACGGGCGGGAACGAAAAGTGTTCGCCCGCCCCGGTCTATGTGAACACGCTACAGAGCTGCCCGATGCGCCGGGCCGGATCAGAGTTCTCAGCCCTTTTGACCCTATGTTGCGTGACCGGAACCGGGCCGAGCGGTTGTTCGGATTCCACTATCGGATCGAGGTGTTCGTACCCGAACCCAAGCGTACCTACGGCTATTATGTCTTTCCGTTGCTTGAAGGGCACCGGTTGATCGGACGCATCGACATGAAGGCCCAGCGAGACCGTGGACTGTTGCAAGTCCGATCCGTATGGCCAGAACGGTCGGTGCGTTGGTCTGACGCAAGAACCCGCCGCCTGCAGGCCGAATTGGACCGGGTACGGCGATTTGCGGAACTGGACGGGGTGGAATTTGAAAAGGATTGGCTGAAAGATCCTAAATAGAACCCAATTTTTCGATCAGGAAACCTTGTTCCTCAATCAGTAGGCGCAGCTCGTTCAGCGAAACATGGGGCGCCCTGCCCGATGTATCTAGCTGCGCATTTGCCCGCCCATACAAAGCCTCGCGACTGGCCAATATGTTCTTGAGCTGCTCCATCGCCTTGGGATTTCCAGCCATCGGGCGTTCGTCGCCTTGGGCGCGCACGCGGTCCATATGCTCGGTCGGTGACGCGCGCAGCCAGATGGTGTGAAACCGGCCAAGCAGGGTAGCATAGGTCGAAGGCTCTGATACTATCCCGCCCGCGACTGCCAGCACGACCCGATCATGCTCTGCAATCACCCGATCCAGCGCCTGCGCTTCCAGATTGCGATACCCGTCTTGCCCGTAGAACGCCATCACTTCAGACATGGGCATGCCGGCCATCTCTTCAATCATGGCTGTGAGCTCAACAAACGTCAGTCTTTGTGCAGCGGCCAGCATAGCACCAAGAGTTGACTTACCCGCTCCGCGTAACCCAATCAGACAAACCCGATGCGCACGTGCATCCTCATCTGGGTGAGGTTGCAATGCACGCCTGACGCTTTCTTTGACGTCGTCGCTGGCTTGTCGGAAAAGCTCAACTATCTGCAAAGCATCCGAATCCCACGGATCATCTTCACCAATCAACCATTCGGCTTTGTAATCCAGTGCCTGTGCGACACGGTGCAACACGCCGATCGAGATGTTGCCCTCACCCGCCTCAAGCTGCGCCAAATAGCGTGGGGAAACGCCCGAGTTCTCAGACAGGATCCGGCGCGGGATGCCTCGCATTTGACGCGCCCGGCGTACACGCGCGCCCACTCGTTCGCTCAAATCCTGCTTTGCAATATGTGCAGGCGGTGCCGGTTCTGGCGGTTTGGGCCCATCCATCTGCATTGAACCGTTTGTTAAAGGTAAGGATGAGGCTACGACGCGAACCATCTACGGGCAACGAATATTACCTTCTCCGCCCACAATGCTTATAGTTTGGGGCCTAAAACGAGGTCTGAACGACGGCAAACAACTTGGTTAGAGCCTGTTCTGAGCATTGCGCTCAGCCTTCCAGCTGGTGAAGCTCTACCAGAAGGTCCAGCAACTTCTCGTGCTGCTCTGCCCCGAGCAAAGAGCGGGTGTGTTCCGCCAGCTCCAACATTTCCGCCAGATTTGCGTCGATAATTTGCAACCCATTCTCGCTGATTTCGACAATCTGTCGGCGGCGGTCTTTGGTATCCGGCCGCCTCATGATCAGCTTGCTGTCTTCTAGCTTTTTCAGAATGCGCGTCAGGCTGGGCAACAAGAGGCAGGCGCGCTCGGCGATCTGAGTAGGCTCCTGAGGCCCTTCTTCCTGCAAAACGCGCAGAACGCGCCATTGTTGCTCGGTGACGCCAGCATCCGTTAGCACACCACGAATAGGCCCCATCACCCTTTCCCGAGCGCGCAACAGCGCTATCGGCAATGATCGGGACGTCTGTGGTAAGTTCTTTGACATATGGAATTTTCGCGCAATTCCAAATATTTCGCAATAGAACGTTGGTTGTGGTTGAGTTTCGTTTACTGGACTTTACTTAACTTGTTTAGCATATGATACTGACAAAAAGGCTACCGAGGCGGATAAGATGAAATGGAATGAATTCTCCGATTGGGGCAAGAAGGTTGCCGAGTGGACGCAAGACTATCACCTGAGGGTGGGCGACAAGCCCGTGCGCGCCCGGACCGAGCCGGGCGATATCCTGAACGCTCTGCCCGCGCATCCCCCTGAGCAGGGCGAGCCGATCGAGGACATCTTTCATGATTTCGAACAAATCGTGATGCCCGGCATTACCCATTGGCAACACCCTCGGTTCTTCGCCTACTTCAATTCGAACGCCTCGGCCCCGTCTGTTCTGGCCGAGTTCCTGGCCAGCGCCATCGCGCCGCAATGTATGCTGTGGCAGACCTCGCCCGCCGCAACCGAGATGGAAACACGAATGATGGACTGGCTGCGCGAAGCGCTGGACCTGCCCAAAGGTTTTGCCGGGGTCATTCAGGATTCGGCGTCATCTGCGACATTGGCGGCTGTGCTGACCATGCGCGAGAAGGCGATGAACTGGCAGGGCAACACGCTGGGGCTGTTCGGTCAAAAGCCACTGCGCATTTATTGCTCTTCCGAGGTTCATACCTCAATCGACCGCGCAATCTGGGTTGCGGGGATTGGACAGGACAATCTGGTGCGCATCCCCGTGCAAGGTGATTGGCGTGGAATGAACCCCGAGGCGCTTGAAGCAGCGATTCAATCAGATTTAGAGACTGGTTTCCACCCGGCGGGCGTGATCCTTTGTGTTGGAGGGACCGGAACCGGGGCAACTGATCCAGTGGATCGCTGCCTTGCGATCGCACAGAAATACGGCCTTTATTCCCATGTCGATGCAGCCTGGGCGGGGTCGGCGATGATCTGCCCCGAATATCGTCACTACTGGCCGGGGATCGATCAGGCCGACAGCATTGTATTCAATCCCCATAAGTGGCTGGGCGTGCAATTCGATTGCTGTGCGCATTTCCTGAAAAACCCCGATGATCTGGTCCGCACGCTTGCGATCAGCCCGGAATATCTGAAAACCCACGGCAAGGACGGGATCATCAATTACTCGGAATGGTCGGTGCCATTGGGACGTCGGTTCCGCGCGCTGAAACTGTGGTTCGTCATCCGCACCTATGGGCTGGAGGGGCTGCGCGAACGGCTGCGGAATCACGTCAATTGGTCGCGCGCGCTGCATGACCGTCTAGCAGCAGAACCGGATTTTCGGATCGTGACGCCTCCAATGTGGTCTCTTTGGACCTTCCGATACGAGCCGGATGGGGCCGACGATCTGGATGATCTGAACCTGCGGCTGGTGAATGCAATCAATGATGATGGGCGGATCTACCTGACACAGACCCGCGTGGATGGCGATATGGTCATCCGCTTTCAGGCAGGTCAGTTTGAAACCAAAGAACAGGACGTGATGATGGCCTATGACGTGATCACTGAAATCGCTCGAGGGCTTTAGGCCCTCATTGACGCTGCAGCCTGCGCGTATCCCCCCGAGGCCCCGTCAACAAAATGCACATGGTCGTCGCGCATGGCCGAGGGAACAAAGCAGGTCATCATCGCCTCTTGCTGGGCGTGCATGCCATATCTGATTTTGCCTTTTGTTTGCGCGTCGTCCAGCATCTGAGTGAGCTGTTCCAACGTGCTCGAGTCACAATCCAGCGTCATTTTCAGACCGTCATCAAACTTTCGGAAATCAGCGTTGCTACTGACCATCTCCTTGTAATGCTTGGGTTCGAATTGACCCAGGCGCATCCCGGTTTTGAACAACAAGCCGATCAACATATTCCCGATCATCAAGCGTGTTTTCTGCATCAGAAGATTCCGACCCGCGCGTGAGACATGGGCATCGATATCGACGCCGGGCGGAGGGAAACTCATCGGAGGTCCTTTGGCCGGAACCGGGTGACCGGCGCGTTCTAGCCCTTCGGCGACGGACAGGATGGATTGAGTCAGGGCGGCGAATTCAGCCTCATTAGACTCTGATGTAGGCTGAATAACCAGTGAAACGATCTGACCAACCCTCGCTGGACTGTTGGACCAACGACAAGATAGGCCGGTCAGATCGGGCTGCGCGTCAGGTCCGGCTGGTTGCACAACAAGTTGCCCGGATTTCATCTGAGCCTCGGCCCAGGCCAGTCCCCCGCCGGTAAACATCGCATAGTCAACGCCGGTGGACGGCGCAAAGCGAGCAACACGCAGATCACGTCCAGCGGCGCGGATGTCGGCCACCGAAACCAGCGCTGCACGCAGAGTGATTGAGAATTCCGTTTCGGCCCAGCTTTGCAATGTTGCCAGCGTATCTCGCGCGATCTCGGCATCCTCGTCCGATACGGCGAATCCAGCACCATCACCACCGAAGACATAGGGGAATATGCGCCCGCCCAGCGCATTGATCATGCCTGAAATCACGGCCGCCCCCACCATGTTGACGGTCTTGTACCGGCCCCGCGCGATTTCACCGGTCGAATCTACGATATCGGCGACGCCCAGAACCCATGTCTCTGGCAAAGGTGTGAACTGCGCGGGGTCACTGAGGCTGAGGAAATTGTCCGAAATGGGGACGGAGGCATAAAATACAGAGTCTGAGAGGGTCATAACACACTCGGGAAATCCTAAATCTGCAGTGATGATAGCTCAATTGTGAAGAATGTCCGCCCCAATCGATTCAATCATGGCACTTGTGCCGATCAACGCGGCGTGCAAAGCATCGGGGCGGCGCAGCTAGACAATAGGTCAAGAAATGCAGGCAGGTTTGGTGATCTTGTGTCTGGCCTATGTACTCAGCCAGTTTTTCCGAGCTTTTCTGGCAGTTTTGACCACTGATCTGGGACGCGATATCGGCGCAACACCCGAAGACCTCGCCTTTGCTTCAGGTCTTTGGTTTCTAATCTTTGCGGCGATGCAGATTCCTGTGGGCTGGGCACTGGACCGCGTCGGTCCTCGGCGCAGTTCTGCGGTGCTGCTGCTGATCGGCGGGGCTGGCGGGGCTGGCCTGTTCGCGGTCGCAACGACCCCGTTCCATGTGGCGCTCGCCATGGCGTTGATCGGGGTAGGATGCTCGCCGGTTCTGATGGCATCCTACTATATCTTTGCACGAGAGTTTCCACCTGCCAAATTCGCCACGCTCGCCGCCGTGATGCTGGGCGTGGGATCTGTCGGCAATCTGGTCGCCTCATACCCCACGGCGCTGGCGGTCGAGCTGATGGGCTGGCGCGCGACGCTGGCCGGTCTGGCGATTATCTCTGCTGCGGTGGCTGCGGGGATCTGGCTGACGGTGCATGACCCTGAAAAGGTAAAAACCGAGCAAAAAGGATCACTTCTAGACCTGCTGAAAGAACCTGCACTTTGGGCCATTCTGCCTCTCATGCTTGTGTCTTATGCGCCATCGGGTGCGATCCGAGGTCTTTGGGCCGGGCCGTATTTGAATGACGTGTTCGGGCTCAGCACCGCTCAGATCGGGACGGCAACGTTGATCATGGGGGCCGCGATGATCGCGGGAACCTTCGCCTATGGGCCGCTGGACCGTATCCTGGGCACCCGGAAATGGGTGATCCTGGGCGGTAATACCTTGGGAGTCGCAGCACTGGGCCTGCTGTGCCTGTGGATTGACAGCGGCGTTTGGGTCTCGGTGCTGCTGTTGGCAGTGATCGGCTTTCTGGGCGCCAGTTTTCCGGTGATCATGGCCCATGGCCGGGCCTTCGTGCCGCCGCATCTGGTCGGGCGGGGCGTTACCCTGCTGAACCTTTTTGGCGTTGGCGGCGTTGGTCTGGCGCAATTTGCCACCGGGCGCATCCATGCGGCCAGCGCCGGGATCAGCCCTTCCGCACCTTATACGGCGATCTTCGGATTTTTCGCAGTCACCCTTGCCATTGGCTGTGTGATCTATCTATTCAGTCGGGACAGCGTGGACTGAAACCGGAGACCGCCCGTGCAGGACATTGAGGTGATTGCACCCAATCTGAAGCATTCCCTGTCGGGCGTGACAACGACGGTGATCCGACTGCTGCCAATCCAGCAGAAAATGATCGGCATCCGCGCCACCGGTCCCGGCCTGCCGGCAGATTTGCCCCATATCAGATTCTGGAAACTGCTGTTTCTGCCTAATCGCAAACGGGTTTGGCATGCACGCCGGAATACCGAGATGTTGATGGGTCTGGTCTTGCGTTCGGTGCTTCGACGCAACTACAAACTGCTATTCACCTCAGCCGCGCAACGTGATCATTCCGGGTTCACCAAGCGGCTGATTTCGAAAATGGACGCGTTGATCGCGACGACGCCTCAGGCCGCTTCCTTTCTGGAGCATCCCGCTACTGTCATCATGCATGGCGTCAACACCGAGCTGTTTCACCCAGCCGAGGACAAAAGCGCCCTGCGCCAAAAACTTGGCCTGCCAGACGGGCTGCTGATCGGGTGTTTTGGCCGTATCCGCCCTCAGAAAGGGGTCGACTTGTTGGTCGATGCCGCCCTGAAGGTGCTGCCTAATCACCCCGATGCGCATGTGATCTTCACCGGGCGTACCACCAACGAATTTGAGGCGTTTCAGGCTGAGCAGGAGCAAAAGCTGCAGGACGCCGGGCTGGGCAACCGCGTTCATTTTCTGGGTGAGCGCCCCTGGGATGAGATCGTCGAGACCTATCGCGCGCTCGATCTGTTCGTTGCGCCCGCACGACACGAAGGGTTCGGCCTTACACCGCTTGAAGCGATGGCCTCGGGCGTGCCCGCCATAGCCAGTCACGGGGTCGGAGCGTTCAGTGCGCAAATCAAGGATGGTGAGACCGGAAGACTGGTCGAGAAAGACAATGCCCCTGCACTGGCCGACGCGCTGGAGGATATGCTGCAGGACCGCGCTGCGCTGGCCGCTGCGGGACTAGCCGCGCGCGCCCATGTCGAGCAGAATTTTCGAATCGAAGGCGAAGCGAGGGCGATTGTCGAGGTTTATCGATCCTTGCTGAAACAACCCTGAACGGTACTGAACTGTGTCAAATCGGTGTGACGGGGTGAAATAAGCCGAAACCCCTCTTTTTTCTTTGCCGCAACGCGGCTATGAACGCGCGTCCTTAACTTTGGAGACATGAAATGGGCTATCGCGTCGTAGTCGTCGGCGCCACGGGCAACGTGGGCCGCGAAATGCTGAACATCCTGGCGGAACGCCAGTTCCCTGTCGATGAACTTGCTGCTCTGGCAAGCCGTCGTTCGCTGGGTACTGAGGTGACCTTTGGCGACAAGACGCTCACTACCAAAGATCTGGACACATTCGATTTCACTGGTTGGGACATGGCGCTGTTTGCCGTGGGTTCCGAGGCCACAAAGGTTTACGCCCCCAAGGCGGCAGCGGCTGGCTGCGTGGTGATCGATAACAGCTCGCTCTATCGCTATGACCCGGACATTCCGCTGATCGTGCCGGAATGTAACCCCGAGGCGATCCACGACTATAAAAACAAAAACATCATCGCCAATCCCAACTGCTCGACCGCGCAGATGGTCGTCGCGCTGAAGCCGCTGCATGACCGTGCACGCATTAAGCGCGTGGTCGTCTCGACCTATCAATCGGTGTCGGGAGCCGGCAAGGAAGGCATGGACGAGCTTTGGGATCAGACCAAGGCCATCTACAACCCGACGACCGAGGTTGAGCCGAAGAAGTTCCAGAAACAGATCGCTTTCAACGTCATCCCTCAAATCGACGTCTTCATGGAAGACGGCTCGACCAAGGAAGAGTGGAAGATGGTTGTCGAGACCAAAAAGATCGTCGATCCGTCGATCAAGGTCACCGCAACCTGCGTTCGCGTTCCGGTATTCGTTGGCCACTCCGAGGCCGTGAATATCGAGTTCGAAGAGTTCCTCGACGAAGACGAAGCCCGCGACATCCTGCGCGAAGCACCGGGCATCATGGTAATCGACAAGCGTGAAGCCGGTGGTTACGTCTCGCCCATCGAATGCGCGGGCGATTTCGCCACGTTCATCAGCCGCATCCGTCAGGATTCGACGGTTGAGAATGGCATCAACCTGTGGTGCGTTTCGGACAACCTGCGCAAAGGCGCGGCATTGAACGCTGTTCAAATTGCAGAATTGCTGGGCCGTGAAGTTCTGAAGAAGGGGTAACCTTCGCCAGTTGGTTATGACTCTATTAAACCCCGCTGTACCGCCAGTGGGGTTTATTATTTTGTGGACGGGCAGAGATGGCAATATTGCGGGGCAAAGCCGCCCTGTGCATGCGTTGCCATTGCCTATCCAGCACCAGTTGGTCAGCCACCGATCTGGGACATTGTCGCTTTTACCGCATGGTATCTTTGAGAGTTTGGGGGATGCGTCCCTAGAAAGCGATCACCAGGATCAGGAACTCGTGCGAAGTACAGCGCACCCTTGAGTGGATCATAACCCGCTTTGTAGGCTATTACAGTGCCTAGTCGATCAGCTTCCAATTCAAAGTTCTTTGAATAGCTGCGGCCGCCAACAAAGGCTCCAATGTCTTGTGCTGCGGCAATGTCATTCGGCCCCGACCCCGCAATTGTTGCTAGACCGGCCAAAAGCACCGCACCAGCCGCCGCATTTTGGGCCTGTCGCGCCAAATGCCCTTGAATGTGGTGAGCGGCCTCATGCGCCATAACAAATGCAAGTTCGTCAGTGTTGTTTACATTCCGTATCAGCGCTTGAGTCATTGTGATAACGGGGCGCCCCGACTTGCTTAAACTCTGATACGCGTTTGAGGGTGCTTTTTTGTCTGGATCAATGCGGATCAAAAAATCACAATTCACATTCTTAGTGCGGCGGAGGCATTCTCGTTCTGCCACAGGTTCTATTCGTGAGGCGACCTGACGGAACCTTATTTGTGCCTGTTGTGAACTGACGGGCGCGCTCGCGCGACCGGGGTTTGGAATAGGTGCTGATGGAGGAGTGGTGGTTGAAGCGCATCCCGCTAATGCCAAAACAGCTAACATCAATACCGTTCGCCTCATAAACACACCTTTCCAAATGTTCAGAGCATCAAAATCGAATCTGTGGCTTTCGAGAAACCAACTTGCACATTCGAACCTACGGTCTTCACGATTTGATATTCAATAACAGACGGGTTGTCGGTGGTCGCCCCGATTAAGCTGTCGTCAAAATGGTAGGCACTACAAATGGCATTGAAGCGAAGGACCAAACGATCCACGCCCCGTTCTGTATGGGCTTGAACCGAGTTGAACACCGCGTCAGCGGAGGTTATTTGCGCTGCACGATGGCTTGATCCCAGCCTCCTGCGCGGCAAAGGGACTGCTATGGGCGCACGTACATTTCAACAATCGTTTCTGGTATGGCCTCAAAGCAGTCATCAGAGAGATGCCTCCTGCCTGATCCTTCACCCCTGTCCCTCAACCAGCGTCTTCAAATTCTCCAACCCGCGCTCGTAATCTCCGCCGACCCAATTGTCCATCATTAGGCCCATCCAGCGGGACATGGGGTTCATACCAAGGTCGGATACGAATCCCCAGGTAACCTGTGTGCCTGATCCTTCTGGCCGCAACTGGAACGAGGCGGTGGCTGTCCCCATCGGGCCAAAATCCAGTGCGGTTTGCACGGACTGATCCGGGGTGCTCTCGGTGATTTCCTGCGAACCGGTTCCCACCTGCGGGTTGTCCGAGGCCCAGTTCAGCGTGTTTCCGACACCCGCCTCCGGGCCACTATAGCTCAGCTTGGTTTCGGGGTCTCGGGACAGCCAGGGGGACCATTTCTCGGTCTCCTGCATCGAATTCACATAGGGAAAGATCGCCGAGGCTGGTGCGTCGATTGTGATGCTGCGGGACACCTCGGCCTGACCAGGCAAAAGATATGATACTCCGACAAGCGCCAGAATGATCACCAGTAGGGTGACGAGAATGCGTTTAATCAATTTCATGAGCTCGATCCGATTCTGAAAACATCATCGGAAACATATCAAAAAATCGACGTAATTTCAGAGGCCCGATCGTATGACCCGCAGGATCAGGCCGGTGGCTGGTAAGGCAGCGACGAATGGTGCAGCACGATGCGAAGCACTCCGTCAGCGTCCTTTTTGTAGCCGAAGCTTTTGTCGACTTGCGTGATGTTACCTTGGCTATCCGTCAGAATGACCTTGCCCATCCACATGGCGACATCGCCTTCGACGAAGCTGGCCGATGTCTCACTTGCCATTTCGCGCCAACCCTTGATTCCGAAACCGCCATCAAGCGGAAATTCGGCATCGTGACCGACAAAATAGGCCAGTGCACCGTGGCGAGTCGGGCGAAAGGTTTGATCTCCGGACGCCATAGTTGGTTTGAACAGGACCGGACCCAGATTATAGCCGTATGCCGCATCCAGAACACCCTCGGCAACGGAACGGGCCGCATCGATCCCACCGTCTTCAAAAGCTTTGGAGATCGCAATCAACCCATCGCCCCAGGCGGTACGGGCAGCGGCCAGCTCGTCAGTGGTAATCGGCATGATCCTGTCCTTCTCTGTCCGGTTTCTATGGTACTGGCAGCAAGTGAGCGTCAACGCAAGAGGTGTGACCTGACTCTCGCCCGGTTTTGCCCACAGAACCGCGTGGAAGCCTGAATTCTCAGAAAATTCGACCCATTCTTTTGAACCGGTGCAAGGTTTTGCAAAGTATTTTGCCGCCAATCTCTGACAGTGCCGTGGGGGCACTTCAATTGGGGTGAATGTGGTGGACAAGATTATCACACTGGAACAGAAAGAACCCGTGCGTCTGGACCCGGACCGCCTGAGCAGCCTGTACAATCAGCTCGGCGACACCAACGCGATGGACGTGCTGTGCCGCACGGTTGAAGAACTGGCGTTGCGGCTGTCGAATTGTGAACGGTTTTGGCGGCAACGCGATTGGGCCGGGCTGCGCAAATGCGCAAAATCTCTCGTAGCCATATCCGAGCAAATCGGCATGACAGCACTGGCACGTGTGGCAGGCGATGTAGCCTGTACTGTCGACGCTGGCGATGCTGTGGCGACAGGGGCGACTCTGAGCCGCCTAATCCGGGTGGGTGAGCGATCGCTGACCGCCGTCTGGGACCAGCAAGATCTATCCGTCTGAGGGGGGTTGCGAGTGCGCCGCAGACAGATAGTCTGGGCGAAAATCCAACCAGCCGAGACACGCATGACCCTGTCCTTCGCCCCTGCCTCCGACCCATCGCTGCCACTACATGTGTTAGAGCAATCAGATTTTGAAAGCTGGCTGACCGATCAGCCGGATCATATCCGAGCTTGGGTTGCGGCCGATGGGTTTTCCGGAGCTCTGGGTCAAACACTTCTGGTGCCCGGCACAGATGGTAATCCGCAGTTTGCCTTGGCGGGATATGGCAGCGCGGCAAAACGGGTACGCAAGCGGTTTCCGCTAGCCGCTGCGACAGAATCGCTGCCCAAGGGCACCTATCATATCGCCTCGGGCGTTCCCGCAGATGTGCTTGAGGCCGAATGCCTGGGCTGGCTGATGACGGGATATGCCTTTGATCGCTATGCGGCGCAAAGCCCGGCTAACGCCACGCTGATCGCGCCCGAGGGCGTAGATGCCCGGCGGATCGAAATCATGGCCAATGCCGAGGCATTGACACGGGATCTGGTCAACACACCCGCTTCGGACATGGGCCCGGCGCAATTACAACACGCGGTTGAGGCACTGGCACGGGAACACGGCGCAGACATCTCGGTCATCACAGGCGATGCGTTGCTGGAACAGAATTTTCCGATGATCCACGCGGTCGGGCGTGCTGCCGAACAGGCCCCGCGTCTGATCGAGATGAACTGGGGTGACCACGGGCCAAAACTAACATTAGTTGGGAAAGGGGTCTGTTTCGATACCGGCGGCCTGAATCTGAAACCCGGTGCTTCGATGGGGTTGATGAAAAAAGATATGGGCGGAGCGGCCAATGTGCTGGGTCTGGCCCGTATGATCATGGCGCTGGATCTGAAGGTGCAATTACGGGTCCTGATCCCGGCGGTCGAAAACGCAGTAGCGGGCAATGCTTTCCGCCCCGGCGACATCCTGACGGCGCGTAATGGGCTAACGGTTGAGATCAACAACACTGATGCCGAGGGTCGGTTGGTGCTGGCCGATGCCCTTGCTCTGGCGCATGAAGGGGCACCAAACCTGCTCATCTCGATGGCCACTTTGACTGGCGCGGCCCGGGTTGCATTGGGCGCTGATTTGGCCCCGTTTTATACCGATGACGACAAAGCCGCGGACGTGCTGGCGCGTGCTGGCCGGGCTGCCGCTGATCCGGTCTGGCGTATGCCTTTTCATGACCCCTATGAAGCGATGATCGAACCCGGCATCGCTAACCTCGACAATGCGCCTTCTGGTGGATTTGCGGGCTCTATCACCGCGGCACTGTTCCTGCGCCGGTTCGCTGCCGAAAGTCGCTATATGCATTTTGACATCTATTCGTGGCAACGCAGTAAGGAACCCGGTCGCAGCAAGGGTGGTTTGGGCCAAGGCCCGCGTGCCCTCCTGGGGGCTTTGCCAGAGATCCTTGGCCTATGACTCAGGCGCGCATCATTCAACCGGTCATAGACCTGCTACGCCACCCTGACGGTCCGCGCGACCGGCAATTGTTGTTCGGCGACACGGTCACTGTTTTGGACGACCAAAACGGCTGGAGCAAGATCTCAGCCAGCAAGGACGGCTATACCGGATGGGTGGCGACGGACCATCTGGGACCAATTGAGCCACAGACTCACTGGATCGTCGCCGCTTCGACCCATGCCTATGAGAAGCCCGATATAAAAAGCCGCGATCTGACCTCGCTGAGCTTTGGCAGTAAAATCAGGGCTCTGTCTGAGGAGGGCGGGTTTCTGGAAACGCCAATCGGGTTCATTCCGGGGGTGCATGCCGTGCCCGCCTATTCCCTGCTGACCGATCCCGTTTCCGCGGCCGAACTTTTTCTCGGCACCCCTTATCTTTGGGGTGGTAACAGTCGATTCGGGCTGGATTGCTCGGGCCTCGTACAGCTCGCACTGCTCGCCTGCGGCGTTCCTTGTCCCGGAGACAGCGGCGATCAGGAACGCGAAGTTGGTGGATCGGTGCCCGAGGGCGATCCCGCACGGCGCGGAGACTTGCTGTTCTGGAAAGGCCATGTTGCCTGGGTTGCCGCCGAAAACCTTCTACTTCACGCCAACGCCTATCACATGGCTGTCGCGCTCGAACCGATGGATCAAGCGATTGCCCGGATCGCTGCCCAGGGCGACGGGCCGGTTACAGCGCACAAAAGGCTCTAATCCAGGTCAACCGCACGGATGAGCTTGCGTTCCAGAACTCTCAGAACCGCGCGCAGATCGTGCCCGCGCTTCAATATACGCCCATCCATGCCGACCACGGAATACATGCCCTGACGTAGCCGCAGGCGCGGGTGCTTCTCGACCCTGTAAATGGGATGTTCCGCCGTGCGCCGAAAGATCGAAAACACCGCCATATCCCGCAGGTTCGAGATTCCGTAGTCGCGCCATTCACCGGCAGCAACCATTCGGCCATAAACAGACAGGATTTGAGACATCTCGCGCCGGTCAAACGCGACCGGCATCTGGGCAGAGCCGGACCCGAACCGGCTGGGAGGCTGCATGTTCATATGACAAGCCTTGCCGGAAATCGCCGTCGAATCAAGCCCACTGGCATCAAGGTGTTGTATTTTTGGATCGCCCGCCCGCTATCTGCGCCCAACCTGACGGCAAATCAAGATCACCGGCAGCAACCCGACAGCCAGAATAACCAGCGACGGAACCGCTGCACCTTCAAGCCTCTCATCCGAGGCCAGACGATAGGCCTGCACTGCTAGCGTGTCGAAGTTAAAAGGCCGCATGATCAGGGTCGCGGGCAGCTCTTTCATCACATCCACAAAGACAATCAACAGTGCCGTTAGCAGCGAAGGCGTAAGGATCGGCAGATGCACCCGGCGCAGCGTTCCTAACGGGGTTTGACCCAGTGACCGCGCGGCGGCATCCATATTGGCGTGAACCGTGCTCTGCCCACCCTCATAGGCGCTGAGCGCGGCGGCCAGAAAACGCACCATATAGGCCGCGATCAACAACCAGATGGATCCAGTGACCAGCAGTCCGGTCGAGATACCAAAGGTTTGGCGCATCCACGCATCCAGCGCGTTGTCGAAACCCGCAAAGGGGACGATCAGCCCCACGGCGATCACGCCACCCGGCACCGCATAGCCCAACCGCGCCACATAAGCCGCCATGGCGGACCCGCGTCCGGGGCGCAGGCGTTGGAAAAATCCTATCGAAATCGCCGCGCTGACGGTGATAACCGCCGCAGTCCCCGCCAGTGTCAGCGAGTTCTGTATGAACCCGATATATCGGCGCGACAGCAGGTTCTGCTCGGATTCCAACCCCATCTGCACCAGGATAACCACAGGCAGTAGGAATCCGAACAGGACGGGAATTGCGCATAGCAGAAATGCCGCAAGTGATTGCCATCCCTTGAGTTGCGCCGCTGGCAGGCCTGCGTGGCGCTTGCCTGCCTGATAGTATTTGGCCTTGCCGCGCTGTGTCCGCTCGGCCACGGCCATGACAAGCGCAAAACCCAACAGACAAAGGGCGAGTTGCGCCGCAGCAGCGCGATCAGCCATGGAAAACCAGCTTGTGTAGATGCCAGTGGCAAAAGTCTGCACACCGAAATAGGCGACTGTGCCGAAATCGGCGATGGTTTCCATCACCGCCAGCAAGACGCCCCCTGCAATCGCCGGGCGTGCCATCGGCAGGGATACGCGCCAAAAGGCATGCCAGGGGCCGTTGCCCAGCGCCCGGGCCGCCAGAAAGGCCGTGGCGCTTTGCTGCAGAAACGCCGCGCGCGCCAGCAAATAGACATAGGGATACAACACCAGGATCAACATCACCGCCGCACCCTCGGTCGAGCGAATCTCGGGGAACCAATAGTCGCGCGGGCCCCAGCCGGTCACATCCCGCAGCGTGGTTTGAACGATTCCGGGGTGATCCAGAATGAAGGTATAGGCATAGGCCAGCACATAAGCCGGAAAGGCCAGCGGCAGGACCAGAGCGATTTCCAGCCACCGCACTCCGGGAAAGCGGGTCATCGTGACCAGCCACGCAGCGCCGACGCCAATCGAAAACGTCCCTGCTGCGACCAGCACCACCAGGATCACCGTGGTCAGCGCATAGCCAGGCAAAACAGTCTCTAACAAATGGGAAATTGTGTCGGTGCCACCGGTCACCGCCGCCAGAACAACCGCCACCATTGGCAACAGACAGGCGGCTGCCACGACATAGGCAATGCCGCCCACAAAGCGTGTGCCTAGTGCGCCGCGATTATGCGTTCCGTGTTCTGAATATTCGACTTCGGCCATGGCGTCTGACTGAGAATCCCGTAGGGTCTGCCTTTAATCGACTAAAACTCTAAGAAACACCAGTGGGCGGACTAACAAAAACTGCGGCAATGTTCGCCGCAGATCCCTATTCATAAACGCGCTGATCCTCGATCACCAAGCCATCTTTTGGTAATGAGCCCGGCGCCACAACTTCAATCGCGCCTTTCAGTTTCAGGACTTCGACCACCGATTTTGCATAGGCACCATCGTTCTCGCAGGGGCTTTCGATCTGAACGGTCATGGTATCCATCTCGCCCTGTCGCGCCGCAATGACACGCGCCTTGACGATTTCATCATGCTTGTCGACCAGCGCGGCCACCTGTTCGGGGCGGACGAACATGCCCTTGATCTTGGTGGTCTGATCGGCGCGACCCATCCAGCCTTTGATACGCATATTTGTGCGCCCGCACGGAGACTCTCCGGGCATGATCGCCGACAGATCACCGGTGGCAAATCGGATCAACGGGTAATCGGGGTTCAGCGTAGTCACAACCACCTCACCTACTTCACCAGGTGCAACCGGGGTTCCTGTGCCGGGGGTGACGATCTCAACGATCACGTGTTCGTCGATGATCATACCCTCCATCGCAGGGCTTTCATAAGCTATGTTGCCCAGATCAGCGGTCGCGTAGCATTGCAGGCAGACGATGCCCCGATCGGCGTAATCTTGTCGTAGGCTTGGAAACAGCGCCCCGCCACCCACAACGGCCTTGGAAAATTTCAGCGCGACGCCCATGGCTTCGGCTTTATCCAGAATGACTTTCAGATAGTCAGGCGTTCCTGCATATGCGGTGCAACCCACATCGCGCGCAGCTGTCACCTGCAACTCGGTCTGACCTGTACCTGCAGGCAGGACCGACGCGCCAACAGCCTGCGCGCCGCTTTCAAAGATCATGCCCGCGGGGGTGAGGTGATAGCCAAAACAGTTCTGAACGATATCGCCCGGACCAACCCCGGCTGCATTCAGGAACCGGCCCATGCGCCACCAGTCGTGATCAGTGCTGCCGGGTTCATAGATTGGCCCCGGAGATTGAAAGACATGCTGGAAATTCCGCGCCGGTTTGACGGTGAACCCTCCAAACGGAGGCCGGGTGCCCTGCGCCTTTGTCAGATCAGATTTTCGCAGAACCGGCAGTTGTGCCAGCGCCTGCATGTCTGTCACTGTGCCGGCGTCCACGTTGGACAGGATGCCGGCATATCCGGGCGCTTTTTGCGCGCGGGCAATCTGTTCTGGCAAGGCGCGCGCGTGATCAGCGGTGCGCTCGTCAGCGGATCGGGTTTCAAGCTTATCAAAATAGGTCATTGAAATATCCTCCACCCGCTTACAGCCATCTCTTGCGGCGGCGGTATGAGCGCACGTCTCGAAAGCTCTTGCGGCCTTCGTCAGACATGCCGAGATAAAATTCCTTTACGTCCGGGTTTTCGCGCAATTCAGCGGCGGGGCCGTCCATCACCACGCGGCCAGATTCCAGAATATAACCGTAATGAGCAAACCTTAGAGCCACATTTGTATTCTGTTCAGCCAGCAGGAAGGACACGCCTTCCTTCTCGTTCAGGTCCCTTACGATGCCAAAAATCTCTTCGACAAGTTGCGGAGCCAGACCCATTGAGGGTTCATCAAGAAGGATGGTTTCGGGCCGTGACATCAGAGCCCTGCCCATCGCAACCATCTGCTGCTCACCACCCGAAGTATAACCGGCCTGACTACGGCGGCGTTCCTTCAAGCGCGGGAAGTAATTGTAGACCAGTTCCAGATCCTGCTGGATCGCGGCAGACCCGTCCTTACGGGTATAGGCACCGGTCAGCAGATTTTCTTCGACTGTGAGGTGTTCGAAACAGTGGCGGCCTTCCATGACTTGAATGACGCCCTGCTCCACCAAGGCAGCCGGGTCGCTTTCATGCACGCCCTCGCCGCGATATTTAATCGAGCCTTTGGTGACCTCGCCCCGTTCCGAATGCAGCAAGTTCGACACGGCCTTCAATGTGGTTGTCTTGCCCGCACCATTGCCACCCAGTAGGGCTGTGATGCCGCCCTTGGGCACAGTCAGGCTGACGCCTTTCAGAACAAGGATCACATGGTTGTAGATCACCTCGATATTGTTAACCGCAAGCAGGGTTTCCGCCTGCACGTCAGTGGTTTGTGCCGCATCCAACATCAGCGCGTGTCCTTGTGCGAGTGTGGGGTTCGGGGCGGCAGCGATCCGCCGCCCCGTTTGGTTCAGAGCACCTTATTCGCAGCGCTGAGAAATATTGTTCTCAGCAGCATATGCGCCCGAGTCTTCGTCGATCAGTGCGTTGATGACCTCAGCGTCAGTCGGTTCGAAGCCCTGAATCGAGTTCCAGGTACCCGCCGCTGCATCCCACTGAACAACGCCGACAAGGCCTGGGCCGCCGTGGTTTTCGCATGAGACCGCGAATTCAGGTCCGAAACCGGCCATACCCAGCGCTTCCATCTTGGCGTTGGTGATCTCCAGCGCCTCCATGCCATCGCGCATCATCGATGCGTCGATCTCGGCAGTGCCGTGCATCTCTTGCGCGGTTTTCACTGCTTCTGCGGCCAGCATCGCAGCATAGAGGCCGCGGTTGTACTGCACCGTACCCAGTTGATCACCGGCGCCTGCAGCTTTGCCCGCATCGACGACATATTTCTTCAGGTCGTCATAGACAGGATAGTCGTCGCCCAGACCGGTGAAGGTCAGCGCTTTGTAACCGGTGGCCTTATCACCCGCAGGCTCAACATCAAATTCGGCCCCGGACCACCAGACACCGATGAAGTTCTCCATCGGGAAGCGGATATTGGCGGCTTCTTGCACGGCGACCTGGTTCATCACGCCCCAGCCCCACATGATCACATAGTCGGGCTTTTCCCGGCGGATTTGCAGCCACTGCGACTTCTGCTCCTGACCGGGGTGGTCGACGGGCAGCAGGGTCAGGTCATAGCCATGTTTTTCAGCCAGTGTTTCCAGCGTACGGATCGGTTCCTTGCCATAGGCCGAGTTGTGATAGACCAGCGCGATCTTCTTGCCGCTCAAGTCGCCACCGTTTTCGTCCAGCAGATAGTTGATCGCGCCCGACGCCCCGTTCCAGTAATTGGCAGGATAGTTGAACACGTTGCTGAACACCTTACCGTTCGCCGCCGAGGTGCGGCCATAACCCATTGTGTGCAGCGGAATGCCGTCTGCGGTCACTTTAGGGATCAACTGATAGGTGATGCCGGTGGACAGGGGCTGATAGACCAAAGCACCTTCGCCCTTGGTCGATTCATAACATTCCACGCCTTTTTCCGTGTTATATCCGGTCTCGCATTCGATCACGTTGGCCGCAACACCGCCGATACCGCCATCGCGTTCGTTCAGCAGTGTGAAGTAGTCGGCATATCCGTCCGCAAATGGGATACCGCCGGCCGCATAAGGCCCGGTCCGGTAACTGAGCGACGGGAATACGAGGTCGGCCATGACCGGACCTGCGGCCATCACGGCGCCCAGCGCCAGGGTTGCCAGTTTCTTTTTCATCGGGTGTCTCCTCCCTTGGTTGATCCGATGTTGGGTTTCGGGTTTCACACCCGTCTTTTCGTTGGGCCGGTCCTTAGTGCGGGAACGGCCAGAGTCTGAGTTTCTCTTTCGCCACACGCCAAAGCTGCGCCAGACCGTGCGGTTCGAGGATCAGGAACATGATGATCAGAGCACCGACGATGACGAGGTTCAGGTGCGCCACGATATCTGTGGGCCAGCCCAGCAGATCGACGCCAAGCAGTTTCAAAACGACTGGCAGCAACACGAGGAAGGCGGCACCGGCAAAGGATCCAAAAATAGACCCTAATCCGCCGATAATCACCATGAACAGCACCAGGAACGATTTTTGAATGCCGAACACTTCTCCAACCTCGACCGCGCCCAGATAGACCGCAAAGAACAGCGCGCCGGCCACGCCCACGAAGAACGAACTGACAGCAAAGGCGGTCAGCTTGGCCTTGAGCGGGTTCACCCCGATGATCTCGGCCGCGATGTCCATGTCGCGGATTGCCATCCAGGTACGACCAGTGGTGCCGCGGGTCAGGTTACGCGCGATGATTGCGCAGACGGTCAAGAAGGTCAGGCAGAACAAATAAGTCGCCCATGCCGGAGCATTCGGGCCAGTGATAATGATACCGAACACATCGCGTTCCGGCGCATTGATCTGTCCCGAGGCCGAGTAGTTGTAGAACCACGGCACCCGGTTAAACAGCCACACAAGGAAGAACTGCGCCGCCAGCGTGGCCACCGCCAGATAGAATCCTTTGATCCGCAGAGAAGGTAAGCCGAAGAGGACACCCACGATCGCGGTGATGCCGCCTGCAAGGATCACATGGATGAACATGCTGAAATCCGGAAAAGCCGTCATCAACTTGTAACAGGCATAGGCCCCCACAGCCATGAACCCGCCGGTGCCCAGCGACACCTGTCCGCAATAGCCCACCAGAATGTTCAGCCCGATCGCCGCAATCGCATAGATCAGGAATGGCAGCAGCAGCGCGTTGGCCCAATAGTCGTTGATGATGAACGGAATGATCCCGAACGCCACCGCCAGCACGACATAATACCGATACCGGTCAAACTTGATCGGGAAAGTCTGGCTGTCGGCGATATATGAGGTTTTGAAATCCCCGGCCTCACGATAGAACATGTCTTACTTTCCCCATTCTTCCTGCGCCCGATTGCGGGCAGCGGCGTCCAGTTGATTGGACCCTTTGGCATATCCGGTGGCCTCGGAAGCGCGCACCAGTTTCATGTAAGCCAGGATGCCCATGACCAGCCCGGCAAAGGCCAGAATTACAGCGATCACAAGTTGGCCCTCGGTCAGATCGCTCGATGTCAGGGCGATGTAGCCGAAGGCCCAAAACCCCGCCCATGCGATCACGTTGATGATGGCAATCAGCTTGGTCACGCCCTACACCCTCTCGATGATCTTCTCGCCGAACAGGCCCTGAGGTCGGAACACGAGGAATATCAGCGCCAATACATAGGCAAACCAGTTCTCAGTCGCACCGCCAACCATTGGGCCGATGGCGAACTCGAACAGTTTCTCACCCACACCGATGATCAGGCCACCGACGATGGCTCCGGGGATCGAGGTGAACCCGCCTAGCATCAGCACCGGCAGCGCCTTCAGCGCGATCAGCGACAGCGAGAACTGAACGCCCGATTTGGTGCCCCACATGATGCCCGCGACCAGCGCCACAAACCCGGCGACCGACCAGACCATGATCCAGATGAAGTTCAGCGAAATCCCGACCGATAGCGCCGCCTGATGGTCATCCGCCACCGCACGCATCGCCCGACCCTGCTTGGTGTACTGGCTGAACGCCACCAGAGCCGCCACCAGAAGTGCTGCGATGATCGTGGCCACGATGTCCAGATTGTCGATGAAGAAACCGTAGTCGAAGATATTAAAGGTCGTCTCGTCAATCCACAGGTTGATACCCTGCGGCAGACCCACATCCAGCGTCTTGATCTCGGACCCCCACATCAGGTCGGCGACGCCCTCAAGGAAATAGGCCAGACCAATGGTCGCCATGAACAGGATGATCGGTTCCTGTCCGACCAGATGGCGCATGACGAACCGTTGCACGCACCAGGCCAGCAACACCATCACGGCCATGGTCAGAATAATCGCAAGCAACGCGGGCACATTCCAACCAAAATTATAGACATGCGTGCCGAAAGTCGCGTTGATCAGATGCGCAAAAGGTACCTGCCCATTCATGATTCCGACCAGCGTCATCGCCGCAAACAGGGCCATAACCCCTTGGGCATAATTGAAAATCCCCGACGCCTTGTAGATCAACACAAAGCCCAGTGCGACCAGCGCATACAGCACCCCAGCCATCAGACCGTTGAGGATGACCTCCATCGCGAAGATTAATTGTTCAGGCATGCCAGCCCCTCCCCAATTCTGCCCGGACCTCAGTCATGGCTGACCCCCAAATAGGCATCAATGACTTCTTGGTTGTTGCGCACCTCATCCGGGGTGCCGTCACCAATCTTTTTGCCGTAATCCATCACAACCACACGGTCGCTCAGATCCATTACCACGCCCATATCGTGCTCGATTAGCGCAATCGTGGTGCCAAACTCGTCATTCACGTCGAGGATAAAGCGGCTCATGTCCTCTTTCTCTTCGACGTTCATCCCGGCCATCGGCTCATCCAGCAGCAGCAGTTTCGGTTCCGCCGCCAGCGCGCGCGCCAGTTCGACGCGTTTCTTCAACCCGTAAGGCAGGCGGGACACCGGCGTTTTGCGGATGTGCTGAATCTCAAGGAAATCAATGATCTTCTCGACCGCCTCGCGGTTCTCGGTCTCTTCTGCCTCGGCCTTGCCCTTCCACAGCGCTTGCTGAAGAATATTGGTCTTCATAAAACCCAAACGCCCGGTCATCACGTTATCCAACACGCTCATGCCTTCGAACAGTGCGATGTTTTGAAACGTCCGCGCGATCCCCTGCTGCGCCACCTCAAACGGCCGCATCGGAGGGCGCTTGGAGCCGTGAAACCAAACCTCACCTTCTTGCGGGACATAAAAGCCCGAGATCACGTTCAACATCGAGGACTTACCCGCCCCGTTTGGCCCGATGATCGCACGGATCTCACCCTCACGGATGTCGAACGAGATATCCTTGATAGCCACCACGCCGCCAAAGCGCAGGGTGATGTTCTTCATCTCCATCACCACACCGCCGATCTTGCGGCCGTCTTCGGTGACATATCCTTCGGAGTTATCCAGCATCAGAACCTCCCTGACACAAAAACGGGACGGCGGGCGGGGCGATGACCGCAGGTCGAGCGGCGCGCGTCAGCCCACTCATTCCGCCGCCACCTTGTGCTGCGCGACCGGAACCACTGGCGCATCGACAATTTCCAACGTCGCAGAAATCGATCCCTTACGACCATCTTCATAGGTCACTTCAGTCGTGGTCGAAACGCTCGACGACCCGTCATACAACGCCGCAATAATGTCGCTGAATTTGTCCTCGACAAACCCACGCCGCACCTTGCGGGTCCGAGTCATCTCGCCATCATCGGCATCCAGTTCCTTGTGCAGAACCACAAAGCGATGCACCTGACAGCCCGATAGCATTTCATCCGCCGCGACCGACTTGTTTACCTCTTCAACGTGGCTCCGAATCGTCTCTAACACACGAGGATGTCCCGCAAGTTCCTGATAGGACGCGTAGGCCACGTTGTTGCGTTCCGCCCAGTTTCCAACCGCTGTCAAATCGATATTGATGAAAGCCACGCATCGATCCTTGCCATTCCCGAACAGCACGACTTCAAGAATATCGGGATAAAACTTCAGCTTGTTCTCGACATATTTCGGCGCGAACATCGAACCATCAGCCATCTTGCCCACGTCTTTGGCACGGTCAATGATCCGTAGATGGCCGGAATTCTCCTCGATGAACCCGGCATCCCCCGTCGCCACCCAACCTTCGGCATCCTTGGTCGAAGCCGTCGAATCCGGGTTGTTGTAATACTCGACGAACACGCCAGGTGAGCGGTAATGAATCTCGCCCTTATCATCGATCTTCAGCTCGACATCTGGGGCCGGAACACCAACCGTATCCGCCCGTACCTCGCCATCCGGCTGCACGGTGATGAACACGGTCGCTTCGGTCTGACCGTAAAGCTGCTTCAGGTTAATGCCCAAAGAGCGGTAGAAATCAAAAATTTCCGGCCCGATCGCTTCACCCGCCGTATAGCCCACACGGAACCGGCCATAGCCAAGCGTATCTTTCAGCGGGCCATAGACCAGCAAATTGCCCAGCGTGTATTTCAGCTTGTCGCCAAAGCCCACCGCCTTGCCGTCCAGCAACAGGCCACCCACCTTCTTGGCATGGGCCAAGAAATAATGGAACATGCGCTGCTTCAGCTTGCCCGCATCCTCCATCCGGATCATCACGTTGGTCAGCTGGGTTTCGAACACCCGCGGCGGGGCAAAGAAATAGGTCGGCCCGATCTCGCGCAGGTCTGTCATCATCGTGTCGGCGCTTTCGGGGCAGTTCACGCAGAAGCCGCACCAATAAGCCTGACCAATCGAGAATATGAAATCGCCAACCCAAGCCATCGGCAGGTAAGACAGGATGTCTTCGTTCCGGGTCAGATGATCGAATTCCGCCGAGTTCTTAGCGCTTTCGATAACATTGCGGTTCGACAGCACCACGCCCTTGGGCTTGCCCGTGGTGCCCGAGGTATAAAGCATCACGCAGGTATCATCGTAAGTGATCGCCGCAATGCGCTTGTCCAGTTCCGCATCAAACCGCGCGTGCCCCGCACTGCCCTCGGCCATGATGTCCTCAAGCGCGTTCATCTGCGAGTGGTCATACTTCCGCATCCCGCGCTTGTCGGTATAGAGTATGTGTTTGACTTGATGCAGGTTTTCCTGAATCTCGATGACTTTGTCGACCTGCTCCTGGTCACCGCAGACGACATATTTCGCGCCGCAATGCTCCAGCACATAGGCCATCTCTTCGGCGACCGAATCCTGATACAGAGGCACCGGCACCGCGCCTACCATCTGAGCGGCAACCATCGACCAGTAATGGGCGGGACGGTTCCGACCAATCACAGCAATATGGTCACCCTTTTCAACGCCAAGTTCTAGAAACCCAAGCGCGATGGCACGGATTTCTTTGGCGGCTTCCGCCCAGGTCCAGCATTGCCAGATCCCGAATTCCTTTTCCCGATAGGCCGGGGCATCCCCGAACTGGGTCACATTGCGGTGTAATAGCGCCGGAAGAGAGTCCATCCCTTCAGCGCCCGACTGCGTCTGAGCCAATCTTTCTCTCCTCCCCATCCGACCCCTCCCCGGGCCGAAAATGGCGGGTTCGGGATGGTGCCCGAACGCCAATGCCCCGATAAGGGACGTCGTCGTAACGATCAGCGTCAAGTTTTGCCTGATGTTTTCTCAATTCTTACGAATTGTAACAGGCGTGGAGGGGTGATCTTTCGAGTTGTACGAAACGCGTAAGAAGGCTTACCAGCTGTCATGCGTTGGCGAAGAGTGGCCGTTTAACGGCATGAGTGACTTTGGTTCCAGTTACATCAATTGATAATTCCAACGAGCTAAGAAATACAGGAATGTTAACTTGAGAAGGAGCAGTACTTGCTGACGTATGCGTCATAAGCCTCTGTAAACGTAATAGCTTTTGTTTCTACACCGGGCCCTGTCATCGAAATCACCATGCTATCTCGCCACTCGTAGTAGTGGCTATTTCCGTCACCTCTAGGAGAGGGAGACGTATCCGACGAGGGCTCTCTTAACACCGATCGTTCTTGTCTCGTAAGCGTGCCATCTCGCATTGTGAATCCGTACAGCGCCAAACCTACCTCAGGTGTACCGTCGTAAAGCTTGCCATAGGCGTACTTCTTTCCAGGAAAACGATTGTCCTCATTGAGTTGAGCGTCAATCATATCGAATTGGAATGAAGTCCAGAGAACCCAGCCATGGTTGGGTATTTCGCGCCACCTAAAGGTGGTCATTTGACACCCATCAACCTGAACTTCACGGCGTTCATCTTCGAATTGATGGCTTCCCCCTTGCATCAGAGCCGCGACGAGTTCTTCCCTTTCGCCCGCGTACGCAGTCGTAGAAACAAAAATCAAAACTGCAGAAATATTCTTCACAACTTTTTCTCGATATATATGGAAAAAACTACAACCAATCCCGCAAAATCGGAATCAACGGGACATCCGCCGCGGGCATCGGATAGTTCCGCAGGTCATTTGCCCGCACCCATTTCAACGCCTGGCCTTCCTTGGACTGTGGGATGCCTTCCCACTTCCGGCAGGCAAATAGCGGCATAAGCAGATGGAAATCGTCATAGCTGTGGCTAGCAAAGGTCAGCGGGGCGAGGCACGAGGCCCAGGTGTCGATGCCCAGTTCCTCGTGCAATTCGCGGATCAGGGCGGCCTCGGGGGTTTCTCCGGGTTCGATCTTGCCGCCGGGGAATTCCCACAGACCGGCCATGGATTTGCACTCGGGGCGTTGGGCCAGCAGGACGCGGCCCTCGATGTCGATCAGAGCGACAGCAGACACTAACACTGTCTTCACGAGCGATAATCCGCGTTGATTTCGATATAGCCGTGGGTCAGATCGCAGGTCCAGACGGTGGAAGCGCCCTGACCCAGTCCCAGATCGACTGCGATCACCAAATCCTGACCTTTCATATAGGCCGCAGCGTCTTCCTCGCGGTAGTCGGGGCTGACCCAGCCTTTTTCAGCCACAAGGATGTCTCCGAACGATATGCTCAAAAGGTCGCGGTCTGCAGCAGCACCGGATTTGCCGATGGCCATGACGATGCGGCCCCAATTCGGGTCCTCGCCCGCGATGGCGGTTTTGACCAGCGGGGAGTTGGCGATAGCCAGCCCGTGGGTTTTGGCATCAGCATCCGTGGCGGCGCCGGTCACACGAATTTCGACGAATTTCGTGGCCCCTTCGCCGTCGCGGACCACTTGCTGCGCAAGGTCCAACATCACTGTTTCCAGCGCTTGCGCGAAAGCGGCATTGCCGGCGGCATCGACGCCCGATGCCCCGGTGGCGCAAAGCAAGAGGCTGTCGGATGTCGAGGTATCGCTATCCACGGTGATGCAGTTGAAGGTCCGGTCGGTCTGCGCGCCTAGCATCGCCTGCAGCGCTGTCTGCTCGATCTGAGCGTCGGTGAAGATATAAACCAGCATCGTCGCCATATCGGGCGCGATCATGCCGGAACCCTTCGCTATCCCCGCAATAGAGACTGTTTGGCCGCCAATATCGACCTGCGCCGACGACCCCTTCGGGAAGGTGTCGGTGGTCATGATCGCGCGCGCCGCGTCCTCGATCGCGTGACGGCTGAGGCCCGCCTTCAACGCCTCAAGCTGTGCAACGATGCGGTCATGGGGCAGCGGCTCGCCGATGACACCGGTCGACGAGGTAAAAACCCGATCTACCGCGACTCCGGTAGCTTTGGAAACGGCTTGTGTCACCTCGGCCACTGAGGTCTGCCCGTAATGGCCGGTAAACGCATTGGCGTTGCCCGAATTCACAAGGATCGCTGCAGGCCCGTCGCCGGGCCCGCCGATCTTGTCCTGACAATCCAGAACGGGGGCCGCACGGGTGGCCGAGCGGGTGAACACCCCCGCCACCGAAGTGCCCGGATCAAGAACGGCCAGCATCACATCGGTGCGGCCTTGATATCGGACACCAGCCTCGACAGTGGCGAAGCGCACACCGTCGATCGCGGGCAATTCGGGGAAGGCCGCCGGGGCCAGCGGTGAAACCTTGGTTATCGTGGCCACGGGGTTACTCCTGCAGCAGCTCCAGCTGGCGCATGACCTCGGGGCCGGCGCCCTCGAGCGCGGGACGCTCGATCTGCGCTTGCTGCGTCAACTCGTCAATCTTGGCCTGAATTGCTTCTTGCCGAATGGTCTGAGCCAATTCATCGCGCACGACCGCCAATTCGGGGGCCTCGGTCTTGCGCTTGTCGTTCAGCGTGACCACGTGCCAACCGAACTGGGTTTGCACCGGATCCGAGACCTGACCCTTTTCAAGGCCAAGCACGGCACCTTCAAACTCGGGCACCATCTGGCCTTTGCCGAACCAGCCCAGCGCACCGCCATTGGGGCCAGAGGGTCCTGTGGATTTTTCTTTCGCTAGCTCAGCGAAATCTGCACCTTCTTCCAGTTGGGCTTTGACAGCTTTGGCTTCGTCCTCGGATTCGACCAGAATGTGGCTGGCATTGAACTCGTCTTCGCCCTGAAACTCGGCGAATTGCGTGTCATAGGCGGCCTGTATGGCCTCATCGGTGACACTGGCGGCTGTCAGCGCTTCGACGGTTTGCACGGCGCGCAGGGACCGGGTTTCGTTTTCCAGTCGAAGGGCGTTGAGTGTATTCAGCTCTTCCTGTTCAAGGCTCAGAAGGTGCTGCTGGACAAGTTGCTCGAGGATGAAATCATATAGCACCTCATCTTCAAGCTGCTGATACTGCGCCGGCAGCGCCGAGGCGGTGGCGATGACGTGACCCAATGTGATCTCGTCGCCGTTCACGCGGGCAACCACGGTGTTGGCATCCGGTGCGTCCTGGGCGGCCAGCGGCAACGCCATCACGGCAGCAAGCGCAAGCGATGGCAGAAAAGTGAGGCCTTTGGGCATGGAATTATCCTATTTCTTTGCCGCGACAGGGCGCAGCGTTGACACTGTGGAACCTGCCCCTTACATCGCTTTGAAGCCTTGGACAGGGCCGCCTTTCACCCCCCGTATCTAGGGGCTGCGCGCAAGGTGGGCAAGCCTGTCGCAACCAAGAAAAAAACAGATCCGCTGGAGTGAACATGCTGGGACTCGGAACGCTCGCCAAAAAGGTGTTCGGAACACCGAACGACCGCAAGATCAAGGCGGCCCGCCCGCTGGTCGAAAAGATCAATGCGCTGGAGCCGGAGTTCGAGATCCTGACCGACGATGGCCTGATCGAGAAAACCGCTGAGCTGCGCAAACGAGCGCTGGACGGTGAAAAGCTGGATGACTTGCTGCCGGAAGCATTTGCCAATGTCCGCGAAGGGGCCAAGCGCGCCCTAGGTCTTCGGGCCTTTGACGTGCAGTTGATGGGTGGTTTGTTCCTGCACCAGGGCAATATCTCGGAAATGAAAACGGGTGAAGGCAAAACCCTGGTCGCCACCTTCCCCGCCTATCTGAATGCACTGACCGGCAAGGGCGTACATGTGGTCACGGTGAACGAATACCTGGCCAAGCGCGACTCGGAATGGATGGGCAAGGTGTTTGCGTCCGTTGGCATGACGACCGGTGTGATCTGGTCGGGCCAACCGGATGCCGAGAAGATGGCGGCGTACAAGTGTGACATCACCTATGCCACAAATAATGAGTTGGGTTTTGACTATCTGCGCGACAACATGAAGGCCGATCTGGAACAGGTCTATCAGAAGCACCACAATTTCGCGATCGTCGACGAAGTCGACTCGATCCTGATTGATGAGGCGCGGACGCCGCTGATCATCTCGGGGCCGGCACAAGACCGATCGGACCTTTATACTGCCATCGATACCGTGATCCCGACGCTGCAGGACGATCATTACTCGCTCGATGAAAAAAGCCGCAGCGTGACGTTCACCGATGAAGGCAACGAGTTTTTGGAGCAGCAACTGCTTTCAGCGGGTCTGCTGCCCGAGGGGCATTCGCTGTACGACCCCGAAAGCACCACTGTAGTGCATCACGTCAATCAGGGCCTGCGCGCGCATAAACTGTTCCAACGTGACAAGGACTATATCGTTCGGGATGGCAATGTGGTGCTAATCGACGAATTCACCGGTCGGATGATGCCGGGCCGCCGCTTGTCGGAGGGTCTGCACCAAGCCATCGAAGCCAAGGAAGGCGTACAGATTCAGCCCGAGAATGTGACTCTGGCCAGCGTGACATTCCAGAACTATTTCCGCCTCTATGACAAGCTGTCCGGCATGACCGGCACTGCGCTGACCGAGGCGGAAGAATTTCAGGAAATCTATGGTTTGGGTGTGGTCGAGGTTCCGACCAACAAACCAATCGCGCGTGAGGACAAAGACGACCAGGTCTATCGCACGACAGCCGAAAAATACGGTGCCATTATTGAACAGGTCAAAAAGGCCGGTGAAAAAGGTCAGCCGGTTCTTGTCGGTACCACGTCGATCGAAAAGTCCGAAGTGATCAGCCAGATGCTGACTAAGGAGGGTATCGAGCACAATGTTCTGAACGCCCGTCAGCACGAACAGGAAGCCCAGATCGTGGCAGATGCCGGCCGTCTGGGTGCGGTGACCATCGCCACCAACATGGCGGGTCGCGGTACTGACATCCAGCTGGGCGGTAACGTTGAGATGAAGGTGCTGCAGGCGCTGGCGGAAAACCCCGAGGCTGACCCGGCCGAGTTGCGTGCGGCAGAAGAAGCCAAGCACGCGGAAGAAAAGGAAAAGGTGCTGCAGGCCGGTGGTCTTTACGTAATGGCGTCCGAACGTCATGAAAGCCGCCGGATCGACAACCAGCTGCGCGGGCGTTCGGGACGCCAAGGTGACCCGGGCCGCACCGTGTTCTACCTGAGCCTGGAAGATGACCTGATGCGCATCTTCGGTTCGGAACGTCTGGACAAGGTCCTGACCACGCTGGGTATGAAAGAGGGCGAGGCAATCATTCACCCCTGGGTGAACAAATCGCTGGAACGGGCGCAATCCAAGGTCGAAGGTCGCAATTTTGACATGCGCAAAAACGTTCTGAAATTCGACGACGTGATGAACGATCAGCGGAAAGTCGTGTTCAGCCAGCGGCGTGAAATCATGTCAGCGGATGATCTGTCGGATGTTGTGTCCGATATGCGTGAGCAGGTGATCGACGATATGATCGACGAATTCATGCCGCCAAAATCATATGCAGATCAATGGGATACAGAAGGTCTGCACGAAGCGGTCAAAGACAAGCTGACCATCGATGCGCCGGTTCAGGACTGGGCCGCCGAGGAAGGCGTAGATGACGAGCAAATCCGCGAACGTCTGATCAAGGCCGCCGATGAAATGATGGCGCAGAAGGCCGTGGCCTTTGGCCCGGAAAACATGCGAAACATCGAAAAGCAGGTTCTGCTGCAGACTATCGATGGCAAATGGCGCGAACATCTTTTGACGCTGGAACATCTGCGCTCGGTCGTGGGTTTCCGTGGCTATGCACAGCGCGATCCGCTGAACGAGTACAAGAACGAAAGCTTCCAGCTTTTCGAAGGGATGCTAGATTCCTTGCGCGAAACCGTCACTCAGCAATTGTCGCGCGTGCGCCCGCTGAGCGAAGAAGAACAGAAGGAAATGCTCGCACAGATGGCGGCGCAACAGGCACAGGCGCAGAAAGCTGTGGATCAAACTGCCGGGAATGCTGAGGCGATCGCCGAAGCCGAAGCGTCTGGTGACAGTCGTCCGGGTTTTGTCGAGGATGATCCTTCGACTTGGGGTAACCCGTCACGCAATGATCCTTGCCCCTGTGGCTCGGGGAAAAAATTCAAACATTGCCACGGCAGGTTGACTTAACGTCACCTGCTTTCCACCACAATGAGTCCGCCTCACGGCCACATATTGGCCTTGATTGGGAAGCAAATTGCGACTCGCTCCTTCAACTGGGGAGGGTGTCTTGTTTGTCATTAAGAACTACGTGACCACGGGCGGAACCGTTGCCTGCGCTCTGGCCATTGGATATTTGATGCAAAGCGGATCGGCGCAGCAACCCAATGCTGAGCCGAGCGGTGAACGCGTCGCTTCGATCTCGGAACAGGACTCGGACCTGACCGGACTGGAAAGCGTTGTCCTGACCTCTTCTTCCCCGACAGAAGCGCGTCCCAAGGATCTATCTCAATCCATACGCTCAGCGCCAGAAACCAGCCGTTTGCCTTCGAATTGCGATATGAGCGCGCGCGCCATGGCTGTGCCCGGCGCCAACGTACGGCTGCGGGTCAAGGCCCCCTGCCACGCCAATGAGACCATTGAGGTTCATCACAACGGGCTGGTTTTCAGCACCGAGACCGATGCGCTTGGCGGCTTGAACCTGACCATCCCGGCGCTGTCGGAATACGCTATTTTCCTGATCTCGCTGCCGGATGAGAAAGGCACCGTTGCGACGACGCATGTGCCCGAGATCAACAGCTTCAACCGGGTTGCCTTGCAGTGGCAGGGCGAAACCGATCTGCAGCTTCATGCGCTGGAATTCGGCGCAGGTTACGGGGAAGAAGGCCACGTGTGGTCCGGGTCCCAGACCGGCGGCGCGGGCTCGGTGATCCATCTGGGTCAGGGCGGTTCGGACGTCGCGCGCAACATCGAGGTTTATTCATATCCCATTGAGACCGCAACCGAGGCCGGAAGTATCACTCTGTCGGTTGAAACTGAGGTCACTGAAGCAAATTGCGGCAAGCCCCTAAGCGTGCAATCATTGGAATGGCGCGCGGAACGGCTACGCTCACGCGACCTGTCGCTGGATATGCCCGGTTGTGAGGCAGCTGGCGATTTTCTGGTGTTGAATAATCTGTTCTCAGACCTGACAATCGCTGCCAAATAAGCAGCAGGCAGATCTACGGTTTCCAATGAGCATTCTTCGTGCGGCGTTCGCCGCGCTTTTTGCCTTATCCTTGGCACAAAGCGTATTCGCGCAGGACATCACTTTGACCTCGCATGACGGCAAGGTAGAAGTGATCGGCACCCTTCTTGGTTACGACGGTGAATTCTACCGTGTCGATACGCAATTCGGAGAGCTGACGGTCGATGGATCAGGGGTCACCTGCGACGGCCCAGCCTGCCCCAACCTGACGGATTTTGTGGCCGAAGTTCGTTTCTCTGGCTCATCAGTGATCGCCGAGACACTGCTGCCCGCGCTTGCACAGGGCTTTGCCATCGAGGAAGGGTTAACACTGTCACAGCCCGAGGGTACCGGAGACCTGCGGGTCTACGCTCTGAATCACCCTGATCGGCAGGCGCCTTTGGCGAGGTTCATATTTCGTGCAACGGATACGGCTGACGGCTTTATCGATCTGGTTGAGAACACCGCAGATGTCGTGTTGGCGCAGCGGGAAATTCGATCGGACGAACTGGAGTTGACCAAAGCCGCTGGGCTCGGAGATCTGACGCAAACCCGCCGGTCGCGCGTCTTGGCTCTGGATGCAATCGTGCCAATCGTGTCGGCCGACAATCCCGTGCGCCAGATATCGCTTGCTGATCTGGTGAAGGTTTTCACCGCCGAGGTCGCAAATTGGGGCGATCTCGGTGGGCCTGATGCGCCGATCTCTCTGCACCTGCCACAGGTCGGTTCCGGGCTGGATCAGGCGGTCGAGAATTTGCTGTTGTCGCCGACGAACGCACCAATGACCACAAAGATCATACGCCATACCCGCAACAGCGATTTGGTGCGCGCAGTCTCGAACGACCCATTCGCGATCGGCATCGCCAGCCTTGCCGAAGCCGGGACTGCACGCGCCCTGCCTCTGACCGGTGGATGCGGACATGCCCTGCCGGCAACGCGGCAGTCGGTCAAGACCGAAGACTATCCGCTGACCTCACCCATGTTTTTCTATTTGCCGCAACGACGATTGCCCAAAGTCGCGCGACAGTTTCTGGCCTATACCCAAAGCAGCGCCGCACAGATGGTCATCCGGCAAGCCGGATTTGTCGATCAATCCCTTGAAACAATCCAGGTTGGGCTGCAAGGCGATCGGCTGGCCAATGCGATCAGCACCGGTGGAGCTGAGGTCGGGTTGGAAGAGTTGCAGCGCATGATCGAAACCCTCCGTCCACTTTCGCGGCTAT
Organism: Ruegeria sp. K3; assembly: GCF_056531845.1. Classification (NCBI taxonomy): domain Bacteria; kingdom Pseudomonadati; phylum Pseudomonadota; class Alphaproteobacteria; order Rhodobacterales; family Roseobacteraceae; genus Ruegeria; species Ruegeria sp. K3. Next base: position 78,600 of record NZ_JBQFMM010000013.1, on the reverse strand, counting down.
CTTTGTCCTTTCGGTTCGAACCGGGGTCTTCGCGGCCCGATGCTCAGTCCCGGTCAAACATCTTGAACCTTGCGCAAGCTTTGGAAAGCGGAACGTTGGAGGCGCGTCAATTGATCTTTGTTGGGTTTAGTGACGGCGAGGGCGCGGCGGTCGCCAATTCACGTATTGCCCTGCAGCGTGCCAAAACCGTCCGAAACGCAGTGCTGGCATCGGTCGAAACCAGCCTCCCCGACAGTATCGAAATCAGTGTCGAGGGCTTTGGCGAGGCCATGCCGATGGCCTGCGACGACACCGAATGGGGCCGTAAGGTGAATCGTCGGGTCGAAGTTTGGATCCGATAACCCTTACAAATAGCCTTGCGAGCGGAAACTCAGTTCGGTCGATTTCCCGATGATCAGGTGATCATGCAAAGTCAGACCAAGGGCGGAACACGCATCCTGAATCCGGTTGGTCATATCGATATCCGACTGCGACGGCGTCGGATCACCGGATGGATGATTGTGGACCAGGATCAGAGCCGAGGCATTGAGTTCCAACGCCCGCTTCGCGACCTCTCGCGGATAGACCGGCACATGATCCACTGTGCCTTTGGCCTGCTCTTCATCCGCAATCAGCACATTCTTGCGATCTAGATAAAACACACGAAACTGTTCGATCTCGCGGTGCGCCATCGTGGTGTGACAATAGTCCAGAAGCGCATCCCACCCCGAGATCACATGCCGTTGCATCACCCGGGCACGCGCCATGCGATGGGCACAGGCCTCAAGGATTTTCAGATCGGTAATCACCGTGTCCCCAACGCCTTTGATCTGACGCAGCCGTTCCTCGGGTGCCGTCAACACACGATTGAAATCACCAAACGCATCCATCAGTGCCCGAGCCAGCGGTTTCACATCCTGACGCGGGATGGATCGGAACAGAGCAAGTTCCAGCAGTTCATAATCAGGCATCGCTGCTGATCCGCCAGACATGAACCTTTCGCGCAGCCGCTTGCGATGGTCTTTGATGTAGGAGGGTAACCGACCAACGGGCAGCGGCTGCGCCGGTGCTTCATCCGTATCGAACAGCATGGGGGCTTCGGCAAAGGCGTCTTGGGTCATAACACCACTCTGACGCAGAATCGGTTTCCGAAAAGTTAACGCGCCCTATCCCTGCCCGCCGGATCGGCAACAGACGGATCCCCTGTTTCATCTGGCCATAAATATCTCGGGGGAGTCGCCCAAAGGGCGATGGGGGCAGAGCCCCTGCTTAACCGTTTAACCCTTCATGCCATCCCAGAAGGACTTTACAGAAGAGAAAAAGCTTTTAGATTCCGGGTGATTATCTTCACCCAAATCGTCAAACTCACGCAGAAGTTCTTTCTGACGACTGGTCAGATTGACCGGAGTTTCCACGGCAAGTTCGATGAACATATCCCCGATGCCTCCGCCGCGCAGGGCGGGCATGCCTTTGCTACGCAGGCGCATCTGGCGGCCCGACTGGCTGCCGGCAGGAATCTGAACACGACCGCGACCACCGTCGATGGTCGGAACCTCGATCGAACCGCCAAGTGCTGCCTTGGCCATGCTGACTGGCACACGGCAATAGAGGTTCACGCTGTCACGTTCGAACAGCTTGTGCTCGGAAACTTCCACAAAAATATAGAGGTCACCGGGAGGACCACCACGCATTCCGGCCTCGCCCTCACCGGCCAGACGAATCCGAGTGCCGGTCTCGACACCGGCAGGGATGTTCACGGACAATGCGCGATCTTTTTCAACGCGCCCCGCACCTTGGCACGACTTACAAGGGTTCTTGATGATCTGACCCAAACCAGAGCAGGTCGGGCAGGTGCGCTCAACCGTGAAAAAGCCCTGTTGCGCGCGAACCTTGCCCATGCCGGAACAAGTCGGACATGCAGTAGGTTCAACTCCACCTTCGGCACCAGTTCCCTCGCAAGAGGAACAGGCCACAGCCGTAGGAACGTTTATGGTTTTCTGCAGGCCTGCATAAGCCTCTTCCAGCGTGACCCGCAGGTTATAGCGCAGGTCTGAACCGCGTGCGGCGCGACGGCCCCCGCCTGCCCCACGCTGGCCACCCATAAAGTCGCCGAACAGATCGTCGAACACGTCAGAGAACGCGCTGGAGAAATCGCCCTGACCGAAGCCGCCACCGGGACGGCCGCCGCCACCGCCCATGCCGTTTTCAAACGCGGCGTGACCAAAGCGGTCATAAGCGGCTTTCTTTTCAGCATCGCGCAGAACATCGTAAGCCTCGTTGGCCTCTTTGAACTGCGCTTCGGCATCGGGGTTGTCCTTGTTGCGATCGGGATGCAGCTGTTTGGCTTTCGAGCGAAAGCCTTTCTTGATCTCATCCGCAGAAGCGCCCTTGGACACGCCGAGCACTTCGTAATAGTCGCGTTTGGACATCAGTATTTCCTTCTGCCTCAACGTAATCGGGCCGGCCCGGCAACCGGACCGGCCCAAATTGGCCCGGTTACCCGTTAGTTACGCTTGTCGTCGTCCAGATCTTCAAACTCGGCGTCGACAATGTCATCGTCACCCGGCGCGGCATCTGCGGCTGCGGGCTCATCTTCGCCCTCTTCCGTCTGTGCCTTATAGATCGCCTCACCCAGTTTCATGGCCGCTTCGGTCACGTTCTGGATGCCCGACTTGATCTTGTCGGCATTGTCCGTTTCCAGCTCATCCTTGAGCGCAGCAACGGCCAGTTCGATCGCTTCGACGGTCGACGGGTCGACCTTGTCGCCATGTTCCTCGATCGATTTCTCGGTCGCGTGAACAAGGCTTTCGGCCTGGTTCTTGGCTTCGACAAGCTCTTTGCGCGCCTTGTCTGCCTCGGCGTTTTCCTCGGCATCCTTGACCATCTTGTCGATATCTTCGTCCGACAGACCGCCCGAGGCCTGAATGGTGATCTTCTGCTCTTTGCCGGTGCCTTTGTCCTTGGCCGAAACCGAGACAATGCCGTTGGCGTCGATGTCAAAAGTCACCTCGATCTGAGGCATGCCGCGCGGTGCGGGCGGGATCTCTTCCAGATTGAACTGACCGAGGATCTTGTTGTCCGCAGCCATTTCGCGCTCACCCTGGAAACAGCGGATGGTCACGGCGTTCTGGTTGTCCTCGGCGGTCGAGAAGACCTGGGACTTTTTCGTCGGAATGGTCGTGTTGCGGTCGATCAGTCGGGTGAATACGCCACCCAGCGTCTCGATGCCCAAGCTGAGCGGGGTCACGTCCAGCAGAACCACGTCTTTGACGTCGCCCTGCAGAACACCGGCCTGAATGGCGGCGCCCATAGCAACAACTTCGTCCGGGTTCACACCCTTGTGCGGCTCCTTACCGAAGAACTTGGTGACCTCTTCGATCACTTTCGGCATCCGGGTCATACCACCGACCAGAACAACCTCATCCACGTCGCCAGCCGACAGGCCCGCGTCTTTCAGGGCAGCCTGGCAAGGCTTCATCGACTTCTTGATCAGGTCGCCAACCAGCGATTCCAGCTTGGCACGGGTCAGTTTCATGACCATGTGCAGCGGCTGACCGTTCGAACCCATCGAGATGAACGGCTGGTTAATCTCGGTCTGCGAGGTCGAGGACAGCTCGATCTTGGCTTTTTCAGCAGCTTCTTTCAGACGCTGCAGGGCCATCTTGTCGGCAGACAGGTCGACACCGTGTTCCTTTTTGAACTCATCCGCCAGGTAGTTGACGATGCGCATGTCAAAGTCTTCACCACCCAGGAAGGTGTCACCGTTGGTCGACTTCACCTCGAACAGGCCGTCGTCGATTTCCAGAATGGTTACGTCGAAAGTACCACCACCAAGGTCATAAACCGCGATGGTTTGGGTTTCTTCTTTGTCCAGACCATAGGCCAGCGCAGCTGCTGTCGGCTCGTTGATGATCCGCAGCACTTCCAGACCGGCAATTTTACCGGCGTCTTTGGTGGCCTGACGCTGAGCGTCGTTGAAGTATGCCGGAACGGTAATAACCGCCTGCGTGACTTCCTCACCCAGATAGCTTTCTGCGGTTTCCTTCATCTTGCCCAGAGTGAAGGCCGAGATCTGGCTTGGGGAGTACTTTTCACCGCGGGCTTCAACCCACGCGTCGCCATTGCCGCCATCAACGATGGCGTAGGGCACCATTTTCTTGTCTTTTTCGACTTCTGCATCATCCACACGACGACCGATCAGACGCTTGACGCCAAAGATCGTGTTGTCGGGGTTGGTGACCGCCTGACGTTTTGCAGGCTGACCGACCAGACGCTCATCTTCTGTAAAAGCGACGATCGAGGGCGTGGTCCGCGCCCCTTCGGCGTTTTCGATGACCTTCGGCTGCGAGCCGTCCATGATGGCCACACACGAGTTGGTGGTACCGAGGTCAATCCCGATTACTTTTCCCATATTTTCAATCCCTTTCCATTCAAGGCGATGTCCCGAGGGTTGGACCCGTTGCGGCATCCTGCCCCCGATTGATGTGCGCGACAGCACTACACCATCGCGCGTCGAGGCGTATATAAGGGCGAGAACAGGGGCCTGCAAGCGTTCAGAAACGCAGGTTTTCGGGAATCTGTGGCCTTTTTTGGCAAGGTTTTGGCAAGGTTTGGGGATTCTGGAATGGCGCGGCTGTTATTGCGCGGATTTGATATTCGGAAAGGCTATTTGGATGCGGCGGCGCAGTCGCATCTAGTTGACCTGCTTAGGCCGATTCTGAAAGTGGCACCGCTTTATCGGCCCGTGACACCTTCGGGCAAGGAAATGTCAGTGCGGATGACCTCGGCCGGGGCACTGGGATGGGTCACTGACCGGGCGGGCTATCGGTATCAGGACACGCACCCAAAAGGCATGACATGGCCCGCGATTCCAGATGAGATTTTGACCATCTGGCAGGACCTGACCTGCGCAGATCGCCAGCCCGATTGCTGTCTGATCAACTATTACGGTGAAGGCACCAAGATGGGCCTGCATCAGGACAAGGATGAGGCCGATTTTTCGTGGCCCGTGCTGTCGATTTCATTGGGCGATGACGCGCTGTTCCGTATCGGTAACACCACGCGGGGCGGCAAGACCGAGTCGATCTGGCTGAGCTCGGGCGATGTGGTGATCATGGGCGGCCCGGCACGCTTGACCTATCACGGGGTTGATCGCATCCGGTTTGGATCATCCAAACTTTTGCCAAAGGGCGGACGCATCAACCTGACTTTGAGAGTCGCAACGTGAAACACAATCCAAATTCGGGATCAGCTTTTCAGGATAAAGTGTGCACCGCCAAGATCAGCGTCGCGCATCCCAGCTTTTCGAGACCTGCTTACGGGTATAGAACTCGCCCAGCAGGCCGATCATCGTCAGGATTATCCCGACCCAAAGCGCGTATTCCCAACTGGAGTTGCGGGGAAAGTAGTTTCGGAACACAAAACCACGGCATTGATCTATGATGTGAAACAGCGGGTTCCACGCAAACATAGTCAGCATGAACCCACCCAATGCGTTGCCGACGAACATCTTGCCAGAAAATATCATGTTCAGACGACGGTACATACTTGTCAGGATGCTTACTGTATTTGGAAACCAGGGCTTTAGCGCCAGAAACACAAGACCGACCGAGCATCCTACAAACCATGCCAGCAAAAGCATCCCAAAAGCACCGCCGGGCTCCTGAATTACAAGGGGCGAGACGGCTACGCTGTAGACGAACAGGATGACCAGGATCGAGACAAGCTGCGTGTACAGAATACCGAAGGCAGATGCTGACAACATCACCATCATGGTCATCGGCGAATGCAGTGTCATCGGATTGTTGCCGGATCCAACCCCGGCGATAGCAGCGACAGACTTGATATGCGTCAGGAACAGAAAAACTCCGGAGAGCAGGAACAAAACCATCTCGCCCCGGATTTTGGCCATGCCGGTCATTCGACCAATTAGCGTCATAAGTATATAAAACGCCGTCACCAGAAGAACGACCTGAACAATGTTTATCAGGATTGCGATCACCGCATTTGAATGCTGCGAGCGGATATTGCGGACCACCGCATGGAATATAAGCTCGGCGGTGGTGAAAACCCCGCCCAGCAACGACTGATTTCGCTTGTAGTGAAACACTCGAATACTCTTTCCTGCTGTGTCAGCCGCAAATTGGCACGAAATTCTTGCTGTTCCGTATCCATCGCATCATAAGTCCGTGAGATGCCCTGATCAACAAACCACAGGAACGGAGCTTTTTTGTGACTTATGACGCGCTTATTCCCGTCATCCGGCGGCTGGCCTTGCAGGCAGGCGACAAGATCATGCAGATCTATGAAGCAGATGATTTCGACGTCAAGGTCAAGTCAGACTCAAGCCCGGTAACCGAGGCGGACGAGGCGGCGGATGCTTTGATCTCGGCCGGATTGCGCGAGGCTTTTCCAGATATCCTGCTGGTGACCGAGGAACAGGCGGCTTCGCATTCCGAAAAGGGCGAGACCTTTCTGATTGTTGATCCACTTGACGGCACCAAGGAATTCATAAATCGGCGCGGCGATTTTACCGTAAATATCGCTTTGGTCGAAAACGGCGTACCGACGCGTGGCGTGGTCTACGCACCGGCGCGGGGGCGGATGTTCTATACGCAAGCCGATGGGCAAGCTGTCGAGGAAACCGGCGCACTGGACAAAGATCAGCCGGGTGTGTTGACGCCAATATCAGTCTCTAAACCAAACAATTCGGCGCTGATGATCGTTGCATCCAAGTCGCATCGGGATCAGGCGACCGAGGATTACATCAACAAATATCAGGTGCGCGACAGCAAAAGTGCCGGGTCGTCGCTGAAGTTCTGTCTGGTGGCGACGGGAGAGGCCGACCTCTACCCCCGTGTTGGCCGCACCATGGAGTGGGACACCGCTGCGGGCCACGCGGTTCTGGCCGGTGCGGGCGGACATGTGGTGCGCTTTGACGACCATTCGCCGCTGACCTATGGCAAAGACGGCTATGCCAATCCATTTTTCATCGCCTATGCTCCGGGCGTTGAGCTGAAGGAAGCCTGATGTCAGTATTGATTGCCATTCCCGCGCGCTACGCTTCGACCCGCTATCCAGGCAAACCTCTGGTTCCGCTGACCGGGGCAAACGGAACCAGCATGACTCTGATCGAACGATCCTGGCGCGCCGCGATTTCCGTGTCAGGCGTAGATCGCGTGGTTGTGGCAACCGACGATGACCGTATCCGCGAAGTCTCAGAGGGATTTGGTGCCGAGGTGGTGATGACTTCAGACACCTGCCGCAACGGTACCGAACGCTGCGCCGAGGCGCACTCGGCTCTGGGTGGCGGTTATGACATCGTCGTCAACCTGCAAGGGGATGCGCCTTTGACCCCGCATTGGTTTGTTGAAGACCTGATCTCGGGTCTGCGCAACGCGCCAGATGCGGGTGTGGCCACCCCCGTGCTGCGCTGTGACGGGGACGCACTGAACGGATTACTGAACGATCGCAAGCAAGGCCGGGTCGGGGGCACTACAGCGGTGTTCGGCAATGACCACAGCGCGCTTTACTTCTCGAAAGAAGTGATCCCTTTCACAGCCGAGACCTATGCCAGCAGTGACCCGACACCGGTATTCCACCACGTCGGAGTTTATGCCTATCGGCCTGACGCTCTGACTGCTTATCCGGGCTGGACTAGCGGTCCGCTGGAGACACTGGAAGGGTTGGAACAGCTGCGCTTCATGGAAAACGGCCGCAAGGTTCTGTGTGTCGAAGTTGAAGCCAAAGGTCGTCAGTTCTGGGAGCTGAACAACCCGCAGGACGTGGCCAAGATCGAAGAAATGATGGCCGCTATGGGGCTTGAATGACAAATATTCTGGTTACAGGTGGTGCAGGTTATATCGGCTCTCATGCCTGCAAGGCACTGGCAAGTGCGGGGTATACGCCCGTAACCTATGACAATCTTGTCACCGGATGGCAGGACGCGGTGAAATTCGGCCCTTTCGAGCAGGGCGACCTGCTGGACCGCGCCCGGCTGGACGAAGTGTTCGCCAAATACCAACCCGCCGCCGTGATACATTTCGCCGCCCTCAGTCAGGTCGGCGAAGCGATGGCTGAGCCCGGAACGTATTGGTCGAACAATGTCACCGGTTCGCTGACACTGATACAAGCGGCTGTGGATGCGGGATGTTTGAACTTTGTGTTCTCGTCGACCTGCGCCACCTATGGCGAACATGACAACGTTGTGCTGGACGAGAGCACTCAGCAGCAGCCATTGAATGCCTATGGTGCTTCGAAACGAGCGATCGAGGACATCTTACGTGATTTCCAAGCCGCATATGGCCTGAAGCACGTGATCTTCCGCTATTTCAACGTGGCCGGGGCCGACCCGGATGCCGAAGTTGGAGAGTTTCACCAACCAGAAACCCATCTGGTGCCGCTGATGCTGGACGCCATCGATGGCAAGCGGGGTGGCTTGACTGTATTCGGCACCGATTACGACACACCCGACGGCACCTGCATCCGCGATTATGTACACGTCTGTGATCTGGTCGATGCACATGTACTGGGGCTAAAGTGGCTAGAACAGGGCAAAGAAAGCCGCGTGTTCAATCTGGGCACCGGGTCGGGGTTTTCGGTGATGGAAGTCATCGAGCATTCCAAAGCCGTCACCAACCGTGCGGTGCCGTATAGCATCGGCCCGCGCCGGGCCGGGGATTGTACGCGTCTAGTTTCAGGCTCGGTCCGAGCCAAGGAAGAGCTGGGCTGGACACCAAAAAGATCAACGTTAGAGACGATGATCACGGATGCCTGGCGTTGGCATCAGAATGGCGGCTACACCAAGTGAGGCTTGAGGATCAGCCGCTAAGCTGGGTGCAGCGCTACAAGCTGCGCCTGAAACGCAAGCGGCTGTTGTGGCGATCCTTTCGCAGCCGCCATCAACTGAAGTCGTTGACTGACAACACGCAAAAGATCACACCCGGCGCCATTCTGGCCTTTACCACGCTGCGGAATGAGATCACCCGCCTGCCGTGGTTCTTTCACCATTATCGCACGCTGGGCATTGATCATTTTCTGATGGTGGATAATGGCAGCGATGACGGCTCAGTCCCGTATTTGCTTAAACAGCCGGATGTGTCGCTGTGGCGGACTACGGCAAGCTATCGCGCGTCTCGGTTCGGGTTGGATTGGCTGACTTGGCTGCAGTGGAAATTTGGGCACGACCACTGGACGTTGATGGTCGACGCCGATGAGTTGCTGATCTACGCCCATCACAACACCCATACGATGCGCGATTTAGCTGCATGGCTGGACGCGCGCGGTCAAACCACGTTTGGGGCGATGATGCTGGACCTCTATCCCAAAGGTCGGTTGGGCAAGCAAAGTTATGATCCGCATTCCGATCCAACCGATTGCCTGAACTGGTTTGACCCCGGCCCCTATCGTGCCCAGCGCCAAAGGCCGATGGGCAACCTTTGGGTTCAGGGAGGCGTACGCGAGCGGGTGTTTTTTGCAGATCAGCCCCAAAAATCACCGACGCTGAACAAGATCCCTCTGACCCGGTGGTCACGACATACGGCCTATGTGAATTCGTGCCATTCCGCGCTGCCCCGGTTCTTGAATTTTGAATATGACGGTCCGGGTGGGCAGACCGCCTCGGGCGTGTTGCTCCATACGAAATTCCTGCCTGAGGTTGTCGACAAATCGCGGATCGAAAAACAGAGGCGGCAACATTTTCACGACCCCGATCGGTTCGGCGCCTATTATGACGGGATCATCAGCGGGCCTGATCTTTGGACTTCTGACTCGGTCAAACTAGGTGATTGGCAACAGTTACAAGACCTTGGGCTCATGAACGCGGGCGGATTTCCTGCCACAGGGGGGAAGTAAACCGGATTTAAACCCGTTGCCTCACAAGGTGCAGAGATGTCATAAAACGTTAATGTCCGGCACCACTCAGGCCTCAGGCGGCCCCGGGCAGACGCGCGTATCAAAAAAGGTTGGGCAGCCGCGTGAGCCTTTTGGATTCCTATCGCATGAGATTGCGGCGCAAGCGCCGCCTGCTGCGTTGCCTACGTCGGCGTCGGGATCTGAAAGCGGTGCAAGATAACACCAACAAGATCAAAGAAAACGACATCTTGTTGATGAGCGTAATGCGGAACGAAAAGATCCGCCTTCCCTATTTCTTAGACTACTATCGAAAGCTTGGCATCAATCACTTCCTGTGCGTGGACAACAACAGCGATGACGGCACCCACGAATACCTGAGCAGCCAGCCGGACGTTTCGCTGTGGTGGACGGATGTAGGTTACAAGAATGCGACCTTTGGTCTGGATTGGTCCAACTACCTGCTGCGCCGCTATGCGCATAAGCACTGGGTTCTGACGGTCGATCCGGATGAATTCTTTATCTATCCTTTTTGCGATACCCGCCCGATCCGCGCCCTGACCGACTGGCTGGACGATACTGGTGTGCGCAGTTTCGGCACCATGCTGATCGACATGTATCCCGAAACCGGAATCATGGATGCGCCCTATCATGAGGGCCAGAACCCTTTTGAAGTCGCGCCTTGGTTCGATTCAGGCAACTTCATGATTACCCGCAACCCGACCTATGGGAATCTGTGGATTCAAGGCGGTGCACGCGCACGGGTTTTCTTTCAGAACAATCCCCTGAAGGCTCCGGCCCTGAACAAGATACCTCTTGTGAAATGGCACCGGCGCTACGCCTATGTCAGCTCAACCCACGCCTTGCTGCCGCGCGGGCTCAATCAGGTCTATGAAGAGCAGGGCGGTGAAAAAACCAGCGGAGCGCTGCTGCATGCAAAGCTGATCAATACGCTTGGGGAAAAAGCTAAAGAAGAGTTGCTGCGCGGACAGCACTATGCTGCGTCGGGCGAGTACAAGGCTTATGCCAAGCAGTTAGAGGATAATCCGGTTTTCTGGAACAAATGGTCCGAGAAATACATCAACTGGCGACAGATTGAGATCCTCGGCCTGATGTCTAAGGGGAACTGGGCATGAGCAGCTTGGGCATCGTAATGCTGGTGCACACCGCGCTGGATCGGGTTGAGCAGGTGGCACGCCATTGGGCCGCCTCGGGCTGTCCTGTGGTCATTCATGTAGATCAGAAAGTCGGCGATCCGGCTTATTCCGATTTTGTCGCCGCTTGTTCGGATGAACCACTGATCCTGTTTTCAAAACGCCATGTCTGTGAATGGGGCGGCTGGGGTATTGTCGCCGCATCACAATCTGCCGCATCGCTGATGTTGGAGAGGTTTCCAGATGTCCGGCATGTATATCTGTCTTCAGGCGCGTGTCTGCCGCTGCGTCCGGTCGCTGATCTGATCGACTATCTGGCCGACCGGCCCCGTGTCGATTTCATCGAAAGCGCAACCACGCGCGACGTCAGCTGGACGATTGGCGGGTTGGATCTGGAACGTTTCACCCTGAGGTTCCCCTTCTCATGGCGCAGGCAACGAAAACTGTTTGACAATTACGTGCGGTTGCAACGCGCCCTCGGTCTGCGCCGCAGAATTCCCGAAGGCCTTGTACCGCATATGGGCAGTCAATGGTGGTGTCTGACCCGCCAAACCTTGTCGGCCATCCTTCAGGATCCCAAGCGCGCCGAATATGATCGCTATTTCCGCCAGGTCTGGATTCCCGATGAAAGCTATTTTCAGACACTGGCACGACTCTATTCCACCCATATCGAAAGCCGATCGCTGACCCTGTCGAAGTTCGACTATCAAGGTCGGCCGCACATGTTCTACGACGATCACCTGCAATTGCTGCGCCGGTCCGACTGTTTCGTGGCGCGCAAAGTCTGGCACAGCGCGAACCGGTTGTATCAGACCTTCCTGACCGACCACGAAGGCGCACTGACCCCGGCCGAGCCCAACCCCGGCAAGATCGACCGGGTGTTTTCCAAAGCGGTCGAACGGCGCGTTCGCGGACGAGATGGTCTTTATATGCAAAGCCGCTTCCCCCGCGCGGCTACGGAACGCAGCCTGACAGCCTTTCCCTATTCGGTGTTTCAAGGCTTTACCGAGTTGTTCGAAGATTTCGAACCCTGGCTGACAAACGCCATCGGCGGGCGGGTGCATGGGCACCTGTTCGGTTCCGAACGGGCGCAATTTGCCGAAGATGAGACGATCATCAACGGTGCGCTCAGCGATTGCGCCACGCTACGCGACTATAACCCCTCGGCCTTTCTGTCGAACCTCATCTGGAATACACGAGGCGAGCGTCAGTGCTTTCAATTCGGGCCAACGGATATTCAGAAAATCAATGAATTCCTTACGCAAGACCAGAATGCACATATTGCGGTCATCTCGGGGGCCTGGGCGGTTCCATTGTTTCGTTCGAACCTGAATTTTGCCGATATCCGGTGCGAAGCTGCCCGCCTACAACAGATCGAAAGCAAACAGCTCAAGCTTCTGGATGCCGCTCGGGCAAAGACGCGCATCCGAATATGGACAATGGCAGAGTTTGTGGAATCCCCTATGGAGCAACTGCAGACCGTTCTGGAAGACATGGGCGCGCCCAAACCCACCCATCTGACCGAGGCACCGACGATGGTGGATCTGACCGGGTTCGGAAAGTTCCTGCAAAACCTCAAGAACCAAGGGATGCATCCCTATCTGATGGGGGATTTCCCTGTGAATGACGTGTTTGGCGCACAGTCCAAATCGTTCAAGAAGCCCTATTTGGTGCAGTAACCTAAAATGACCCGCCGCTTCGATTATTTCATCGTTCTGGCCGATATGCGCACCGGTTCGAACCTGCTTGAATTACAGCTGAACACGCTGGATGGCGTCACGTGTCACGGAGAAGCGTTTAACCCCTATTTCGTCGGCCTGCCAAAACTGGACAGCGTTCTGGGCTTTACCCTGGAAGATCGTGAACGCGACCCGATGGCGCTGATCGACGCCATCCGAAACGCGCCGGGCGAGATGAACGGCTTTCGTTTTTTCAGCGACCACGATGCGCGGGCGCTGCCACCGGCGCTGGATGATCCGCGCTGCGCCAAAATCATTCTGATGCGCAATCCTCTGGATAGCTACATATCGTGGAAAATCGCCTTGGAAACAAAGCAGTGGCGGCTGGTGAACATCAAGCAACGGCGGGAGGCGCAAATCACCTTCGATGCCGAAGAATTCGCCGAACAGCTCGACCAGCGGCAAGCATTTCAACAAACAGTGCTCAAACATCTGCAGACCACCGGGCAAACACCGTTCTATATCGACTATGACGATCTGAATGATCTGGACGTTCTGAACGGCCTTGCCGGATGGCTGGGCGTCAGCGCACGTCTTGAGGAACTGAACCAGCATCTCAAACGCCAAAACCCGGCGCCTGCCCTGTCGAAAGTGACCAATCCGGATGATATGGAGCTGGCCGTGTCGCAACGTGACCGCTTCAAGCTACACCATATCCCAAGTTTCGAGCCGCACCGCGGGCCGGCTGTTTCGCGCTATGTGGGTGCTGCGCAAACTTCGCTGATGTACCTTCCGGTGCGCGGCGGCCCCGAGGCTGTAGTGGTGCGGTGGATTGCCGATCTGGACGGGGTGTCTCAAGCCGACCTGATCACCGGCCGCAATCAAAAACAGACCCGTCAATGGATGCAGGATCATCCCGGTCACCGCAAATTCACGGTGCTACGCCATCCGCTGGCGCGCGCGCACGCTGTGTTCTGCGACCGTATTCTGCACACAGGCCCCGGCGCATATGTCAGCATTCGCAATATGCTGAGCCGACGGTACAAGGTGCCGCTGCCTGCCAAGGGTGATCTCAGCAATTATTCCCGCGATCAGCATTCCGAGGCGTTCGCGGCCTTTCTGGGCATGCTGCGCAGTATTCTGGCGGGTCAAACCCCGATCCGTGTGGATGGGGAATGGTGCGGACAGGCGCAGACGCTGGAAGGCATGGCCGGTTTCACCATGCCCGACCTGATCCTGCGCGAGGATGAGATGGAAACCGCCTTGCCCGACCTTGCCTACAAAGTTGGGCATACAGCCCCGCCAACCCCAAACAAGGCCAAGCCGGACGCGCCGTTTGCACTTGACCAGATTTACGACGCACAGCTTGAAGCGCTGGCGAAGGAAGCATACCAGCGCGACTATACAATATTTGGATTTGGTGACTGGAAACCGCTTTGAACCTTGCTTAGGGGCGCAGGGTAATCACGGTTCCTTCATTCACCATGGCGTAGATCTCTTCGATCTCATCATTCTTGACCGCAATACAACCTGCCGTCCAATCCGGGGTCTTCTTCGCCCGCTTGAACTCGGATCGTAGATTGGGTTGTCCGTGAATGAAGATATCGCCGCCCGGATCAACACCTGCGGCCTTGGCTTTAGCCAAGTCTTCCGAATTCGGATACGATATACCCAACGATAGATGATACCTGCTGCGCGGATTGCGGCGGTCGATCAGATAGGTACCCTCGGGCGTACGACCATCGCCTTTTTTGTTTTTCGTGCCGTTGGGCGCAAATCCTAGATCGATATCGTACTCCCGCAAAATCTGCTCGTTATGGAGCAAATACAGCTTGCGTGCACCTTTGTTGATGACCATCGAGGTCACCTCGGGCCCGCGATAAGAAAGAAATCTGGGTTTGGCTGAGGCACATGCTGAAAGGCTCAGCGTTGCCATTGCGCCCATTCCGAATGCTCGACGATCCATTATTTTCACTGCCTGATGCTCTTTTTTGTCAATTATTATGTCAGATTTTCGCGAAACTTAAATCACTTTTTGCTGTTCGACTGTTCCGTCAGGCGGCGTTCGATCGATTCCAGCCTTTCAAGAACCTCATCACGATAGGCATCGGTCTTGACCTCATCCTCGGCATGGTGCGCGTCCTGCATCGAGTTCACGATGAGACCGACCAGCAAGTTCACCACCGCAAAGGTGGTCACCATGATGAAAGGAACAAAGAAAAGCCAGGCGTAGGGATACACCTCCATCACAGGGCGGACGATGCCCATGGACCAGCTTTCCAGCGTCATGATTTGGAACAGCGTATAGGCCGACAGACCCAGATCGCCGAACCAATCGGGGAATGTGCCCGAGAAAAGTTTGGTTGAGATCACAGCGCCGATGTAAAACAGGATCGCCATCAGCAGGAACACGCTGGCCATGCCCGGCAAGGCTGAGATGAAGCCTTCGACCACTCGGCGCAGGCGCGGCGCGACCGAGATAACGCGCAGGACCCGCAGGATACGCAGTGCCCGCAGAACTGAAAGCGCCCCTGCACTGGGAACTAGGGCCACGCCCACGATCACGAAATCAAACACATTCCAGCCGCTGGTGAAGAACCGGCGCCCTGTGGCGATCAGTTTCATGACGATTTCGATAACGAATATGGAAAGGCACAGCTTGTCCAGCGTCACGATCAGCGGGCCCGCTGCGTCCATCAGCGTAGGCGATGTCTCCATCCCCAGCAGTACCGCGTTGAACAGGATCACACCGGTGATGAATTTCCCGAAAGCCGGTGCTTCGATGATGGGCAGCAGTCGTTGGGCGATCACCATGCGGGCGGTCCTTATCTCAGGGTTATTTGTTCAAAATGAACCGAGCGGCAAGTTCGGTGTGTGACGACCATCGAAATTGGTCAACCACCTGTACCCATTCAAGGGCATATCCGGCGTTAACCAGCATTTTTGCGTCACGGGCAAAGGTGATCGGGTTGCACGAGACATAAGCAACCACCGGGCGCATGGCCTGCGCCAACTCGGCCACCTGCGCCTCGGCCCCAGCACGCGGCGGGTCAAGCACAACGGCGTCGGATTTCTTGAGTTCATCGGGCATGAGCGGGCGGCGGAACAGGTCTCGGGCCTCGGTCGTGACCTGTTTCAGGCCTTGCGCCTTGCGCCAGCCCTGATCCAGGGCCTTCGTCATCTCGGCCTCACCTTCGACTGCATGAACTTCAGCAGTCTGTGCCAGCGGCAGCGAGAATGTCCCGCATCCGGCGAACAGATCGACAATCCGCTTTGCCCCCGACGTAGCGTCGGAAACAGCCTGTAATAGAGCCTGTTCTCCGTCTTTTGTGGCTTGTAAAAACGCTCCGGGCGGTGGGGTGACGCCAGCGGTTCCAAAGCGTTGGATCGGAGGCTCACGCATGGCGATAACTTCATCATCCCAACTAAGCCGGGCAAGACCGTGATGCTCGGTCGCTTGCGCGAGCGCCAGCTCCAACGGTCCATCCAGCGGTTTGCCGCCCTTGACCGCAACATCCAAACCGCCTTCGGACAGGGTCAGCGTTACGGCCAACACACCTTTCCGACTGCCACCCAACAACGCCAAGGCTTCGGCCACCGGGATGGCAGCAATCAAGGTTGGGTGCAGCAAATGGCAATCCGGGATTTCGGTAATCGTGTCAGAAGCGCGACCATGAAACCCGGCCAGCGTACCCTTCTTGGTGCGCCGCACGGCGATGGTGGCCCGACGGCGGGATCGATCAGGCGAAGTGTGAATGGGCCGCATCGGGGCATCGAGCCCCTGCGCGGCCAACGCGTTGCGCACCACCTCAATTTTCCACTCGGCGATAAAATTATCGGTCGCATGTTGCAACTGGCAGCCGCCGCAGGCCTTGTAATGACGGCAGGGTGCCTTGACCCGCTGATCCGAGGGTGTTTCGACGCGAATATCGTTCAGAAACTGACCCAGCAACGTACCGCTGACCACTTCACCCGGCAGAGTGCGTGGCGCATAGATCGGACCATCGGCGATTCCGTCGCCCTGATGTCCAAGGCGGTTTATTGTGTATTGCTGCGTCATGGAGGCCTGATAACTGGGGTTTGAGCGCAACAAAACCCTTTATTCTGCAGCCTCGGCCTGAATGAAGCCGCCCGATTGGCGATGCCAGAACCGGGCGTACAACCCGCCACGCTCCAGCAGAGCCTCATGTGTGCCGCTTTCAACGATATGACCGTGGTCCAGAACAATAATCCGATCCATCTCGCTAAGCGTGGACAGGCGGTGGGCAATAGCCAGCACGGTCTTGCCCTGCATCACCCGGTGCAGTGCCGTCTGAATCGCTGCCTCGACCTCGGAATCCAATGCCGACGTCGCCTCGTCCAGAACCAATATCGGTGCGTCTTTCAGGATAGCGCGAGCCAGAGCGATCCGCTGTCGTTGCCCGCCGCTCAGCTTCACGCCGCGTTCGCCCAGATGCGCGTCATAGCCCTTGCGTCCTTGCGCATCCTCTAGACCGAGTATGAATTCATGCGCCTCGGCTTTGGTCGCGGCCTCTATCAGCTCATCTTCAGTCGCGTCAGGACGACCATAGAGGATGTTCTCGCGCGCCGAACGATTGAACATCGCGGTTTCCTGCGTGACCATCCCAATCTGTTGCCGCAGGCTGTCTTGTGTCACGCGAGAGACATCCTGCCCGTCGATGGCAATAACGCCATGTTCCCCGTCATAGAGCCTTAGCAAAAGTGAAACCAAAGTGGATTTCCCAGCACCTGAGGCCCCGACTATGCCCAACTTTTCACCCGGTGCGGCGGTGAAATTAAGATTAGCAACACCACCGATATCGCGGCCATAGGCAAAGCTGACGTTGTCAAAGGCAATCTCGCCCTCTGAGACCACAAGTGTCGATGCATTCGGAGCATCCTCGACGCGAACGCGCTTGGTCAGAGTATGCATACCGTTTTCAATCTCACCGACATTTGCGTAAAGACCCATCAGTGTGAAACTGACCCAGCCGGTCATTTGCGAGATGCGTATCGCCACGGCCCCGGCCGCCACGATGTCTCCGGCCGTCGCGATGCCCGCCTGCCACAACCACAGTGTCGCGCCGATCAACAGGACCGGCAGCACCCCCGCCAGAGTCATTAGGATGAACCGGAAACTAGCCGATAGCTTGCCGAATTCCAGCGACCGTTCACGCAGGTCGACCATGGAATTTCGGGCGGTATGATCTTCGAACTCGGAATGGGCAAACAGCTTGACGGTTTTGATGTTGGTGATCGTATCGACCACCTGCCCCGATACCATCGCCCGCGCCCCCGCCCGCGCGGCAGAGCGTACGCGGATGCGTGGAAGATACCAGCGCACCAGCAGGAAATAGACAACAAGCCAGGCAACAAATGGCAGCATCACAAGCGGGTGAATAGACCCTAATAAAAGCAATGAGCCTGCAAGAGAGGCAATAGCGAAGACAATAGCGCTGATTGTTTCGGACACCACTTGCGTCATGGCGTTCGATGTCTGCATCTGTTTTTGGGCGATACGTCCGGCGAAATCGTCATCGAAATAGGTCACCGACTGGCCCAGCGTCCAGCGGTTCAGTTTTGCCAAAACCAACGGCGTGATGTTGGGCATGACGATGTAGTTGTTTGCCACCGATGACAGTCCGAACAGTGCGGGGCGTAGAAGCATGAAGAATGCGACAGCACCCAAAATGATCGCGAGATTGCCGCCGGTCAGAAACGCCTCGGGACTGCTGTTGGTGGTCAGATCAATGACGCGGCCCAGGACCCAGGCGGTGCCAGCTTCCATCGCACCCGCGATCGCCGAGAAGGCGGCTGCGACGAACAGCATCGGCCAGGCGCCGGACAAGCTCCAACGGATGAACGCCCCCAGCGTTTGCGGCGGGGGCGTTTCTGTGTCTTTGAACGGTTGGATGAGGTCGGCAATCCTCATTCAGCGGCCTCCGGGTTCAGGAAGCCTCCAGATTGCCGCGCCCAGAACTGAGCGTAAAGCCCTCCTTGCGCCAACAGATCGGAATGACCACCTTGTTCAACGATCCGGCCGCCATCCATCACAAGGATGCGATCCATCTGAGCAATCGTGCTGAGCCGGTGCGCGATGGCGATCACGGTCTTGCCTTGCATCATGCCGTAGAGTGTTTCCTGTATCGAGGCTTCGACTTCGGAATCTAGGGCAGATGTCGCCTCGTCCAATAGCAAAATCGGCGCGTCTTTCAGGATCACCCGCGCCAGCGTTACACGCTGCCGCTGACCGCCCGACAGTTTCACGCCCCGCTCGCCCACATGCGCATCATAGCCAGTGCGGCCCTCCGGGTCTTGCAGATCGAGGATGAACTCATGCGCTTCGGCCTGTTTCGCAGCGGCAATCATCTGTTCTTCGGTCGCATCAGGCCGACCATAGAGGATGTTGGCCCGAACCGAGCGGTGTAACAGAGCACTGTCCTGCTGAACCATGCCAATATGGCTGCGCAAACTGTCCTGCGTGACCTTCGAGATATCCTGACCATCGATCAGGACCGCACCCTTCTCGACGTCGTAAAACCGCAAAAGCAGCTTTACTAGGGTCGATTTTCCCGCACCTGACCGACCGATCAGGCCGATCTTTTCGCCTGGCCGGATAGTCAAGTTGACGTGATCCAAACCACCGGCTTCCCGTCCATAGTGATGAGACAGATCGCGTATTTCGATCTGGCCATTACCCAGCCGCAAAGGTTTCGCATCAGGTTCGTCCAACAGATCGATGGGCTGCGCGATGGTCTGCATACCCTCGGCAACGATACCCAATTCGCGAAAGAAGCTGGTCAGCGCCCACATGATCCAACCGGTCATGGCATTCAGCCGCAGCGTCAAGGCTGTGGCGGCGGCCACCACACCGACCGTTGCGCTACCTTGCGTCCAAAGCAAGATCGCCCAACCAACGACACCCACGATCAGCACACCGTTCAACGCAACAAGCGCGGCATCCATAATGGTGAAAATCCGCATCTCGATCTGGAAAGTGCGGCGGGTTTCCGCAATCGCCTCGCGCGCATAGTCCTGTTCCTGAGTGTCATGGGCAAACATCTTGATCGAGTGGATGTTGGTATAGCTGTCCACCACCCGGCCCGTCACGGTCGAGCGTGCATCCGACGCCGCCTGAGATGCCGGGCCGACCCGCTTAACGGTCCATCGCACAAGCGCGCCGTAAAACACCAGCCAGATCAGCAACGGCAACAACAGGCGCGGATCAGCCGCCATCAGCAGAATGGCCGCACCGATCATGTAGGCGATCGAGAACGAGATCGCGTCAAAGACCTGAAAGACCACCTCGCCCGCGGCGGGTGGGGTCTGCACGACCCGGTTTGCGATGCGCCCGGCAAAGTCATTCTCGAACCAGCCAACCGATTGACGCAGAACATGTTTATGCGCCCGCCAACGGATCAGAGTGCCAAAGTTCGGCAGGATTGTGTTGTTGAGCAGCAAGACGTCAACAAGCTGAAGGATGGGACGAATAAACAGGATCAAGGCGGCAACCACGATCAATTCAGTCCCGTGCGCCTGCCAGAATTCAGCAGGAGAACTGCCCAACAGGTCCACAACGCGACCCATATAAAAGATCAGCCCGACCTCGACAGCAGCAACGACCACGGACATCAGCGCGGCCAATACGAAAACGCGTTTGAAAGGCTGCGAGTAGCCCAGCA
The DNA here is from genome assembly GCF_056531845.1 of Ruegeria sp. K3. NCBI lineage: Bacteria > Pseudomonadati > Pseudomonadota > Alphaproteobacteria > Rhodobacterales > Roseobacteraceae > Ruegeria > Ruegeria sp. K3. The sequence continues at coordinate 58,257 of NZ_JBQFMM010000013.1, read as the reverse complement.
TGAAAGGCCACAGCCGCGTCGGTGGCTTGTCTACCTGTTCATAGGCAACAAAAGGGTCAATGAGATTTTCGAAGTAGCGAAACATGGAGAGTGCTCCGATTGAGCAGAAAATAGGTCATGCGAAGAAAGATGGCGCCAGAACACCACCCCTACGGGTCAAAGTGTTCCGGGCTTTAGCCGAACCAGATCCCGTAATACATTCGCATTCCTCCCTCCATATGAGTCAGGCGCACCCTGCCAAATCAAATCGGGTTTGTCATCCCTTTTTGAGACTTCAAATCAGTCGGCCAGCAATTCTTCGCGGCTAAGCGCGAAATCCGACGCGATCCAACGCGCCTCAAGCTCGGCCAGTTTTGCGCCCAGCGCGGGGCCCGAGAAGGCGGGGATCAAATCCGCCGCCTTGATCGGGAAACTGGCCGCGGACCCTTTTTGCAAAGCTCGGTTCAGGTCTTCGGACCAAGGCTGTTCAAGAAATGCATGACGCAAAAGTGTCTCGTGCAATCCGCCTTCCGACCCATAGCGATAACCCAATTCTGCGACACTGGTCGTCGCCATCGCTTCGTCGCGCATCCGAGCCAGACGCTGCAGTTGCGCGCGGCTGAGACGCAGGGTTTTGGCCACTTCGGGCGACGCAATCGCTGCCAAACGACGAATCGCTTCGGGCGCTGCATGGGCGTCTTGTTCCAGCTGAATCAGGATCGGCAGTGCCCGGTCATCAGCCCCGGGTAAGAGCTGCGCCAAAACGCCAGTGACGCGCATGGCGGCAACCGACGGCGCGGGGTCAGGCGCAGCGAGCAGTTTAAGCATCTCTGCCCCGACCCGTTCGCGCGAAAGTGTCTCTAACCCGTCCAAATTTGCAGCTATTGCATCCAGTGCAGCGGGGTCAAAGCCACCATCCACATCCCCGTACCAAGCATGAAACCTGAAATATCTGAGCGACCTTAGGTAGTCTTCTTGGATGCGATCACTGGCCTCCCCGATGAACCGTACGCGACGCGCCTGTAGATCCGGCAAACCGTTCAGCGGATCAAGGATTGTGCCGTCAGGTTTGGCATAAAGCGCGTTCATGGTGAAATCACGACGCGCGGCGTCTTCTTCGACCTTGTCGGAAAAGGCGACGACAGCACGCCGACCATCCGTTTCGACGTCACGGCGAAACGTCGTGACCTCGTGCGGGATACCTTTGCTGACAATCGTCACGGTGCCATGGTCTATCCCTGTTGGTATCGGCTTCAGCCCAGCTTTCTGCGCCAGTTCCACGACGTGTTCCGGCTCAGCGTCTGTGGCGATATCAATGTCAGAAACCGGCGCCTGCAGCAGAGCATTGCGCACACAACCGCCAACGAATAGCGCCTGCGCCCCGCCGTTGGTCAGGGCGGTGCATACATCCTGCGTGGCTTGGTCGGTTAACCAATCTTCTGTGATCCGCTTCATTCACTCATCCGCGCTGCCAATCCCCGCAGCATCCGTGCCGTCGCACCCCAGATATAATAGGGGCCATAGGGCACAGCATAGTAATACCGTCTTTGGCCACGCCAACGGCGCGACTCGACGACATAATTCTCTGGGTTCAGGACATGCGCAAGCGGAACGAAGAAGATCTCATCCACCTCGCCCGGTTCGGCGACTGGTTCAAAACTGGCTTCAAGGATCGCAACAACCGGCGTGACCGAAAAGGATGTCACGGTTTCATGAGTCGGCAGATGACCCAGAATACTGGGTAGTTCTGGCGGGAGACCAATTTCTTCCTGTGCTTCGCGCAAAGCTGTCGCAGTAACGTCGATGTCGCCCTCATCCTGTTTTCCACCCGGAAAGGCGATCTGGCCCGGATGGTGTTTCAACGCCGAAGAGCGTTTGGTCAGAATCAATCGCGGTGCGTCTCCGGTCACAGAAACAGGCACTAACACGCCCGCAGGGCGCAGTTTGCGCCCCGCCGGCAGCACCGTTTCCGGGTTCAGATCAAAGTCACTGGACCCGGACCCATCACGGCTCAGCGCCTCGGTCAGGTCTGTGATCAGATCACGCGCCATCCGGGCCTTCGGCCTCGAACCCGACGGTCGCAGGGTCCAGCACATAGTGCGCACCGCAGAATTGGCAGTCTGCTGTGACGGTGCCTTCGTCCGTGGTCATTGTCGCAATATCCTGCGCCGAATAGATCGACAGGCTTTGGCGCACGCGATCTTCGGAACAAGTGCAACCGAATTTTACCTGCTGTGCATCATAGACGCGAGGCTGTTCCTCGTGAAACAGACGCACCAGAAGGTCGGTTGGCGCAACGGATGGCCCGATCATCTCCAGATCATCCACGGTATCGAGCAGGATGTTGACGCGATCCCAGTTCTCGCCCTCTTCACCATCCACCAGATCCGAGGCAGACAGGATCTCTCCGCTGCCCTCCCCGGAAGCGGCAAAGGGCGAGGCTTTGGGCATGTGCTGCAGCATGATCCCGCCAGCGCGCCAGTGTTCACCGACACCGGGTTCGGTCGATTTGCCGAAGCTCAACGAAAACCGGGTCGGCAGCTGTTCGGACTGCGCGAAATAGGCATCAGCACACGCGCTCAGTGATCCCCCAGCCAGTGGGGTGATGCCCTGATAAGGCTGTGTACCTTCACCTTGGTCGATCATGATGGCGAAGTACCCGTCACCCACCTGATCGAAAGGGGCTGCATCGGTCAGCCGGTCGCGGTCAAAGCTCGCATAGGCGCGGATCTGCGCGGGTTCGCCCTCGACCTGTGGCGCATAATAATCGGTTGCGATCATCCGCACCGCGCCCTTGGATTGCACCTGCAGAGACAGCTTCCAGCGCAGCGATACCGTTTGCCCTATCAATGCAGTCAGCAGGGCCATCTCGGCCACCAGCGCCTCGACCACCTCGGGGTAGTCGTGCTGTTTCAAGATGCCGCCCAACACGCCGTCCAGCCGGGCCACGCGGCCTCGCATGTCGGGTATATCGAGTTGAAAGGGCAGGACGGTATCGTCCCACGCGATTTTGGTTCCAATAGACATGGGGTTTCCTTAAGCGCCACAGGTTGGCATACCGCCACCATATAGGTTGAACAGTTTGGGTTGAAAGGGGCCTTACATGATCAGACGGTTCGGTGAAAGCCCCGAGGCAGAGCGAAAATACACCCGGCGGGCCGGCGTTTATGCCCTATTGCCACAAGGCAACCGATTGCTGCTGACCTGTCAGCTGGAACCCGGACCCGATCTGCAGCTGCCGGGCGGCGGCATCGATCCGGGGGAATCACCCATTACAGCGCTTCACCGTGAGGTTTACGAAGAAACCGGCTGGCTGATCGCCGCGCCCCGGAGAGTGGGTGCGTTTCGTCGATATACCTACATGCCGGAATACGACCTGTGGGCCGAGAAGGTCTGCCTGATTTACCGCGCCCACCCGGTCAGACGCCTAGGCCCTCCGACCGAAGACCTACACGAGGCCATTTGGATGGAGACCGCAGATGCCGTTCATCTGTTGGGCAATGAGGGCGACGCCCATTTCGCCCAGCGCCACCTGCATGGGCTTTAAGGTCCGTTATATTCAAAAAACACTGCAGAGACATCATCCGCAATTCCGCTGTCCGGTGACATCACCTGTGTAAGACGCCAGAACATGTCATCCAGGAATTCCGGTCCACCGTGATCGGCGGCGCATTCAACAGCCATCGCCTTTAACCCGTCATCATCCAGCAAACTGCCGTCGGCGAGCTGGCATTCGGTGAACCCGTCCGAATGCAAGAGCAGCTTGTCGCCCGGTTGCATATAGGTTTCCGTCTGCTGAAACTGCGCCTCAGGCAGCAGGCCAATGGGCAACCCGCCTTCGCCCAGAAACTCGGTTTTACCATCACGGCGCAACAACAGCGGATGCGGGTGTCCGGCCTGCACCATTTTCAGATGTCCGTTGCGCAGATCGATGATGGCATAGACCATGGTGAAATACTCTTCGATCCCGGCATCGGCGATCAGACGCGAGTTGAGCAGCGAAGCGACCTCTTCGGGTGGCAGAAGGGCGTAGAATTTATTGAAACGACGCTCCATCGCAATGTTCTGATCGAAATGCGTGCTGGACAGATACCCGCCCAGCCGTGCCGTCATCATCGCAGAGGTGATCCCGTGGCCGGAGACATCGATGCTGTAAAACCCCAGCCGATTGACACCGGGCGAGAACATCCCCACCAGATCACCGCCGATATGACCGCAAGGTTTCAGAAGCAGGCTGACCTGTGAGTTGCCAAAGGTTCCCTTCAATTCGGGCACCAGCGAGTCCTGAATCTTTCGGGCCTGCATCAGATCTTTATCGATCGCATCATGGGCAAGCTTCAGTTCGTTCAGCGCTGTTTCGATCAACTGGTTTTTTCGGGACAATTCGCGTTGCATGTCAAGAATACGCGCCCCGGCCGATATGCGCGCACGCAGCTCATCAGCCTCAAGCGGCTTGATCAGAAAATCGTCTGCCCCAGCATCCAGACCGCGCGCGACCTCCTGCTTTTCGCTTTTTGAGGTCAGAAGAATGAAATAGCTATATTGCTCACTGTCCAGCTCTCGGAAGGCGCGACAGAACTCAAGCCCGCCCATACCTGGCATGACCCAGTCGCTTAGAACAAGATCAGGCGGGTCCGAGGTGCAAAGCTCTATCGCGGCTTCACCACTGTCGGCTTCAAGAACCTCGAATCCCCACTTTTTTAGCGAGGCCACCAGAATGCGCCGCTGCAGACGGCTGTCGTCCACAACAAGAACCTTGCGGATCGCGCCAAAATCCAGCTCGACCCGGGCCTCTACTTGACTGGCATCCGGCACCATGAAGTCCCTGTACTTGCTCAACTCTCCAGTTGTCGCAACGCTATGCCTCTCAGCTTAACATCCTATGAAAAACCAAATGGCCGCGATTTAACCCCATCTTTACCCGTGACGGTCTAACAATATGCAACCGCAAGAGGATGGCATGATTCAGTGGTCCAGAGTCAGACAATTACGTGATGAAGTCGGCGCAGACGAGTTCACCGAGGTTGTCGAAATCTTTTTGGACGAGGTTCAGGAAGTTATCACTAAGCTACGCGATGACACTACCCGCTCCGAGATCGAACAGAACCTTCATTTCCTGAAGGGCAGCGCGCTGAGTCTTGGCTTTGATAGTTTCTCGAAACTGTGCCAGGACGGTGAGCGACGCGCAGCCGCAGGTGAAAGCGCCGCCGTTGATTTGCTGGCGATTATCGCGGCCTACGACGAGTCGAAAAAACTGTTTCAGGCCGGTCTGGCCGAAAACCTGCGCTAGATCACAAACTGTGCCAGCGTCTCGTCTTCGGTGATATCCGTATAAGTAAACCCGGCTTCATCCAGATGCGCAAACAGGCGCATGAAATTCTCGGGCTTGCGGGTTTCGATCCCGATTAGCACCGAACCAAAATTGCGCGCCGATTTCTTCATGTATTCGAACCGTGCGATATCGTCTTCGGGCCCCAGAATACCCAGAAATTCTTTCAAAGCGCCAGGACGCTGCGGCAGGCGTAAGATGAAGTATTTCTTGACCCCGGAATAACGCTGCGCGCGCTCTTTGACCTCAGGCAAGCGTTCGAAATCGAAGTTGCCACCCGATGTCACACAGACCACCGTCTTGCCACGCACAAAGCTTTGCACGTCACCCACGGCCTCAACCGCCAATGCACCGGCAGGTTCCAGAACGATGCCCTCGACATTCAGCATTTCGATCATGGTGGTGCAGATGCGGTCTTCGGACAAAGTCAGCACGTCCGACAGATGCCGCGATTTCAGCAATTCAAACGGTTTCTCACCAATCCGGCCTACTGCTGCGCCATCGACAAAGGTATCCACATGATCCAGAGCCACCGGGTGCCCCGCTGCAAGCGCCGCGCGCAAACACGCCCCGCCGGCCGGTTCCACGAACAGGCAATGCGCCCGGTCCCCGAACCAGGTCGCCACCCCCGAAGACATACCGCCGCCGCCAACCGGCAGAATTACATGATCAGGCACTCGGCCCAATTGCTCTTCGATCTCAACCGCCAATGAGGCCTGCCCCTCGATCACATCCGCATCATCGAACGGAGACAGGAAATATCCGCCCTGTTCTGCGCACCAGCTTTGCGCCGCAGCCAGCGTGTCATCGAAATAGTCACCGATCAGGTGAACCTCGATATTGTCGCCGCCGAAAATGCGCGTCTTCTGGATCTTCTGCTGCGGCGTGGTCACCGGCATGAAGATCACACCCCGCACACCCAGATGCTTACACATATAGGCCACGCCCTGCGCATGGTTGCCAGCGCTGGCGCAAACGAAAAGGCCCTGCCCCTGCTGCTTGCGCATCGCATTGAACGCACCACGGATTTTATACGACCGCACCGGGCTGAGGTCTTCGCGCTTGAGCCAGATATCCGCGCCGTAACGGTCGGACAGATGGGCGTTCCGCTGAAACGGAGTTGCCGGAAACACTGAGCGCATTGCCTTTTCGGCAGCGCGGGCGCGGGTCGTGAAATCAGTCATGTTGGATTCCCTGCCCCATCATCGTCGAAAGGGCAAGGAATACATATGTGTACGGGCTTAGGCCAGCTCGCGTTTTTCGATGAACACACCATAGATCGTCGTCAAGATACTGACATTGATCAATGGGACGATCAGCATGCTCGCAAACAAGACAATCAAGACACCGATGATCGGGACGAAAAGCAGCAAAGACGCCAGTAGCTGAAGCAATATTTGGAAGAGGATGGATAAGACGACCAGAAGTGCGATGGCTCCGCTTGCGCCCGAGGTTGCTTGCCACGCTTCAGACAGCTTTATTGGTTTTCCGATCGCTGCGCCGGGTAAAATCGGGGAGGCCCGATAGAATCCGATCGTGAGAATGATGATCAAACCCAGCCAAACCAGAATTCCCAGCGCCACAGAGGATTGCGCCATCATGCCCATGATCAGCGCTCCCGGTATCATGATGATAAGAGCGATTAGGCCGAGCATCAGAAGGCGTCCGAAATAGGCGAGCACACGGTCGAACCTGAAAGGCGGAACCAAACCGCTTGGATATTCCTCAAGTAGAACAAAACGGTGCCACGACACGACAATCCACAGCATGACCCCAAAGACAACGGCCATAAGGCAGAGCAGAAATCCGGTGAAGGACGCGGCCGTTACGCCTTCAGGGAAGCCATTGGTTTCACTGTTGAATTCTTCGAAAGGGATGCCAAACAGGAAGAACAGGCCGATGGCTAAAAAGCCGCCAATGAGCGCCGGTACGACTGAAATCTGTAGCGCCTGCTTCAGGTTCCTAAGAACCATCCTCACCGAATGCACGAAAATCTCTAATCCCAGCATAAATACCGCCCTCTCAACCAATCCTTGTTCTCTATCCGCCCGTTTCACCCCAATTCCCGGGCTGCGTCAATCCACACAGCTTGCCCCCACGCCCAAAACCCGTTAGGGGCCAGTCGTTCTACGCATAAAGGGAAGTCAGATGTCCGCGCCCAAGAAAGTTGTTCTGGCCTATTCCGGTGGCCTTGATACCTCGATCATTCTGAAATGGCTGCAGACCGAGTATGGTTGTGAGGTCGTGACCTTCACCGCCGATCTGGGTCAGGGCGAGGAGCTGGAGCCCGCCCGCAAAAAAGCCGAGCTGCTGGGGATCAAGCCCGAGAACATCTATATCGAAGATATTCGCGAGGAATTCGTTCGCGACTTTGTCTTCCCGATGTTCCGCGCCAATGCACAGTACGAAGGGCTGTATCTGCTGGGCACCTCGATCGCACGGCCTCTGATCTCGAAACGTCTGGTCGAGATCGCCGAAGCGACCGGTGCTGACGCTGTGGCCCACGGCGCGACTGGCAAGGGCAACGATCAGGTTCGTTTTGAACTGGCTGCTTACGCACTGAATCCCGAAATCAAGGTGATCGCGCCGTGGCGTGAGTGGGACCTGACCAGCCGTACCAAGCTGTTGGAATTTGCCGAGGCGAACCAGATCCCGATCGCCAAGGACAAGCGTGGTGAGGCCCCGTTCTCGGTCGATGCCAACCTGCTGCACACCTCGTCCGAGGGCAAAGTTCTGGAAGACCCCGCCGATATGGCACCCGACTATGTCTATCAGCGCACCGTCCACCCCGAGGATGCGCCGAACGAGCCGGAGTTTATCGAGATCGGTTTTGAAAAAGGCGACGCGGTCAGCATCAATGGCGAGGCGATGAGCCCCGCGACCATCCTAACCAAGCTGAACGAATTTGGCGGCAAGCACGGCATCGGTCGTTTGGACCTGGTTGAAGGCCGGTTCGTGGGCATGAAATCGCGCGGTATTTACGAAACCCCCGGCGGCACCATCCTGCTGGAAGCGCATCGTGGGATCGAGTCCATCACCATGGACCGGGGCGCGATGCACCTGAAAGACCAATTGATGCCGCAATATGCCGAGCTGATCTATAACGGCTTCTGGTACTCGCCCGAGCGGGAGATGCTGCAGGCAGCCATCGACAAGTCGCAAGAGCATGTCACCGGCACCGTTCGCGTGAAACTGTACAAAGGTCTTGCCTCAACCGTGGGCCGCTGGTCGGATCATTCGCTGTACTCCGAGGCGCACGTGACCTTTGAGGAAGACGCTGGTGCATATGACCAGAAAGATGCGGCAGGCTTCATCCAGTTGAACGCACTGCGCCTGAAGCTTCTGGCCGCGCGTGACAAACGGCTGAGCAAGTAAGCGTTTAGAATTTTAGATCTGGCCCCGGTGTCTGATCAGGCACCGGGGTTTTTCTTTGCCGGGTTTCCGTCGGGTCGGGCTTGCCCGGATCAGGCGATTGTCTTTACGCATACGTCAATCAGGGAAGGACGAATAATGCTGCAAGACATCGCCGACGGAATTCAAAAGGGTTTGAACGGCAAAAACTTTGACGGATCGCTTAAGTTCGATTGTGGCGACGAGGGCGTGATCGTTCTGGCGGAGAATACTGCCTCAACCCAGGATCGGGACACAGACTGCACTATCCGCATCTCGCGCGAGAACCTCTCTAAGTTGCTGACCGGTAAGCTGAACCCAATGACCGGGGTTGCGCTGGGCAAGCTAAAAATCTCGGGCAACATGGGTGTTGCGATGAAGCTGGGGCAACTGCTGGGCTGATAAACTCGTCTCACCAGCGCGTGACAAATCATGTCAGCGCATTGCAAGCGCAAAAATCTGCGGGCAGCTTGGTTTCGGAAGGAGACCTGCCATGACCCGGATCACTTACCTTGATTGCCTGAAACCTTCACTTCTGTTTGTGCTGATCTTGTTGGCAGCAATGCTGCGCGCCTTACCTGCTCCGGCCGCTGGCACTGAGACGCTAACAGTCGCCGGTGGCTGTTTCTGGTGTGTGGAATCCGATTTCGAGTCCGTGCCCGGCGTGATCGGCGCGGTCTCGGGCTATACCGGCGGCAAGACGGATAGTCCCACCTATGATCAGGTCTCGAAAGGCGGAACAGGGCATTACGAGGCGGTCCAGATCACCTTCGATCCCGCCCGCGTTTCCCGTGCAACCTTGCTGAACATGTTCTTCCGCTCAGTCGATCCCACGGATGCGGGCGGCCAGTTCTGCGATCGCGGCGACAGCTATCGCACAGCAATTTTCGTCTCTAACAAAGGGGAAAAGGCGCAGGCTCAGCAAGCCAAGACCAGCGCACAAAACGCGCTGGGGCAGACTGTGGTCACGCCGATTCTGCAAGCCGGAACGTTTTATCCAGCCGAGGCGTATCACCAGGATTATTACAAGGGTAGCAAGCTGGTACTGACCCGCTTTGGCCCCAAGCGCCAAAAGAACGCCTATAAGGCCTACCGCGAAGCCTGCGGTCGCGATGCGCGGGTCAAACAATTGTGGGGCAACGAAGCGCCCTTTGCAGGGTCCTAGTCAAACAGCGCTTCGCGCACCTCTTTCAGATCAGGAATGACATCTGCAGTGCCGTGCCGCGTGACCATCAGGGCCGCGGCACGGTTTGCTTGGGCAATCGCCTGCGCCATCGGCATACCCCGGTCCATTCCAGCCAACACATAGCCGGTGAATGTGTCACCTGCCCCGGTGGTATCCACAGCGTTGACCTTATGGGCCTGAAACGCTTGGGGTTGATGATCTTGCTGATAGTAGCGCGCACCTTTTGAGCCAAAGGTGACGATCACATGTTCGACCGGCAGGTCTGAAGGGGTGAGACCCGTTGCATCCTGCAATTGCTCGGCCTCGACTTCGTTGAGGATCAGAAAATCCAAATACGGTAGAACCGCTTGAACTGCGTCTGCCTGAAATGGGGCGGCGGCGTAGCAGACAGTCAGCCCCATTTCGCAACCTAGTTTAGCGGCCTCAATCTGCGCATTGGTTTCGTTCTGCATCACCAGAAGATCACCTGATACCGCCGAGGACAACGCCTGCCCAAGTTGGTCGTTCGAGATGGCATGGTTGGCGCCTTGATACAGAACGATCAGGTTTTCACCCTGCGCGTCCACCGCGATGATCGCGTGACCCGTTGGCACATCCACCTCGGCAATATGCCGCGTGTCCACGCCATATTCGGTCAGCCTGTCCCGCGCCCAAAGACCATCTGAACCCACAGCACCGATATGCGATACCCGGGAACCTGCCCGGGCTGCCGCCACCGACATATTGGCGCCTTTGCCGCCCAGAAACCTCTGCAACCCGCTGGCCGCAAGGGTTTCACCCGCTTCAGGCAAATGCGGCAGGGCATAAACCATATCCGCGTTGATAGAGCCGAGGTTCCAGATCGTCATGATTTACCCGATATCGCAAGAGGCTAGGATGGCCATGTTCAGAATGTCATTCGCGGTTGAGACCGTCGAACAGATCTGGATCTGCTTATCGATCCCAGACAGGATCGGTCCGATTACGGTAGCTCCGCCCATCTCCTGCATCAGCTTAGTCGAGATCGATGCCGAGTGCCGTGCTGGAACAATCAGGATATTGGCCGGACCTGTCAGGCGTTGGAATGGATAGGCCTCTTGCTGGTCCACGTTCAGGGCCACATCAACCGTCATCTCGCCTTCGTATTCGAAATCGACGCCGCGCTCGTCCAGCACTGCCGGAGCACGGTGCATTTTTTCCGCGCGCTCGGAGACCGGATAACCAAAGGTCGAGAAACTCACAAACGCCGCCCGAGGCTCCAGCCCCATATGGCGTGCCACGGCAGCGGCACGTTCTGCGATGTTGGCCAGATCATTCTCGTCCGGCCATTCATGCACCAGCGTGTCGCCAATCAGAACGATCCGTCCTTTGTGCAGCAATGCGGTAACCCCCGCCGCACCATGGGCGGCATCCGCATCGAACACATGGTTGATGCGGTCCAGCACATGCGCCGACTTACGAGTGGCCCCTGTCACCAGACCATCCGCATGACCATGCGCCAGCATTAAAGACGAAAACACATGCCGATCCCGTGCAGCGAGGCGGTGAATGTCTTTGTGATCGAAGCCCTTCCGTTGCAGGCGCTGATACAGAAAATTCTTGTAGGTCTCCAGATGCGAGGTATTGGCGGCGTTCACCACTTCGATCTCACGCACCGCGTCCCCAAGGCCTGCGGATTCGAGCTTTTCCTTTACGTCGTCTGGCCGGCCCACAACCAGAGCCTTACCAAAGCCCGAGCGTTGATACATAACGGCCGCGCGCAATACGCGCGGATCGTCACCCTCGGCAAAGATCATCCGGCTTTGCGCCTGACGCGCCCGCGCGTTCAAGCCGCGCAGGATGCTGGCCGTCGGGTCCATGCGGGATTTCAGGCTCAGCTCATAAGCGTCCATATCGATGATCGGACGTCGCGCCGCGCCGGTATCCATACCAGCCTTGGCAACCGCAGGCGGGATACGGTGGATCAGGCGCGGATCAAAAGGCGTTGGAATGATGTAGTCGCGCCCAAAAGTCAGCGACTTGCCATAGGCCATGGCAACCTCATCCGGAACATCTTCACGTGCCAATCGCGCCAGAGCATGGGCGCAGGCGATTTTCATCTCGTCATTGATCGCACGGGCATGAATATCCAGCGCACCGCGGAACAGGTAAGGAAAACCCAGAACGTTATTCACCTGATTCGGATAATCGCTACGGCCCGTCGCGACGATCGCATCAACGCGCACCTCGTGCGCCTCTTCCGGGGTGATTTCCGGGTCAGGGTTCGCCATGGCGAAAATCACCGGATTGTCAGCCATGCTGGCGACCATGTCTTGTGTCACCGCCCCTTTGACCGAAACGCCCAGAAATACATCCGCATCCTTCATGGCCTCTTCCAAAGTGCGAAGATCAGTCGTGATGGCATGGGCCGACTTCCACTGGTTCATGCCCTCGGTCCGGCCCTGATAAATCACGCCTTTGGTGTCGCAGACGATGCAATTCTCGTGCCGTGCACCCATGGCCTTGAGCAGTTCGATACAGGCAATTCCTGCAGCGCCTGCCCCGTTCAGGACGATTTTTACATCTTCGATCTTTTTGCCCGAGATATGCAACGCGTTAAGCAGGCCCGCCGCACAAATCACTGCCGTGCCATGCTGGTCATCGTGGAAGACCGGGATATCCATCTCTTCCTTCAGGCGTTGTTCGATGATGAAACATTCAGGTGCTTTGATATCTTCCAGATTGATACCGCCAAAGGTCGGACCCATCAGGCGCACAGCGCGACAGAACTCGTCCGGGTCTTCGGTATCCAGCTCGATATCGATCGAGTTCACATCAGCGAACCGCTTGAACAGGACCGATTTGCCTTCCATCACCGGTTTTGAGCCCAGCGCACCCAGATTTCCAAGGCCTAGAACGGCGGTACCGTTCGAGATCACGGCAACCAGATTGCCTTTGTTTGTATAGTCATACGCCGTCTCTGGTGCTTCAGCGATGGCTTCACAGGGAACCGCAACGCCAGGGCTATAGGCCAGCGAAAGATCACGCTGCGTGGTCATGGGTACGGTGGCCTGCACCTCCCACTTGCCGGGGGTCGGGTCTAGGTGAAAGGCCAGCGCCTCTTCTTTGGTGATCTTCGCTTTGGGCATCTTACAGGTCGTTTCCATGACTTTGGGGCTTTTGCCTCATAACGCAGGCGGGGCCGCGCCTCAACGAGAATGAGTTTTCACCTTTTACTGAAGATGCGGGATTTGTAAGGTCGCGCCCGGAACACGCCAGAAGGGGGCCGAATTTGTCCACAGTCACGCCGATGATGGCGCAGTACCTTGAGATCAAAGAGGCTCATGCAGATGCCCTGCTGTTTTATCGCATGGGTGACTTCTACGAGATGTTCTTCGAGGATGCGGTGAACGCGGCTGAGGCGTTGGATATCGCGCTGACCAAGCGCGGCAAACACAATGGCGACGATATCCCGATGTGCGGCGTGCCGGTGCATTCTGCCGAGGGCTACTTGCTGACCTTGATCCGCAAAGGATTCCGCGTCGCGGTCTGCGAGCAGATGGAAAGCCCGGCGGAAGCCAAGAAAAGAGGCTCTAAATCGGTGGTAAAGCGCGGTGTTGTGCGTCTGGTGACGCCCGGCACACTGACCGAAGATGCCCTGCTAGAGGCGCGGCGGCACAACTTTCTGGCCGCCTATGCCGAGGTTCGGGACGAAGCTGCGCTGGCCTGGGCCGATATCTCAACCGGTGCGTTTCACGTGATGCCGCTGACGTCAATCCGGTTGAGCCCTGAACTCGCTCGGCTGGCCCCATCTGAGCTGATCGTAGCCGATGGGTCCGAGGAAAAGCTGCATGAAACCGTCATGGACCTTGGCATATCGCTTACGCCTGTCGGACGCGCCAGTTTTGACAGCGCTGCAGCCGAGAAACGCATCTGCGGGTTGTTTCACGTGGGCGCTCTGGATGCATTTGGGAACTTCGGGCGCGCCGAGGTTTCGGCCATGGGCGCGCTGATCGATTATCTGGAGATCACGCAAAAGGGCAAACTGCCCCTGCTGCAAACGCCCTTAAAGGAATCCGAGGATCGCGTGGTTCAGATCGACGCCGCAACGCGACGCAATCTGGAACTGACCCGGTCGCTGTCTGGTGGGCGCGCCGGGTCGCTGCTGTCCGTGGTCGACCGAACAGTAACGCCAGGTGGCGCAAGACTTCTGGAACAGCGACTGTCCAGCCCCTCGCGTAATCTGGATGTGATCCACGCCCGACTGGACGCAGTATCTTTAGCGGTCGAAGATAACCTGATCGCCTCAGATCTGCGCGAAGCTTTACGCAAAACACCCGATCTGGATCGCGCTCTGTCTCGTCTTTCGCTGGATCGAGGCGGCCCGCGTGATCTGGCCGCTATCCGCAATGGATTGGAACAAGCCGCAACAATCGCCGAAACCTGTGCCTCACAGGATCTGCCTGTTCTGCTGGCCACTGCCGTCCAGAACCTTGTCGGATTTGACGATCTGTTGGCTTTGCTGGACGAAGCATTGGTTGCCGATCCACCCTTGCTGGCCCGCGATGGCGGCTTTATCGCCCCCGGGTTTGATACCGAATTGGACGAAGCGCGCACCTTGCGTGACGAAGGCCGTTCGGTCATCGCAGGTTTCCAACAGAAATACGCCGAGCATACCAGCATCACGTCACTGAAGATCAAACACAACAATGTGCTTGGCTACTTCATCGAGACCACGGCAACCCATGCCGAGAAAATGTTGAACCCGCCATTTAGCGAGACTTATATCCACCGCCAAACCACCGCCAATCAGGTGCGCTTCACCACGGTGGAGCTGTCCGAGATCGAAACAAGGATTCTGAATGCCGGAAATCTTGCGTTAGAGATCGAAAAACGGCTCTATCAAAGGCTTTCTGGGGCTATTCTGGATATTGCCGCACGGCTAAATCAGGCTGCGCGCGGACTGGCTGAGCTGGATTTAACCACTGCACTCGCCGATCTGGCTCGCGGCGAAAGCTGGTGCTGTCCAAAGGTCGACGGGTCACGCGCATTCGACATCAAAGGAGGCCGTCACCCGGTGGTCGAGCATGCCCTGAGGCAGCAAAGCGGCGATGCTTTCATCGCCAACGACTGCGATCTGAGCGCCGATGCAGGCGCTGCAATTTGGTTGCTCACCGGTCCCAACATGGCCGGTAAATCAACCTTCCTGCGTCAGAATGCGCTGATCGCCCTACTGGCGCAGATGGGCAGCTATGTTCCGGCGGAACAGGCGCAAATCGGATTAGTCAGTCAATTGTTCAGCCGCGTCGGAGCGTCAGACGATCTGGCGCGCGGCCGCTCGACCTTTATGGTCGAAATGGTCGAAACCGCAGCTATTCTGAATCAGGCCGACGACCGCGCGCTCGTAATCCTTGATGAGATCGGCCGAGGCACCGCGACCTACGACGGCCTTTCCATTGCCTGGGCCACACTGGAACACCTACACGCGGCAAACCAATGCCGCGCATTGCTCGCCACCCACTACCACGAATTAACTGCACTCGCTGGAAGTCTGAACGGAGTAGAAAACGCGACCGTTGCAGTCAAAGAATGGGAGGGTGAAGTCATCTTTCTGCATGAAGTACATAAAGGCGCTGCCGATCGGTCTTACGGCGTCCAGGTTGCACAATTGGCTGGCTTGCCCGCCTCGGTCGTGGACCGCGCCCGTATCGTGTTGGATCAATTAGAAAAAACCGAACGTGAAGGCGGTAAGCAGAAAGCACTGATCGACGATCTGCCCCTGTTTTCAGCCGCGCCGCCGCCTCCCCCTGCGCCAAAAACCTCGCCCGTTGCTGATATGCTGGAAACCATCCTTCCAGATGAACTCAGCCCCCGCGAAGCCTTGGACTTGATCTACAAACTGAAAGAGGCGGCCAGATCCTGACCGCCTCGAACCCGGTTGACCCAGGAACTGTTCAGCTTGCGGGCGTTGACGACACCCCAACCTGCGCCGGTCGCAACAACCTGTCGTGCAGCATGAAGCCTTCTGCCGACACCTGAATGATGTCGCCGGCCTTGGTTCCGGGCACCGGGGCCTCGAACATCGCCTCATGCACATTCGGGTCGAACCTGTCCCCGACCTGAGGCGTAATCACCTCAATCCCATGCTTCTGGAACACATCCTTCAGCGCGCGCATGGTCAACTCGACACCTTCCAGCAAACCGGCGGCAACCTCTTTCTGCTCATCCGTTGCGGCCTCAAGCGCGCGTTTCATATTGTCGTAAACCGGAAGCATGTCGCGGGCCAGTTTTGAACCGCCATACTGTTCCGCATCCCGACGCGCCTTGTCGCCACGCTTGCGCGCATTTTCGGCATCGGCCAGCGCACGCATGAACTTGTCTTTGTAATCATCGCGCTCAGCACGCAGTTGATCGACCTCAAGCGCCTCATCGCTGATCTCAGCAAAATCTTCGGCAAACTCTTCCGCCTCGGCGGACATGATGTCGTCCAGAAAATCTTCGTTCTTGGGCTCTGCCATCTCTTACCCTCTAGCTCCGGTCGGAAATCAGCTTGCCGACCAGTTGCGCCGTATAATCCACGATTGGTACGATTCGCCCGTAATTCAGACGTGTGGGTCCAATGACCCCAACCGCACCGATTATCTTACGATCAGCGTTCATATATGGAGACACCACCAAAGAGGAACCCGAAAGTGAGAAAAGTTTGTTCTCAGAGCCAATAAAAATGCGCACACCTTCGCCTTCTTCGGTCAATTCAAGGAATTCGGCGATATCGCGTTTGCGTTCAAGGTCGTCAAACAGGGTGCGGATTCGATCAAGTTCTTCTGCCTGACCCGGCTCATTTAACAGATTCGCCCGCCCGCGCACGATCAGCCGGGCCGAGTCGCCGCCGTCCCCGTCCCAAGCGGCAATGCCGCTCTCGACCATCTCACGCGCCAGAACATCGATTTCCTGTTTCCGCGCGTCGATCTGTGACAGCATCTGCCGCCGCACTTCGCCAAGCGTTCGACCTTCGATCAGTGCATTCAGAAAATTGGCTGCCTCGCGCATCGAACTGGGTGTTTGGCCAGGCGGAGGTGTAAACAGCCGGTTTTCCACCTGCCCGTCCGAAAACACCAAAACCACCAAGGCCCGGTCATGCCCAAGCGAGACGAACTCGATATGCTTGATCTCGGCCTCATGCTTTGGCGTCAGAACCAGCGAAGCCCCTTGTGTCACGTGTGATAGCGCCGCGCCGACGCGATCGAGCATACCACCCACATCGCCTGCGTTAGGGCCTAGTGTTTCGTCCAGCTTTTGCCGATCATCCGCACCCAGATCGCCCATTTCCAGCAATCCGTCCACGAACATGCGCAGCCCCTGCTGTGTTGGAATTCGACCAGCGCTGACATGCGGACTGTCGAGCAAACCCAGAAATTCAAGATCCTGCATCACATTGCGTACGGTCGCAGCACTGACTTTTTCGGACAATGTGCGCGTCAGAGTCCGGCTGCCCACGGGTTCACCGCTTTCCAGATAGCTTTCGACAATCAACCGGAACACCTCGCGCGACCGGTCATTCATCTCGTCCAGAATTTTGCTTGCTTCGCTCATCGGCGGCCCTCTGCTGGATCGTCATTAAATCGCAGGCAAATGAAAGGTCAATCGGGCTTGCATCGTAACGCCGCAGGACGGTATCCCCAACCCAGCAGATAAAGGATTTCTCATGCGACCCTCAGGACGTGATCTAAACGAAATGCGCGCCGTTTCAATTGAAACGGGGTTCACCAAACATGCCGAAGGCTCTTGCCTGATCAAGATGGGCGACACGCATGTGCTGTGCACCGCCACGATTGAGGATCGCGTGCCGCCTTTTATAAAGGGCTCGGGCCTGGGCTGGGTCACCGCTGAATATGGCATGCTGCCCCGCGCGACCAATACGCGGATGCGGCGCGAGGCTGCCAGCGGCAAGCAAGGCGGACGCACCGTGGAAATCCAGCGCCTTATCGGCCGCGCCTTGCGCGCCGGTGTAGACCGGGTTGCCTTGGGAGAACGGCAGATCACTATTGACTGCGATGTCATTCAAGCCGACGGCGGCACCCGCTGTGCCTCGATCACTGGCGGTTGGGTGGCGCTGCGTCTGGCTGTGAACAAGCTGATGAAAACAGGCGATGTGATCTCTGACCCTTTATTAGACCCTGTTGCCGCCGTTTCATGCGGAATTTATGCCGGTCAGCCCGTGCTAGATTTGGACTATCCCGAAGATAGCGAAGCTGGCGTTGACGGCAATTTCATCATGACCGGCTCGGGCAAGCTGATCGAGGTGCAGATGAGCGCCGAAGGATCAGTCTTTAGCCGTACACAGATGGATCAGCTGATGGACCTTGCCGAGAAAGGCGTGAGCGAACTTGCTGCTGCCCAGAAAGCTGCAACCGCATGACTCGCAGGTTCGAAGGTGATCGACTGCTGGTCGCCACCCACAACAAAGGCAAGCTCGAGGAGATGGCGCATCTGCTTGAGCCCTTTAGCGTAACGGTTGTCGGCGCGGGCGAAATGAACCTGCCCGAACCGAAAGAGACCGAGGACACTTTCGTCGGTAACGCCCGGATCAAAGCCCACGCAGCTGCAAAGGCGACCGGCCTACCTGCCTTGTCGGACGATTCCGGGATCACCATCGATGCATTGGATGGCGCACCTGGTGTTTACACCGCCGATTGGGCCGAAACCGGCAGTGGCCGCGATTTCCTGATGGCGATGACTCGCGCCCATAATGAGCTAGAGGCGAAAAACGCCCCCCACCCGCGTATGGCCCAGTTTCGCTGCACTCTGGTTCTGGCCTGGCCCGACGGGCATGACGAAGTGTTCGAGGGCGTCGTGCCCGGTCACCTGACTTGGCCGATCCGTGGCAAGGACGGGTTCGGCTATGACCCGATGTTTGTCCCTGAGGGGCACGACATTACCTTTGCCGAAATGGATCGCTGGGAAAAGAACAAGATCAGCCATCGCGGGCGCGCGGTGGAGATGTTCGTGAAAGGCTGCTTTGGCGGATGATTGGCGAAACGGGGGCTTTGGCCTTTATGTGCATTGGCCCTTTTGCGAGGCCAAGTGCCCCTATTGCGATTTCAACAGCCACGTTTCCAAGAATATTAATCAAAAACAATGGCTTGAGTGTTATCTTAGTGAACTGAGCCGCTTGGCCATCGAAACTCCTGACCGGGTTTTGAACACAATCTTCTTTGGCGGCGGAACTCCATCACTGATGGCCCCCGAGACCGTCGCCACCATCATCGACAAGACCCGCGCCCTTTGGCGATCGGCCAACGATATGGAAATCACGCTTGAGGCCAATCCAGGCTCGGTCGAGGCCGGGCGGTTCGCGGCCTATCATGATGCGGGCGTGAACCGCATCTCGATGGGTGTTCAGGCCTTGAACGACGATGACCTGCGTCGTCTGGGGCGCATTCACACGGTTGCCGAGGCTCGCGCTGCCTTCGATATCGCGCGCTCTTGCTTTGACCGTGTGAGCTTTGATCTGATCTATGCCCGCCAGCATCAAACTCTGGACGCCTGGCGTGCTGAGCTGACCGAAGCCCTATCGATGGCAGTTGATCACCTGTCGTTATACCAACTGACCATTGAGGAAGGCACAGCCTTTGGTGATCGCTATGCCCTGGGCAAGCTGCGCGGTCTGCCCGAGGATGACAACGCCGCGGATATGTATCTGGCGACGCAGGAAATCTGCGAAGCGCATGGGCTGCCTGCCTATGAGATTTCAAACCACGCCCGGCCCGGAGCGGAATCACGGCATAACCTCATCTATTGGCGCTATGGTGATTACATCGGTATTGGACCCGGCGCACATGGTCGGATCACCCTGGATCGCCGGAAATTCGCGACGGAAACTCATCTTTCACCAAACAAATGGCTGACGGCTGCCTCCAATGGGCACGGCGAAAGCAATCGGTTCGAGCTTAGCCAACGTGAACAAGCCTCAGAATACCTTATGATGTGTCTGCGTTTGGTCGAGGGCCTTAATATAGACAGATACACTCTGCTTGCAGGTGAAGAACTTTCGCATGACAAACTTGATTCGCTGATCGATCTGGGCATGCTAACCCTTGATCGCAATCAATTGCGCGCCACTTCAAACGGGCGCGCCGTGCTCAACGCGGTAATCCGAGAGCTGTTGGAGTAACAGATGCAATTTCTCTGGGCAGGATTGGGGTTACTATGCGTTGCGCTTGCCATGATCGGAGTCGCTCTGCCGCTGCTGCCGACGGTACCATTTCTTCTGTTGGCCGCGTTCTTTTTTGCCCGCTCATCGTCACGGCTGCATAACTGGTTGCTGAGCCATCGAACCTTTGGCCCTATGATCGTCGATTGGCAAAGCTCTGGCGCGATCAGACCCGGCGCAAAAAAGGCGGCCACCCTTTCGGTTGCCGCCGTATTTGGTTTATCGGTTCTACTGTCGGTTCCTTCTCACGTCCTGATCATTCAGGCCATTGTGCTCAGCGCTGTGATGCTCTTTATCTGGACCCGACCTAACGGCTGAGCTTCGCGCACAGATCATCCAACTGATCCAGGTTCTCATAAGCCAACACAACCTGCCCGGATTCAGATCCGGCCTTATGGTTGATCGTCACCTTCATCGCCAGAATCGCAGACAAATCCTTTTCAAGCGCTCGGGTGTCTGCGTCCTTCCCAGCATTCAGGTTTCTGGATTTCGGAGCCGGCTTATCCGCTCCACCTTGCTGCTTTTTCACTAATGCCTCGGTCGCACGCACCGAAAGGCCCTCACGAACCACCTGTTTCGCCAGCTCCGATGGGTTTTCTGCCGTGATCAATGCCCTTGCATGACCGGCGGATAATTTTCCTTCTATTACAAGGGATTGTACATCCAATGGGAGTGACAAAAGACGCAGCAGATTAGCGATATGGCTTCTGCTTTTACCAAGCGCTTCGGCCAGCTTTTCTTGCGTGTGACCAAAGCGATCCATCAATTGCTTAAAGCCTGCCGCCTCTTCCACCGCGTTCAGATCTGCGCGCTGAATGTTCTCGATAATCGCGACCTCAAGCACTTCGGTGTCATCAAATTCGCGAACAATAACTGGGATATCATGCAGTTGCGCCATCTGCGCAGCACGCCAGCGCCGTTCACCCGCAACGATTTCGTATTGGCCACCATCGATGCTGCGGACAATCAGCGGCTGGATAATACCCTTTTCCTTGACCGAGGCCGCAAGCTCATCCAATTGCTCTTGCGCGAAACGGCGGCGCGGCTGATCTGGGTTCGCCTGCAGTTTTTCGATCGGTACCGTGAGATCCGGACGGCGGGGTTCAGATACAATCCGACCGTCAGCTTCTGGTGCGACATCAGCCATCAACGCAGATAGCCCGCGACCTAATCCTCGGGGTTTTCCTTTCCTGGCATTCATGTTGCCCTCCTCACGGCCACTTAAATGGCTACCTTGTTGTTCTTGTGCATAACCTCTCGGGCGAGATACCGGTACGCCATCGCCCCGAGCGAACCCGAATCATATTGCAGCACAGGAAGCGCGTAAGATGGTGCTTCGCTGACCCGCACATTTCTGGGTATCTTGGTTTTAAATACCATCTCACCCAGATTGTCACGCGCATCCTTTTCGACCTGACGGGACAAGTTGTTGCGGTTGTCATACATCGTTAACACAACACCTTCGATTCTGAGGTCAGGATTGGCGGTCTGACGAACCTCGCGAATGGTCAACATCAATTGTGACAGGCCTTCCAGCGCAAAGAACTCACTTTGCAATGGTACAAGGACGGAATGCGCTGCTACCATTGCGTTTACGGTGAGCAGGTTCAAGGACGGCGGACAATCAATCAGCACAAAGTCCAGATCGAAAGCATCAATTGCAGTCTGTCGAAGCGCGTCATGCAGCAAATAACTGCGCTTTTCATTCGAGATCAGCTCAATATCTGCCGAGCTGAGATCTACGGTCGCTGGAACCACAAAAAGATTACCGATCTCGGTCTCCTGCACCACAGCTTCCAATGGTGCATCGTCGAGAAGAAGATCATATGTCGTCCAGTCGCGATCTTCGACCCCTAGACCCGTAGAGGCATTTCCCTGAGGATCGAGATCGACCACAAGAACCTTGCATCCGGCCTCGGCCAAGCCGGCTGCCAGATTGATCGCTGTAGTGGTTTTCCCGACCCCGCCCTTTTGATTGGCAACCGCGATAATCCGAGGCCCAGCAGGACGAGACAGATCAACCACGTGCAACTCCTTTGATTTTCAGGATAACGGCTTGGGGTTCTGTTGAACTCTTAATGGGTTCAGCCTCGAATTTCCATTCTTTGCGCGCATCTTCCAGCTCTTTTTTCCAGGTTGCGCCTTTTGGCAACAACGCTGTACCGTTTTTACTTAAATGCCTGTCACAAAATGACATTAGAGTGGTCAGATCAGCCAGAGCCCGAGCTGAAAGCACGTCTGCATGCAAGGGATCAATGGCTTCAATTCGACGAGAGATCACGGAACAATTGGCGCCACTCTCTCTGGTCACACTTCGAAGAAATGCGGATTTACGTTGGTCGCTTTCGACCAATGTGAAACGCGTTTCAGGCGCAGATTCAATTGCCATGATGGCGCAAACCATGCCTGGAAAGCCGCCTCCGCTGCCTAAATCCACCCAATGATCTACGCGATCTGCGTTCTGAAAAACTTGAATGGAATCCTTGATATGGCGGATCCAAATCTCTTCAAGACTATTTCTTGAAACCAGATTGATTTTTGGATTCCATTTTTCAAGCAGAGATACATAGATCACCAGGCGTTCGAATGTTTCACGTGAAACATCCAGAGCCTCCGCAGAAACGGCGTTCTGATAACTCATGCTTTTCTGGCTTTCACATCGCGCCTGAGCTTCGCCAGGACGAGGGTTAAAGCTGCAGGCGTGACACCTTCAACCCGACTCGCCTGCGCAATATTCGCAGGCTTCGCCTGCGATAGCTTTTGCTTCATTTCATTCGACAGACCATCAAGCGCAAAATAATTGAAATCCCGAGGAATTTCATGCGCCTCATCGCGCCTCATTGCTTCGACATCCCGTTGTTGGCGCGCAATATAGTTTGCATACAAAGCATCGCGCTCGACCTGACGGCGAATTTCATCGTCTGTATTCTGTAGATCGGGTTCGAGTAAAACCATGTCTTCAAACGATACTTCTGGAAAAGCAAGAACCGCCATTCCATCGCGCCGGTTTCCGTCCTGATTTATGCTGATACCAGCTTCGCGAATTTTCTTTGGCGTATATGTGGTCTCTGTCAGTTTATTCTTTGCTTTTACAAGCTTTTCTGATTTCTCAGCAAAAACCTTGCGGCGGTGCTCACCCACACAGCCCAGCTGTTCGCCAATCGGGGTCAGTCTTTGATCTGCGTTGTCAGCGCGAAGTGATAGGCGAAACTCTGCACGGGATGTGAACATCCGATAAGGCTCGGCAACGCCTCGAGTTGTCAAATCGTCTATCATTACGCCAATATAGCTGTCTGAGCGTGTAAAATGTATTGGCGCACGCCCCTGTGTTTCCAGAGCTGCATTCAAACCCGCAACGAGGCCTTGCGCGGCCGCTTCCTCATATCCTGTGGTCCCATTGATCTGTCCTGCAAGATATAGACCAGGAACATCGGGCACAGACAAAGACGCAGATAGAACGCGCGGGTCAACGTAGTCGTATTCAATCGCGTATCCGGGTTGTAGGATTACCGCGTTTTCCAATCCTATGATGGATTGGACATATTCGACTTGTACATCTTCGGGCAAAGACGTTGAAATCCCGTTTGGGTACACCGTATGATCCCGCACGCCTTCTGGTTCCAGAAATATCTGGTGTGACTCTTTTTCCGCAAATCGGACGATTTTGTCTTCGATTGAAGGGCAATATCTGGGACCAACACCATCAATATGACCTCCATACATTGCTGATCGCGATAGATTTTTCTCGATTATTCCGTGCGTCTGAGCATTGGTATGAGTTATTCCACAGGCAATTTGCGGCGCCGTCACCGCTTGGGACATGAATGAAAACAGTGTTGGCTCTGCATCGCCATCCTGTCGTTCAAGTATATCCCAATTTATGGTTCGTCCGTCCAACCTCGGTGGCGTACCTGTTTTTAGTCGTGCCGTAGGCAAATCAAAGGCATCAAGGCGTTCAGCCAGCCTGATCGATGGGCGATCCCCCATGCGGCCACCTGGTTTTGAAACGTCCCCTATGTGGATCACGCCGCGCAGAAATGTACCCGACGTCAGGATAACTGTCTGCGCGGGGACCTCGGAATCATCTGCCAGTTTAACACCGGTGACGCGGTCGCCATCCATTAGGAAATCAACCACTTCCCCGGTAATCACCGACAGATTGTCTTGTTTTTGCGTTTCCCCCGCCATTGCTGCCCGATAAAGGGCTCGATCCGCCTGCGCCCTCGGCCCTTGAACGGCCGGTCCTTTACGCCGATTCAATAGACGAAACTGAATACCGGCACGGTCCGCCACGCGCCCCATTACGCCATCTAGTGCATCGATCTCGCGGACTAGATGCCCTTTGCCCAACCCACCTATTGCTGGATTGCAAGACATGACACCGATGTCCCGTTCGGAAAGAGTGACTAGTGCTGTGTTCGCACCCATCCGTGCTGCAGCATGTGCGGCTTCTGCACCTGCATGTCCGGCACCGATGACGACAACATCAAATTTCGAATGTTTCACGTGAAACACTCCCTATTTTCCCAGACAGAAACTTGCGAAGATTTCATCCAAAAGGGTCTCGACATCAATCCTGCCAACCAGAGACTCAAGCGACCGAATGGCCGTCCTTAGTTCTTCAGCAGCTATATCATACATATCTGGGCCTGATTCCAGAACAGCTTGCGCAGCGGCAAGAGAGTCAGCTGCTTTTGTCATCGCAACGCGATGGCGTTCCCGCGTTGCAATACCATGACTAGCAGTTTGGGCTATCAATACACGCGATATGTTGTCTATCAGCTGGTCAATCCCCTGCCCGGTTTTTCCTGATATGCCGCCGGCAGAAGGCCCACGTAGGTCAGATTTTGGCAGAACATGAATGTCTTCCGTCTGCCTCGGTACACCTAAGTGATCAGGGTCATCCGTCAGAAACACCCGCAAATCAGCGGCCTCTGCCCGCTTGCGCGCCAGTTCAATTCCAAGGTTTTCAACGTGATCTTCGGTCTGTCTCAAACCAGCCGTATCCAACAGCGTGACAGGCAGTCCGTCCAAATCCATGCGAACTTCGATTACATCGCGGGTTGTCCCGGCATATTCTGAGGTGATTGCGGCTTCCCGCCCTGCCAACGCATTCAGCAAGGTCGATTTTCCTGCGTTCGGAAGACCAACTATGGCGACCTCAAAGCCGGTGCGAATGCGCTCGGCGATCCGAACACCTTTGGCTTCTTGGGTCAATTCGGCCATCACACCAGAGATCAACGTCCGAACCTCAGGTGATACATCTGTCGGCACCTCTTCATCAGCAAAATCAATCACGGCTTCCAACAAGGAGGCCGCGCGGATCAGATCACGCCGCCAACCTTCTGCTAATGTGCCCAAAGCACCAGCCAAAATCGTCTGCGCTTGTTTCCGTTGTGCTTCGGTTTCTGCATCAATCAGATCAGCAAGGCCTTCGACCTGCGCCAGATCCATCTTGCCGTTTTCCAATGCACGACGCGTGAACTCACCAGGTTCGGCCAGCCGAAGATCGTCCATATCCGAAAGAGAGGTCAGCACAGCGTTGACTGACGCCATACTTCCGTGAATCTGAAGCTCGGCCACGTCTTCGCCGGTAAAGCTGGACGGGGCCTGAAACGTCAGAACCAAGCCCTCATCCAACCGCGATCCATCCGACGCGCTGAGTGTTCGTACTGTCATTCCACGCCTTGGCAGGCCCCCGCCAGACAACTCATTGGCGGAGGCATATGCCTGCGGACCAGAAAGCCTGATCACAGCCACGCCTGCTTTGCCCTGGGCGCTGGCCAGGGCGAATATCGTATCCATTGATAGCCCCCGCGTCAGTGCCAGAACCTTGTCAGGTGTTCATTGAATCGAAGAACTCGCCGTTCGTCTTGGTTTGTTTCAACTTCGACAACAGGAACTCGATTGCATCTGTTGTGCCCATCGGATTGAGGATGCGGCGCAGAACGAATGTCTTGGCCAGATCACCCTTGTCGACCAGCAGATCCTCTTTCCGGGTGCCGGATTTGAGGATGTCGATTGCCGGGAACACGCGTTTGTCTGCGATCTTACGATCCAGAACGATTTCCGAGTTACCGGTGCCTTTGAATTCTTCGAAGATCACTTCGTCCATCCGGCTGCCGGTGTCGATCAGGGCGGTGGCGATGATGGTCAGCGATCCACCTTCTTCGATGTTCCGCGCAGCACCAAAGAAGCGCTTGGGCCGTTGCAGAGCATTTGCATCCACACCACCGGTCAGAACTTTACCCGAAGATGGCACCACAGTGTTGAATGCCCTACCAAGTCTTGTTATCGAATCGAGCAGAATAACAACATCTCGTTTATGCTCGACCAGGCGCTTGGCCTTTTCGATGACCATTTCCGACACGGCCACATGGCGAGTCGCGGGTTCATCAAAGGTCGAAGACACAACCTCACCCTTCACCGAGCGTTGCATGTCGGTCACCTCTTCCGGGCGTTCGTCGATCAGCAGGACGATCAGATAACATTCCGGGTGGTTCTGCTCGATGGAATGCGCGATGTTCTGCAGGATCACCGTCTTACCAGTCCGCGGAGGCGCCACGATCAGCGATCGCTGACCTTTACCAATCGGCGAAACCAAATCGATCACGCGAGCAGACTTGTCCTTGATGGTCGGATCTTCGATTTCCATCTTCAGACGCTCATCCGGATACAGAGGCGTCAGGTTGTCGAACAGAATCTTGTGTTTGGCCTTGTCCGGATTTTCAAAGTTGATCTTGGTGACATTTGTCAGCGCAAAGTAACGTTCATTCTCGTCAGGCGCTTTGATCTCACCTTCAACCGTATCTCCAGTGCGCAGCGAATGCTTGCGGATCATGTCAGGCGAAACGTAAATGTCATCCGGTCCGGGTAGATAGTTCGCTTCGGGCGAACGCAGAAACCCGAACCCGTCTTGCAAAACCTCCAGCACGCCGTCGCCACCGATGGTCCAGCCCTCATCCGCACGTTCGCGCAGAATCTGAAACATCATCTCGCCCTTGCGCATGGTTGAGGCGTTTTCGACCTCAAGCTCCTCGGCCATGGCCAGAAGGTCTTTGGGGCTTTTGGCCTTCAGATCGGCCAGATTCAGGGATTCAGTTGTCATGATGATACGAACCTCGGCCGCTTGGATCGCGGCACCAGAGTGGAATTTCAGAACGGAAGATACCTCGCCCGGACGGGCGCGTTACGCGTTAGATAAGCGCTTACCTAAGAAGAGTCAAACAGGCCCTCAGAACTTCACAACGACCGCTAGAACGATAACAACCATTAGAACGGTCGGAACCTCATTCATCATGCGGTACTGCCGCCCAGTCAGCTTATTTCGCCCCTCAGCAAAGTCCTTGCGCCGAGCCATAAGCCAATGGTGAAACCATGTCATGCCGATCACTGCTGCGCCTTTGACCCACGGCCAGCTCCAATCCCATCCGACAATACCAGGCGTGAACACCATGATCAGCCCGCAAACCCAGGCCACGACCATTGCGGGGCGCATGATCACACGCAGCAGCTTTTCTTCCATTTCAAAGAAAATCTGTTGCGCACCCTCTACGGCTTGCGCCTTTTCAACGTGATACACGAACAATCTGGGCAGATAGAATAAACCAGCCATCCATGAAATCACGGCCATGATGTGCAGCGATTTCACCCAAGGGTATATTGCGAAAAGAATATCGGTCATTGGGTATTCCGGGCTTACCTGAAACCCTCCTAATAAAAAAAATAAGAAAGAAAAAGGATGATGGTTTTGTAGGGAGGTCAAATTCGGTGGATTACTTTTTTGTCCTGCCTTTTTCCCCAGGTGGAAAAAGTGAAGCACATCGGCGCAGAATCTGTTGATCAAGAAAAAAAATTATTAATAACAATAAATTATGAGATAAAAGCTCGGGCTGAATTGTGGATAACCATTGGAACAATCCGGGACGGGATGCTTATCCGAGTATTCCAACTTATCCTTGTCCCGTCTGGACAGGATCCGGGCGACTCGGGGAAGTCTTGCGCCAAATTCCCGGGGTTGCGTGTCAACCGGAAAGCCATACAAACCATTCGAGACTACTCATTGATTTGCACACGGGGTTTTCCACATGACTGTCCCCATAGTCCTTGCCTCAGGGTCCGTGATCCGCGCGCAGTTGCTCAGAAACGCAGGCGTCCCGTTTTCGGTTCAGATCGCGCGGGTGGATGAAGACACAGCCAAACGCGCCCTGATGGCTGAGGGAGCTCCGCCCCGTGATGTTGCCGATGCGCTTGCCGAAATGAAAGCACGTAAGATCAGTGACAAAGTGCCCGGCACTATGGTTATGGGTTGCGATCAGGTTCTGGATTTCGAAGGTCAGATGCTGTCGAAGCCGGAAACGCCGGAAGAAGCACTGGCGCAGCTTAAAGCAATGCGCGGCAAGCGACATATGTTGCTGTCGGCGGCGGTGATCTATCAGGATGGTGAGCCCATCTGGCGGCAAGTCGGTCAGGTGCGTTTGCGGATGCGGGCCAGCTCGGATGCTTATTTACGTGATTACGTGGCGCGGAACTGGGACAGTATTCGGCACGCAGTGGGGGCTTATAAACTGGAAGAAGAAGGCGTGCGCCTGTTTGCTACCATTGACGGCGACTATTTTAATGTTTTGGGTATGCCCCTGTTAGAGTTGCTCAATTTTCTGGCCGCAAAGGGAGTAATCGATCAATGACGGAGCATCGCGTTCCTCTGGCCGGCGTGATTGGGCAACCCATTGCACATTCCCGCTCGCCAAAACTGCACGGGCATTGGCTGAAAACCTATGGATTGGTGGGGCACTACATCCCAATGGATGTCGCCCCGGCCGATCTGGAAACCGTTCTGCGGACACTACCCAAGGCTGGGTTTGTTGGGGCCAACGTGACTGTACCGCATAAAGAGGCTGCTTTGCGGTTGGCGGATCATGTCTCGGACCGTGCCTCAGTCATCGGGGCGGCAAATACGCTTGTATTCCGCGAGGATGGTTCAATTCACGCGGATAATACGGATGGCTACGGGTTCATGGCCAATCTTCGCAGCGGTGCGCCCGATTGGAACCCGCAGGATGGGCCTGCGGTTGTATTTGGTGCGGGCGGTGCTGCGCGGGCGGTGCTTCAAGCGCTGGCAGAAGCCGGAGTGCCTGAAATCCTGTTGACCAACCGCACCCGCACCCGTGCGGATCATTTGAAGGAAGAGTTCGGCCAACGGATTACGGTCGTTGACTGGGTGCAGGCGGGAAATGTGATCGAAGACGCAGAACTAGTCGTGAACACCACGTCTTTGGGTATGCAAGGGCAGCCAGAGTTACGCGTTCCACTGGATGGATTGCAACCCGGCGCTGTTGTCACCGATCTGGTATACGCGCCGCTTCAAACGCATCTGTTACAACAGGCGGAAGAGGTTGGATGTACAACGGTCGACGGGCTGGGAATGTTGCTACATCAAGCTGTTCCTGGGTTTGAACGTTGGTTCGGTGTTCGCCCCGAAGTGGACGCTGAAACCCGCGCGGCGGCCTTGGCATGAGTTTTGCGCTGGGGCTCACCGGATCAATCGGTATGGGCAAGAGTACGACCGCTCAGATGCTTGCAGATGAAGGCTGTGCGCTTTGGGATGCGGATGCTGCGGTGCATCGGCTCTATGCAAAAGGCGGTGCGGCGGTTGAGCCCATGCGGATTACGTTTCCTACCGCCATTGCCGAGGATGCGGTCAGCCGGGATGCGTTGAAGCAAATCATTGCGAATGATCCTGACGCGCTAAAAACAATTGAAAAAATCGTACACCCTCTGGTAGCGGCGGATCGCGCCTCATTTCGATCTACCTCGTCCGCCGATATCTTGGTATTCGACATTCCGCTGTTGTTTGAAACCGGTGGTGATGCGGCGATGGATGCTGTTGCTTGTGTTTCAATCTCTGCTGAAGAACAAAAAAGACGGGTCATGGCGCGCGGCACGATGAATGAGGCGCAGTTTGAGCAGATTCGCTCCAAGCAAATGCCAAACGAAGAGAAATGCGCGCGGTCGGATTTCGTGATTGTCACGGATACCCTGGACCATGCTCGCGCTCAGGTGCAGGATATCGTCAGGCAGATACGGGCAGGGTTGGCAGATGCGTGAGATTGTACTCGATACCGAGACCACAGGGTTTGATCCCGAAAGCGGCGACCGGATCGTCGAGATCGGCGCGGTTGAGCTGTGGAACCACGTTGCCACAGGAGAAACTTATCACGTCTACATCAACCCTGAGCGTTCTATGCCGGAAGAGGCATTTGGTGTGCATGGCATCGGCCCCGACCTGCTGGAAAACCCGCGCCCGCCGGAAAAAGGCGAAGTCACGCTGAAGGACAAACCTGTCTTTGCCAAGGTTGGGCAAGGGTTTCGCGAATTCGTGGGTGACGCCAAGCTGGTGATCCACAACGCTTCGTTCGACATGAAGTTTCTGAACGCCGAACTGGGCTGGATGGGGGTGTCGCTGATCCCGATGGATCAGGCAATCGACACGCTGGCCATTGCCCGCAAACGGTTTCCGGGATCACCCGCTTCGTTGGATGCATTGTGCCGCCGGTTTGGCATCGACAATTCGAACAGGGTGCTGCACGGCGCGCTGCTTGACTCGGAAATTCTGGCCGAAGTGTATCTGGAGCTGATCGGAGGCCGTCAGCCCGACTTTGGATTGTCAACGTCGGCAAGTGCAGCGTCTGGCGGTGGTGAGGAATGGCGCCCGACAGCGCGACCCGATGCCCTGCCATCCCGGATCACCGAGGATGAGCGCGCAGCACATCAGAAATTTGTTGAAAAGCTGGGCGAGA
Source organism: Ruegeria sp. K3 (assembly GCF_056531845.1). Classification (NCBI taxonomy): domain Bacteria; kingdom Pseudomonadati; phylum Pseudomonadota; class Alphaproteobacteria; order Rhodobacterales; family Roseobacteraceae; genus Ruegeria; species Ruegeria sp. K3. The sequence continues at coordinate 27,403 of NZ_JBQFMM010000013.1, read as the reverse complement.
ACGCCCTGTGGACCCGCGCCTGACCCGAACCAGACGCGGACCAAAACCTTAGGCGTCGGTTTTTTGCTCTTGTGCGGCCGCCTGACGGCGCGCCAGTTCGTTGCGATAGAGCGCCACGAAATCAATGTTATCCAGGTTGACCGGCGGGTAGCCACCGTCGCGTGTGATGTCGCTGACGATGCGGCGCAGGAACGGGAACAGCATGCGCGGGCATTCGATCATCAGGAACGGATGCATTTGATCTTCGGGCACACCTTCCACGTGGAACAGGCCGCAATAGTCGATTTCGCACAGGAACAGGACGTCTTCCAGGCCCTTGGCCTTGGATGTCAGTTTTAGCTTGATCGAGACTTCATACTGGTGCTCGGTCGTGCGTTTCTTTGCGTCCAGATTGACCTGAACTGAAATCTCGGGCTGTACGTCGCCTGAGACGCCTTTTTGCGCCATGACGTTTTCAAAGGACATGTCGCGAATGAACTGTCCCAGAACGCGCATCTGGATCTGAGGGGCTGCCTGTGCGGCGGTGTTTTCTGCAGGGCTTTCGTCAGCCATGAAACTTCTCCGGAATTGAAATTCGGCACTGCTTAGCAATTTGGGCCGGATAGCTCAATGCTGGTGCGGGCCTTCCACCCACTTAGACGGCTTTCCGGAGTTCTGGCGAGGGCGAACCTCGGTGAATTCGCCATCTATCACATCGTCCTGATCAAACGGGTTTGGCCCCGACCTGAATTGTGCGCCGGTGCCCATTTGAAAATGCGTGATGGTCGCCTTGGACTTGAGATAGCGGAACACTGCGACCCGGATGCCGGGAACAAGCAGCGCAAAACCAATGGCATCGGTGAAAAACCCTGGTGTCAGCAGCAAAACACCGGACAGCAAGATCATCGCCCCATGGGCCAGCGGTTCGGTTGGGTCGTCCAATTCGGCAAAGGATCGCTGCAAATTCGCCAGCGCCATGCGACCTTGTGTCCGCACCAGAACCGTGCCCAGAACGGCGGTCAGAACCACGATTGCAAGCGTCGGCCAAAGCCCGATCAGACCGCCAACCTGGATAAACAGGGCGATCTCGATGATCGGAACCAATAAAAAAGCCAAGAACAAGTACATTTGCGGTATCCTTTAGCATGGTCCGGGCTGTGGACTTGGCCCCGACTGTCACCTACATAGTGGCAGAGGGCAGCGTATACAAAGCCCGGGTTCTGAAAAGAGGACGAAATGAACTCACCCCTGATCCAGCTTCTGGTGCTGGCCGGAATTGCCATTTTCCTGATCCTGCGCTTGAAAAGCGTGTTGGGTACACGCGAAGGTTTTGAGAAACCGCCCCTTCAGCAACAGCCTGATACCAATGGCGCGCGCCGTGATTTCGAAGTGATTGAAGGCGGGCCAGATCACGACATCACCGACCATGTGGCCGAAGACAGTGAACAGGCGCAAACATTGGCCGCAATGAAGCGGGTCGAACCCAGTTTTTCTGTCAGCGAATTTGTACAGGGCGCGCGCGGCGCCTATGAGATGATCGTGATGGGCTTTGAAAAGGGCAATCTGGACGAAATCCAGCCGTTCCTGTCCGAAGAAGTATTCGACAGTTTTGTATCGGTTGTTGCGGATCGCGAAGACAAAGGTCTGACCATCGAAGCCGAATTCATCGGGGTGCGTGAAACCACTCTGGTCGATGCGACCTTCGATAAGGATACCAATCAGGCCGAGATCACCATGCGCTTTATCGGTGAGCTGACGTCGGTCGTGCGCGATCGCGGCGGGGATATTGTCGAAGGCAACCCGAACACCGTCAAACGCCAAAAGGACAGCTGGACCTTTGCCCGTGTCATGGGCGCGGACGATCCGAACTGGCTGCTTGTTGCCACGGACGCATGATTGCAGCGCTCCGGTCGCTATTTCTGGGGGTCGTCATGACCACTGCCAGCGCCGCCGGAGCCGAGGCGACGCGATCCATCCTGTCATTCGATGACCTCGATGGCTGGGCCGCCGACGATCACGGGGCGGCCCTTTCGGTTTTTCTGAACACCTGTGGTGATCTGGACGATCCTGATTGGCAGGCGCTGTGTGGCGTGGCTCAGAGTTATGAACCTGGCGCGGCGCGGGCTTTTTTCGAGCTGTTCTTTCGTCCTGTTCTGGTCGAAGACGGCGATGACGCCCTGTTCACCGGATATTTTGAACCTGAACTGGATGGGTCGAAAACCCCAACTGACAAATACCGCTATCCACTCTACCGGATGCCGCCCGAGGCGCGAGAGGCGGGCAAGTGGCTCAGTCGCCGTGACCTGCTGACCGGTGACGCCCTGACAGGTCGGGGCCTTGAGATAGCGTGGGTCGATGACCCTGTTGAGCTGTTCTTTCTGCAAATTCAAGGCTCGGGCCGGATACGTCTGCCCGATGGCGGTGCATTGCGGGTTGGATATGGCGGTGCGAATGGGCATCCCTATCGCTCGATCGGCGCGGAACTGGTCCGACGGGGTGCGCTGGGCGCGCACCAGGTCAGCGCGCAGATGATCCGGACCTGGGTACGCAAAAACCCTGAAGCCGGGGCTGAGCTGTTACTACACAACCCTTCGTATGTTTTCTTCCGTGAAGTGACGCGTGTCGCGCCCGAGTTCGGGCCGTTAGGCGCCATGAACCGCTCAGTGACCACGATGCGCAGTATCGCGGCAGATCCGGCTTATACACCTTTGGGCGCGCCAGTTTGGGTAGAAAAGGATGGCAAAAACCCGCTGCGCCGATTGATGATCGCACAAGACACCGGATCGGCGATCAAGGGTGCGCAACGTGCCGACATTTTCTTTGGCACAGGGGATGATGCCGGGCAGGCCGCCGGTCGCTTGAAGGATCCCGGCCGTATGGTTGTGCTGTTGCCGATCCAGAGGGCCTACGCCCTGTTACCGGATGAGTTCTGATGACCCGGCGCAAACTGACTGCGGATGAGATCGATTTGTGGCGCAAGGTGGCCAAACAGGCTGAGCGTTTGCACCCCGAACTGCCTCAGACTGTGCACCCCACTACCTTGCCCAAGCCCAAACCGACCAAAACGCCCAAGGCGCGGATAGAAGCCTTTGAACTGGGTCAGACTGCGCCAACCAAACCGTCACGGAATAACCTGAAGCCATCGATCACCGAAGGTTTACGGACAAATCCGGTGCAGATGGACACCAAGTCTTTTGGTCGCATGAAACGCGGCAAGCTCAAGCCCGAAGGCAAGCTGGACCTGCACGGGATGCGCATGAGCGCAGCCCATCCCGCATTGGTTCGGTTCATCCTGACCGCACAGGCACAGCGCAAACGGCTGGTGTTGGTCATAACCGGCAAGGGCAAGGACCGGGACGAACCGGGACCCATTCCAACACCGCGTGGGGTCTTGCGCAATCAGGTGCCCCACTGGTTATCTATTCCACCACTTGCACAAGCGGTGCTGCAGGTAACACCCGCACATATCAGCCATGGCGGCGATGGCGCCTATTACGTTTACCTCAGGCGCGTCCGTTAGTCGGATCGCTGATTCTAGCTTGTCCGCATGAACCGGATTCGCACGCGAACCCTGCCCTTACCCCTACTGGTTTATTGTTTCTGCAGGTCCCGCAACCCCGGTGATAATCTGCCGGCGCAATGAAACTTCGTAGCCTTGTCCAAGGCTTGCGAGGTTGTGCTTAACAACACAACCAGAACGGTACGGCAGACAATCGCCGATCCCATCTGATTGCATTGACCCAGCGGTTTCCGATTGCTTACCCTACGTAAAGCACCCCTGTGGCGCTGATATTTTTATGACGAATTTATGGTGGCCGAATGTTAGGCTCCACTGCCATTTCCCGACCTCAAAGGTCGGAAGCATCCGCCATTTCAGGTGACAATGGCGCCAACAAAGATGTGCTGTCGCTTAATCTGCCGAAAGGCGGTGGCGCGATTTCTGGTATTGGTGAAAAGATTACCTCGAACCCGGTGACCGGGTCTGCGTCCTTGACGATTCCGGTTCCTGTCAGCCCCGGGCGCGGTGGTTTCACACCAGAGCTGCAACTGAGCTATGAGGCTGGCACCAGCAGCGGCATATTCGGCTTTGGATGGTCACTTTCGCTGCCCGAGATCACGCGCAAAACGGAAAAAGGCCTGCCCCGATACGACGATGCCGCCGGATCGGATGTCTTCCTGATTTCTGGGTCTGAAGATCTGGTGCCGCTGCTCGATTCTCAGGGGGCACAATGGGAAGATCGCGCGCGGTTTCCAGGTGTGACCATCCACAGGTTCCACCCACGGATCGAAAGCACTTTTGCCCGCATTGAGCGGTGGACAGACGAGGCGTCGGGTATCGCGCATTGGCGTGTCACGTCGCGCGAAAACGTCACTTCGATCTATGGCGCGTCAGGCCTATCAAGGGTGGCAGACCCGGACGACCCCGCCCGTGTATTTCGCTGGTTGTTGTCCGAGACCTTTGACGACAAAGGCAACGCCATCCGATACGAGCATGTCGCCGAAGACGCAGTTGGCATCGATCAGGCGCAGGCGCACGAAGCCAATCGGTCCCGCACAGCCGAGCGGTACCTGAAACGCATCCGCTACGGCAATCGAGTCTCTCGTTTGGTTGATCCGGATGTGAATGCAGCTGGATGGCTGTTCACGGTCGTATTCGATTATGGCGAAGACCACCTGTTGCCAATCGCACCTGATCCCAACGTGGCGGCGGACGCGCAGCATGAGCTTGTCCATGCATCCGCTGATCCCGGCCGAAATTGGCAAGTGCGCCCGGACCCCACATCAAGCTACCGCGCGGGCTTTGAGGTTCGGCGCTATCGCCGCTGCCATCGAATTCTGACCTTTCATGATATCCCCGACTTGCCGACGGGCGAACCGGGCTATCGCGGTCTCGTGAAGGCAACCGAGTTTTCCTATGACGATTTCACCCCTCCCGGTGCTGATACTGATGACGAGCGTCAGCACCCCGGCAGTACGCGCTATGGCTCATTCCTCATGGCGGTCGCGCAGTCGGGCTTCGCTCCGGACGATACGGTTGCACCGCTCGATGTGAACGGAGCCACGTTCCTCGCCTACAGACGACAGGCAATTCCACCGGTGGAATTCACCTATAGCCGAGCTGAAGTGAACGATATTGTGCACGGCCTTGACCGCGAGCAGACCGAAGGTGCTCCGGCCGGACTTACCGATCCGGCAAACTGGGTTGATTTGGACGGTGACGGTGTTGGTGGAATTTTGACTTCGACCCCAGGTGCCTGGCATTACACTCGCAACCTTGGACCAATGAATGGAACGGCGCGCTTTGCTGCCCCCGTGCTGGTTGCCGAACGGCCTGCATTTGCCGAGTCAGGTCAATGGATGGACCTTGCCGGGGATGGTCGCCCGGATCTGGTGGTAATGGACCGGACAACCCCGGGGTTCCATGAGCGCGACGCGCAATCAGGTTGGTCCGACTTCCGCGCGTTTGAATATTGGCCACATGTAGATGCGTCCAATGACAGCATGAAGATGGTTGACCTGACAGGCGATGGCCTTGCAGACATTCTTCTGACCGAGGACACCGCTTTTGTCTGGCACCCCTCTGAAGGCGAGGCCGGGTTTGGCCCCGCGCGCAGGCAAGCGCAGCCATGGAACGACACTGACGGACCCCGACTTGTGTTTTCCGATCCTGAGGCTGCAATTTTTCTGGCGGATATGTCCGGCGACGGATTGTCTGATCTGGTTCGTATCCGCTGTGGTGAAGTCGCCTATTGGCCCAATTGCGGATATGGGCGTTTCGGCACCAAAGTGGCGATGGACGACGCGCCACAATTTGATCGCCCCGAAATGTTCGACCGCAGCCGCCTGCGCCTGACGGATATCGACGGCTCGGGCACCACCGACATTGTCTATCTGGGTGCAGAAGGTATCGACCTCTATTTCAACATGTCTGGCAACCGGCTTGCACCGCGTCGACGCCTAGGGAATGTGCCGCCGCTTGATACCGAAACTTCGGTTGATCTGCTCGATCTATTTGGAACGGGCACCGCCTGTCTTGTGTGGTCCTCTACTTTGTCCCGCGACGCAGGTCAGCCACTGCGTTACGTCGATCTGATGGGCGGACAAAAACCGCACCTCATGACCCGATATGTCAACAATTTCGGTGGCGAGACCGAATTGCGCTATGCCTCGTCGTCGCGGTTTTACCTGCAAGACCTTTATGAAGGACGTCCTTGGGCCACGCGCCTGCCGTTCCCGGTGCAGGTGGTTGATCGCATCGTCACACATGATCGTGTGGCGCAAACCCGGTTCGTATCTCGCTTTGCCTTTCACCATGGTCATTTCGACGGGGTCGAACGCGAGTTTCGCGGGTTCGGCATGGTCGAACAATGGGACACCGAGGAATTCGCAGCGCTCTCGTCAGATGCGCTGGGGCCACTGGCATCAAACGAAGACCCGGCATCTCATGTTCCGCCCGTCCTGACCAGAACATGGTTTCATACTGGCGTGTATCTCGACCAAGGTAGTCTGCCCGATGTCTTGGCTGGTCTGCTTGATGGGCAGGATCGTGGGGAATACTGGCACGCACCCGCTTGGCGTGACGACGATGTTGAAGCGCGGCGGCGGCTTTTGCCCGACACGGTGGTGCCACCCGGATTGACAACCGAAGAAACACGCGAGGCTGCGCGCGCGCTTCGCGGCACGGTGCTGCGGCGTGAAACCTATGCGCTCGATGGCAGGGCGGAGCCCGGCTATCCCAATGGTCACCCCTATCAGGTGGTCGAGCAAACGCAGACTGTGCATTTGCTGCAGTCCCGTGGACTCAACCGTCATGCCGTGTTTCTGACCCATGCCCGGGAAAGTCTAACCGCGCATTATGAGCGGATCCCCGATGACCCGCGCCTTCAGCATCAGGTCATACTGGAGGTTGACCCGTTTGGGACTGAACTGCGCCGCGTCGATGTCATGTATGGCCGGCAAACACCTGATCCGACGCTGACGCCTGAAGATCAGGTGCGTCAGGCGCAGTTACATGCGGTATTACACACGCGGCGCGTCACGGACCTGATCGCGACAGATCAAACCTACCGCGCCCCGGTGTCATGTGAAGAACAAAGCTTTGAGCTTACCGGCTTAAGCCCAGCGCAGGGTACGCGTTTGTCCTTTGATGAGATCGAGACAGAGGCGAACGCTGCAGCCGATCTTGCTTATGAAGCGACCCCAACCGCGGGTCAGGTGCAGCGTCGTCTGATCGAACACCGCCGTCAGTACTTCAGGGAAGATACGCTGACCGGCCCACTGCCGCTAGGCCAGTTGGGTAGTTTGGGGCTTCTCCATCAAAGCTTCCAACTGGCCTTCACGCCGGGTCTTGTCACGCAGGTTTATGGAGGCCGCGTTGGTGCGGCCGAGATGGCGCAGGCGGGATACACCGAGATTGACGGCGACGGCCAGTGGTGGCGCCCATCGGACCGTCAGCTTTTGTCGCCCTCAAGCGGTGATACGCCCGCGCAAGAGCTGGCATTTGCACGACAGCATTTCTTTCGACCACATCGCCTGCGGGACCCGTTCCATCAGCCTGCGACACATACGGAAACAACAGCCCGCTATGACGCTTTCGACCTGCTGATCGAGGAAACGCAGGACGCATTGGGCAATCGCATGTCGGCAGGGGTACGCTCGACCGGTCCAGCTGGCGCAATCACCGAACGCCGACAGGATTATCGCGTTTTGCAAGCCTCGGTATTGACCGATGAGAACGGCAATCGCAGCGAGGTGACCTTTGACGCCTATGGCCGCGTGACCGGCATGGCCCGAATGGGCAAGGTCGATGGGCCCGACGAAGGTGACAGGCTGGATGGCTTTGATCCGACACTGGTGCCTGCAGCACGCACCCAAGTGCTGACTAATCCGCGTGGACCTGAAGCTCTGGCAGCACTTGGGCGCGCGACAATGCGTTATGTTTATGATCCCTGGGCCTATTATCACTCTCGTGGGGATCCTGTCCCATCACCCGTCATCGGTCTTTCCCTGCATCGAGAGGTTCACGACAGTGATCTTTTGCCGGGTCAAACCACCCCGTTCCTGGCCGAACTTACCTTTACAGATGGGATGGGGCAGGAAATTCAACGCAAGATTCAGGCCGAAGACGGTCCGGTCCCAACGCGTGATGGCTCGGGGAACATCCTGTTGGGTCCTGATGGTCGACCGGTTATGTCCGCATCGCCGTCGCCACGCTGGGTCGGTACCAGCTGGCAAGTGCGCAACAACAAAGGCAATATTGTTCGACAGTTCGAACCGTTCTTCACAGATCGCCCGACCTATGAGTCCGACATCCGCATCGGTGTAAGCCCAATTTTCTTCTACGACGCATTGGGCAGAGAGATCGGGATTTTGAATCCCGATCATACATGGAGCAAACACCGGTTTTCTGTTTGGGACCAGACGACATGGGACCCGGGCGATATTGTACTGATTTCGGATCCCGCCCAAGACCCCGATCTTGGCGACCATTTCCGCAGGTTGCCGCAGGCTGCCTATTTACCCACTTGGCACGCGCTGCGCACTGATCCGGCGCAAGCGCAGGCGTTGGCTACCCGTTTCCCCGATCCCGAAGACCGGCAGCGCGCCACTGAGGCTGCATCGAAATCGGCGCTTTATGATGACACACCGATGCGGGCATTGGCGGATACCCGTGGTGCGCTGATCGCGCGCCTCACCACGAACCGCACGCTCTACAGCAACACGGCCCCGGGCACCCTACCGACCGAGACACTCCACCGCGTTGCGACCGAAATCGATATCGAAGGCAATACGCGCCGAACCTGGGATGAGCTTGGGCGCGAGGTTCAGCGTACCGCTTTCGACATGCTCAGCACCGCCATTCGGACCGACAGTATGGAGGGCGGTACCCGTTGGCGGCTAACGGATGTAAGTGGCGAAACGGCGTTTACGTGGGATGCGCGCGACCACCGGCTGCGCCACGAATTCGATGTATTGCGCCGACCCATCGCCACTCATCTAAGCATCAATGCGGGTCCTGAGCTGCGGATCGATGAAACGATCTACGGAGAATCGCTGCCGACGCCCGAAGCCCTGAACCATCGCAAACGCATTGCGATCAGCCGCGACCAATCCGGCACGATGGAAATTTTGGCCCATGATTTCAAAGGCAACCCAATCCGCAGCCAGCGGCAACTGGCGCAGGAGTTTCGCACCACGCTCGATTGGGCCGCACCCGTGGCGACTGAGCCCGAGATTTTCGCAGGGCAAACCCGCTTTGACGCGCTGGACCGTCCGGTCCAACTGGTGCCGCTGCAACCGCAAGGGCCGGGCGCGCGCATCCAGGTTGTGCAGTACCGCTATAACCCGTCCTCGCGGCTTGATCGGGTGGACACCTGGCACGCACGACCCGCGGCACCTGACACTTTATTGGATCCCGCCACTGCGGATCATGCCGCGGTCACAGGCATTGCATACAACCCTTGGGGCGACCGCGAACGCATCACCTATGGCAACGCGGTTGAAACAGAAATCCTACATGATCCGTTGACCCGTCTCACCGAACGCATCATCACCCGGCGCGATGCAATCGGATTTGGCTCGGACTGTCCGACACCGCCAGTTGCAGGCTGGCCAGGATGCCACTTGCAGGCGCAGCACATGATCTACGATGTGTCTGGCCACGTGACCCACATCCGCGACAGCGCGCAACAGCAGATCTTTTTCCGCAATCGCCGTGTTGATGCTTCTAACGACTATACGTTTGATGCCCTGCATCGTTTGATCGAGGCGACGGGCCGCGAACATCTGGGCCAGCAAGGCGGCGCACCCGGTGCCCACAGCTATAACGATGCCGCGCGAACCCGGCTGCCACACCGCAGTGATGGTTTCGCCCTTGGCCGTTATCTTGAGCGTTTTCACTATGACATTGCGGGCAACTTGATTGAGATGCGCCACCGGGGCTCTGATCCCGTGGCGCCCGGTTGGACGCGGACCTACACCTATGGCGAGGACAGCGATCTGGCCGCGGGGGTATCCTCGAACCGCTTAAGTCAAACATCGGTCGGTGCCTTGAATGATATCATCAGTCAGGGCGGCGATGGCTATGACGCGATGGGTAACATGTTGCGGCTTTCCCACCTCGATCAGATTGAATGGGATCACGACAACCAGCTGCGTATGTGTCGCCGTCAGGCAGTTGGACCGGGTGATACGGACGGCCTTGCCCATCAGGGGGACCGCACATTCTTTGTTTACGCATCTGACGGGACCCGCATCCGAAAAGTGACAGAAACCGTTGCAGGAGCCATCCGTCGCGAGACGATCTCGCTGGGCGGGTTCGACATTATCCGCGAACCGGGTGCAAACCCGCGGACCCGAGAGACCCTGCATGTGGGGGACGAAGCTGGCCGTATTGCATTGGTTGAGACGACGATCGCCGGTGGTGCGGTCAGCCGCGTCATTCGTTATCAGCACAGTAACCATGTGGGCAGTGTGGGGATCGAACTGGACGAGAACGGCAATGTTCTGTCTTACGAGGAATACAGCCCCTTTGGCAGTACCACCTATCAAGGCGTTGCCACCGCTGGCCTAGGTCCGAAACGTTTTCGATATACCGCGATGGAGCGGGATGCCGAAACCGGGCTTAACCATCATGGTGCCCGCTATGCCGCCCCTTGGCTCGGCCGATGGATCAGCGCCGATCCCATCGGAATTGAAGGCGGGCTGAACCTTTATGCCTATGCCTATAACAACCCGGTAACGCTCAACGATCCCGAGGGCACTGCGCCGCCCACTGTGCCCAACGGAGGCCTTGAAGTTGCATCGTTGCAGAAGGGTCTTGAGACGCTTGATGCGCTGGCGACTCAGGTCAGGAACACCGAAGGCAGCGTGCAGGAGTTCGCCCTTATCAAAGAGAACAACACGTTCAAGATATTGAAGGGCACGGCCACCAAGCCCGAGGTCTCGATTCCAAAGGGAACGACGGCTATCGCACACACGCACCCGCCCACTGCCATGGTTTCCTTTGCAGACGTCAACACCACCCATGCCCAGGGTGTGAAGGTCGCCGGAGTCAGGTCTCACCTGGTGGCGCATGGCAACGGCAATTGGACGCTGATCGAGATCCCGAAACAGGGAAACGGAATGTTGACCTCATTCGACACCAATACCGGCATGATAAAGGGCACCGTGCAAGTCTACCGCCCGGGCGCTGCGCCTGACACTGCGTCGATGGTGCAAAAAGTCGACACCATGAACATGGTGAACAAGCAAGGCAAAATCACCTCAATCTCCAAGCTCGCCAAAGCAATGCGGGGTAGCAAGGCAGTGTCGCAGACCCTGTCCGGGGGCCGCGCCATCCTAGGGGTCATGGGCCGTGGGCTCATGGTGATCGGTATGGCGGCCAGCGGCATTCAGGTTGGCACAGGGATCACTCAAATCGCCGAAGGCGAGACCGGCGTTGGCACTGCAAATGTGGTCGAGGGCACGGCCTCGGGCACTCTCAACGTGGTCTCGGTGTCGGGCAAGCTCGTCACGGGTGGTGGTGCCGGATCGGTCCTTGCCGCCGGGCTCGCAGCTTTCGGCTCAATTGCACTGGCCGGAACCGAAGCTCGCTCCGCAATCAAAGGCGAAAAAACCGCCGCGCGCGAAGCGGCCGATTATTGGGTGGACGAAATCGATGCAGGCCATCGTCAGGGCGGCGTTGGCGGCTTCTTCCGACGGTCCGCTGGTTACCTTGGCCTGGGCGCGGCAGGCACGATGTCGATCCTGCAAGGCCAGGGCATCAAAGGCCATTTGAAATGGTGAACGCAGTTGTCAGAAAGGGTACCTCCTCATGACCAAAGTTACGCATCCGCTAAAGCCCAGAATGCGCCGCGCTACGGTGGGCGATCTGCAATCCGCTTTGCTGGCACTGCTGCGTGAAGGCTTGCTGCTGGCCAATGATATCAGCGCGCGCCGAGCGCTGGCCGATATCGTGTCGCGCGAAAAGGATGGCCGCACACCGACCTACGGAAAAGGCACCACTGAAGCCGTTCGCCTGGTTCAGAAAGAGGCCGATCTGTCCCCGACCGGCAGTGTCGATAAAAGGACGGCGGCTGTGATTAACGATCTGGTCGCTCGACTGGACACACCGACGGATTTTGGCACCTACCGTGTCAGCGGTCGCGTCATAAGTGCGCAAAGTGCGGCTGTTGATGGCCTTGCTGTTGTTGTTGTCGACAAAGGTGTCGGCGGCGACGTTGAACTGGGGAAGGCTACAACCGGTAAACGCGGTGCCTTCGAGATTGTGTTTGCCGGAGATCAGATCACCAAGCGCGGCAAGGATGCGCCAGACCTTCAGGTGCAGGTGCGTTTGAATGACGATGTGGTTGCCGCTTCGGCGGTGGAATATGACGCCGGACCGGATTCCGAGCTTTCCGTGGTTCTGCCTGCTGAAAGTGCCGCAAAACTGTCGTCAGAACACGCCACACTGACCAAGGCGCTCTCTGGTCAGTTCAACGGTGCCTTGTCGAAACTTGAAGAAAGCGACACCCGTCAGGACATCACATATCTGGCCAATAAAACAGGTTGGGACGCGCGCGCCGTGGCACTGGCGTCGCTATCCCAGCAGTTGTCTGACAAGACCGCTGGACGGCGTGGTCAACGCATCGACTCTGGCCTGTTCTATGCGCTTTTACGTGCAGGTGTTCCCGCCGATGACACCGCGGTTTTCCGCACGCCCCCTGCTAAAGTGGCGCAAATCTGGAAATCCGCGCTGGATGAAGGATTGATCGACGCCAAACTGGCGGATCAGACAGATGCCTCCCTTGCCCGATTTACCGAAGTCTCCGCGCGCGTGCGGCTGGATACGCCCCCTCCCGGGACTTTGGCCGGAATGCAGCCTTTGCTTGCACTTTCGCTGACGCGGGATGACGAGCGTGAAACTTTTGCCGCGCTCCATGCGGCGCATGGTGATGATCTCGATACATTCTGGACCGAGGTAGAGGGTAAGTTGGGTCAGGACAAAGCCGCCCGTTTGCAGACCGATGGCAAGCTTGCCTATCTGACGCTCAACAACTCCAAGCTGGTCGAACGCTTGCATCGTGACACCGATGGCGATGCGGACGGTACGTTGGGAGGCCTAGTGAAGGCGGGTTTTCATAAAGCCGACGCCTGGGCCGCGATCATGGATGATACCGACCCCGTGCCAGAGGCAGTTCAGGGCCGGGATGCCGCCGAAAGACGCGCCAACTATGCAGAATTCATGGCCGCTCAGGTGCGGCTGTCTTTCCCGACTGCGGTTGTTGCGGAAATGGTCCGGGCGCAGGAGACGCCATTGGTCGATACCGGGTTGTCGAACAACGTTCATGAATTCCTCGCAAAACATGCCGATACCTTCCAGATAGGTCAGCAGCCCGTAGCGCGCTTTATTGCAAAAAATGCGCTGGACGAACCGCCAGAAGTGGTGCGCGAAATCTCACGCATTCAGCGAGTCTATCAGATCTCGCCCGACGACAGCAGTATGAATGCCATGCTGGCTGCAGGGTTGGATTCGGCCTATGCGGTCGTGGCGCTGCCACAAGATGAGTTCCTGCGCGCCCACAAGGCCGTTCTGAACGAGGCCGTCGCGATGCAGATCTACCGCAAGGCCGAACAGGTCCATGGAGCGGTTCTGAATCTGGCCACCGCTTATATGACTCACCGGATGATGCCAGCGATCGGCCCCAGCGTGGGTGCTGCTGACGGGTTTTTGAACCCTACCCCGGGCGGGTCGGACAATTTTGGCGATGTGATCGCATACTCCACATTAGAAGAGCTATTTGGTTCGATGGATTATTGCGGGTGCGAGCATTGCCGTTCGGTCCTCAGCCCCGCAGCCTATCTTGTCGATCTTCTGCTGTTTCTCGATCGCCCCGCGACCGAGATTCCGAACGGCTTCACCAATCCACTTGATGTGTTGCTTGATCGGCGGCCTGATATTCAACACCTGCCTCTGACTTGCGAAAACACTCTGACGCCTGTGCCATACATCGACTTGGTGAACGAGGTGCTGGAGCATTTCGTTGTCAACGGCATGTCTTTGGGTGGATATCAGGGTCATTCGACCGATGGTCAAACACCGCCTGAAGAGTTGCTGGCCAGCCCTCAATTTGTACGCGATGCCGCCTATGCCACGCTGGCCACCGCCCAATTCCCTGCCCCCCTGCCGTTTGACCGTTCGTTGGAGGCACTGAAGGCCCTTTTCAATCGTTTCGACGCGCCTTTACATCGGGTTATGGCCGACTTGCGTTCGTCAGACGCGCTGGACGATACACCGTACGGATGGCGCGACATCTGGCTGCAGCGCTTGAACATCTCGCGCGGTCTCAACGCCGTCCTGACCGAAAGCGTGGCGGTTGCCGGGTCAGCGCGACCCGATCTGACAGTGCGTTCGCTTTATGGTTTTGATGCGGGTGTCAGCGCAGCCGAAGTGCGTGATGGTTTGGAAAGCGTGCGCGACCTATGCCGCCGCACCGAGATCACGCCGGTTGATCTCGTGAACATCCTAAAGACCGAGTTCGTGAACCCCGGAGCCGCGCTGATCCCGAAGCTTGAGCATCTTGGCCTGGGCTTCGACGATATCCGGGCCTTCCGGGACGGCGCGATCAACTCCGCAGAACTACAAAGCCGGATGGCGGCAGGGGTCGAGCCTGAACGCTATGGCGGTGATATCGAGGCATGGTTGCTTGATGACACTACTTTCGACCGGATCATGGGTCTGATCGTGCTTACAAATCCGCAAGACCCGTCGGATATGTGCGACCTAAGCGCGCTTGAACTGCGTCACCCAGACCCTGATCCGCTGTCCAACCGCCTTGAATGGAATGACTTTATCCGGATTAACCGGTTCGTCCGTATGTGGCGTGTTCTGGAACTTAGCATTGCCGACACGGATGCTATCATCTCGGCGCTTTATCCGACGAACCAGATGCCGGGCGGCGCCGACGCGCAGGTGGACCTGGCTCGCATGGACGCCGGCTTTGCCGAGCTCCTGCCACAGTTGGGCATCGCCATGTCGGCCCTTGATGCGCTGGAGCTAAGGCCCGAGGACGCGCTGCGCCCGATCCTGGCCCTCTTTGGACCAATCGGCACCAATGGAACCGCCGCGCTATTCCGTGAAATGTTCCAGCGACCTGCTCGCGAAAACCCCGCCTTTGCCGAAGATGGTTTTGGCGGTGTGCTTACAGACCCTGCGGCCCTGTTGCTGCCCGAGGTTGAAACCTTGCGCGCGGCCTTTTCATTGACGGGTCCGGAATTTAACCGGATCGTCGCTGTTTTGGGGTTCGATGACACGACACCCCTGACCATCGAGACGGTCAGCGCAATCTACCGTCGCGGCTGGTTGACGCGCGCGCTTGAGCAAAGCGTGCCGGGATTGGAGCGTTTGCTTCAAGCCACCGGTCTTGACCCCTATGGCCCGCAAGACGCCACTGCACCCGCTCTGCTGACGGTTATCGATCTGGTGCATCGCCTGTCCGAGCTAGGCCTGTCGCTGGAAACAGCGCTGGCGCTGCTGTTGAACCATGACCCAAGTGGCCAGACGACACCGCCCGCAGAAAACATCACGACCCTGGCACGCGATCTGCGTGCAGGGTTTGCGGCTATCACCAATGACTTTGTGCTGGTGGATGATCCCGATGGCGGCATTGCCCGGTCCCATATGTCTCTGGTCTACGGGGCCGAAGCGACCGAGCAATATTTTGGATATCTTGAGGCCACATCCTCGACCGAGGTTGCCTATGACCATTCCGCACCCGTGTTGGAGCCTGCAATTCTGGCCGAGGCACCCGATCAAATCGCTTATGATGATTTCCGCAAGGTTCTGGTTTTCAGCGGGCTCATGTCGACCACGGTCAGGGATGCCCTGCAGGCCGTTGCCGGGACCCCTGCCGCCTTCGCGCCAGCTATTGACGCCTTGTTCAACGCCAGCGAGGCACAATCGCAGCCATTTTTCACCCGCTTCCCAGAGCTGCTGCCGCTGCACGACGCCTATCGCAGTTCAGTCGCTCCAAAGGCCGAGGCCTATCGCGCCCTGCTGGAAGGCATCCTGCCGCAGCTGATCTCAAGACGGAAACGTCAGGTAGCGCTGCAGCTTTTGGGAACTGCGATCGAAGTTGAGGCTGACATGGCGACCACCCTGTTCGAAAAGGCCGAGGTTCTGCATGCGGCGACTGATCCGGCCAGCTCCGCGCTTGAGGATGCCCTGATGCTCGAATCCGGGGGTCTGGGTGCTGAAATCAGCGATGGCCCGGCCCACACTGCACCGCCTGCGCGGGTCGAAACCTTATCTGGCGCGATTGATTTTGCCTCCACTGGAACAGTGCTGCCAGACAATCAAACCACACCAGGTTCTTCGATTTCGATGCGGTTACGGGGATATCTGGAAGCGCCTGAAAACGGATTCTTCAACATTGATGTCGAAGCTGATGCGGGCGCGACCGTGACACTCAGCATCGCAGGCGAACCTGTTCTTCTAACCGAGGCGGGCGGCATATGGTCAAACACCAACGCGATCGAGCTTCGCGCAGGCACTTTGGTCGAAATCGCGCTGGGCGTGGCCAATGTGACCGACCGTCTGGCGTTGCGTTGGAGTGCACCGGGCCGAGGAACTGAGGTCATCGGCGCTTCGCATCTCTACCCGGCTGATCCGGTATCGCATCTGGGCGCGGCCTACCTGCGCACGCGCCGCATTGCACGGTTGTCCGAAACGCTGAAACTTGACGTCGCTGAGATCTTGCACCTGACGACACATGGCGATTTGCAGATTGCGGGTGCGGCCTGGCCAAACAGCCTGCCCGTCAGCGGCACACCCGATGATCCGACCTCTGCCGCGCTGATGGGGGTGCTAACGGCCCACCTGCGCATGGCGCGATTAAAGGCGGCATATGCCCCTGAAAATGCCCGGCTGGTCTCGATAGCCGAGAATCCAGCATTCGCCATAGCCGACGCCGAGGCTGAGTTGTTCCAAGTCACGCGCTGGGATCCCGTGGATATCGCCGCCCTGTTGGTACATTTCGGACTCACCTCAGCCGATATTAGCGATCTGGCCGTTCTGGAGCGGCTTCATGACATCGCCGAATGGCTGACGGCACTTGGGATTCCGGCGACAGCGCTTATCGCTGCCGCAACACCCGCCCCAACCGGACCCATTGTGCGGAATTTCCGCGCCGCCCTTCGCGCGCGCTACAGCCCGGATGACTGGCTCAAAATCCTGCAACCGATCAATGACCGCCTGCGCAAGCGCCAGCGTGATGCATTGGTGGCGCATATCCTGCACGATCTGCGCGGGCGTCCGGATGCGGCGCATATCAACACGCCCGAAAAGTTGTTCGAATACTTCCTGATGGATGTGCAGATGGAGCCGTGCATGCTCACTTCGCGGGTTCGTCACGCATTGTCCTCGGTCCAGATCTTTACCGAGCGCTGCCTGATGAACCTTGAACCCCGTGTGGCTGCATCCAGCCTTCGGTCCAAGCATTGGGAGTGGATGAAGCGTTACCGCGTGTGGGAGGCAAACCGGAAAATCTTCCTGTACCCTGAAAACTGGATGGAGCCGGAATTGCGCGACGACCAGTCACCCTTCTTCCGCGAAGCGATGAGTGAATTGCTGCAGGGTGACATCACCGAGGAACGCGCAGCCACCTCGCTGATCGGGTATCTGCAGAAACTGGAAGAGGTCGCCAAGCTGGAAGTATGCGGTCTCTACCAGATCGAAGGCGATCCCGGTGCTGCAGACGACGTGTTGCATGTTATCGGGCGCACCGCCGGGGCCAAACGCAGTTATTACCACCGGACCCGTGCCTATGGCTCGTGGAGCGCGTGGGAGAAAATCCCGCTGGATATCGAGGATAATCCGGTCATGCCGCTGGTCTGGAACAATCGTCTGTTCCTGTTTTGGATCAAGATGATGCCGGAAAACACGGCACAAGGAACACCCAATGCGGGATCAGGCCCGCTGGCCGAGGTTGAGGCGTCATCGTTGATGGATGTTGATGAACCCACCTTTGACGTCAAGGTCATGCTGAACTGGACTGAACGGGTGGATGGCGTGTGGCAACCGCCGCGCAGTTCGGATCCTGATGAGCCCCTGTTGCTGCGCGAAAACGTGCCAGCCCGAGAGATGCGCAATTTCCGCAAAGGCATCCGCCTGTCTTCATTCCCATGGACCAACGGGATGCGGATATCGATCTCGTACAAGGATTGGCTGGGCGTTTCGTTCTTTATGTACAACACGTTTAGCACACCCGATACGCGCTCACCCAAGAAGGCGCCGCATTTCTTGCCGAAACGTATTACGTCGACCGGGTCAAACCGCCTTACAGCGATCTATTCCAATGACGGGATCACGCATCGGTTGCTGTCCAATAAGGCGCCCGATCAGGCCACACAGCCGCATCACCCGACCAATGGAGAAGCCTGGGAGTCGCCGTTCTTCTATGCCGACCCGCGACATGTGTTCTACGTGTCCACGAAGCAGCGGATCGTCGAAGTTGTGACCTGGCTTGATTTTGGCCGCGTGGCCGAAGTTGACCCGACAATCGATACCATGGTGCTGGCATTCGAGCCGCTTGCCGAGCAGCCCGACCGGATTGAACGGGTGACTGCAATCCCCGGCTTTGGCAGCGCCGACCTGAGCACTCTTCGTGCATTCGTGACCGAAGACGCCTTTGTCCATACAGCGCTGGGCACCGGTGGCACGGTCCGCTTTGGCGACCGCGACATCGGCCCGATGGGCAGCACCGTCCGCATGCGTCGCACTTGATCCGGAAAGGACTTTGATCATGGATACCAGCAAGATCAGCACTTATGGCTATCATCACCTGCTTGATCAGGACATTTTCGGCCCCCAGAAGATGAAGCTTATAAGCTATGAAAAACACTGGGACTACACGTTTGAAAACTTCTTCCACCCCTTCGTGTCGGAGTTGATCGAGCGTCTGAACATACAGGGTGTGCCCGGGATGTTGTCCCCGGAGTTTCACAAAAGCTTGCGCAAGTCATTCTTCAATTCCCTCTATTCCCCGCAGGAAACCGACAAGATCGACATCCATTCGTTCCCGAAGGAAATCGACACGCGGATGGGTGGGCCTTATGCCAACTACAATTGGGAACTGATGTTCCATGTGCCGCTGACCATTGCGGTGCACTTGTCCAAGACCCAACGTTTCGCCGAAGCGCAACGCTGGTTCCATCTGATTTTCGATCCGACCGAGAATGACCCCGATGTACCGGTGCCCACACGCTATTGGCGTTTCCTTGCCTTTCGCGAGGGCGAAGCCCAATCCATCGATACGTTGTTGACCCTGCTCAGCAAACCAAACGACGAATGCACCGACGCGGAGCTGGCCGAGAAAGAAGCGATCCTAAATGGGTATGAAGCGGTGCGAAACACCCCGTTTCAGCCCTTTGCAGTCGCGCGCACACGGACGATTTCATTCATGATGCACGTGGTGATGAAGTACCTCGACAATCTGATTGCCTGGGGTGACAACCTGTTCCAGCAATTCACGCGCGAAGCCATCATGGAAGCGCTGCAGATCTATGTGCTCGCCTCGAACTTGCTGGGCGACAAGCCGCAGCGTTCACCTGCGGGTGGAACAACCACGCCACGCACCTTTGCGCAGCTTCGGGCGCAAGGGCTTGATCCGATGGGCAATGCATTGGTCGAGCTTGAAGGCGCGTTCCCCTTCAATTTCACAACGCCAACAGGTGCGGGCACCAGCGACAGCGCTGCGCCGTTATTCGGTATGGCCCGCACGTTGTATTTCTGCATCCCGCATAATGAAAAGCTGCTGGGTTATTGGGATACGGTTGCCGACCGGCTGTTCAAAATCCGCAACTGTATGGATATCGAAGGGCAGGTTCGTCCGCTTGCCCTGTTCGACCCGCCGATCGATCCGGGAATGCTGGTCAAGGCGGCGGCGGCTGGGCTGGATATCGGCTCTGTCGTTTCGGGTTTGAATCAACCGGTCAGCCCCGTCCGCTCGCGCGTGTTGATCGAGAAGGCGGCGGAATTGGCCGGAGAGGTCCGCAATATCGGGTCGGCCTTGCTGACCGCCTTGGAAAAACGCGACGCCGAGGCACTTGCCCTGTTGCGGCAAGGTCACGAAGTCAGCTTGCAGAAACTGCAGGTCGATCTTCGTTACCTTCAATGGAAAAACACCGAGGCAGCGACGCAAGCTCTGATCGGCAGTCGCGGCGCGGCGCTTGAGCGATTGAACTACTACAAGCGCCTGCTGGGTCAGGAGGCTGATCCAAATGCGCCTGAAACCCTTGAGTTGACCCGTCAAAACCTGACAAAGGCCAATTTTGATGAAGCATATGAGGCGCTTGTTGCGCAATATGACGTCCCGGTTCAGCGGCTCGAGTTTCCCGATCTTGAGCGCCCGGGCGATGGCGACGGCGCACAAACGTCGGGTCAGACCGGGGGCGGAGACCTTCACCTGTCTAAGAAAGAGGATGAAGAGCTTAATACTCTGCTGCCAATAGCCCGTGACACAACGCTGGCCAAATCGGTATTCCACTCGATTTCAGCAACCCTTACCCCGATCCCCGACCCGAAACTTGATCTGCACTATTGGGGTCTCGGCGGCACCATCGATTTTAAGGTGGGAACCGTGCTGTCCTCGGTCATGCGGATCGCGGGGGATGTTTCCGGGATGATCGCGGACTGGAACCGTGATCAGGCCGGGATGGCGGCCCGCACTGCCGCCTATGAACGTCGCGCCGATGAATGGATATTGCAGCACAATCTGGCGGCCCATGATGTGATGCAGATCGGGCGTCAGATTCTGACATCGTTGATCGCGGAACAGGCGCAGCATCGCGAATACCTGAACTTGAAGAAGGCAATCCGTCTATCAGAGCAAACCCGCGATTTCTTGCAGGACAAGTACACCAACGAAGAGCTCTATGGCTGGCTGCAAGGCGAGTTGTCAAAGCTGTATTACGAGTACTACCGCTTTGCCTTCGATACCGCGCGACGCGCCGAGCAGACCATGAAAGCCGAACTGATGCGGCCCGAGCTGGATCAGAAAACTCTGGTGCAGTTCAACTATTGGGATGGCGGTCGCAAGGGGCTTCTTTCAGGCGAGGCGCTGCTGCTGGACGTCAAGCGGATGGAGCTTGCGTATCACGAGCACAATCGCAACGAATACGAGCTGACCAAACATGTCAGCCTGCTACAAATCGATCCGCTGGCCCTGGTCAATCTGCGAAGAACAGGTCGGTGTACCTTTAAAATCCCCGAGGCCCAGTTCGATCTGGATGGGCCGGGCCATTACTTCCGCCGGATCAAGAGTGTTGCGCTCAGCCTGCCCTGTGTTTCCGGGCCCTATATAGGAACCCATGCGAAACTTGTGCATCTCAAGAGCAGCATCCGGCAACGACCGGATATCGGGGATGGCTATGTTCGCACGGGCCCCGAAGACGACCGTTTCGCCGATATTCACAGCGCCGAAAGCAATGTGTTCAGTGCGGCGCAAATGGAAACCGGTCAGTTCGAGGGCATGCCTGATGATCGCTATTTACCATTCGAGAATGTGGGCGCAGTCAGCGAATGGCGGCTAGAGCTGCCTGCGGACCCAACGCAGGGCGATCCGCAACAGTTCGACTATGACACGATCTCGGACGTCGTCTTGCACCTGCGCTACACTGCGCGGGATGGCGGTGGACCTGTGCGCAATGCGGCGGTTGATCATCTGAAAGCCGATATCGCGGCAGACGGGACTGTGGGCAATGTGCGGCTATTCTCACTGCGGCACGAGTTCCCGACAGAATGGGCACGCTTCCGCCGCGAAACACCACCTGCGGGTGGGCGTCACGAGCTGCGGCTGACACTCCGACCCGAGCACTATCCCTATTGGTCGGCTGGTCGCCTCACGACGCTCAAACGGTGCGATCTTTTTGCTGAAAGCAGTCTGGATGCTGCTCCGGCAACAATCACGGTGTCTGATCGTTCTGATACAAGCGACGGAGGTGTGGTTCAGGACACATTGACCCGCCGTCCGGAACTGGGCGATCTGGCGGTTGGTCAGTTGGCGACGGTTCCGTTGCCCGCAGGCCCAACGGGTGAGATCGTGCTGTTTTTCGACACCGCAGAGTTCGAGGATATGCTGATGACTGTAACCTGGGGTGGTTGACGATCCTCAGCCATATAGGAATGTCACGGATGGCGCGGACCATCCGGGGTGATCATCCAGTTTGACAGGGTCTTGTCCATTTTCCGCATCCGGTGACGCAACATGTCGCGTGTCATGCGTGCCAATGTGGCGGCGTGTTCAGGATGTTCTGCCACGTTCTCCATCTCACCCTGCCCTTCACCGTCAAACAGCATGGGCGGAAGATCAGCCGCAAACTCAACCAATGTAAACCGGTCGTCGCGCAGGATGCTCAGGCAGCTGTCCTCTAACCCCGTTTCCAGATCGCGTTGCCAGCGGGTTGGGTTCAGCGGATCAGCGAAGTCCAACTCCGAGAATGAATAGCGGCGCCAGTCAGCCGGGGTTGAGGATTCACTCTGAAGGAAGGGCAACAGCGAATGCCCATTCATGGAATCCGGTATTGTCTGCCCGATCCATTCGAGAATCGTCGGAACGATATCAATCGATTCCGTGGGTGCCTCGACCCGTTTGCCACGGGCTCCATCGGGCAAGCGCACGATCAAGGGTGTATGATAGGCCGCATCATAAACCGACATCTTACCCCAACTGTGTCGATCCCCCAGCATCTCGCCATGATCTGCGGTGACCACCAGCAACGTGTTGTCGTACTGCCCGGTTTCTTTCAAAAACGAAACCACGCGGCCGATATGATGATCTACCTCCGTGGCAAGACCCAGATAGATCGAACGCAGCGTCTGCACTACCTCGTCCGTCGGTTCAAGGTCCGGGAAACCTTCAACAAACCCGGCAACCGTGCTGTTGGCCCGTGCCGGAGCGAAAAACGGATGCAACGCCTCTTCGGCCTCGGCGGTTAGCAGTCGCGATGGCAATGGTAGCGAGGCAGGGTCATACATTCGGTTATATGGTGCCGGGGCTACCAGCGGTGGATGCGGGCGAATGTAGGTCAGATGTGCAAACCATCCCCTGTCATCATCCGCATACGCCGGCATGGTTTCCAGAAACCGATCGGTTAGAAAGGCGGTATCGCTATCCTCGGCTGCGTAGAAGGCCGGGTCATTCAGTGCAGGCTGGCCGCCATTGGGTGCGACCGGTTTGAACACGTCAATATAGTTTTCGAACTCATATCCAAGGTTTTTCAGATGAGAACGCCATGGGAATGACATCTCCAAACGCATTTCCAGCATTTCCTGAAAACCGGCCATGTGGAATTCATATGACCTGAGCGCCGGGTCTTTTGCATCAAACACGCGCGGGTCCTGTGATGTGTCGGTATATCCAAACAGCATCGGCAGATACCCTGCCTTGCGCATCTCGCTGGCGATGGTCGGTGCATCGTGGCGCAGGGGCGTGCCGTTTCGTACCGACCGGTGGTTCATCGCGTATTGCCCGGTCAGCAATGAGGCGCGCGATGGCCCGCAGGGGTTGGTAACGGAAAAGTGCCGCGTGAAAGAAACACTGTCCTCCATCAATGCGCGCATGTGAGGCAGGTCAACATGGGCCTCCAATGCCCCAAACAAACAATCCGCCCGCATCTGGTCGGTAATGATAAACAGGACGTTGTGTTTGTCTGTCATATCCCGGTGCTCCTGATCGCTGAACCGAATCTTTGGCCCTGCGCGTGTATTCCTGCCAAAACTACGCGGCGGTATTGCCTGCTTTGCCTCGGAATGGCGATACCCACCGCTCAAAAATCCACAAACGAAACCGCTAATCAACCAAAAACGGAATAATTTAGTTGAATAAGTTGTTTTTTGTGGGTTAATGTTGCTGTGCTGTGTGGGGTTTTGTGACGTTGATGCTTAAAAGATGTTGCGTAATGCAGCATCGCAGAGTGACGATACAACCGGAACACCCATGTGCAATGGCGATCCGTTAGTCATCCAGTTTACCTGTACCATGACGGCGTCTCTGAATACTGCTTAAGGCATTGCAATGAGGGACAAAAACAGATGCTAACCCCACCAAATACCGTTGCAACGCCCGAAGGTACGTCAGATATCGCGATTCACGCCGCCGAAATCGCCAATATCGCCGCGCAGGCTGCGCGCGGGTACTTTCGGGGACGTTTGGGGGTTGAGTTCAAGGCGGACGAAAGCCCGGTCACACAGGCGGACAAGGGTGTCGAGGCCGTTGTGCGACAATATTTGGCTGAGAACTTTCCAGATGACGGTATCTTTGGCGAAGAGCAGGGGTTCGAAGGTCAGGATCGGCAGAATGTCTGGATTGTAGATCCCATTGACGGCACCCGGTCATTCCTGTCGGGGCATCCGTTGTTTGGGTTCCTGTTGGGATATCTCACGAATGGTGTTCCCCGATTGGGGGTCATCGGCATGCCTGCCCTGAACGAATTTCTGATCGGCATGAAAGGTCAAGGGGCCACACTGAATGGCAAGCCTGTCTCGGTCAGCGTTACACGCCAATTGAGCGACGCAGTTTTTTTCGTCAACGAAGGCGACAAGATTTACCGGGATCATCCGGCCCTGTTTGATCGGTTGATGAATTCGGGACAGACCCGACGCTTTGCCTATGACTGCTACCCGCATGCACTGCTTGCGATGGGCCATGTTGATGCGGTCATCGATTATGATCTGCAGCCTTATGACTATCTGCCGGTTTCCGCCGTAGTTGAAGCTGCGGGCGGGATCATGAGCGATTGGGAGGGTAAGCCGCTAGGTCTGAACTCCGACGGCCGAGTCATATCGGCGGCCACGCCGCAACTGCATTCCGAGCTGCTTGATCTGGTGAACGGATAACGGAATGGCGATTGTCAGTTTCCTCATAAGTCTGGCTGGTGCAACGATGCTGCTGCTCTACGCTGTGCGCATGGTGCGCACGGGCATCGAGCGTAGCTATGGTGCATCGTTTCAGCGGGTGATGACGGGGCAGCGCAGCTATGCGCAGGCCTCGATGGTAGGGCTTACAATGGCCGTCGTCTTGCAAAGCTCGGCCGCGGTTGCATTGCTGACCTCCGGATTTGCGGCGGGCGGGATGTTGGCCTTTCCGACCGGGCTCGCGATGGTTCTGGGTGGCGATCTCGGCTCGGCGCTGATCATTCAGGTTCTGTCCTTCAAACTGGATTGGTTGGTGCCGCTACTGCTTGCGGTCGGCGGCTATCTGTTCGTCAAGACAGAGGCCAAGAAACCGCGCCAGTTGGGCCGTATTCTGATGGGTGTCGCATTCATCCTGATCTCACTGCGTTTTCTGCGCGAGGCGATGGACCCGATCCGTGACAGCGCCTTTCTACCCGCCATCGCCGAGTATCTTGCGCGTGATTACATCACAGCGTTCCTGGTCGGTGGAGCGCTGGCCTTTGTCATGCATTCTTCGGTCGCTGCGATCTTGATGTGTGTGACCCTGGTGCAAATCGGGGCGATCCCGTTTGCCGCCGGGCTCTCGCTGGTGTTGGGTGCTAATTTCGGGTCCGCCTTCATCCCGGTTTGGCTGACACGCGGCATGGCCCTGTCTGCAAGGCGCATTCCCTGCGCTAATCTGGCGCTGCGGGGCAGTTGGTCAATTGTCTCGCTGTTTGCTGCCAACCTGGCGCTGCGAACCGGAGTATTGGGCGATCTGCAAGGCGGGCAGATGCTGGTGAATGCACATCTGATTTTCAACGCCTCGCTTCTGGTTCTGGCCCTGCCGTTCTGCGGCATGCTGCGCGCGCCATTCGAAAAACTGCTGCCCGATCCGAAAAGTCCTGAAAGCAGCGCGCAGCCCGGGCAACCGATCAGCGCACTTGATCTCGACTCCCTCAGCAGACCCAATCAGGCCCTGTCTAACCTCAAACGCGAGCTTCTGCGGATGAGCGACATGGTTGGCTCGATGTTCCGGCCTGCGCTGGAGCTTTATCGCAGCGGCGACAAGGAGCAGATCCGGGCCATTCGGGACATGGATACTGATGTGAACGATTGCCTTTCTGGTATCCGGCAATATGTGGCGGCTATCCCCGCTGATGCGTTCGGCAAGGAAAATGCCAAGATTGCGCGGGACCTAATGGAATATGCCATTCGCCTGGAAACCGCGGGCGACGTGGTGGCCAAACGCCTGACGGCATTGGCGGATGACATGCGCAAAAAGGGGGCCGCGTTCTCGAAAGAAGGTTGGTCAGAGCTGGTCGAAATGCACGAGGGGATTGTGGCCAACCTGAAACTGGCCTCGAACGTGCTGATCTCGGACGATCTGGAAAGCGCGCGTCTGCTGAGCCTGGAAAAAACCGAAATCAAGCGGGCCGAGCGTGACAGTCGCAAACGCCACCTTAAACGCTTGCAACATGGCAGCGCAGAAAGCTTTGAAACCAGCGACATCCACCTCGAAACGCTGCGCGCCTTTCGCGAATTCAACAGTCACATCGCGGCCGTCGCCTATCCGATCCTATATCGCAACGGGCAGTTGCTTGAAACCCGCCTGATCGAAGAATTCCCACAGATGGAGCAGGACGCTGATACTGAGGTCAAAGGGTGACGGGATCAGTCGAAATCCTGAACGAGACGGGCATTGGGCGTGTGGTTCTGCTGTGTGAACATGCAAGCAACCGCATTCCGGCAGAGTTTGATGATTTGGGATTGTCCGCATCCGCGCGCGTCAGCCATGCCGCTTGGGATCCGGGCGCAATGGCGCTGACACGGGCGCTGTCGACAGCGCTTGATGCTCCGGTCGTGGCCTCGACCGTCTCGCGATTGGTCTATGATTGCAACCGTCCGCCCGAGGCGGCAAGCGCAATGCCCGAGAAATCAGAACTGATCGAAGTGCCGGGCAATGTGGGCCTCGATCAATCGCAACGCGATGCACGTACCCAGGCAGTGTATGCCCCGTTCTGTCAGGCTGTTGCACAGGTTCTGGATGCGCGCGGTCCGGATACAGTCGTTGTGACTATACACTCCTTCACGCCAGTCTATTTTGGTAAGCCGCGCGCGGTTGAACTTGGACTTCTCCATGACGAGGACAGTCGTCTGGTCGATGCCATGCTGGATCACATGGATCAGATCCCGCATCGCCGCACGGAACGTAATCAGCCCTATGGCCCCGCTGACGGTGTAACGCATTCGCTCCGTCTTCATGCGCTGAGCCGGGGGCTGGCCAATGTGATGATCGAAGTACGCAATGATCTTTTGGGCAATGAAGTACAGGTTGCCAACATGTCCCGGGACATACTGGCGCTGCTTGAACCGGCGCTGAACGATATCACGATCAGGGAGGGCGCATCGTGAGCGCGACACTGACATTCGAGCATCTTAAGGCGCAGATTTCTGCCGGGGAAATCGACACCGTATTGGTATGCATGGTCGATATGCAGGGCCGTTTGATGG